>NZ_JBWJFQ010000002.1:0-575930 GCF_057784235.1 Mesorhizobium sp. CNPSo 4670 | reverse complement strand
CGGCGCGCCGGTGGCGGCAAGCAGCGGACGCAGGATGAACATGCCGGCCTTCATCGCATTGGCCGACAACAGCACTTCGGGAACGAACAGGATGCCGTCGCGAAAATCCTCGCCGACGATGCGCATGCCTTCGACCAGCGCTTCGGTCAGCACCTTGTAAGGCGCCCAGCCGCGCTCGAGCAGGATGTTGGTGCCTTCCTCGATCTCTTCCTTCAGCCCGTCATAGAGATCGTCGTGCATCTGCTGCACCAACTCGTCGTCGGAAAGTTCGGAAAGGATGATCTCGTCGTCGGACATTTGTATTGAGCTCCTGCCGGCATCGCGACTGCGTCGCAAGGCACACAATATTCGCGTTCATACCTAACCCGCTGAGGGCATGTATCCATAGCTGATTTGCGACTTCCCGCAAAAGGAAAGCGACCGTAACTCTCTTGGAATTCTTGTCGATTTTGCGACAGGCGTTGGCGCTGGCGGGCCGTTTCGAATAGGGTGCATGGCTACGATCCGGCAAGAAGCGGCGATACGCTGCCGCAATGGATTCCGGACAAGAACAAATTCAGGGAAGAGCGATCATGAGCGAACACGCGGCAGTTGATCAGGAAGCGTCAAACGCGCGACGCGGGCGCGGCGCCAGCGGCGGAGCGGCTGCCCGGCGTGCAGCACGTTCGGGCGGCGGTCCCGGCACCCAGCTCACCTATATCAAACGCAAGATCAACGTCTATGAGGTGCTGGACGAGGAAGGCCTGGCACTGATCGAGAAGAACACCGACACGGTGCTCGAGGAGGTCGGCATCATCTTCCGCGACGACGCCGAAGCACTGCAGCTGTGGAAAGAAGCCGGCGCCGACGTCAAGGGCGAGCGTGTGCATTTTCCCAAAGGGCTCTGCCGTTCGCTGCTGAAGACCGCGCCTTCCGTCTACACCCAGCACGCCCGTAATTCCGAGCGCTCGGTGCAGATTGGCGGCAACGCCACTGTCTTCGCGCCGGTCTATGGGCCGCCCTTCGTGCGCGATCTCGACGGCGTCAGGCGCTATGCGACGATCGAGGATTTCCAGAATTTCGTGAAGCTCGCCTATATGGCGCCGTCGATCCACCATTCGGGCGGCACCGTGTGCGAGCCAGTCGATGTGCCGGTCAACAAGCGCCATCTCGACATGATCTACAGCCACATCAAATATTCCGACAAACCGTTCATGGGCTCGGTGACCGCGCCGGAGCGTGCCGAGGACACCGTCGCCATGGCCAAGATCGTGTTCGGCGACGACTTCGTCGAAAACAACACGGTGCTGACCAGCCTGATCAACGCCAACTCGCCGATGGTGTTCGACGAGACCATGCTCGGCGCGCTGAAAGTCTATTCGCGCCACAACCAGGCTTGCATCGTCACGCCGTTCATCCTTGCCGGCGCGATGAGCCCGGTGACGGTCGCCGGCACGCTGACGCAGGTTCTGGCCGAGGTGCTGGCCGGCGCGTCGTTCACCCAGCTGATCCGGCCGGGCGCGCCGGTGCTGTTCGGCACCTTCGCCTCGTCGATCTCGATGCAATCGGGCGCGCCGACCTTCGGCACGCCGGAGCCGTCGCTGGTGTCCTATGGCGCCGCACAGCTCGCACGTCGCCTCGGCCTGCCGTTCCGTACCGGCGGCTCGCTCTGCGCATCCAAGGTTCCGGATGCTCAGGCGGCCTACGAAAGCGCCAACACGCTGAACTCGACCATCCTGGCCGGCACCAACTTCGTGCTGCATTCGGCTGGCTGGCTCGAGGGCGGGCTCGCCTCCTGCTACGAAAAATTCATGATGGACATCGACCAGCTCGGCATGACGCAGAAGTTCTCCGAGGGCGTCGATCTGTCGGAAAACGGCCAAGCGATGGATGCCATCCGCCAGGTCGGACCGGGCAGCCATTATCTCGGCTGTGATCACACACAGGCCAATTTCCAGACCGCCTTCTATCGCTCCAACATCGCCGACAACAATTCCTACGAACAATGGCTGGCCGAGGGTGAAAAGACCGCGCCGCAGCGCGCCAACGAGCTCGCCCGCCGCTGGCTGGAAAGCTACGAGGCGCCGTACCTCGATCCGAGCACCGACGAAGCCTTGAAGGACTTCATCGCCAAGAAGAAGGGATCGATGCCCGACGCCTTCACTTGAAAGGAGCCCGAGTCAGGCGGGGCTAAAGTCGCCAACATCATTCACAAGGAAGTCTGGCGGAGCGCATTCTCCGATCCGGTCAAGAAGGAATGATTGCGCCTGCCGGCAGCTTTGACCGTATCGCTGCGGCGCTTTTCGCCAACGGCCTTGTTCTTCGTGGCGGCTTCAATTTTACGCTGGGCGATGCGCCCCCGCCGGGCCAGTCAGGCGCTCCAGCCAAGTCCGTCCTGCTTGTGGGGCAGGCGGGTGACGCGTCCTGGCCGCATTTCCTGCGCTGGCGGGAAAAGCAATCGCCGCCCATCGCCAGTCCGCTCGACACCTGGTCGCGTGAAGTGATCGGGGCGGTAGCGGAGGTATTCGGGGCGAGGGCCATTTCACCGTCCGACAAGCCCTATCTGCCGTTCCAGCAATGGGCGATGCGGGCGGAGGGGCTGAAGCCGTCACCGCTCGGCATCCTCATGCATCCGCACTATGGGCTGTGGCACGCCTATCGCGGTGCGTTGCTGTTCGAGCAAGAACTTCCGCTTCAAGCCGTTGAGACGCCGCTCCACCTTTGCGATGCATGTGTGGAAAAACCTTGCCTGAAGTCCTGTCCGGTCGACGCTTATTCCGCACAAGGTTTCGCCTACCAATCCTGCCTTGCGCATGTGCGGGGGGCGAATGGCGGACCGTGCCGCAGCGGTGGCTGCCTCGACCGCAACGCCTGTCCGTACGGCACGGCCTATCGCTATCCACCGGAGGTCCAGGCCTTTCATATGGCGGCATTCGCAGGTCTGTAGTCGTCACGCGATCCTGCACGAAATGTTGACTGCCGGGTTCAGGGAACGCCTTGCCCTGGCGGCTCGCGCGGATATGTATCGCGCATCTGACGAACGGAGCAGGCGATGACGAAACAAGACCTTCAGATCAAGACCAGGGATGGCGTTGCCAGGGCAGGACTTTTCCGCGCTGCAAACACGTCCCCGGCCAAGGCCGGCGTCATCCTGTATATGGATGCGTTCGGGCCGCGCGCTGCGCTCGATGGCATGGCGGAACGGTTGGCGGGCGAAGGCTATGCGGTGTTGGTGCCGGACCTGTTCTACCGCAATGCGCCCTACGGGCCGTTCGACGCCAAGACAGCCTTTTCCGAGGAAAAGACCAAGACAGCGCTGATGGCACTGGTCACTGGCACCACGCAGGCGATGACCATCAGCGACAGCGGCGCATTCCTCGATGCGCTGGCTGCCGAGGGTGTTGCCGGGCCGATCGGCACGGTCGGCTATTGCATGGGCGGCGCACGGGCATTGAACGCCGCGGCAACCTATCCCGGGCAGATAAAGGCGGCGGCCAGTTTCCACGGCGGCAATCTGGGCAGCGATGCCGCCGACAGCCCGCATCGCAAGGCTGCCTCGATCAAGGCGCGTGTCTATGTCGGCACCTCCGGTGTCGACAGAAGTTTCCCGCCTGAGCAGTCGGCACGGCTTGCCGAGGCGTTGCGGGTGGCGGAAGTCGACCATGTCATCGAGAACTATGTCGGCATGGCGCATGGCTGGTGCGTGCCCGACCATAGCGTCTTCGATGCCGCGGGTGCCGAACGTCACTGGAAGCGATTGACGACGCTCTTTGCCGAGACGCTGATCTAAAACTGATCGGGGCGTTGCCTGCGGTCACGCCGAACGGGTAGAGACTGCACGATGGCGCGGCCTGCTACAACGGCGCCGTCAGCGGGAACGATTTAGCCTGATGCAATCCTATGATGTCGTGATCATCGGCGCGGGTGCCGCCGGAATGATGTGCGCCGTTGAGACGGCCAAGCGCGGCCGTTCGGTGCTGATCCTCGATCACACGGCGATGCCTGGCGAAAAAATCCGCATCTCCGGCGGGGGGCG
This sequence comes from Mesorhizobium sp. CNPSo 4670, assembly GCF_057784235.1. Lineage (NCBI taxonomy): Bacteria > Pseudomonadati > Pseudomonadota > Alphaproteobacteria > Hyphomicrobiales > Phyllobacteriaceae > Mesorhizobium > Mesorhizobium sp. CNPSo 4670. The sequence goes on along the minus strand of NZ_JBWJFQ010000002.1, from coordinate 571,915 downwards.
GTGCAATTTCACCAACATCCATGCCAGCCCGAAGAACTTTCTCTCGGGCAATCCGCATTTCTGCATCTCGGCGCTCAGCCGCTACACGCAACGCGATTTCATCGCGCTCGTCGAACGCCACCGCATCGCCTATCACGAAAAGACGCTGGGGCAGTTGTTCTGCGACGGCTCCGCACGCCAGATCATCGACATGCTGGTCGTGGAAATGCGGGGCAGGGGCGTGGAGCTGGCACCGTCGACCGAGGTCGGGGATGTCCGCAAAACCCTGGAAGGATTTGTGCTCACCCTCTCCACCGGCAAAGTCATTTGCCAGTCTCTGGTCGTGGCGTGCGGCGGCAAGTCGATCCCCAAGATGGGAGCGACCGGCTTCGGCTACGAGCTTGCCGAACAGTTTGGCCTTGCCATTGTCGAAACGCGGCCGGCGCTGGTGCCGCTGACCTTCGACGCAAAAACGCTTGAGCGGCTGTCGGCCCTGGCCGGCAATGCCGTCGAAGCGGAAGTCACCTGTGGCAAGACACGGTTTTCGGAAGCGATGCTGTTCACGCATCGCGGCGTCAGCGGACCGTCCATCCTGCAGATATCGTCCTATTGGCGCGAGGGCGATGAAATCCGCATCGCCATGCTGCCGGGGGTCGAGGTAGCGGATCTCATTCGTACCGCCAAGCGCGGCAATGGGCGGCAAGCGGTGCAGACGGTTCTGGCAAATCATCTGCCGAAGCGGCTTGCGCAGTCTATCGCCGAGCGCACCGGGATCGACGGCAACCTCGCCGATCTTTCGGACGCTGAGATCAAAACCATCGCCGCGGCGGTCAATGACTGGCGCATCAAGCCGGCCGGATCCGAGGGCTACCGTACCGCTGAAGTGACGTTGGGCGGGGTCGACACCAACGGACTCGACCAGAAGACGATGCAGGCGAAATCCGTGCCGGGCCTGTTCTTCATCGGCGAAGTCGTCGACGTCACGGGTTGGCTGGGCGGCTATAATTTCCAGTGGGCGTGGTCGTCCGGCTGGGTCGCGGGACAAGCTGCCTAATGCGTATCGCTCAAAAGTGGTCCCGGTTTTGGTGCTACTTCTGCGCCTTCGCCCGAGCGCCTGCAGGCGCTTTCTTCTTCCTTTTGGCCTGATTGTAGTCGATGGCCGCCCGCACGAGCTCTTTCAGCGCGCGCCCGTCGAGCTCATCGCCCTCGAAAAGATCGATCGCACGCCACACCTTGCCGTCCAACCCCGCGTTGAAGAGCTTGCCGGGATCCGGCAGGCCGGCGCCGTGGGAAAAGGTCAGTTTCACCTTGTCCTTGTGGGCGTTGCCGACGGCGATCATTCCGTCGCGGGACCACACCGGGCTTCCCATCCACTTCCATTCCTCGATGATCTCGCCATCGACTTCAAGAATGGTCTTGCGGACGCTGGCTAGCGTCTTGCCACGCCAGTCGGTAAGGCCCGCGATCAGCTGGTCGATCTGTTGCGATGGAGTCATCGGGTGCCTTCCTCTGCCACGACGCGTTTCATTGCCGCGTTTTACCAGCGCGCCAGCTGGGTGATCTGAACGAGGTTGCCGCAGGTATCGTTCAACTGGGCGATGGTCGAGCCGGTCACCTCGGTCGGCGGCATGGTGAACTCGCCGCCGCTCGCCTTGATGCGCTCGTAGTCGCCCTTCACGTCGTCGGTGAAGAACATGACCGCGGGCTGGCCCTGCTTGAAGATGGCTTGCTGATAGGCCTTGGCGGCCGGGTTGTCGTTGAGCGCGAGTTGCAGCTCGGTTCCATCCGGCTCTTGGGCCGAAGCCACGGTCAGCCAGCGATAGGGTCCATTGCTGAAGTCGGCCTTCTTGGTGAGGCCGAGCACTTCAGTATAGAAGCGCAGGGCGTTTTCCTGGTCGTCCACATAGACGCTGGTCAGCTTGATCTTCATCGCTATTTCTCCTCTGTCCGCCCTGTCGGAAGGGCGTGGTTTGAATTGTGCTGGCAGGCTTCAATCAATCCGCTGGCGCGGCTAGGGGATCCAGCCTGGCAGGGCGGCGGCCTGCTTCATCCAGTCTGCCATCTGCGCCTCGTCGAACGCGTCGCTTTCGCGTATGTCGATCCAGCGTGCGTCCCTGCTTTTCGCCGTGCCGCCGGACGGGACCGGCCGCAACGACATGCCGCTGAAAAAAGTCACCTTCACGTAGTGGGTCAGGACATGGAACGTCACGAACCAGCCTTGGCCCTCGATGCCGTAGAACGGCGAATTCCATCTCACGGCTTTGCGTACATCAGGCACATTGCGCACGATAAGTGCATCGAGGCGCTCGCCGAGGCCGCGTTTCCAGCCCGGCATTGCAGCGATATAGGCCTGCACCGGCGCGTCGCCGTCCCCCTTTGCGATTTGTGGGTTGCCGCCGGACAGCAGAACCGGTGCGGCCTTGGCTGCGATCTTGGTCGACTGCTCCCGCGGCTTGGCCATTCCCTATCCGCCCGCACGCTGCGAGCTCTTGGCGGCATATGGCAGCACGAACATGTACAAGCCGCTGAACAGGAGCAAGAAGAGCGGCAAGAGCGGCGAGTAGACGATCCAGGCGGGCGGCTGCCCCAATGCCATGGCAACGAAGTTGGCGATGACGGTCAGCGTAAAGATGATCGACAGCCAGCGATGAATTTGCCGAACCCACTTGTTCCAATCCAATGAGACCTCCCGTTAAAAACGAGCCGAAGCGGACCCAGTGATCCGCTAGGCGGGTTTCAATCCATTCGCGCCAGGACCTCAGCCAGGTTTGCAAAGTACTGCCGCCACCCACTCGTCGCACCCCGGTATGCCTGCTCCTGATCCGGCCGGAAGCCCGACTGCTCCATGCGCAATCGAGTGCCCGTGCTGGTCGGCATGAGAGTCCATGTGACGACACTCTCGAGGCCATAGGCCTGCCAGGTGTAGGACAGTGTCTTGTTCGGCTCGATTGCGGTTACCTGACAGTCAACGACGATGCTCACGTCAGGCTGCGGGTCCTTTCGCAGATTGAAACGATGACCCGCGACTGGCTTGAAATCATTCTTCATCAGCCACTCCTCGATCAAATGCGGTTGGGTGAGCGCGCGCCAGATCTTTTCCGGCGGATGAGGTATCTCTCGTTCGACAACGACGGAGCGCGTTTCGGTCGCAATGTTGGTCATTGGTCCATTCTATTGAGCAGATTTTCGAGGTCGTCGAACCGGCTCTGCCAGAATGCGTTCATCTGGTTCGTCCAGTCTGTCAGCGGTGCAAGTGCGCCGAGTTGGGCGCTGTAATGGGTCTGCCGTCCCTCATGGCGGTCGCGCACCAGCCCGGCATGCCTGAGCACGCCGAGGTGCTTTGATACGGCTGGTTGCGAGACCCCCGACTGAGCCGTCAGAGCGCCGACCGTCTGCTCGCCTTCCCGGCACAGGCGCTCGAAGATGGCCCGACGCGTCGGATCGGAGAGCGTTCTGAAAAGGACATCGTGAGCATTCGTCATTGGGATCGATAACTCGGCGGCTATTGATTGACGTATAACCGCGGGGATATGTATGTGTCAAGCGGGGCATCGAGGCCACGATCTGTCCGTTTCCAAAAAAATCTTTCCATTGCCCCAAGGAATCGCCATTAGCCTTCGTCCAACAGGCAAATGATGGCGATGATGCTGGATGAGAGCGAAGCCTCCGACGCCGAACTGATCGGGCGGGCGAAGGGCGGAGACAGGGGGGCCTTCAGCAAATTGCTGGAAAGGCACTATGACTTCGTCTATCGCGCCGCCTATCGCTGGTGCGGCAAGAAAGCCGATGCCGAAGACATCGCCCAGGAAGTCTGCGTCCGGCTCGGCCGGGCTATCCGCGACTATCGCGGCGGCGGCGCCTTCACGACATGGCTTTACTCCGTGACCCTGAACGCCGCGCGCGACATGATGCGCAAGTCCGCCCGCGATATGGCAAAGACGGAGGCCTACGGCGTTCACGCGCTGATCTCGGGCGAGGCTTCGGCAGAGCCGGAAGACCCGGCCGAGGCCTTGTGGGCGGCGGTGCGGCAACTGCCGGACAAGCAGCGCGACGCCGTGCTGCTTGTTTACGGCGAGGGCTTGAGCCATGCGGCGGCCGCTGAGGCGATGGCGATCTCGGAGGCGACGGTTTCCTGGCACATCCATGAAGCGAAGAAACGGCTGAAGACGCTGATGCGCTCGGCCGGGGAAGTGTGACCATGGTCGACGACAACGAACTCAACAGACTGCGCGACATCGCGGCGCCGGCGCCGGGCGAGAGCGCGAAGGCTCGTGCCTTCGAAGCCGCCATGCGCGCCTATGACCAGGAAAATATTTCGACCGCGACCCAAGGATCGGTTGGCGGGCTTCGTCTCACAGAGCGAGCACAAAAGCTCTGGAGCGAGATCATGCAAAAGAAACTCATTGCCGCGCCGGCCCTTGCCGGGCTCGTCGCCCTGCCGATCGCCGGATACGCCACCTTCCACATGCTGAGGGAACAGCCGCCGAAATTCGGCGGCGACGAGAAGATCACCGAAACGCTGGCCGACAAGCCTGCGACGCTGAAGCAGACGACCAACGAGCTCAAGCCGGCCCGCACCGAACTGGAGAAAGACAAGAAGGCCGACGCGGACGTGGAAAGCCGCGACGCCACCGATGCGCTTGTCGCGCCGGCCTCGCCGCCGAAATCCGAATCGACCGTCGCTATCGGCGGCGCACAGAAGGAGGCGGCGACGGGCGCTCCCCGACAGGATGCTACTGGCGCCGGAAGTGTGGCAATGAATAGTGCACCCCCGGCACCGGCCCCGACAGGTGAATTTGCGGTGGACGGCACTGTAAGCGCCCCCAGCAAGTCGCGGAGTCTCGCGCCGGCCGAGTCCAAGCTGATGGCGCAGCAGCCAGCCATGGCTCCGGCCGACCAGGTTCAGCCGCAAGAGGAAAACCGCGACCGCATCGAGGATTTCAAGACCAATCCGGTGCATGCCGCGCTTGAGGATCCGGTCTCGACCTTCTCGATCGATGTCGACACGGCTTCCTATTCCTTCGTGCGGCGTTCGCTGAAGGAAGGGTTCGTGCCGCAGGCCGATACGGTCCGCGTCGAGGAGATGATCAACTACTTCCCTTATGACTGGAAGGGCCCGGACTCCGCCACGACGCCGTTTAACTCGACGGTCAGCGTCATGCCGACACCGTGGAACACGCACACCAAGCTGATGCATGTCGCCATCAAGGGTTTTGACGTCAAGCCGACCGAGCAGCCGAAAGCCAATCTGGTCTTCCTGATCGACGTCTCGGGCTCGATGGACGAGCCGGACAAGCTGCCGCTCCTCAAGTCGGCTTTCCGGCTTCTGGTCGGCAAATTGAAGGCAGACGACACGATCTCGATCGTGACCTATGCCGGTGAGGCCGGCACCGTGCTGATGCCGACAAAAGTTGCCGAGAAGGACAAGATCCTCAATGCCATCGACAATCTGCAGCCCGGCGGCTCGACGGCCGGCGAGGCGGGCATCAAGGAAGCCTACAGGCTTGCCCAGCAATCCTTCGTCAAGGACGGCGTCAACCGGGTGATGCTCGCCACCGATGGCGACTTCAACGTTGGCCAGACGGATGACGACGACCTTAAGCGGTTGATCGAGAGCGAGCGCAAGACCGGTGTCTTCCTGTCGGTGTTCGGCTTTGGCCGCGGCAATCTGAACGACCAGATGATGCAGACCATCGCCCAGAACGGCAACGGCACGGCCGCCTATATCGACACGCTCGCCGAGGCCGAGAAGGTGCTGGTCGAGGATGCCTCCTCGACACTGTTCACCATCGCCAAGGACGTGAAGATCCAGGTCGAGTTCAACCCGAACAAGGTCTCTGAATATCGGCTGATCGGCTACGAGACCCGGGCGCTCAACCGCGAGGATTTCAACAATGACCGCGTCGATGCCGGCGATATCGGTTCGGGCCATTCGGTCACCGCGATCTACGAGATCACGCCGAAGGGCAGCGGTGGCGAGCAGATCGATCCGCTGCGCTACGGCCAGGCGTCGGTGGACAATGGCGGCGTCGCCAATGCGGGCGAATATGCCTTCGTTAAGATCCGCTACAAGCTGCCCAACGAGGACGTCTCGAAGCTGATCACCACCCCGGTGACTTCGGCTAACGAGGTGGCGTCGTTCGACGAGGCCGGCACCGACCAGCGCTTCTCCGTGGCCGTCGCGGCCTTCGGCCAGAAGCTGCGCGACGAGGATGCAACCGCGAAGTTCGGTTACGACAAGATCATGGAGATTGCCACTGCCGCTAGAGGAGCCGACCCGTTTGGGTACAGGTCCGAGTTCCTCTCGCTTGTGCGCCTTGCCTCGGCGCTGGGCGGAAATCGGTAGTGGTGATGACGGCCGGTTTCTTTCAGATGGGATCGTTCTGATACGGGAAACCGACCCACGGGCGGGTGAGGCAGGCCGGCGAGGGATTTATTCCCTTGCCGGCCTTTTTTTGCGGATTGTTAAATTGCGTTGGATTTCCGGTAGATGATCGAAATTTCCTCTCGCTACGAACAGGCTGATGTTTGGGCTTGAGGGAGCCGGAATTGCCGATCAGGACTGTTGCGAACTCGATAACCCGAGATATGCCGGCACTAGGATCGGCTTCGTCCACGCCGTCGGCGGAATCCAGGCGCATCAGCGACGACGTCGCCCAAGCGCGTCACACCGCCATATCGGCGCTGAACAATGACCGCTTTCGCGTCATGCTGGAGCAGATCTCCGACCCCAGCGCATCGGGCGCGCTGATGACGATGCGCGGCGATACGGCAGCCGGCGCCGGCACTGATTTCAAGTCGGCGCAGTCGAGCTACGCCGACAACAGCGAATAACCAGAAACGATGAGGTCAGGCCCGGCTGCGGCGACGCTCGCGGCGGGCTTCGCTGGTTTCGGCGGTGTTTTCCGTCGCCACCTTGTTGCGCATCGGACCGATGCGCTCGACAATCGCGCCAACAGTCGGACGATCAGCCTTTGTGTGCCCGTCGAGTGCCTTGCGCATGGCGGCAAGGTGCTGGAACGAGGTGCCGCAGCAGCCGCCGACGATTTTCGCACCGGCATCGACGGCGAGCCTGACATAGTCGGCCATCAGGTCCGGCGTGCCGGAATAATGGATTTCGGTGCCGCGGAATTCGGGAATACCGCAATTGCCCTTGACGATCACAGTCGCCTCCGGCTTCGCCTCGGTCATATCGAGCAGCGATGCAAGGATGTCGGACGCGCCGACACCACAGTTGGCACCGACGCCGAGCGGCGCTTGCGACAAGCCGTCGACGACGCCGTGGATGTCCTTCGGCAGCAGGCCCATCATGGTGCGGCCCGCGGTGTCGAAGGAACCGGTATAGGTATAGGGCAGGCCGACGCGGATGGCAGCTTCGGCAGCGGCGCGGATCTCGTCGGGAGCCGACATCGTCTCGATCCACGCGACTTCGGCACCGCCGGCCTTGAGACCCTCGATCTGTTCGGCGAAGGCATCGACGGCCTCGTCATAGGTCATGGCGCCAAGCGGCACCAGCAATTCACCGGTCGGGCCGACCGAGCCGGCGACGATCACCTTGCGGCCGGCCTTGTCGGCGACGGCACGGGCAATCTCGGCGGCGCGCTTGTTCAGCGCATGCGCGCGGTCCTGCGCATGGTGCAGCTTCAGCCGGTGACGGGTGCCACCAAAGGAATTGGTGAGGATGATGTCGGCGCCGGCTTCGACGAAATTCTGGTGCAGGCTGGTGATGGTGTCGGGGGCCGTCTCGTTCAAAAGCTCCGGCGCTTCGCCAGCCTCCAGCCCCATGGCGAACAGGTTGGTACCGGTGGCGCCATCGGCCAACAGCACGCCCTTTTCAGCCAGCAGCGCATCGATCGGGTTGGTCGTCGTCATCAGATCGGCTTTCATATTTTGAATTCGAATAAGGATATAAAGAAGTCTTTATGTGCAGTCAATAATTTTGCCGCGATCGACTGGCGATGTCGACGGCCGGGCGTTGGGTTGAATGACCCTCGATTCCCTTCGATCAGGCAGAGCCTGATGCGAAGGACATGTTGGCCAGATTGCGCGCGAAGGCGGCGGCTTCGTGCGGGTTGACGTCGGCGGCACGGATCAGATTGTCGAAATGCTGGGTCAGCGCCTGGACCGGCTGGGTGGCGTTCAGCACCACATACATGTCGCCGACATAGATAGCAGCCCGATAGGGGCCGAAGATGGTGAGGGGAATGGAATAACGCATGCGGCCATCGTAGAGAAACAGGCGAAAGGTCGGGTAGAGATCGTCAAGCAGCGTTGCCATATGGGCGAGTTGCTGACGGCGGTCGGCCTCCGGAAAACGGTCCCACACGCCCAGGCCGCGGGCGAAGATCTCCAGAGTATGGCGCGGCATGCAGACTTCCATGTCGGTTTCCGGCCGCCGGTTGTAGTCGATACGGTATTGGGTTTCGTTGGCTTGCGTCTGACGGCTCCTGTTGGTGATGTTGGCTTCATAGTCGACGAGCGCGTGTGTTCGCAGAAGATCGGGGATGCCTGCCGGCACATAGCGGATCTTGGTACCGGCCGCCTCGGCGAACCACTTTGCCAGCAGCGTGCGGTCGAAGCCGTCGCGCGCTTCCTCGATCTCCAGGCTCTCACGGATCTCACCGGTGACACCCTCGTCCTGGCTGAGGCCAAGCAGCCAGTCCAGCGACACTTTGAACTCGGCAGCGATATTGAGCAGGGTTTCCGCCCGGGGCAGGCGTGTCGAGGCGCCGGACAGCAGTTGCGACAGGGCCGACCGATCGATGCCGACCGCGGTCGCGAACGATGACTGGTTGAGATCGGACCGTGTCAGGAGCAGCTTCAGACGCTCCCGAAAGATTGCTGACAGATCTCGTTTGTCCATCACTTCGCTCCGCGAATCAGGAGGAAAAATTTGCGCCAAAGCAGCCAAATGAACGACTCAGGCGTAAATGAATCCCCAAGTTTGTTTACAATGTGTGACATATGCTGTCAAAAATGCGCAATCGCAACATTTTGTACACTTTGTCTCGTTGAGTGGAATCGCTTCTCCTGACACAATGATGTCAGGAACCAGTTGGGGTTCCGGCGACTGAGGGACAGTGGTCGATAGCATGACTAGCATGAGCATCAGACAGCGTAGCGTACCGGCCATCGAATGGCCGACCGTGGTTCTCGCATTCTTCTGCTACGCAACATGGTTCGCGACCGGCATCCTGCTCTGGCCATCCTACCCGATCTCCGCGCTCGCCGTCCTGGCCTTCACCGCCGCATTGCAATCGTCGATCATGCACGAGGTGCTGCACGGTCATCCAACGCGCAATGCGCGGATCAATGAGGCCTTCGTCTTCCTGCCGATCGGTCTCGTCTGGCCGTTTCGCCGCTTCAAGACCATTCATCTGCGCCATCATGCCGACGAGCGGCTGACCGATCCGCTGGACGATCCCGAGAGCTACTACCAGGCGCTCTGGCAGCATGACGACTTGCCGCCGACGATGAAATTCCTGCTCAAGATCAACAACACCATGGCTGGCCGCTTCGTGCTCGGCCCCTGGCTGTCCTGCGTCGGCTTCTTCATCGACGACGCCAAGCACATGATCGCCGGCGACAAGACGATCCGCAAGGCGTGGCTGCTGCATGCGATCGGCCTCGCCACCGTGATGCCCATCGTCCAGTTCGGCTTCGGCATCCCCCTGTGGCTCTACGTCCTGGTACCGGTCTGGCTCGGCCAGTCGCTGATCTCGATCCGCACCTTCGCCGAGCATCAATGGTCCGAGCACCCGGAGGGCCGCACGGTGATCGTCGAGCGCTCGCCGCTGTCGTTCCTGTTCCTCAACAACAATCTGCATTTCGTCCACCACAAGAGCCCGACCGTCGCCTGGTACCGGCTGCCGAAACTGTTCCGCGACCGTCGCGACGAATGGCTGCGGATGAACAATGGCTACGCCTATCCGAACTATTTCGCGCTGATCAAAGCCTATGCCTTCAAAGCGAAGGAGCCAATCGTGCACCCGGTGCTGCGGCGCGCGCCGGAGCCGGGCAGGGCGTTCAAACCTCGCATCAGGGCGCGCAACATAAATGGGCTCGGCTCCGCGCCGGTTCCCGCCGAGCCGCCCAAGGAATGAGTTTTGCGGCGAGTGGGTAATGCCTGCTAGACTGGCTGCGGTCGGTCCCCTTCAATCCCAGATACAACGGTCAGATTCCGGCATGAGCGAATTGGTTGCGGCGTTGCCGATGTATGACTGGCCCGAAGCGCGCGACGAGGTCGACGCCCAATGGGCGCGCTTGCGCGACGCCTTCCGGCGGAGGGGTATCGACGCGCCGCAGACGATCGTGCGCCGCAATGGTGACCTGCCGCCGGTGCTGGGTGGCATTCATGATGCCCAGGGGAAACTGATTGCGCCGGACCCTGCGACATTGGAGCCGGACGAACTCGACTTTCACGGGCTTTGGCTGCATCCGGCGCTGCTGTTCGCGCAGACCTGCTGGGGGCCAATGGAACTCGGCCTGTCCAAACACGTTAGGGTGGTCGGCCAGCCGAGCTACGACGCCTGTGAAGGCGGGCAGGGCGAATTCTATTCGAGCGCGCTGGTGATGCGGTCGGGCGAGGGGCCGGAGGTTCGATCGCCTGCGGACGGCCGCGCTCTCATCCCGCTCGATCTGATCCGTGGCAAGCGCTTCACCTTCAACAGCCTTGATTCCATGTCAGGCATCATTGCGCTGACGCGCGACCTGCAAGCGGCCGGCGAAGACCTGGATATATTCTCGACGCGCAGCGAAAGCGGCGGCCATCGCGACTCGATCGTCGCTGTGGCCGAACGCAAGGCGGATGTCGCGGCGATCGACTGCGGAAGCTGGGCGCTGGCGCAGCGTTTCGAGCCGGCGGCGCAAGCGGTGAAGGTCGTCGGCTGGACGGGACGGCGCAAAGGCCTGCCGTTCATCACCGCCGCAACGACACCGGAAAAGACGGTCAGGGCGATGCGCGAAGCACTTGCCGGACTAACCGAGCAGCCTCGCATCCAACGGGTAGGTTGAAAGTTTTTCATTGCCGGTCTCGGTGATGAGAATCTGCTCTTCGATCTTGACGCCTTCGCGTCCGCCCAGCCGGCCGATATAACTTTCCACGCACAGCACCGTGCCTGGCTCGAGCGCGCCGTCCGGCGTGTCGGGGGTCCAGTCGCTGGCATGCGGCAAGGTCGGGTATTCGTCGGCCAGGCCGACGCCGTGATAGAGCACGCCGTATCGCATCGGAAAACAGTCTCCGGGCGGCACCGCCGAGCGTTCGACAAGGTCGCGGAACGAGGTGCCCGGCTGCATCAATTCGGTATTGTAGGTGATCTGATCTGCGGCGATGCGGAACAGGTCGCGCTGTTCGTTGGTCGGCTTTGCATCGCCGCACAGCCAGGTGCGCGACAGGTCAGCGCAGAAGCCGTAGGGGCCGATCAGGTCGGTGTCGAAGGCGACCAGGTCGCCGGCTTCGATCTTGCGCGACGAGCATTCCTGGAACCACGGGTTGGTCCGCGGGCCTGATGTCAGCAGTCGCGTCTCGATCCATTCGCCACCACGCGCAATGTTGCCGCGATGCAGTTCGGCCCATAGCTCGTTCTCGGAAATGCCAGGCTGCAGAGCCTGCTCCATCTCGCCCATCGCCGCCTCGCAAGCGACGATGGCGCGGCGCATGGCGAGAATCTCGTCCGATGATTTGATCAGCCGCGCATTTTCCATCACCGCTTCGCCATTGCCGATCGTCACACCCAGACGGGCGAGTTCCTCGACGCCTTCCGGGTTGATGTGATCGACCGCGATGCGGCTGTTGCCGCCGCCATGTTCCCTGACCAGATCGGCAATGCCGGCGGCCCAGCGGCGGACTTTTTGTTCGGTCAGTTCGCCACCATAGAGATACATCCATGAGACAGCGGGCCGCACCTCGTCGACGACGCCGGAATGGTCGGACAGGTGCTCGCAGGAAAAATAATCGAACAGCACCACCGGCCCGTCGGTGGCGACGAAACAATGCCGTGTCGGGTTGTGCGCCACCCACAGCTGCATATTGGTGGAATCGGTGGCGTAGCGGATGTTGACCGGGTCGTAGAGTAGGGCGCCGGCATAGTCGCGGCGGTTCAACTCGGCACGGATGCGGTCCAGCCGGTATCGGCGCATCGTCGGCAGATCGGGAGCGGCAATACCTGCCGCCGCCCATTCAGCTTCCGCCTGCGCGCCATAGCCCAGCACATGCTGGTTGAGCGACGCCGCCTTCTGGCGGGAAGCGTGGCGCAGCGCCTCGATCGAGCCAGGCTCGAACGGCATGATCTTGCGATGGCGGCCAAAGCTGCCCTTCGGCCCCGCGCTGTCCATGACCGAACCTCAGGTCCGCATCTTCTCGCCACTCGGGTCGAAAGGCGCTTCGACGTTGATGCGGGCCGGGCGCCGGTGTCCCAAGATCTCGATCTCGAACAGCCCGGCACTTTCGTCCTCGGCGAGTGCTGCCGGGACGTAACCCTGCGCCATCGACTTCTGCACATAGTGCGCATAGCCGCCTGATGTCACCCAGCCGACCACGCGCCAGTCGCCGTCAACGATGCCGCGCACGGCCGAAGCGCCTTCAGCTGCCTTGGAGCCGCGTATTTCCTCGCCGCCATCGTCGAAGCGCGGCGCGCCGTAGCCATGCGGCTTTTCCACCGTGCCATAGTCCTTGGAGACCTTGGCCCAGATCGGCTCGTCGCCCATCACATCGGCGTCGGCGGCATCGACGATGAAGGAGACACGGCGCAGTTTTGGCCCCTCGGCCTGTTCCTTGGCGGCAGCCTCGCGGCCGATGAAATCGTTCTTCTCGAGCTTGATGAAGCGATCCATCGCGCCTTCGAACGGTCCGTAGATCGGCCGCAACTCGCGAAACCAGGTCGGGAAGTTCTTTTCCAGGCGCATCGACAGCAAAGCGCGCATGCCGAAATCGACGAGGCCGAATTCCTCGCCGGCATCCTTGATCGCCTTATAGACAAGGCGCTGGTAGGCCGGCGCCATCCAGATCTCGTAGCCGAGATCACCGGTGTAGGTGATGCGATTGACCAAACAGGGCGCACCGCCGACCGCCATCTCGCGGAAATCCATGAAGCGGAAGGCTTTTGTCGAGATGTCGACATCGACGAGCTTCTGCAAGAGGTCGCGGGACTTAGGCCCGGCGATCGACAGACCGACCAGCGTCTGGTCGAAACGGTGGATGCGCACGGAACCGTCCTTAGGCAGATGCTTCTCGAACCAGCGCATGTGATATTTCTGCGCCGCCGACGAGCCCCAGATCATGAACCGGTCCTCGCCGGCCTTGGCGATGGTGAAGTCGCCGATCAGCTTGCCAAATTCGTTGATCATCGGCGTCAGCACGATGCGGCCGGTCTTCGGCATACGGTTGGTCATCAGCCGGTTGAGGAAATCCTCCGCCCCTGGTCCGGACACTTCGTATTTGGCGAAGTTGGCGATCTCGGTGACGCCGACGCGCTCGCGGGTAGCGCGCACTTCCTCGCCGATCGGCCCAAAATCATTGGAGCGGTGGAAGGAGACGATGTCTTTCGGCTCCTTGCCCTTCGGGGCAAACCAGAGCGGGGTTTCGAGACCCCAGGAGTCGCCCATGACGGCGTTATTGGCGAGCATCGTATCGTAGAGCGGCGTCGTCTGCGCCGGGCGTGCGGCCGGCAGTTCCTCATTGGGGAAGCGGATGGAGAAGCGGCGCGAATAATTTTCGCGCACCTTGGCGTTGGTGTAGCGCAGGCCGGCCCATTCGCCGAAGCGGGCGATGTCCATGCCCCAGACGTCGAAGCCTGGATCGCCGTGGACCATCCAGTTCGACAGCGCCAGACCGACGCCGCCACCCTGGCTGAAGCCGGCCATGACGGCGCAGGCGCACCAGAAATTGGTCAGGCCCTGCACTGGGCCGACCAGCGGGTTGCCGTCGAGCGCGAAGGTGAAGGGGCCGTTGATGATCTGCTTGATGCCGGCCTTCTCGATGCCGGGGAAATGCTTGAAGCCGATCTCCAGCGACGGCGCAATGCGGTCGAGGTCGGGGGCGAGCAATTCATGGCCGAAATCCCACGGCGTGTTGACCGGCGACCACGGCTTGCATGCCTTTTCATAGGTGCCGAGCAGGATGCCGTTGCGCTCCTGGCGGGTGTAGATCTCGCCCTTGAAGTCAAGCACACCGATCATCTCGCGACCGGTCGACTTGTTGAATTCCTCGACCTCCGGCATTGGCTCGGTGAGCAGGTACATGTGCTCCATGGCCAGCACCGGCAATTCGACGCCGACCATGCGGCCGATCTCACGTGCCCACAGGCCGCCGCAGTTGACGACATGCTCGGCATGAACCGTGCCCTGTTCGGTGACAACGTTCCAGGTGCCGTCGACCTCTTGCGTCAGCTCGACGACGCGGTTGCGTAGCACGATCTCGGCACCGAGCTTCTTGGCCGCCTTGGAATAAGCGATCGTCGTGCCGGACGGATCAAGATGGCCCTCGACCGGATCCCACATGGCGCCGACGAAGTTGGTCTCGTCCATCAGCGGGAACATCGCCTTGGCTTCGGACGGCGTGATCAACTCGGTGTCCATGCCGAGATAGCGGCCCTTGGCGTGGGCGAGCCGCAGGAAGTCCATGCGCTCCGGCGTGTCCGCCATCATCACGCCGCCGGTCAGGTGCAGCGAGCAGGACTGGCCGGAAATCTCCTCGATCTCCTTGTAGAGCTGCACCGTGTAGGCCTGCAGTTTGGCGACGTTGGGGTCGCCGTTCAGCGTGTGGAAGCCACCCGCCGCATGCCAGGACGAACCGGAGGTAAGCTCCGAGCGCTCGATCAGCATGATGTCGGTCCAGCCGGCCTTGGCCAGATGGTAGAGAACCGAGCAGCCGACGACGCCGCCGCCGATGACAACTGCTTTTACATGAGATTTCATCAAGATAGGTCCGTTTTTGCGTAAACTGAATCAGGTTTTTGGGTCGGCGGTGGAACGCCTCGACGCCGAGGTCAGCAGTCGTCGCGTGCCATTTAGAAGTCGGTCGGCGCACCGCCCTCGGACCGGCGCTTTTCGACGAAGGCGTTGAGTTCCTCGCGAATGGCCGGGTCCATATAGGGCTCTTCGTAGGAGGCCAGGCGCTCCTTCCACACCTTGTTGGCCTTTTCCAGCGCTGTCGGCGAGCCGGCTTCCGCCCAGGTCTCGAAATTGCGCCAGTCGGAGAGGATCGGCGAGTAGAAGGCGGTCTTGTAGCGGTCCTGCGTGTGCTGGGTGCCGAAGAAATGGCCGCCGGGGCCGACTGACTGGATGGCGTCGAAGCCGAGCGCTTCTTCGGACAGGTCGAGCGGGGTCAGGAACTCCGCCACCATCTGCAGCAGGTCGATGTCCAAAATGGTCTTCTCGTAGGAGCAGCGCAGGCCGCCCTCGAGCCAGCCGGCCGCGTGCATCATCAGATTGCCACCGCCCTGGATGGCACCCCACAGCGAGAACACGCTTTCGTAGGCCGCCTGCGCATCGACCGTGTTGGCGGCGCAGGTGTTGGAGGTGCGGTAGGGGATGTTGTAGCGGCGGGCAAGCTGACCACCGACCAACTGCGCCTTCATGTACTCCGGCGTACCGAAGGCCGGTGAACCGGACTTCATGTCGACATTGGAGGTGAAGCCGCCATAGCCCACGGGCGCACCCTTGCGCACCATCTGGGCAAAGGCGATGCCGGACAGCGCTTCGGCGTTCTGCTGCACCAGCGCGCCGGCGATCGTCACCGGCGCCATGGCCCCCGAAAGGGTGAACGGCGTGACGACGACGACCTGGCCCTTGCTCGACATCTGGATGATGCCTTCCATCATCGGCACATCGAGCTTGAGCGGCGAATTGGTGTTGATGATGGTGAAGACCGACGGCTCCTCGAGCAACTGCTCGTGGCTGATGCCGCGCGCGATCCTGGCGATCTCGATGCCGTCGACATTGCGCTCCTTGCCGAGCGAATAGATGTGAAACACCTTATCGGTCAGCGTGGCGAGGTCGCGGACGCACTCCAGGTGCCGGACCGACGGATGGATATCGGTCGGCTCCACCGGATAGCCGCCGGTGCAGTTCAGGATGTTGTGCATCTGAGCGAGCTTGAGGAAGTTGCGGTAATCCTGCTGGTTGCCGGGCCGGCGGCCGCGGTCGATGTCGGAGCAGTTGGGCGCCGATGCCATCATCGAGATGATCAGATTGTTGCCGCCGAAGCGCACATTGTGCGCCGGGTTGCGCGAGTGGATGGTGAACTCCGACGGGCAGTGCGATACCAGTTCGAGGATCATGTCGCTGTCGAAGCGAACCCGTTCGCTGCCGTCACGCACGTCGGCGCCATGCGCCTTCATGATGCGGCGGGCCTCGTCATGCAGAACATCGACGCCGATTTCCCTCAGCACGCGCAAGGAGGCGAGATGGATCGATTCCAGCTCGTCGTCCGAAACCAGCCTGGTCGGCGCGAGCGGGTTCTTCAGCTGCCGGAAAGCCGGCTGCTCGAACGCGGCCGAACCGCCGGCGCGCTTTCCAGCGCGGCCGCCACGACGGGCGCGGTCGGTGGCCAATGCCGGTTCTGCAGGTTGTAGGGCGGCGGTCATGATGGTCCTCGTACGATGCGGTAGCGGGCGGCATAATGGACCGGCGACCCGCCGGTCGTTGCGGAGGCGGCGACCACTAGGGCGAGGGAAGCGACATGCCGGAACGGCAGTTGCACGGCAAGAATATCGCCCCGATCGCGGCGATACGCTGGCCTGGGACCAGCGGCCGGATCGACGCTAAGTGAAACGCGTTACACATCCGTCTTTTACTTCTGCTATATTGGCGCGCCGAACGTCTCTGGAGGGAACGCCATGCCTGACGTCGTCAAAGTGCGCGCCGCGACAAACAACGAAGTCGCGTTCCTTTCCTGGGATATAGACGGCATGATCCCTGGCTGCCTCGGCTTCGAGATCGTGCGCATCTATCCCGACACTGGCGAGGAACGTTGCCTGGCCTCCTGGGTGCCTTTCAAGGGCCAACGCAATCCACGGTGGATTCCCCAGGATACCGGCGTCTGGCCGGTGCAGAAGACTTTCTGGCGCGATCTCACTGTGCGGCGTCGGCGCGACAGCATCGACCTCAGGCCAGAGGGTGAAATGATCGCCTACCGGGTGCGGCCGGTCGGCGACATGAAGCCGGGCCTCGACCCTGTGCCGGTGCGCCCCGACCAGGTCGTCGATGGCAAACCCGCCTACACCGGGCCGGCGCGTCCGCTCGGTTATCTCGGCCAGGGTGCGGTCAGCCCGCCGATCTTTCTCGGGCAGATGTTCGGCAAGGCGCGGGTTGCCTTCACCAACGGCGTGCTGTCGACGCAATGGATGTCGCATGCGCTGCAAGAGGCCGGCATCAAGGTCGGGCAGCGCGACAAGATCAAGGCGGTGCTGCAGGATCCGACCAGCAAGATACGCGCCTATCTGCATGGCGATGTGCCTGATGTGCTGACCAGCCTGCTGAAACGGGCCAAGACCGAAGGCGGCACCGTCAGGCTTGCGCTCTACGAGCTTGGCGACGACGAGCTGTGCGACGCCATCGTCGCGGCCAAGGACGTCGTCGAGGTCATTCTTGCCAATTCGGGCAGGGACGACCAGACCAAGGCCTGGGACGTCGGCAATGCGCCGTACAGGAAGCGTTTGCACGACGCGGGCGTCGTGGTGAGCGACCGCCTGTTCAACAACAACCATATTGGCCACAACAAGTTTGCCGTCTACCGCGACGCCCAGGGCAAGCCGCAAGCGGTGATGACCGGCAGCACCAACTGGACGTCGACGGGCATCTGCGGACAATCCAACAACGCCTTCATCCGGGACGATCCAGCAATGGCCGAGATCTTCGACGCCTATTGGCAGCGCATGAAGGCTGACGTGTTCCCGCCGCCGGCCTCGGAAAGCGCCGCCGGTCACGTCGTGCAGACGCAAGGCGTGCCGTTTCGTAGGGAAAACCACCTGCGCAATCCGCTGAACGGCGTCACGGCGACGCTGGACGGCATGACGGTCTGGTTCTCGCCCAATGATCCCGACCGCAACAAGAAGGACATCTCGGTGCGGCCGGTCGACCTCGAGGATGTCTTCGCCCGTATCAAGGCGGCGAAGCGCGCGGTGCTCTTCCTGGTGTTCAATCCGTCGCTGCTCGGCGAAAACTCGATCGTCGACGAGGCCGTCGCGGCAGCCAAGGCCGATCCGAATTTGATCGTGCAAGGCGCGATCAGCGACGAAACCGCGATGCCCAACTATGTCGCGCCGACCAAGGATCCGGTCACCCACAAGTCGAACAAGGACGGCAAGTCGCCCTTCGTCTTTCCGGAGAAGGTCTGGGAGATGCCAAACGTCTCCATCGTGCGGGCGGCAAACCTGACCGGCGCCACGATCGCCCGCGATTTCCAGGCGGAAGTACTGACCGTCGGCCATGCGATCGTGCACGACAAGATCGTCATCATCGACCCGATGGAGGACAACGCCACCGTCATCACCGGCAGCCACAATCTCGGTTACAAGGCTTCGTACGAGAATGACGAGAATATGGTGATCGTAGAAGGCGACAAGACTTTCGCCGCCGCCTATGCGGTGCATATGCTCGACGTGTTCGACCACTACAAGTTCCGCGCCTGGCGCAGGACGATCGGCAAGGGACCTTCCGACGATGACGGGATCTCCATCGACGACAAGTGGCTGAAGCCTTACGCCGACGGCAAGAAGGGGGCTATCGCCCGGTATTTTCCGTAGCCTCCACCAGGTTCAGCACCTGCCTCCATTCGATGAGGGACCGATCGGCTTCAGCCGACAGCACGGGTCCGGTGGCGCAAGCGGATTTCGCCGTCCGGCCCTTCCTTTCCCCAAATCGAACCAGTAGCTAGTCGGGCTTGCCGGCGGGATGGCCTGCACTTTCACATGGATGACAGTATCAGCATGGTCGCGACCGGCTCGAGCGAAGGCGAAGCGGGAACGCAGTGGGCAGCGCTTGCCGGCGTCACCGCAGCACTTGCCATGTTCGGCGCCGCGCAAGGGCTGAGCTCGCCGCTGTTCACGCTGCTGATGCAGAAGCAGGGAATGTCGCCCGCGCTGATCGGCTTGTCGGCGGCGATGATGCCGCTCGGCCTGATTCTTTCGGCTTCCTTCGTGCCGGCCGCGGTGCGGCTGGTCGGCGCACGCACGCTGGCGGTCGGCTGCTCGCTGATCGGCGCGCTCTGCTTCCTGGGCATCGGCTATCTGCAGGACTGGGTGGCCTGGTTCGTCATCCGCTTCATCATCGGCGTGGTCATCAATCCGCTCTACATACTTGGCGAGGTCTGGGCGCTATCGCTGGCGCCGCCATCGCGGCGGGGCCGGGTCATGGGCGTGTTCAACACGCTGCTGGGCGCCGGCTATGCGGCCGGGCCATTCGCACTGACCCTGCTGGGCACGTCGGGCTGGGCTCCATTCCTTGTCGGTGTCGCCGGCTTTACACTCTGCGCGGTGATCCTGCACGCCGTCTCTTCCAGGCTCACCGGTTTCGAGGATGACGGCCAACCCGCCAGCGGCCTTGTCGGCTTCGCCAAGGTGGCGCCGGCACTGCTGCTTGCCGTCCTGGTTTCGGCCGCGGTCCAGCAAAGCACCTATGCGCTGTTGCCGGTGTTTGGCGCCAGCTACGGCCTGGCGGAGGCCGTGCTTGCCTCGCTGGTGATGGCGCTTTCGCTGGGCAACATCCTGCTGCAGATCCCACTCGGCCTGCTGGCGGAACGTTTTGGCGGTCGTGCCATGATCATCGTCTGTGCTCTGGCAACCGCGACTTGCGCGCTTTTGCTGCCGCTGCTGGTCATGACGCCGCTGATCTGGGTCGTGTTGCTGGTGATGGGCGCCGTCGGCTACGGCGTCTACACGATGGCGCTGGTCGAACTGGGCAGCCGCTTCAAGGGCTCGGTGCTGGTCGCCGGCAACGCTGCCTTCGCGCTGATGTGGGGCGTCGGCGGTATTGTCGGCCCGCCGGGTGCCGGGCTGCTCATGCAAGGCATAGGCCCGCTCGGCCTGCCGGTCGTGATCGCCGGTCTCGACGCGTTGCTGGTGATGTTCGCGCTGTATCGCTCGTCCGTGCGCCGGAGCGGCAAGGCATGATCACGAACGGTTCGAGCGACAGTGAGACCGCGATGCAGTGGGCGGCGATCACCGGCGTGATCGCGACCGTCTCGGTGTTCGCGATCGCGCAAGGCCTGTCCTATCCGCTGCTGAGCTTCATCCTGCAGCGCCAGGGCGTCTCACCGGCGATGATCGGCCTGTCGGCGGCAATGACACCGATAGGTTTCATCGTCTCGTCACCACTGATCCCGGCGCTGGCGCGCCGGTTCGGGGCAGGGCGCACGGCACTCTCCTGCGCGGCGCTTTCGGCGATCGTGCTGGTGCTGATCGGCTGGACGCAGGATGTCTATCTGTGGTTTCCCCTGCGCTTCCTGATCGGCGTCGTCACCAACCCGCTTTACGTGCTGAGCGAGATCTGGGTGATCGCGCTGGCGCCGCCGGCCCGGCGCGGCCGCGTCATGGGCGTCTATTCGACGATCATCTCGGCCGGCTTCGCAGCCGGGCCGCTTTGCCTGCTTGCCGTCGGCACAGAGGGCTGGCCGCCCTTCCTCGTCGGCATTTTCGCCTTCGTGCTGTGCGGCATCTGCCTGGCCTCGGTGCTGCCGCGTCTGCCCAAGGTCGACGAGGCCGGGCATCGGGTTTCCGTCCTGGGCTTCGTGCCCTTGGCGTGGCTGCTTCTGTTTGCCGTTATCGTTGCCGCCGGCTTCGAGCAGGGCGCGCTGGCCTTGCTGCCCGTCTATGGCACCCATCACGGCATCACTGAGACCCGCATGTCGGCGCTGCTTTCGGTGATGATCGCCGGCAACATCGCCATGCAGGTGCCACTTGGCCTGCTGGCCGAAAGGCTCTCCGCGCGTCTGGTGCGGCTTGCCTGTGTCGCGATCACGGTGCTTGGCTGCCTGCTCCTGCCGTTTCTCATCGAGACGCCACTGATCTGGCCGATGATCTTTGTCTGGGGGGCGGTTTCCTACGGCATCTACACGATGTCGATCATCGAGCTCGGCGAGCGCTTCACCGGCTCGACACTGGTTGCCGGCAACGCCGCCTTCTCCCTGATGTGGGGCGTCGGCGGCATCGCGGTGCCGCCGCTGGCCGGCACAGCGATGGATGTTCTGGGTGCAAGAGGCCTGCCGATTATCCTTGGCCTGATGTGTCTGGCGCTGGCGGTTGCGAGCATCGTTGGTCGAAGGTCAGTCTGACGCTATTGTGGGATGCTGCTGCTCGTCATCGCCTCGCCATCTCGAAATTGCCCATATGTCACAATGGGCGTGACGTTCCTCAGGGTGCATCCGGCGCAGCATATCCTGAAGTTCAACGGCACGATCAAAGTCGGGTATCAGCCCAACTTGAGATAACTCCGAATTCGCAAACACGTCGGGAAATCCACCGCAGTTGGTCAACGCGCTTATGGAACCTTCTTGATCCAACAAGTCGTAGCCCAGGAAGATGAAACCGCCCCAATCAATCGAATGCACGTCCGTCGACGGCTTTCGAATTACGCTTAAAATATTCAGTTCGTTCGTATCTGCCAGTTGCGAAAGCAGAAACTCCAGGTCCACAAAGAAATCGAGCATCCAGTCCTCGTTGACAATGTGGGGCCAGTAGCTGTCCTTTGTCTCGCCAAGCGCGACCGGACCAAGCATTCCATCGAGGGTGACGACTTCGGTCAGTTGGGTGAGGCCCGACCACTCGATGTATTTCGTCCATTCCGTGCCCCTGGACGGATCAAATCTCTCTTTCGCAATGTAGAGAAATTGCATGAGGCTTCCTCGTAGCGACACATGGCCGGATAAGGTTTCGCACTTGATGCGGTATGGCGGGTCGCTTCTTTCGCGCGTTCCAATTGAATTTCGGTAGTGACATGACGATGTTTGCGACACCGAGCCTTGATGAGTTTACCGGAGACCCTATGACCAAGTCGACCACACAGACCCTGCCAAATTCCACCCCTTCGACCGAAGATCCCTTTCTCTGGCTGGAGGACAGGACAGCCAAGCAGTCGCTCGACTGGGTGCATGGTCAGAACGAGGTAACGGTCGGTGAATTGCAGGGCGATCCGTCCTATCAGGCGTCGTTCCAGACCGCGCTCGACCTGATGACTGCCGAGGACAATATCGCGGTCGGTGCCGCGATTGCCGGCCATGCATACAATTTCTGGCAGGACAAGACCAATGTGCTCGGGCTGTGGCGCCGCACGACGGTCGCTTCCTACAAGACCGATAAGCCCGACTGGGAAACGATCGTCGACTTCGACCAGCTAGCGGCCAAGGACGGAATCAAGTGGGTGTTCAGCGGCGCCAGCCGGCTCCATCCGGACTTCAACCTCTGCCTTGTCTCGATGTCGCCGGATGGCGGTGACGCCAGCGAGATGCGCGAATTCGACATCGCGACCAAATCCTTTGTCGAGGGCGGATTTCGCGCACCCGCGTCCAAGTCCGGCTTCGGCTGGCTGGACAAGGACACCGTCATCGTCTCGGCGGCTTTCGAGGACGAGGACAAGACGCAATCCGGTTATCCGCGCGTGGTCAAGCTGTGGAAGCGCGGCACCAAACTGGAAGACGCGACACCGATCTTCGAGGGGCGGAAGGAGGATCTCGCGGTTGGCGCTGGCGTCGAGTTCGACGGCGACAGACGTTATCTGATCCTGGCCCGGACGCTCGATTTCTTCGCCTCGCATATCTTCTTGCGGTTGCCTTCCGGCGAGAACAAACGTCTGCCGCTGCCTGACGACGTGACCGATACGGCGATCTTCAGGGACCAGCTCGTCTTCGGCGTGCGCAGCCCGTGGACGGCGCCGGATGGCACCTCGTGCAAGCCTGACGGTCTCTATTCGCTGGATTTGGCACACTGGGTCGAGGCTGGCACGCTCGGCCCGGTGGAGACCTTGCTGGAGCCGGCATATCGCGTGTCGATTGCCGGCATTGCCCGCACGCAGGACCGCCTGTTCATCAATCTGATGGACAACGTGCGCGGCAAGGTCGTCGTCTGCGAGCGCAAGGATGGCGGCTGGTCGCAGAAGCCCGTGGCACTGCCCGAGAACGGCAATGTCGGCATCAGCCACGCCGAGCATTTCGGCTCCAGCGTTTCCTTCTCCTTCACCGACTTCCTGACGCCGAGTTCGATCATCTGGTCGGACGACGATGGCGAGACGCTCGCCACCGTGAAGTCGCAGCCGGCCCGCTTCGATGCGGCGCCGCTGATCTCGGAGCAGTTCGAGGCGCGCTCGAAGGACGGCACGATGATCCCGTACTTCGTCGTCCGGCGGCGCGACCAGAAGGGTCCGGTGCCGACGCTGCTTTATGGCTATGGTGGTTTCGAAGTCCCGCTTCTGCCAAGCTATGCCGGCGTGCGCGGCAGGCTGTGGCTGGAAAGGGGCAATGCCTATGTCCAAGCCTGTATTCGCGGCGGCGGCGAGTTCGGCCCGGCCTGGCATCAGGCGGCGCTCAAGGGCAACCGCCAGAACGCCTTCGACGATTTCGCCGCGGTCGCGCAGGACGTCGTCAAGCGCGGGATCGCCACGGCGGCTTCGCTCGGCATCCAGGGCGGTTCGAACGGCGGCTTGCTAACCGGCGTTTCCATGACGCAGCATCCCGAGTTTTTCGGTGCCGTCATCATCGAGGTGCCGCTGCTCGACATGCTGCGCTACACCGAATTGCCGCCTGGTGCCTCCTGGATGGCCGAATATGGCGATCCGTCGAAACCGGAAGATGCGAAGTGGCTTTCGGCCTATTCGCCCTACCAGCATGTCGCGGCCGATGCCGCCTATCCTCCGGTGCTGCTGACCACCTCGACCGCTGACGACCGCGTCCATCCCGGTCATGCGCGCAAGATGGCGGCCCGCCTGCAGGAAGCCGGCCACGCCCGGACGCTGTTCTTCGAGGAGACCGAGGGCGGACATGGTGGACGCGGCGACCGCCGGCCGCAGGCGGCGCAGACGGCGATGAAATATGTGTTCCTACAAAGGGCGCTGAGCGGCAAGGCATGAGCCGAAGTCTCGGCGCTGCAAAAGCAAAGGGTGGCTCACCTCGACCGCCCTTTGCTCGCTCTTTGTTTTGATGCAATTCCCAGGGGAAAGCGCTACGCGCTTTTCCCGGGAAAACCGCTTCACTCTTTTCCTGGAATTGCTCTAAGGTGCCGTCCATGGCTCTCGTCAGAACATTGGCTCCCTTATTTGGGGCTCGCGCATTCCGTGTCGCGGTGACACCGTCACCGCGCACGCTGCGCGCCGAGCTTTTGCGGCTGTGCGCCCGCATCGGTTATTCACCACCTGCTTGCCTCTGACGCATTCGCTCCCGGCACGGCCGGATAGAATCCAGAGGAAAGATCAGATCAATGACCTATCAGAATTATTCGCTGAAGCAGCTTCAGCAGATCGACGCCGCGCACCATCTCCATCCGTTCACCGACCACAAGGAATTGCGCGAGGCCGGCTCACGCATCATCACCCATGCCAACGGGCCGTTCATCTACGATTCCGAGGGGACTGAGATCCTCGACGGCATGGCCGGGCTGTGGTGCGTCAACATCGGCTATGGCCGTGACGAACTGGCCGAGGCCGCCTATGCGCAGATGAAGCAGCTTCCCTACTACAACTCCTTCTTCAAATGCTCGACGCCGACGCCGGTGCTGTTGTCCAAGAAGCTGGCGGAAATCGCGCCGAAGCACGTCAACCAGGTGTTCTACGGGTCGTCCGGTTCGGAAGCCAACGACACGGCGCTTCGCCTTGTCCGCCACTACTGGGTGCTGGAAGGCAAGCCGGAGAAGAACCGCATCATCTCGCGCAAGATGGCTTATCACGGCTCGACCGTCGCCGGCACCTCGCTCGGCGGCATGGATGCCATGCACAAGCAACTCGGCGGCGCGGTGCCCAACATCGTCCATGTGATGATGCCTTATGCCTATGAACTGGCACTGCCGGGCGAGAGCGATCATGACTTCGGCCTGCGGGCGGCCAAGGCCGTCGAGGATGCGATCCTCGAAGCCGGTGCCGACAAGGTTGCGGCCTTCATCGGCGAGCCGGTGATGGGGGCAGGCGGCGTGAAGATACCGCCGGTCAGCTACTGGCCGGAAGTGCAGCGCATCTGCCGCAAATACGATGTCCTGCTGATGCTGGACGAGGTCATCACCGGCTATGGCCGCACCGGTGAATGGTTCGCATCACAAACGCTCGGCATCGAGCCGGACACCATCACCACGGCCAAGGCACTGACCTCGGGCTACCAGCCGCTGTCGGCATTGCTGGTCGGCGACCGCATCGCCGCGACACTGGTCGGGAAGGGCGGCGAGTTCAATCACGGCTATACGTATTCCGGTCATCCGGTGGCCTGTGCGGTGGCGCTGAAGAACCTCGAGATCATCGAGCGGGAAGGGCTGGTCGATCGCGTCAGGAACGATACCGGGCCGTATTTCGCCAGGGCGTTGCAGGAGCGTATTGCCGGGCATGATCTGGTCGGCGAGGTGCGCTCGATCGGGCTGATGGGCGCGATCGAAATCGTCAAGGACAAGGCGACCAAGGAGCGGTTCTTGCCGTCGGGAAGTGCGGCGGTGACCGTGCGCGACCACGCGATCGCGCATGGCATGATGCTGCGCGCCACCGGCGACACGATGATCCTGTCGCCGCCGCTGATCTGGACCCGTGACACGATCGACATGGCTTGCGAGCGCATCTCAAAGGCGCTGGACCTGGCGCAGGCGGATCTGCGCAAGCGGTAGGGATCGGTACCTCGACCGGGCGTTCTCGATGGGAATGCCCGGCTTCGAGAAACATTTCGTTGGGGAACGAATTTCACCCTCAGCGCTTAGTGTGCGGGTCAGCAGCCGACGTGGCTGCGACAAGGGGGCTGTTTCCATGAAAAAGACCGGCAAGAGCCGACGGCTGCAAGATGCAGCCAGCATCGGCGGTGACCTGATGCTGGCGCCGATGGTGGCGCTGATGCGACTGCCGTTGATGGCGCTGGATGCCGGGAGCAGCAAGCCATGGGGCACGGAGACGGCGCGCGCGGTGAACGAGAAGACCGTAGCGATGGCCGAAGGGGCGTTTGCGGCGCAAATGTCCTTCCTGCAGTCGGCATCGCGGTTCTGGCCGGAAATCCTTGCCGGCCGCACGCCGTCGTTGTTCAACGGCGTCGCGGCGGAACGGTCGATCAGCGCCGCACTGAAGCCGGCAAGCCGTGCGGTGAAGGCGAATTTTCGCCGGCTTTCCAACAAGGCCTGACAAAGAAAGGCCGCTCGGGAAAAACCGATTCCCGTTTTTCGAGGTCATACGCTAGAACCCATCAAGCACATCTGCCGATGGGGGAACATCATGGCCGGACAGCCGCTCAATCAGCCCGCCGAAATTCCGGCCGAACTTGACCGCTGGAACTGGGGCGCCTTCTTCCTCAACTGGATCTGGGGTATCGGCAACAGCACCTTCATCGCGCTGCTGGCACTGATCCCTGTCGTCAACATCGTCATGATCATCGTACTGGGTGCGCGCGGCAGTCGCTGGGCCTGGCAGAACCGCGCCTGGCGCGACGCGGAACAGTTCCGCAAGACGCAACGTAACTGGGCGATCGCCGGCCTTGTCATCTGGGTGGTCAGCATCGGCGGCTGTGCGGCGATGGTCGGCGGCATTCCTTACGTCCTGAAAGGCAGCGATGCCTATCATATGACCATGGACAAGCTTCGCGCCGACGACCGCGTCAAGGCCGCCCTCGGTGATGACCTGACCGAGAGTTTCTGGGTCGGTGGCCATCTCAATGTCAATGCGAATGGGGCGGGCGATGCCCAGTTCAGCATTCCGGTCCATGGCGCCAAGGGCAAGGGCACCGCCTTCTCGACCGCTCTCCGGACAGCGGGTACGTGGAGCCTGCGCCTGCTGGTTGTCAGGGTCGAGGGCGCCGATGCACCGATCGTGCTGATCAATGAAGATCATGTCGCGATCCCGAATGCGGCAATCGGTATATAAAACAGGCTGCGCTGATGAAACCGGCGGAAATGCAAAAACCGCGCTCCAATGGGAGCGCGGCTTTGCCAGATACGCATGGCGTTTCGCTACGCAAACACTTGGCGAAACTTACGGGCTCCGGTACGCGAGACCTGATCCGGAGCGCCGGGCGGATGCGATATGTCCGCCTCGCATTCCGTTTTACAGAAACATCGTTACCGGGGGGTTATCGAGAGCTTAAGCAAACCTAAATTTGACCGGTTTCTCTCAAGATACGCAAAAAACCCAGTTATATTAGGAGCTTATGGATTGGCTCCGCGTAGAAAATTAATGATTCCGGAAAAATCGGCGCCTGCATGCCCTTGAGCGTTGAACAGCGCATAGAGCTGAGCCGCCTCAGCACCAAGCGGGGTCACAGCGCCGGACCCTTGTGCTGCCTCCTGCGCCAGCTTCAGGTCCTTCAGCATCAGAGCGGCGGCAAAGCCTGGCTTGTAGTCGCGGTTGGCGGGCGAGGTCGGCACAGGACCGGGAACCGGGCAGTAGGTGGTCAGCGACCAGCACTGGCCTGACGAGGTCGAGGCGACGTCGAACAGCGCCTGATGCGAGAGGCCGAGCTTTTCCGCCAGCACGAAGGCTTCGGCGACGCCGATCATCGAAATGCCAAGGATCATGTTGTTGCAGATCTTGGCGGCCTGTCCTGCGCCGTCGCCGCCGCAATGGACGACACGCCCGGCCATTGGCTTCAAGATCGGCTCGGCGGCGGTGAAGGCATCGTCGGAGCCACCGGCCATGAAGGTCAGCGTGCCGGCCGCCGCGCCGCCGGTGCCGCCCGAGACGGGTGCATCGATGGACAGCAGGCCGTGTTTGGCGGCAATGGCATGCGCCTTGCGCGCCGATTCGACATCGATGGTCGACGAATCGATGAACACCGCGCCTTTTCTGGCCTTGGGTGCGATATCCTCATAGACCGACAGCACATGCTTGCCGGCCGGCAGCATGGTGATCACCGCATCGGCGTCCTTCACCGCGGCTGGCGCATTGGCCATGATGACGACGCCATGCTCGCGGGCGACCGTCAGGTTCTCCGGCATCAGGTCGAAGCCATGCACGGCATGCCCGGCCTTGACCAGATTGGCCGCCATTGGATTGCCCATGTTGCCGAGGCCAATGAAGGCGATCGTCGTCATTGTCTGTCTCCCAGGTTCTTCTGGCGTCAGCGGCCGATCAGGGCTCGCGCGATGATGACGCGCATGATCTCGTTGGTGCCTTCGAGGATCTGGTGGACGCGCAGGTCCCGCACCAGCTTCTCGATGCCGTAATCGTGCAGGTAGCCGTAGCCGCCAAGCAGTTGCAGCGCGTCGTTGGCCACGGTGAAGCCGGTGTCGGTGACGAAGCGCTTGGCCATCGCCGACCATTTGCCGGCATCCGGCGCCTTGCGGTCGAGCTTTGAGGCGGCTGCGTAGAGGAAGATGCGCGCCGCCTGCAGTTCGGTCTCCATATCGGCCAGCCTGAACTGCAGCGCCTGGAACTGGTTGATCCTGGAGCCGAACGCCTTGCGCTCGGCGGCGTAGGACAGCGCCTTGTCGAGCGCCGATTGTGCGCCGCCCAACGAACAGGCGGCGATGTTCAGCCGGCCGCCGTCGAGCCCGGCCATGGCGATGCCGAAGCCGGCGCCTTCGCCCGACAGCAGGTTCTCCGCCGGCACCTTGCAGTCTTCGAAAATGACCTGCCGGGTCGACTGCATATGCCAGCCCATCTTGTGTTCGTTGGCGCCGAAGGAAAGGCCGGGCGCGTCCTTGGGCACGACGATGGTGGAGATGCCTTTAGGCCCGTCGGAGCCTGTGCGCACCATGACGGCGTAGACATCACTGTCGCCGGCGCCCGAGATGAACTGCTTGGTGCCGTTGAGGACGTAATCACCGCCGCTCTTCACAGCGCGCGTCTTCAACGCCGCGGCATCCGATCCAGAGCCCGGTTCGGTCAGGCAGTAGCTCGCCAGCCATTCCATCGACGTGAGTTTCGGCAGGAAGCGCTGGCGTTGCACCTCATTGCCGAAACGATCGATCATCGAGGCGACCATGTTGTGGATCGAGATGAAGGACGAAAAGGCCGGATCGGCTTGCGAGAGCGCCTCGAAGATCAGCACCGCGTCGAGCCGGCCGAGCGCGGAACCACCGACATCGTCCCGGACATAGATGCCGCCGAGGCCCAGCGGCCCGGTCTCGCGGATCACGTCGGCGGGGAAGTGTTTCCTGCGGTCCCAATCGAGCGCGTTCGGCGCGACGCGGTCGGCGGCGAAGGCCTGCGCCGTCTCCTGGATGGCGCGCTGTTCTTCGTTGAGTTCGAACTGGCTGGTGCTCGCATCGACCGCGGCGTCCATGGCGTGCTCCCTATGTGCTGGCCAGCTAGTTTATGTTGATATTCAGGTGATGCCGGCCTGCAAACGTCGGTTTCCTGCGCTTCCGGTGCTCACGTACTTTAAGTACGCTCCGCTCCGGTTCTCCAAAACCGCCGTTTTCGGCTCGGCCTGACCTGAATCTCAACACATCTTAAGCTCGCTGGCCTGTTGTTTTTGGCTTTGCGCGCGCACCAATCTAGACCAATGATGCCGCCGCGCAACCCGACCTCCCGCGGAGCGGCTGTGCATCAATGCATGTCCGGAGCGAGATGTGACGACAAAATTCGATGAACTGCTGGAACGGTTCCACGCCTATCTCGCTTCCGTGGACGACGCCCTGGTACGCGACGCAACGGCGGGGATCGGCTGGGACATGCCAGCCCGCGCTCTGGAGCCACATCCGCTTGGCTGCCTGCGCCACCTCGATCGCGCCGCCGAACTGGCGCCGCCCGATGCCAAGCCGCTGGTGCGATTGCTTGCGGAACGTCGGAATGATCTCCGCTGGGGGCAGACCTATAGTAAGGCGGATTTCGGTGAGGCATTCATCGACAATTACGGCTGGCTCGAAGTGTTCGGCACCCGTGGCCACTTCGCCAACGACAAGGTTGCGGCCGGCCTGCTGATTCTTGGCCCGGATATCGTCTATCCCGACCATCATCATGTTGCCGAGGAGATCTATATCCCGCTGACCGGCGGCACCGAGTGGAGGATGGGTGAGAGCGGGTTTTGCCGGCGCGCGGCCGGCGAGATCGTCCACCACGCTTCCAACGTCAACCACGCAATGCGCACCGGCATGGAGCCATTGCTGGCGCTTTACATCTGGCGCGGCGGGCCACTGGCTGCAAAATCCACGATCACCGGAACCGTGGCGCAGGGCAGGGGCTGATGGCCAAGGCGATCATGCTGCAAGGCACGGGTTCGGATGTCGGCAAGACGGTGCTGGTCGCCGGTCTTTGCCGGGCAGCAAAAAAGCGTGGGCTGAAGGTGCGGCCCTTCAAGCCGCAGAATATGTCGAACAACGCTGCCGTCGCCGACATTCCCGGCGACAACAAGGCCGGCGGCGGCGAGATCGGCCGCGCGCAATGGCTGCAGGCGATCGCCTGCGGTGTGGCGCCGTCGGTCCATATGAACCCGGTGCTGCTCAAGCCGCAGACCGATGTCGGTGCGCAGGTCATCGTGCAGGGCAAGGTGTTTGGCGAAGCAAGGGCGCGCGACTATCAGGCGCTGAAGGGCCAACTGATGGACGCCGTGCTGGACTCCTGGAACAAGGTCGGCGAGGGCGCCGACCTGGTCATCGTGGAGGGCGCCGGTTCGCCGGCCGAGATCAACCTGCGCAACCGCGACATTGCCAATATGGGCTTTGCGACCCGGGCCAACGTGCCGGTGGTGCTGGTCGGCGATATCGATCGCGGCGGCGTCATCGCCTCGGTGGCCGGCACGCATCTGATCCTGCCGGAAGAGGACCGGCGCATGATCGTCGGCTACCTCATCAACAAGTTTCGCGGCGACGTCTCGCTGTTCGACGATGGCATAAGGTCGATCGAGAAATTTACCGGCTGGCGGTGTTTTGGCGTGGTGCCGTGGCTCAAGGCGGCAGCGCGGCTGCCTTCGGAGGATTCGGTGGTGCTGGAACGGCTGGCGTCCGGCGAGACGCGCGCACTGAAGGTGGCCGTGCCGATGCTTGGCCGCATCGCCAATTTTGACGATCTCGATCCGCTCAAGGCCGAACCGCAGATCGAGGTGGTGTTCGTGCCGCCCGGAAGGCCGTTGCCGGCCGATGCCGGGCTGGTGGTCATTCCCGGCTCCAAGTCGACGATCGGCGATCTCCTGAAATTCCGCGAGAACGGCTGGGACCGGGACCTTCTTGCCCACCGCAAGCGGGGCGGCCATGTCGTTGGCATTTGCGGCGGCTTCCAGATGCTTGGCCGCTCGGTGCACGACCCGGACGGCATCGAAGGCAGCGTAACCGAAGCCGAAGGGCTTGGCCTGCTCGACGTCGAGACGATGATGGAACCGGAGAAGACGGTGCGCAATGTCAGTGCCCGCTCGGTACAATTCGACCTGCCGCTCGAGGGTTACGAGATCCACCTTGGCCGCACCACGGGTCCGGACACCATGCGACCGTCGGCGATCATTAATGGTGTCGAGGATGGCGCTGTCTCCGCCGACGGCAAGGTGATCGGCACCTATATGCATGGCCTATTCGGCGCCGACGGCTTTCGCGGCAAATTCCTCGAAAGCCTCGGCATCAAGGGTGGTGGCATCGATTATCGGGCAGAAGTCGAGCGGGCGCTGGACGAGGTCGCAGCCGAGCTGGAAATCTATCTCGACTGCGATGCGATTTTCGCGCTGGCGCGCTAGACCTTGCCTATGCCTTTTCGCCAGCCTTCGGCCAGTAGGTGCCGAACGACCAGACATTGCCTTCCGGATCGCGGCAGATGAACTCGCGGCTGCCATAGTCGCGGTTGGTCAATTCCTGGATGATCGTGGCGCCGGCCTCCCTGGCTTTGGCATAGGCGGCATCGGCATCGTCGACGGCAATGTAGATCGACTTGCCGCCGCCTAAGCCGGGCTCGCCAACCATCTTGCCGTAGTCGTCGTCGCGCAGCGTGCCCAGCATGATCATTGACGAGCCGAAAACCAGTTCGGCATGGTGCACGACATCGCCTTCGCCATAGCGGGCACGGACGCTGAAGCCGAAGGCTTCGCACAGCCAGTCGATCATTCTTGCCGCGTTCTTGTAGCGCAGGGCGGGGTAGAGACGCGGCGCTTCCGTGGTGGTGGGCATGGGAACTCCTTCAGTTGGGTAGGTCGATGAACCTGGTTTGTGCATACCCAAAACCGCTGCGCACTTTTGGGCGACATGCATCACTCTGGTCGAAGGCCGTTCCAGCGTCTTGAAGAAATGTTACCTGGCAAGTGCGGTCGGCGTCTCGCCGGCAAGGTCGCGGAATTCGCGTACCAGATGCGCCTGGTCGGCGTAGCCGCAATCGGCGGCGATATCCGCCCAGTCGACGGTCTGCTGCCTTGACAGGCCAAGCGCCCGGTTGAAGCGCACGATGCGCGACAGCGTCTTGGGGCCGATACCGATCGTATCGGAAAAGCCGCTGGCGAGATGCTTGCGGCTCCGGCCCAGCCTTTCGGCAAGCGCCGAAATGCGGGTCCGGCCACCAGAGGTGATGATGCGGTCATAGGCCCAGGCGATTTCGAGCGGCGTTTCGGCGGCATTCTCGAGACGGCTCGCGACGAAGGCTTCGGCGATGTCGAAACGCGCCGCCCAGTCCGGCGCGTTGCCAAGCCGTTCGCGCAGAGCCATGCCTTGGGCGCCAAGCACGTCGTCGAGGACGACCATGCTGTCGGTCAGTTCGCTCATCGGCTGGCGGAAAAACCGGCGTGCGCCGAGCGGCGTGAAGTTGACCTGGACGCAGCAGGCGCCACCGAAGGATTCAATCACCACCGGTCCGGCAAAAAGGCCGGCGGCGAAACTGGCGAAACGGTCATTGTCGCCCGGCGCCTTGCCGAGGCCGATGGCGAAGGGTTCGGCAAAGCTGATCACCAGCGGCACGATCAGCGATGCATATTCGACATTGTGGAAATGGCCAGGAGCCGTTTCGCGATAGCCGCAGATGTCGGTGACGATGCCTTCAAGTGCAGGACCGGGCAGGCGCCGGCGCATCTCGCACCGCCCGGCGACGGAGTGGTCCTGTTCCTTCCGGTGCTGCATCTCGACTGGCATCGGCTATCCTTCCGCCGAGGCAAATCTAGCAGACCATTGACAAGAATCAAAAGCGCCCGGCTTTTGGCCGGGCGCTCCAGGTCCCCACTTCAAGGGAAACTGGTCAGGCGCCGCGCATCAAGCAGCCGCCGGCAAGCACGATGAAGGCAATAAGAACAATCCACACCGATGCGAGTGGAATGAACGCAAGAACGCCAAGAGCGGCGAGAACGCCGATGATGGCGATAACAACTGCAATGATGAAAACAATCTGGGTGGGTGCGCTAAGATTCATGTCTGGCTCCTCGCAACATGATTCGAACAGCGGCATTCTATCAGGGCGCGTGATCACACACCAATCATGACGCGCAGCGGGTTCGTCGGGTCGGCCAAGAGCTTCACCGCCAGCGCAAGGCAGACGACCACCAGCAACGGCTTGATCAGTCTTGCACCGATGCGCATGGCCAGACTGGCGCCGACGCGGGCGCCGAGAAATTGGGCAACGCCCATCATCAAACCGATCTTCCAGTAGACGACGCCGACCGCGGCGAAGACGATGAAGCCGCCGATGTTGGAGGCGAAATTGAGCAGCTTGGTATGCGCAGTCGCCTTGAGGACGCCGAAACCGGCGAGTGCGACGAAGGCCAGCATGTAGAAGGAGCCGGCGCCGGGTCCAAACAGGCCGTCGTAGAAGCCGATTGCGGGCGCGACAGTCAACCCGAACAGGAACGGTGACAGCCGCTCGGCACGGTCGACATCACCCATGTTGGGTTTTATGGCGAAATAAAATGCGATGGCGATCAGCAGAAGCGGCAGCGAGGCGCGTAGAATATCGCCCGGCACAATCGTTGCCAGCAAGGCACCGGCAGTGCCGCCGGCAAGCGCCAGCAAGGCTGACGGCAGCTGTCGTCGCAGGTCGACATGGCCATTCGCGGCGTAATGGATTGTGGCCGAGCCAGAGCCGAACATGCCTTGCAGTTTGTTGGTTCCAAGCGTTTCGATGGGTGAGAAACCGGCGAGAAGCAGTGCGGGAATGGTGATCAATCCGCCGCCTCCGGCGATCGAGTCGACAAAGCCCGCGGCAAAGCCGGCGAACGCCAGCATGGCGACGGTCTGGATGGTGAGGTCGATCATCTGAAGTGTGGAAATGTCCGGTGGGCTGAGATATCGGGCGTTCGACCACGACGGCCCTGTTTGCGCAAGGCCGATTCCGCGCTACCTCTATCCAAGCGCGTCGCGCTTGGGTGGAATCATGCGACGCATCTGAATCGGAAAGGGGCTCCTGATGGCATTCGCATTGCTGGACCAGATACGCTCGATCTTCGACGGCGACCCGGGCGTGCGCAAGGTGGCGGACGATCCGGTCCTGTCGGCGGAACTCTTGATGCTGTTCCGCATGATCCTGGCCGACGGGTCGGTCAGCGAGAGCGAGATGGTTGCCTTCCGGCGCATCTGCAAGGACGCCTTCGGCATTGCCGAAACCAGCATCGACAGCGTCATCGAATATCTCAACGAGTTCGGCTACGAGACCAACGGCTCGCAGGCCATTGCGTTGTTCCGCGATCTCGACATCGAACGGCGCAAGCAATTGGCCCGCCACATGGCCGAGATCGCCAAGGCGGATTCGCAACTGGCCGAGAGCGAGGTGCGGCTGCTCCGGCGCACGCTCGACCTGCTCGACATCAGTCCAGTCGACGTGGTCAAGCCGGAAGGCTGAGGTAACGGTTTCGTTAGCTGCGGGAGCGTTTGAATGGCCTTTGCCGACAGCTATCTGGGACAATTGCGAGCGCTAATCGGGAATCGTATGGTGCTGATGCCGGGCGCTCGCATCGTCGTCGCGCCGACGGCAGCATCCTGTTGCAGAAACGAACAGATTTTGGCTTGTGGGGCCTGCCAGGCGGCAATGCCGAGGAAGGCGAGGGCCTGGAGACCGTGGTTATCCGCGAGGTACTCGAGGAAACCGGGTTGATCGTCAGCGATGTCGAGCCGTTCGGGTTTGGCTGTGACCCGCACTATGAAACCTTCCAGTTTCCCAATGGCGATCGCGCCCAGTTTTTCGCGCTGATGTTCTACACGCGCTCCTTTGAAGGCGAGCCGGCCGTCACCGATGACGAGAGCAGTGCCGTCGGCTGGTTCGCGCCCGACGACTTGCCCGAAATGTTGCCCAATATGGCCCGCAGCATCGATGCCTATCTCCGGTTCAGGACCACTGGAAAATTCCAGATGACCTGATGGGGCTAACCTTGTTCCTGCATTCGCCGAGCGATTGCCCGGTGCAGGTCCGGGGCGGCGGTGACCAGCGCCTTGGCGGCCTCGGATTGCGGGTGATCCAGCACCCCGTTCGTCTTGCCGCGCTCGACGATCTTGCCGTCATGCATGACCAGCACCTCGTCGGTGATGGCGCGGGCGACGGTCAGGTCGTGGGTGATGAAGAGATAGGCGATGCCGAGTTTTTGGTTGAGCTCGGCGAACAGGTCGAGGATCTGGGCACGGATCGAGACGTCGAGCGCCGAGACCGGCTCGTCGGCGACGAGAAGCTTGGGGCGGGTGATGATGGCGCGGGCGATTGACAGGCGCTGGCGCTGGCCGCCGGAAAACTCATGCGGATATTTGTCCATGTCGCGCTGGTCGAGGCCGACCTCGTGCAGCGCATGCGCCACCATCTCGCGACGTTCGGCGCGCGTCGGCTTCTTGTCCAGCACATGCAGGGGTTCGGCGACCAGTTTTTCGACCTTCTGGCGCGGGTCGAAGGAGCCGTAGGGATCCTGGAAGACAACCTGCATGTCACGCCGGGCAGGCTTCAGCTCCGCTTCGTTCTTGCCGGTGATGGCCTCGCCGCGAAACCGGATCGTGCCCGAGCTTGGTCGGTCGAGCGCCAGGATCATGCGGGCGAGTGTTGACTTGCCGCAGCCGGAGCGGCCGACCAACGCCACCGATTGGCCCGGCGCCATCGACAGGGACACGTCATTGACGGCACGGATATCAGGGGCACGCTTCAACATCGAGGTGCGCCGGCCGGGATAGTCGCGGGTCACGCCCTCGACCTGAAGCAGGGGTTGACCCGATCCGACGCCATGCCGTCTTGCCCGCGCCGGCACATGCATCGAGGCCTGCGCCAGCTGGCGCGTGTAAGGGTGGGACTGTTCGGACAGCGTGCGCGCCGTGTCGCCGGCTTCCATCACCTCGCCGTGGCGCAGGATGGTGATGCGGTCGGCCATCTCGGTCACCACCGCGAGATCGTGCGAGATCAACAGCAGGCCCATCCGGCTCTCCGCGACGAGGTCGCGCAGGAGGTCGAGGATCTGGGCTTGCAAGACAACGTCGAGCGCCGTCGTCGGCTCATCAGCAATCAGCAGCTTCGGCTTCAACGCACAGGCGATGGCGATGACGACGCGCTGTCGTTGGCCGCCGGACAGTTCGTGCGGATAGCGCGACAGCGGGAATTTTGCCGAGGGCAAGCCGACGCGGTCGAGCATTTTTCGCGCACGCTCATCGGCCTCGGCGCGGCTTGCCCTGGTGTGCCAGCGTATGCCTTCGGCGACCTGTTCGCCGATGGTCTTGACCGGATTGAGCGCCGTCATCGGCTCCTGGAACACCATGCCGATGTCGTCACCGCGCAGCGCGCACATCTGGTCCTCGGTTGCCGCGAGGATGTCGATGCCGTCGAACGAGACGCGCCCGGTGGCGCGCGCGGCATGAGGCAGAAGCTGCATCACCGTCAGCGCGGTCATCGACTTGCCCGAGCCGGATTCACCGACCAGCCCCATCACCTCGCCGGGCGCGACAGAAAGCTCCATGCCTCTGAGGATCGGCGTGTCGCCAATGGTCAGCGACAGGTTCTCGATGTCGAGCAGGCTCATCGCTGCCGCCGCGATTTAGGGTCGAGGATGTCGGCGATGCCATCGCCCAGGAGGTTGAGCCCAAGCACGGTGACGACGATCGCCATTCCCGGAAAGATCGCCATCCATGGCGCCACTGCCATGCGGGTCTGCGCGTCGAACAGCATGCGGCCCCAACTCGGCATTGGCGGCTGGGCGCCAAGGCCCAGATAGGAAAGCCCGGCTTCGGCCAGGATGCCTAGCGCGAACTGGATGGTGCCTTGCACCAGAAGCAGCGTGGCAATGTTGGGCAGCACATGTTCGATGCTGATCTGGGTGCTGCTCTTGCCGGCGGCACGCGCGGCAAGAATGAACTCGCGCGGCCAGATCGCCAGCGCGCCGGCGCGGGCCACGCGGGCAAACACCGGAATGTTGAATATGCCGATGGCGATGATGGCGTTGACGGCGCCCGGTCCGAAGATGGCGGTGATCATGATGGCCGACAGCAGGGCGGGGAAGGCGAAGACGAGATCGTTCAGCCGCATCAGCGCCTCGTCGACGAGGCCACCGCGCGCCGCTGCAAAAGCGCCGAGCGGCACACCGATCCCCATGCCGATGCCGACCGCGACCAATGCCACGGCAATCGAATTGCGGGCGCCGACCATCACCATCGACAGGATGTCGCGGCCGAAATGATCTGTGCCGAACCAGTGCGCCAGCGAGGGGGCTTGCGTCTTGTCTGATATCACCAGTTTCGTGACGTCGTAGGGTGTCCAGACGTAGGAGATGATCGCCATCGTCAGGATCAGCAAGGTGATGACGAAGCCGGCAACGAAAGCGGTGTTCCTGAACGCCTTGGCCAGGATACTGCCTAACGTCTCCTTGGGGATGTCGATGTGCAGCGTCATTGCCGGCTCCTCAGGCGCGGATCGACGACTGCATAAGAAAGATCGACGAGGAGGTTGACGGCAATAACGGCGGCGACCAGCAGCATGACGACGCTTTCGACGACGATCAGGTCGCGCTGCGTGATCGCCTGGAACACCAGCCGGCCGAGCCCGGGCAGATAAAAGACATTCTCGATGATGATGGTGCCGGCAAGCAGGAAGGCGAACTGCAGGCCAAGAATGGTCAGCACCGGGATCATGGCGTTGCGCAGCGCGTGCCGCCACAGCACTGCGCGATAGGGCAGGCCCTTGGCGCGGGCGGTGCGGATATAGTCCTCGTTCAGCACCTCGTTCAGCGCCGAGCGGGTGACGCGCGCCAGGATGGCGGCCTGCGGCAAGGCAAGTGCCACTGCCGGCAGCAGCAGCGATTTCAGCGCCGGCAAGATGCCGGCGCCCCAGCCGGGAAAGCCGCCGGCCGGGACCAGCCGCAGCCAGACGGCGAAGACATAGATCAGCATCAGCGCGAACCAGAAATTGGGGACAGCGACGCCAAGCTGAGCGGCGCCCATCGCCACCGTATCGCCGGCCCGTCCGCGCCGGCTGGCCGAAAACAGGCCGACCGGAATGGCGATGACGGTGGAGAGCGCCAGCGCAATCAGCGCCAGCGGCAGGGAGACAGCCAGCCGCTCGCGCACGAGATCGATGACCGGCACCGAATAGGTGTAGGAGCGGCCGAAATCGAGACTGAGCAGGCCGCCGGCCCAATGCAGGTAGCGCCAAGGCAGCGGCGCGTTGAGGCCCATCTGGTTGCGCAACAGCTCGACCTGGTCGGCGCTGGCGTTCATGCCCAGCATCAGCCGCGCCGGGTCGCCGGGCAGGATTTCCAGCACGGCGAATACCACCATGGAGGCCAGCACAAGCGTGGCAATGGCGATGGCGAGGCGCTTGAGGAGATAGGGCGTCATGAGACCGCTGCGTTGCCGAGGGCAAAGAGCTGGGAATGGTATCGCTCCGTACCACCCCCCTCTGCCCTGCCGGGCATCTCCCCCGCAAGGGGGGAGATTGCGCTCTCACCGTGGCTCTCGCCAACCACCGATGTTGTGCAAATCAATAAGATCGCAAAACGGGAGCCGTCGGCCGAACTGCCGATCTCCCCCGTTGCGGGGGAGATGCCCGGCAGGGCAGAGGGGGGTGGGACGGAACGCAAGTTCCGCAGGAAAGAATGAGTCTTCAATCCGACCACTTCACCTTGGTCAGGTCATTGGCCTGGATCGGAGCGTTTTCCCACAGCCCTTGCAGCTTGGCATCCCATACGCCGACCTTGGGCAGTTCGAAGAGGAAGCCGACCACGGCATCATCGGCCAGGATCTTCTGCGCCTGTCCGAGCAATTCCTTGCGCTTGGCCTCGTCGGAGGTGAGGTTCAGATCGGTAATCACCTTGTCGAAGGCCGGATTGTCGTAGTTGAAGTAATAGTCCTTGCGCGAATAGATATCGATGTCGTTGGGCTCGGTGTGCGAGACGATGGTCAGGTCGTAGTCCTTCTTGGTGAACACTTGATCCAGCCACTGCGCCCATTCGACCGGGATGATCTCGAGATCGATGCCGACGTCGCGAAGTTCCGAGGCGATGATCTCGCCGCCGAGCCGCGCGTAAGAGGGCGGCGGCAATTTCAGGGTCGCCTTGAAGCCGTTCTCCAGTCCTGCTTCCTTCAGCAGTTCCTTGGCCTTGGCGACATCATGCGGATAACGGCCGGTGAGGTCGACATAGTCCTTGTTGGCCGGTGACATGTGCGAGCCGATCGGCTGGCCGAGGCCGGCCGAGGCGCCGTCGATGAGCGCCTTGCGGTCGAGCGCATAGGAGATCGCTTGTCTCACCTGCAATTTGTCGAAAGGCGGCTTCTTGTTGTTGATCGACAGGAGGGTTTCGCCTTCGGTCGCGCCGATCACCACCTTGAAGCGCGGGTCGTCCTTGACCTGCGCGACGCTGTCGGCATCGAAGAACGGGAAAGCCTGGATGTCGCCAGACAGCAGCGCCGGCACATAGGCCGCGGCATCCGGCACGATGCGGAACTCGGCCTTGTCGAGGAACGCTGGCGTGCCCCAGTAATTGTCCGATTTGACCAGCGTGATCGACGATCCCTTAGCCCAGCTCTGGAATTTGAATGGGCCGGTGCCGATCGGCTTCTCCTTGTTGGTGTCGGCCGATTCCGGTGCCACGATCACCGCGTCGCCCCAGCCCATATTGTAGAGGAAGGACCCTTGAGGGTTCTTCAAAGTCACCTTGACCGTAGCCGGGTCAACCACGTCGACCTTGTCGATCGCGGCGAACAAGCCTTTCTGCGCATTGACCGAATTGTCGGCGCGGGCGCGGTCGAGCGAGAACTTCACGTCGCTGGCGTCGAAATCGGTGCCCTCGTGGAATTTGACGCCGGTGTGCAGCTTGAAGGTGTAGACCTTGCCATCATCGGAAATGGCCCAGCTTTCGGCCAGATCCGGCAGCACCTCGCCATTCGGCCCGATGCGGGTCAGGCCCTCGAACACATTGGCGTAGAGAACCTCGTCGATGGCCGCGGCAGCACCGGCGGTCGGATCGAGATGCGGCGGTTCGAGCGGGATGCCGACGACTAGGTCGGTTCGCGCGGCGAATGCCGATGTGCCAGTGGCCAGGGACAGCACCGCTGCGGCCAGGATGGTTTTCCACAATCTCATCGTGCGACTCCCCATGCGTTTCAGACGTGCTCAAACCCGGGCGATAGAAGCGTGATTTGGCCACGGAGTAAATTGCGTTTCGTTCTGCCCGGCAGGATGGCTGGGAATGTTTTTGCCGTGACAGCCCTGTCGGCTGGTCGAAGCTTGTTGCGATGCGAAGCTATCCCTCTTCCGTGCCGCGCAGCAGTACGTTGAGCCCGATCGCCATCACCTTGGCCGCTTCCACCATGTCCGATATCCCGACCCATTCGTCCGGCCGGTGGGCGAGGTCGAGAATGCCCGGGCCATAGGCGATGCAATCATAGATGTGGCCGATGCGGGCAATGTGCTTCTGGTCGTAGGTGCCGGGCGAGATGACATAGTCCGGTTCGCGGTCGAAGATCGCCATGATGCCTTGCGCCACCGCCTTGACCACGGGCGCGTCGCGCTCCGTCATCAGCGGCAGCACTTCCATCAAGTCGCGGATCTCATAGTCGAATTTTTTCCGCTCGCGCTTCAGCCGGTCGAGAATGCCGGTCACTTCACCTTTGACCGTGTCGAGGTCCTCCTCGAGCAGGAAGCGGCGGTCGATGGTCAGCCGGCAGGAATCGGGCACGTTCGGCGAAGGCAGGCCGGGCCGGAAATCCTCGGTCTGGCCACCGTGGATGGAGTTGATGTTCATGGTCGAGCGCTTGGCGCCTTCGGGCACGACCGGCATGCGCGTTGTCTTGCGGTCGAGCGCGGGGAACAGTTCATCCTCGAACGCCTGCAGCACGGCGCCCATATGGCGCACCGCATTGTCGCCGAGAAACGGCATCGAGCCGTGCGCGATCTCGCCCTTGGTCTCGATCTCCGCCCACCAGACGCCGCGATGACCAAGGCAGATGCGGTCCTTGTTCAGTGGCTCGGGAATGATGACGTGGTCGACCCTGGGTTTCGAGAAATAGCCGAGCCTGGCCAGATGGGCGACGCCGCCGAAGCCGCCGGACTCCTCGTCGACAGTGCCTGATATTTCGATGGCGCCTGGAAAGTCGGGAAACACCTCCATGAAGGCCTCGGCTGCAATGACCGAGGCGGCAAGGCCGCCCTTCATGTCGCAGGCACCACGGCCGTAGACCTTGCCGTCCCGGACGACGCCGGCAAAGGGATCGACGGTCCAGCCGTCGCCCGCCTCGACAACGTCGATATGCGAGTTGAAGTGGACGCAGGCACCCGGCGACCGTCCGTCGAACCGTGCAACGACATTGACACGCGGGTAGCGATCGCTGTCGCCGGGCGTGCCTTCGGCGCGGATGAATTCGGTCTCGAAGCCACTCTTCTTCAGTCGCGCACTGAGATATTCGGCGCATGGCCGGTAGGCCTCGCCGGGTGGGTTGATGGTCGGAAATCGGATCAGGTCGGCGGTCAGCGCGACGACATCGTCGCGCCGGTCATCGATTGCCTTGAGGAGTCGCTCGTTCATCCGACGAGTTGAGCAGCGATATCAGCGGTTTTGCAAGCCCGCCGATGAACAGACCCGTGCGACGTGTCGTGGCGGCAACTATCGCGCGAAATCGTTCAAATTCGCTGCTTTGGATTGGCGAATTGGTCAAGGAGTGTGTGTTATCCGTTAGCTGCCATTAAAAAGATGAAAAACAACGTGATGGCAGGCAAGTAAGGGGCAATCAAAGGGGTTTGATCGCATGAAAAAGACTGTTCTCATGGCAGCCGTGTTTGTCGCGATGCTGTTCGGA
This sequence comes from Mesorhizobium sp. CNPSo 4670, assembly GCF_057784235.1. Classification (NCBI taxonomy): domain Bacteria; kingdom Pseudomonadati; phylum Pseudomonadota; class Alphaproteobacteria; order Hyphomicrobiales; family Phyllobacteriaceae; genus Mesorhizobium; species Mesorhizobium sp. CNPSo 4670. The sequence goes on along the minus strand of NZ_JBWJFQ010000002.1, from coordinate 529,700 downwards.
GCTGCGGGGCAAGGCTGGGCGGCCAGCCTCGTTGCAAACATAGACGTGTCGTCGCAGACGATGACGGTCAGATACGGCTTTTCGGTTTACCGGTGGAGCGTGTCCACCGCGCGATCCGGCTATTTCACGCCGCGTGGCACCTATCGGCCGCAACGCACGGCACGGATGTGGTATTCGCGCAAATACCATATGTCGCCAATGCCTTATTCCGTTTTCTTCCATGGCGGCTATGCCATCCATGGAACCGGCGCCGTCAGGCAACTCGGCAGGCCGGCATCGCATGGCTGCGTGCGGCTGCACACGGCCAACGCCGCGACCTTCTATTCGATGGTGCGGGAAGTGGGTTTCGGCAACACGCGGATTGTCGTGACGAACTAGGCCGTCGGCATATTCCGGATCGCGGCGCAGTCTTGTCTTTGTTAGCCGGTTCAACGTCGGTGGGGCGCTGAACCGGTCCAACCGTTTGTTGGCACTTTCGGTGAACTTGCTTTGGCTGTCGACGCCAGTGGCAAGTCGGAACGCGTACATTCCTGGCATGGTGTAGCTGCCGACTGCCGGGCCTCTTTGTAAAGTGGCGCCAATTTTCATTACCATGTGGAAAGCATTGGTATGAGACGTTCCGCCGGTGGTGGCAGCACCTGGGCGACCAGTTTCTATATTAGATGTCTCTTACTTTTTGCAGGCCGGTCAATCGGTAACCAGAAGTCTCGCCACTGCGCACCGATTGTCGGAATTGACAGATGCTCTCCCAGCCAGAAATGGACGATCGTGTTTCCAGTCGACCCGCCGGGGTGGTTATTCTTGGTGGGGCGCACGGGACGCTGGCGCTGGCCAGGAGCCTTGGCGCACAGAAAGTGCCGGTCTGGTTGGTAAGCGCGGACACACCTTTGCCCCGCTTTTCGCGTTACGCGCATCGGCAGATGATGTGGCCCGGCCCCGAGGATGACGGCGCCGTTGCCTTCCTGCTCGACCTGGCTGCGACCCAGCGATTGGGCGGCTTTCTTCTGGTTCCCGGCGGCGACCCTGAAGTTCGCCTGGTGTCGCAATCCATCGAGCAACTGTCGGACGTATTCGACGTGGTGCTGCCGCCGTGGCAGCACCTGAAATGGGTTTGTGAGAAGCCACTTCTGTATCGCCGTGCCCGCGAACTGGCGCTCGCCATTCCGCAGACCTACGAGTTTACTTCGCTGGAGCAGGCAAGGGCGGCGGAGCTTCGCTTTCCCGTCATCCTGAAGCCGAACATGGGCGGGCGCAGCCGTTTTGCTCGCGCAAAGGTCATTCTCGCCAACGACCAGGCGTCGTTTTTGACAGCCTACAAATGGGCCGCCGAAGAGATCGGTTTCGAGAATGTCGTCATTCAGGAAATGATACCGGGAGGAGGAGAAAACCAGTTTTCCTACGCGGCGCTGTGGAACCGGGGTGCGCCGGTGGCCGAGTTCACTGCCCGCCGCAGCCGGCAATATCCGGTCGATTTCGGCTACACCAGCACGTTCGTGGAGGTCGTCGACGAGCCGCAACTGATCGACGCCGCGCGCCGTCTTCTTGGATCCATCGGCCACCACGGACTGGTGGAGGTCGAATTCAAGCGCGACCCCCGCGATGGCTCGTTGAAGATACTCGATGTCAATCCGCGACCCTGGACATGGTTTGGGCTTGCCGCTGCCGCGGGCGTCGATCTCGGCGCCATGCTTTGGGCGATCAGGTCGGGCCGCGAGGTCGGGGCGGTCTCGGCGCGACCGAATACATCCTGGATGTATTTGGTTCGGGACTTGGTGGCCGTCAGCAAGTTGATCTCAAGTGGCCGGCTGACAAGGCAAGCCTATTTGCGCTCGTTCGGTTCGGTACGGGCATGGGCGACATTCACGGCAAGCGACCCAATGCCGGGCCTGATCGACATACCCTTGACCATGTGGAGAGTGCTGACGAGGCGAATACTTCGCAGGCGGTGAAACCATTAACCGACAACGCCAGGTCATCTGCCGGACAGGCGGTAGGATGCGGTTCATTTCCGCATTCTTAACCTGGGAATGTTTAGGACGACAGGGTGTCCGACCGGGTTTCAGTCGGGATCAGGCGTCGAGAAAACGGAACCACGAGACCAGCGACATGACCGCTCCCATGCCCAGGATCGACTGCGAGGTGGCTGTGATCGGTGTCGGACCCTTCGGGCTGGCCGTTGCTTCCGCGCTCAAGGCGGCGGGCATAGAAACGCTTGCCTTCGGTAGCGCCATGTCTTTCTGGCGCGATCACATGCCAAGAGGCATGAGGCTGCGCTCACCCTGGCACGCGACCTATATCGGCCACACCAAAGGTCCGCTCTCGCTCGATTCTTACGCTGCGGTCCTTGGAATCTCGCCGCGCGAACCGCTGCTGCTTGAAAACTTCGTCGACTATGGACTGTGGATACAGGCCCAAACGGTTCCCGATCTGGATACGCGCATGGTTGGCCGGGTCGAGACGGCGAGGGGAGGGTTTCGCCTCGCCCTTGCCGAGGGTAATGCCGTCCATGCGCGGCGTGTCGTTGTTGCCACCGGGCTGATGAACCAGCAGATGATCCCCGCCGTCTTCGATGGAATGCCCGCCGAACTGGTCAGCCATGCCAGCGAACATGCCGGCTATGAGGCCTTCCGCGGCAAGCGGGTCGCCGTCATCGGGCGCGGGCAGAGTGCTTGCGAATCCGCGGTGCTGCTCAAGCGAAGCGGGGCGGATGTCGAACTTGTCTGCCGTGGCGACATCCATTGGCTTGGGTATCGAACGCTCTCGGGAAACAAAAGCTGGAGTTTGCGCGACTTCGCTTCGGAGCGTCTTGCGTCTCCCTCTAGGGTCGGCCCCTTCCCACTGTCCTGGCTGGTCGAAGTTCCAGGCTTCGTGCACCGGTTTCCGGAGGCAGCCAGAGACGGGCTCAACATCCGCAGTCTTGGGGCCGGCGCGTCAGGCTGGCTGAAGCCGGACTTCGATGGAATAACGGTCAATGCTGGCAGCAGGATTGTCGGTGCTGCCGCCAAGGACCACGCCATTGAACTGCGGTTCGAGAAGGATGTCGCCACCTTCGATCACGTGCTGCTGGGAACTGGCTACCGGATCGATATCGCTAGGCTCGGGCTGTTCGCGCCCGATGTGCTTGCCGCGATTGCGCGCCGGCAAGGGGCCCCGGTGCTCTCCGCGGGGTTCGAATCGAGCATTCCAGGCCTGCATTTCGTCGGTGCGAGCGCCGTCGGCAGCTTTGGTCCGCTGATGCGTTTCACCGCCGGCACTCCCTTCGCCGCGCGCAATGTCACGCGTTTCGTCAAGGCCAGAAGCAAGAGCTACGCTCCGGCGCGAAACTGAAACACCGCGTAGTCGATGGTTCGGATTGCATCGAGAAAGCCGGGCATCGGCGGCACGGGAAGTTCGATGAAAACGCCGGCCTCGCGGATTGCCGGCCTTGCCCAATCGATGGCGCGATGGCTTGAGCTTCCGTAGACGATGAAGCAGTCCCGCCTGTGCCGTTCAAGCGACGACACGAGATTCTTCAGAACGATGTCGAAAACGTCCTTGGAAAAAGGATTGTAGAAATAAACCACCAGCGGCGCATCGGGAAATTCGTAAGCCGCCGCGTCCGCCTCGATGACACTGAGCGCGCGGCATTTCTGCGACGGATCCCTGAAGCGCCTTATGTTGCCCCTGGCGATTTCGACCAGTTCGCGAGCAAACTCCACCCCGATGATCTCTGCAAACGGATAGCGCGACGCCAGCAACAGCGTTCGCGATTTTCCTGAGCCGATATCGATGAATGTATGGCCCTGGAGGTCCTGGGGCAGCGACTTCATGATGAAATCAAAGGTCTTCGGCGAGGTGCATACGGCTTCGTTGCCCTTGCTGCGATGCGGGCCGACGACATCCAGCGCGGCGAGCTGGATCGAACCGGCCGTATCGACATCGTGCCGGCGATCCCATTTTCGCGCGAGGCGGTCGGCGACGATATAGCGGACGTTCCGCACGATAAAGCCAACGCTCGCGCCGATCCCATGCTGACGAACGAGCCTGACCGGCTCTAGCAAGCCTCGCTGGCGGATAAAGGACCAGGCCCTGCCAAAACGGTCAAACGAGCGGTCTTCGAGCCTATCCCGGTCGGCGCGACGCGTTTGGACACTAACCATGCAACGGTCCCAGCCGATGAACATCCCTGGGATATCTGCGCCCCGGCCGTTTAAGATTCCCTGACCAACAAAGCTACGAATGTTAGGACCGGTGGCCAATCAACGGGCTTAGGCGCCAGCGACTGGCGCTCCCGCCTGCGGGGGCCGCTTTCTGCGCCGGCCGCCGATCTCCCACCTTTTGTGGAACCACATCCACTGGCCGGGGTCTTCGCGCACCCAGCGCTCGACGACGTCGTTGAGAAGCTGGGTGGTGGCGCGGACATCGACGATGCCGTCAGCGGTCCGCGGCAAGGTCAGCTTGTCCTCGATCTCGAGCCGGAAGCGGTTACCCGGAAGCCTGACGCAGCGCGCCGGATAGACGTCGCAGTCGTAGTGACGGGCAAGGGTTCCCAGGACGCGATTGCTCTGGCAGGGGCGGCCGAAGAACGTCGTCTCCAGGCCGTTGGTGAATTTCTGGTCGACCAAGACACCGATGTTGCCGCCATTCTCCAAGACCCCGGCCAACGCAAACGAGGCGCCGGCCATCGATGGCAGCAGTGATCCCATCGTCGAGCGGCGCGTCGAGAGGATGTAGTCGGCGAGATAGGGATTGTTGGGCGGGCGAAACAGCGCCGTGATGTTCATGCCGAAGGTTGCGGCGGCCACCGGCAGCAATTCGAAATTGCCGAGATGGCCGGTGAAGACGATGTGCGGCTGCTTTTCGGCCGCGATCTCGATGAAGTGTTCTATCCCCTTGACCTCGACGCGTCCCGGACTCGTGGCGGCTGGATCGTAGTCGAACAGGGCGTCGAGAAAGATGTATTCGGCGGCCAGGCGGGCCATGTTGCCCCACATATCGGAGGCGATGGCCTGGATTTCGGCTTCGCTCTTTTCCGGATAGGCCTTGCGCAGATTGTCGACGGCGACCTGATGGCGCCCTACCCGGGGGCCGACACGGCGCGCGACGCGGTCGGCGAAATTCAGTGCGCTGTCGGCCGGCAGCAGCCGCAGGGCCGAGATGATCATCATCGCCGCACGCGCCACCAGCCAGTAGTTCAACTGGCGCAACTGCCTGCCATAGCGAAATTTGAGATCCCGGCGAAACTTCTTGAGCACTGAGGTCAAGCTCTAGTCGACGCGCAGGATGATCTTGCCGAACACGTCGCGGCCTTCCATGCGCTTCAACGCGGCATCGATATCGTCGAAGCCGACTTCGGTGTCGATGACCGGTGCGACCTGTCCCGCCGCCATTTTCTGCATGGCGTTGGCCATGTTCTCCATGCGGCAGCCGAAGGAGCCGAGCAGTTTCAACTGCTGCTGGAACAGCTGCATCAGGTTGATCTGCGTCGAGACGCCCGAGGTCGAGCCGCAGGTTACCAGGCGACCGCCGCGCTTCAGGCACAGCATCGAGGCGGCAAAAGTGTCGGCGCCGACATGTTCGAAAACGACATCGACGCCCTTCTTCTTGGTCAGCTTGCGCACGACGCCTTCGAAACGGTCGTCGCGATAGTTGATGACATGGTCGGCGCCGAGCGCCCTGGCCTTGTCGATCTTGTCGTTCGAGCCGACCGTGGTGATGATCGTGCAGCCCATCCGCTTCGCCAGCTGGATGGCCGCCGAGCCGATGCCGGAGCCGCCGGCATGGACAAGGATGGTCTCGCCTGGCTGCAGCCGGGCATTGTCGAACAGCATGTGCTCGACGGTGCCGAAGGTGACGGGCGCAACCGCGGCACCGATATCGGTCACGCCGGGCGGGGCGGGGACCAGAAGGCGTGCCGGCAGGTTGATCTTTTCCTGCGCGAAGCCGTCAAGGTGGAAGCCGTGAACCCCCGAAACATGCTCGCAGAGATTGTCGCGGCCTTCGCGGCAGGCATGGCAAAGGCCGCAGGTGCGCGCGCCGTAGATCGAAACCAACTGTCCGGGCAGCAGGCTGGAAACGCCGGGACCGACCGCCTCGACCTCGCCGGAGGCTTCCGCACCGACGACCAGCGGCAGCTTGCGCTTGGCGAAGGCCATGCCGCGCCAGCCCCAGACGTCGATGTGGTTCAGCGCTACCGCCTTGATGCGCAGCGTGACTTCGCCAAGTGCCGGCGGCGGGGGAGGCGGCAGGTCCACCGTTTCAAGACGGCGGTCCTCGATAAGTTGCAGTGCGCGCATGGAGCCTGTCGGTTCTGATTGGCGGAAAAAGGTCGCTTAGACCGGTTCCCGCGCCATGACAAGGCAAGTGTTCTGGCCGCCGAAGCCGAAGGAGTTCGACAGAACGGAGCGAACCTCGGCATTGCGCTTCTCGTTCGGCACCACGTCGAGCACGATCGCGGGGTCGGGATTGTCGTAGTTGATGGTCGGCGGAATGACGCTTTCGCGCATCGTCATCAGCGAGAACGCCGCCTCGACAGCACCGGCCGCCGACAGTGTGTGGCCGATCATCGACTTGTTCGACGAGACCGGCATCGAGCCGATCCGCTCGCCGAACACCGTCGACAGCGACAGGTGCTCCATCTTGTCGTTTTCCGGCGTCGAGGTGCCATGGGCGTTGACGTAGTCGATCTCGTCTTTGCTCAGGCCGGCATCGGCAAGGGCGGCACGAACCGCCGCGATTGCCGGCGAACCGTCGGGCTTCGAGCGGGTGCGATGGAAGTCGTCGGCCTTCTCGCCGCAGCCGCGCAGGATGCCAAGAACGGTGGCGCCGCGCGCGAGTGCGGCCTCCAGCGATTCCAGCACGAGCGCGCCGGAACCCTCGGCCAGCACGAAGCCGTCGCGGTCCTTGGAGAAGGGTTTTGAGGCTTTTTCCGGGATGTCGTTGTGGGTCGAAAGCGCCGACAGCAGCGAGAAGCGGATCAGCGCCTCTGCGGTCGCCGAACCGTCGGCGCCGATCGACAGCGCCCGGTCGCATTCGCCGCGGCGGATCGCCTCGACACCGAGCTGGATGGCGGTGGCGCCGGAGGCACAAGCGGTCGACAGCGTGATTGGCAGGCCGCGTGTGCCGAAACGGTCGGCGAGACGGTCGGCGATCGAACCGAACTGGGTGGTCTCGAAAATGTCTGTTTCCTTCAGCCCGCGGGCCACCCGCAGCAGCCTTTCGGCGCCGGCATCCTGTTTGTCGGAATTGTAGAGCGAGAAGCGTTCGTGCCAGTCGAGTTCGACCGGTGGCGATGCCAGAAACAGAGGACCACCGAAATCACTTGAATTGAGACCGGCTTCGGCCACGGCCTCGTACGCGGCGGTTTCGGCCAGTTCGTAGGTGAGGGGACTGGCGCCCTTCGAACTCGACGCCAGGAAGTCGACGGTGCCGGAGATGCGGGTGTTGAGATGGTCGACCGGAAAGCGGGTTATCGGGTGGATGCCCGACTTGCCCGAGGTCAGCGCCGCCCAATTGTCGGCCTTGCCGACGCCAAGTGACGTCACCACGCCGATGCCGGTGACGGCGACGATCGGCCTGCCCATGTGATCGTTCAGATTGGCCATCCGGGAGCCCTCGAGCGTTTGTCGTTGCAGCATGGATCGCAGGGCACCGCCTCAGGCGGCGTTGACCAGCGCCATGCCCTCGAATTGGTGATAGCCGATCGCCGTTGCAAGGACGGTTGCGGGAACGCCTTCGAATGGGCTCTCGGCAACGGTATCAAAAACAGGGTAGGCGGCCTTGCGGTCGACGGCGAGTGCGGCCAGCGCCACGGCGAAGGGAAACTGCGCTTCCTTCATGTGTCCGGTCAGCGTCGAGAAGCCGCGAGAAGCGATGGCCGGATTGGCATCGAGCGCTGCTTTCTCGGCGCTGGTTGCCGCATGAGCGCCCGACGCGCCCGACAGGGCAAGCAGCTTGCCGTTCGGCAGCGCCGCCTGGCTGAGCAGCGCGGCGATCTCGGTGTCGAGTTCGCCCCGTCGCCGCCTAGCGCGGCCGGAAACGATCGGCCCGAGTTCGGCATAGATCTTGCGCCTCCGGCTCGTCGCGTGTTCGCGCTGCTCGAGCACCAGGAAGGCAGCACCGGAGCCTGACACCACGCCGCCACCTTCAGCGCCCTGTCTTTGCCAGACCGGCTTCCACGGGCCGCGATGCAGGTAGCCGGCAAGCTCGTAGCCGAGCAGCATGTCGGAATGTTCGGTCTGGAAGGCGCCGCCGACCAGAATGTGCGTCGACTGGCCCGAGCGGATGCGCGCGGCGGCCGTCTCGACGGCGGCGACGCCCGCACCTTCCTCACCCATGAAGGTTCTGGACGAGCCGGTTACCTTATGGACGATCGAGATGTTGCCGGCGAGCAGATTGGAAAGCTGGGCCAGGAACAGTGTCGGCCGCAGTTCGGTCGTCAGCTTCTCGTTAAGCAGCACGTCGCGGTCGTTGCGGCTTTCCGAAGCGGCGAGAATGGCAGCATCGACCGCCTCGTCACGCTCGCCGCCACCGGCGGCCACAACCATGTCCATGGTCGTGCAGAGTTCGTCATTGCCCTTGATGCCGGCGTCGTCCAGCGCCAGGCCGGCGGCATAGGTGCCGAGCCTCTGCCAGGTCTCCATCTGACGCTGGTCGCCGCGCTTGGCGATCTGCAGGTTCCAGTCGATCTCCGGCAGCGGGTGGACGGTGTAGGGGGCGAAACGCGCGGCCTCGAGCACCGGCTGCAGGCCGGGCTGGGCGAGCTTCTGCCAGTGGGCGTCCGGACCCTCTCCCAGAGAGGAGACAAGGCCGATACCAGTGATGACGACGTCGCGGGGGCTGCTCATGGGCGGCTTTGTGGGTCAGGCGGCAGAGCGCGTCAAGGTCGCGCGCTCAACTGACGTCAGGCAGTCTTGGCGGCGACCAGCGCGTCGATCTTGGCGCACAGGTTCTTCATGACGAAGTAATCGTCGGTCGAGGCCTTGCCGTCATTGACCTCCTGTGTCCACTTTTCCAGTGGCACCTTGATGCCGAATTCCTTGTCGATGGCGAAGACGATGTCGAGGAAATCGAGACTGTCGATGCCGAGATCGTCGATCGTGTGGCTCTCGGGCGTGATGGTGTCGATATCGATCTCGCTGGTGTCGGCAATGATCTTGGCGACTTTGTCGAACGTGGTGGACAAGAGGCTTTTCCTTCGGTTGCGGGCGGAATCTGTCCGCATGTGTTTGGGCGCTGTCTAATCGGTTTTTCCCGGCAGGAAAAGGCCTGATACGCGGGGCGCAGATGGGTAGGGCGCTCAAGAAACGCAAGAAGGGCCACCGGTCGACCCGGCGGCCCCTCCCATTGACGTTGCGTAAGCTCAGCTGTCGCGGAGCTTGACCAGGTCGTTGAGCAGCCCGCCCGTTCCGTTGTGGACGGTCAGCCGCTCGACCTTGCCGGCGATCGTTTCCAGAGCCTCGAGCTCCTTTAGCCGCAGCATCACCGGGTTCTCCGCCATCACCCTGGCCGTGTTGAGCAGCGAACGCGTGGCGTTCGTCTCCTCGCGGCGACGGATGATGTTGGCCTCGGCCTGCTTTTCGGCCGACACCACCTGGTTGAGGATCTCGCGCATCTCGCCCGGCAGGATGACATCCTTGAGGGCGATATCGCTGACCTCGACGCCGATCTCGGCCATGTCGGCACGTACCTTGGCCGCCGCTTCCTCGTCGATCGTCACCTTCTTCTCAAGGATCTGGTCGAGCGTCAGCGCGCCAAGCGTCTTGCGGAAGGCGTACTGCAGGGCACGGTAGAGGGCTTCGGAGAAGTCCTTCACAGCACTCACCGCCTTGACCGGATCGACGACCCGGTATTCGGCGGCGATGTTGACGCGGATCGTGACGCGATCCTTGGTCAGCACTTCCTGCCCGGCAACGTCGAGCGACTGGCGCTTGAGGTCGACGACCTTGATCTGCACCATGCGTCCGACATTCCAGAAAGCATGCACGCCCGCCGTCAGCGTCCGCACAAGGACACCGTCGATGAACAGCAGTCCGGCCTGACCGTCGACGACCGGATGGACGGACATCAATTCCGCCTTCCGGGCCTGGCCGAGCCGGCGCATGACCGCCGCGTCGATGGCGAGATCGACCGACGTGTCGATCAGCGTCACCTTCCACGGACCGACATCCGTCCACAGCACGAGTTTGCGATCCGGCGCCAGTACGGCATGCAGGTTGCCGTCACGCTCGATGACGGCGACCTCCGTGCGCCCGGTGCGAACGACGGTGAAGTGGTGCGCGGCCACGTCCGGCAGCTTGTCGAACAACGCCTTCTCGTATGCCGAAACGAATTCCGGGTTCTTCAGGTCGTGCCGCGACACCTCGAGGCTTCCGCGCCGGTTGGCGAGCCAATGTTCGCCTGGCAGCAGGACAGCCTTGATCTCACCCTTGTAGAGGGTGAGGGCACGTTCGTTTTCCCTTACGAGGACGCGCTCGCGTCCAAGAACCTTGTCGAGAATGGTCATTGTCTTACTCCTGTCGGGCATGGCCCCATGCGAGGCGTCAAGTCATGCGTCGATCTTCCCTTCGCTTCTCGTTTCACATCGTCTCTTGCGTCATGGTTCGGGCACGAATGATCCGGGGACTGGTGGCATCAATCCGTGGCGGGCCTTCGAGAGCGGATCGCGGGGCAGCGAAGCGGACGCCGGAGGCCGAAGCCTCCCTTGCCGGCGACGTTGCGCCTTGATCGTCACCGCGGGCCTGGCCGCGAGCCGATGGCGTCAGACTTTCAGGATGACCCGCGCCCGAAAGCTTGGGCCGTCCGTCCGATCTTCAGCATTCCAGTCCCCAGACCGTTTTCAGATAACACCTGGCAGGGTGTTGGCTTATCAGGCCAATGGAGAAGGATTCGAACCTTCGACAATCAGAACCTAAATCTGATGCTCTACCAAACTGAGCTATCCGTGGTGCAGACAGCAGGAATCGAACCTGCGACCTCCGGACCCAAATCCGGCGCTCTTCCGCTGAGCTATATCCGCGATCCCAATCCCCAAAGCGGCGCCGTATACAGGGCGGCAAACCGCCTGCACGGGCGGAGACGAAAGCTCCAACCGTTGTGCTCACTTCGGTTTTCGTGACCGGGTGCGCGCCTATAGCCCCTGCGACGGGTTGTCGCAAGCGGTATTGTCGTGGCCAATTCGCGGCTTCTTTCTTGGTGGCATTTCGGCAACACCGCGTCCCAACGTCGACGACGAAGCGCCAGCCTGTCAGAACGTGACCCGGCCGAGCACGCGCAGGCCGTCGCCTTGCGGCTCGACGACCACGGCCTCGCCTTCGCGCGGCGAGACGCCGGTCAGCGCCACGATGTCTTCCAGATGGGTGACCATGACCAGATTGTCGGAGCCGGAATAGGCGCGGATTTCCTTCATGATCGCCGCGATCTGCGCCGCCTTCTGCGTTTCGTCGCCCTTCAGGAGATCGAGCGGCGCAAACAGCTCCGGCTCGGCCTCGAAGGCGATGCGCGCGGTGTCGAGGCAGCGGCAATAGCGGCTGGACAACACCCGCTCGATGGGTGCCGCCCGCGCCGCAAACAAGGCGCCGATCTTGCTCGCCTGCTGCTTGCCGCGCGCCGACAGGTTGACCTGGGTGGCACAGCTGTCGATGTCGAAATTGGCCGGATCGGTGGTGCCGGTGACCATGGCATGGCGAAGCAGCACGACATGGCCGCCATCGCGCAACAGCGCCCAGCCGGCGTCCGTTGCGTGGGCCGCGGCCGGGATGGCGAACAGAAGCAAAGCCAGTACAAATCGAATCATAGGCTATCCTTCTCCGGTTCCCGGCATGGGCTCCGGTGACTGGACATATAGGGACGGTAAAGCCAGCCGAAAGACAAGGCGCGGTCGGCAAGAGCGCTACTTCTTCGCCAGCTGTTTCTTCACCAGATCGATCTTCTGGTCGGTCAGCGGGATGGGCAAAATGTAGCCGGCTTCGGTAAAGCCCTGCTTGGCGTTCTCGAAGAATTCGATCGCCTTTCGATATTCGGCCTTGCCGCCACCATAGCTGGCGCGGTTCCAGTGGATGTCGCCGAGATTGTTCTGTTCGAAGGCCCATTGCATCGGCTGGCTTTCGCGGGTGAATACCTTCAGCGCTGCCATGAAGGCAGCCTCGGCATCGCCGAGATATTTATCGGTCCGCTGGAGATTGCCGAGGTTGAGCAGGCTCATGCCGATGCCGTTCTGCGCATTGGCCCAGTCGACGGGTGCGGCTTCGACGGTCAACACTTCAAGTGCCGCCCGCCGCGCGGCGATGGACTGAAGCAGGGTCTTCGGGTCGGCGTTGCTCATGCTCAGCCAGTGCAGCGTCGAGCCAAGGCCGGCCTGGGCCATTGCCCATTGCCGCGGGTTCGTCTCGCGCTTGTATTCGCGCAACGCATCGCGGTAGGCAGCGATGGCCTCGCCATAGTATTCCGGCTTGTCGGTCACGCCTCCAAGCAGCTGCAGCGTGTTGCCGAGATTGTAGTGGCTCATTGCCCAGTCGAGCGGGAATTTCCGTCTGACATAGACCTGTCGGGCGGCCTGGAACGCCGCCGCCGACTGTTCGAGCCTGGCCGCGTCGCGGCTGCGCTGGCCAAGCGTTTGGTAAATCGAACCGAGATTGTTCTGCGCCGACGCCCAGTCCATTGGAAAACGCTGCTGGGTAAACACCGTCAGCGCATCGTCATAGGCCGCCGCAGCCTCCTCAAGCGCGCTGGTGCCCAAGTCGAAGCGGGCGACGCCACTCAGCGCGTTGCCGAGGTTGAGCCGGCTGGTGGCCCAGGAGACCGGGAAGGTTTCACGGGTTCGCACCTCGAGTGCGGCACGGAAGGCGTCGGCCGCCGCGTTGATCTTTGCCTTGTCGTTGAGCTGGATGCCAAGCGACACAAGCGTGTTGCCGAGATTGTTCTCGACCATTGCCCATTCCACCGGCGCCTTTTCGCGGGTGTATTCCTCAAGCGCCAGCCGGTAGGCCGCCTCCGCTTGGGCCAGATGCTCGCCGGCGGCCTCGCGTTCGGACAGTGCGTAGAGCGCCAGGCCGAGGTTGTTCTGCGAAGCTGCCCAGTCGAGCGGCACCTTGTCGCGCGGGCGCTTGTCGAGGGTGGCGCGCATTGCCGCCACCGCTTCATTCAGGCGCTTTGGGTCGCTCTCGCGTTCGCCGATCTTCAAGAGCACATTGGCCAGGTTGTTCTGCGCGGCGGCCCAGTTGAGGTCGTCCTTCTCGCGCTCGAACACGATGAGGGAATCGCGAAAGATCTGTGCCGCTTCGTCGAGATGCGCGGTTTCGGTCTCGCGCTCGCCGATGGTCTGCAGCACCACCGCCATGTTGTTGCGGGTGATCGCCCAGTCGCGATTCTGTTCGCCATTAGGGATGAAGTTCAGGATGATGCGATAGGCCTCGATGGAGCGCTGCAGCGCATCGAGATCGCCGGAGGCATAGCCATAAGCATTCAACGCCTCGGCTTCCTGGTTCTTGTAGTTCCAGCGCAGCTTGGCGTCCCATTTTTCGGCTAGCGAAAACGCCTTGGCGTAGTCGCCGGCAGCGGACTTGTAATCGAAGACCAGCGCCGAGGCATCGGCGCGCCTGACGTAGATCGCGGCATCGGCGAGGCGCTTCTGCTTGACGAGATCTTCTGCATCATCGACCGCAGCGCCTGTCTGCTCGACCCGGCCGACCGCCTCATCGAGGAATTTGCGCGCCGTCACGATGGCGCCCTGGGCGATGGCCGCGTCGGCGGAAGCAACGAGGCGTTTGATCTCGGGATCGTCGGTGCGCAACGCCGCGCGCTCGGACATCATCTTCTTCAGGCGCTCGGCCTGGGCGTCGAGAACCTTTTGCAGATCCGTCGGATCCTCGGGGATTTTTTCCGTGCCGAGCGCCTTCAGCACGCCATAAAGCGCGTCGAGCGGCACGCCCTCCTGCAGCGAGGCCAGTTCCACCTGTGCCCGCTTCGGATCGGGCAGGTCGGAAATGGTCAACAGTAACTGCCGCCGCTCGCCGGTGATCAACCCTTCGTCGCCGGTCGGTTCCGGTGGCGCGATGCCGAAATAGAGCAGGCGGCGCAGGCTCTCATTGACCCAGGGGCGCTGCTTGGCCTTGGTGTCGAGATAGACCTCCTCGGTCACCATGCGCATAACCGAGCCGAACTCGGTGCCTTTCATCGCCGCGAGGTGGCGCAGCAGGGCGGCCGCGTAAGGGCTGTTTTCACCAGCAGCGCCATCGAGCGCCGGGCGACCGGGTTCGGCGGCGAAGCCGACCACGGTGCCCAGACTCTCGTCTGTCGCCGGCGTGTTGCCGAGGGCCTTGGCGCCGCGCATCGGTTCCAGCCCGCCGGCGCCAATCGGCGAGGCGGAGGCAGTCGGAGCGCGCCGCACCACGGCGTCTGCCGGAAACGGATTTGTGCGGCATGCATCGAGCAGCACGATCGTCACCGGCACGGTCTTCTTCAACGCATCCATGACGGCGGAAATCGGCACCAGGGCCGCGTCGGCATCTTTCAGGGACGATATGTCGGCATCGACCGGTACCAGATAGTTCTCGCCACCGGCCTCGATGCCATGACCGGAATAGTAAATGAAAGCGACATCGGCGCCTTCGGCATCCTCGCTGAATCGCTCCAGGTCGCGCTTCAGCTTGGCGGCGTCGCGGTCGGTGACGTTACGAGCGTCGAAGCCGAGGTCGGTCAGCATCTTGGCCATGTCGCGAGCGTCGTTGGCCGGGTTGGGGAGGGCCGCGATGTGTTCGTATTTCGACTGGCCGATGATGAGCGCCACGCCCTTGAGACTTTTCGTTTCGGCGGCCTGAAGCGCTGTCGCGGCAAGGCAAAACAGAGCAGTGGCGAAAGCTGTCAGCCACGCCTGCCGGAAAAGATTACGCTTCGAACTTTCGACAAAGGCCATTTGTCGTTCGCGCCCGCCCCGATGATCCAAATCCTCTATAACGCTGCCAGCCGACCATGATCAAATTCAGGCGCGATTGCGCCACGACCGTGGCTCGCCTATCACGGGAAAAATGTCTCCGCTCACCGAAACCGTCCTGTTCGTCTTCAGCCTTGTCGCGCTCGGCTATCTCGCCGGGTTCACAGGCTATCTCAGACCGGCGAGCGGCGAGGGGATATCCGATTTCGCGGTCAGCGTGGCGATGCCGCTGCTGTTGTTCCAGACCATGGTGAACGCCGATTTCCACGGCGTCGCGCCATGGTCCCTGTGGGGCGCCTATTTCGCGGCGGTGGCGATCACCTGGGGCGCCGGTCATCTCGTCACCACGCGGATCTTCGGACGGGATGCACGTGCCGGGGTCGTCGGCGGCGTGTCGTCGGCCTACTCCAATGTCGTGCTGCTCGGTGCCCCCTTCATTCTCGGCATATTCGGCCCGAGCGGCTTCGAAGTGCTGTCGCTGCTCGTCTCCGTGCATCTGCCAATCATGATGATGGCATCGATCGTCCTGTTCGAGATGTTCGGCCGGAGTGGCAGCGAGCCTATGCACCCCTTACGCATCATCCGCAG
This sequence comes from Mesorhizobium sp. CNPSo 4670, assembly GCF_057784235.1. Taxonomy (NCBI): domain Bacteria; kingdom Pseudomonadati; phylum Pseudomonadota; class Alphaproteobacteria; order Hyphomicrobiales; family Phyllobacteriaceae; genus Mesorhizobium; species Mesorhizobium sp. CNPSo 4670. The sequence continues at coordinate 514,204 of NZ_JBWJFQ010000002.1, read as the reverse complement.
TTTCCTGAGGCGGCTGTTCATCAATCCGCTGATCATCGGCATTCTGGCGGGACTGGCATGGCGCCTCAGCGGTGTGCCGCTGCCCGACCTTGCCATGCGGCTTGTCGATGCGCTGGCCGATACGGCCGGGCCGGTGGCGCTGTTTGCCATGGGGCTCAGCCTGCGCCGCTTCGGCATTTCCGGCAATGTCCGTCCGGCGCTGGCGCTTTCGGTGCTGAAGCTGTTCCTGATGCCGGCGCTGGTTCTTGCCTTCGTCTGGCTGCTCGGCCTGCCGCCCTTGACGGCCAAGGTGGCGGTCGTGATCGCGGCGCTGCCGTCCGGCATCAATTCCTATCTCATCGCCGTCCAGTTCAACACCGGGCAGGCGCTGGCATCCAACCAGATGACCATCGCCACGGCCTGCGCCGCCGTGACGACTGCTTTCTGGCTGACGGTGGTGCTCCACGTTTTCTGATCGGGTACGAAGATATCCAGATGATACCGGCCTGCGATCGGCATGCCATATGTCGGCCTGCTCTCGCCTCGGGCTGGCCCAACCCCTATATGCCATGTAGCGATTGCTTGCGGGCCTTGCCCTAGGTAAAGAGCAGTGGCTCCGGCGCGTGCCGGCTTCAGTCTAGGCGCACGCTCACCGCAGACTTCACAGACCGGCCCGTCAGTGCGCCGAACGGAGGATAGACCATGCTTCAGAAAACCAGCCATTTCATGCGGCAGGCCAATCTCATCAACGGCGAATGGGTGCAGGCAGACAGCGGCCAGACGGTCGACGTCAACAACCCGGCCACCGGTCTCAAGATCGGCACCGTGCCGAAGTCGGGCAAGGCCGAGACCCGCCGTGCCATCGAGGCCGCCGAAGCTGCCTTCAAGTCGTGGCGCAAGACGACCGCGCTCGAGCGCTCGAAGCTACTGCGCAAGCTGCACGACGCGATGATGGACAATCAGGACGTGTTGGCCGAATTGCTCACCATCGAGCAGGGCAAGTCCCTGTTCGAGTCCAAGGGCGAGATCGGCTCGGCCGCTTCCTACATCCTGTGGTTCGCCGAGGAAGGCCGCCGCACCTATGGCGACGTCGTGCCGTCGCCATGGGCTGACCGCCGTATCCTGGTGACCAAGGAACCGGTTGGCGTCATCGCCGCCATCACGCCGTGGAATTTCCCGTCCTCGATGCTGGCCCGCAAGCTCGGCCCGGCGCTTGCCGCCGGCTGTACCGCGGTCGTCAAGCCGGCCTCGCAGACGCCGTACTCGGGTCTCGCCTGGGGCGCGCTCGCCGAGGAAGTCGGTTTCCCCAAGGGCGTCATCAATATCCTGACCGGTTCGGCCAGCGAGATCGGCGACGAGATCTGCGCCAACCCGCTGGTGTCGAAGATCACCTTCACCGGATCGACCGAGGTCGGCAAGCTTCTCATCCAGAAGTCCTCGGTCACCGTCAAGAAGGTGTCGATGGAGCTCGGCGGCAACGCGCCGTTCATCGTCTTCGACGATGCCGATATCGAGCGTGCCGTTGCCGGCGCGATCACCGCCAAATACCGCAATTCCGGGCAGACCTGCGTTTGCACCAACCGCTTCCTGGTTCAGGCCGGCGTCTATGACAAGTTCGTCGAAAAGCTCGCTGCCGCAAGCAACGGGTTGAAGGTCGGTTCCGGCCTCGAGGACGGCGTGCAGCAGGGACCGCTGATCGACGAAAAGGCTGTCGAGAAGGTCGAGGAGCTGATTGCCGACGCGACTGCCAAGGGCGGCAAGATCGTCGCAGGGGGCAAGCGTCATGCGCTCGGCGGTTCGTTCTTCCAGCCGACCGTCATCGCCAATGCGACGCCCAAGATGCGCTTCATGAAGGAAGAAATCTTTGGCCCGGTCGCACCGGTGTTCAAGTTCGAGACCGAGGAAGAGGCAATCGCGCTTGCCAACGACACCGAATTCGGCCTCGCCTGCTATTTCTACACCGGCGATCTCGGCCGCGCCTTCCGCATCATGGAAGGGCTGAAATACGGCATGGTCGGCGTTAATGAAGGCCTCATCACCACCCCCGAGGCGCCGTTCGGCGGCGTCAAGGAATCCGGCCTCGGCAAGGAAGGCGGACATCAGGGCATCGAGGACTACCTCGACACCAAATATGTCTGCATCGGTGGCCTCGGCCTCTGATAGACTGGCTCTAAGCGGGCAGGTCTGTGACCTGCCCGCTTGAGTCGAGCAAACCAGCCGAAATTCTCTGAATCAACTGGCTATTGCGGGCATGGCGAATGAAGGACGGTGAGGTTTTCGGCACGACGCAGGCGGGAGAGCCGGTGCGTCGCTTTACGATCAGGGGTGGCGGTCTCACCGCCAACATCATCGGGCTCGGCGCAATCATCCAGGATCTGCGCCTCACCGGACACGATGCGCCGCTGGTGCTCGGCTACAACAATCTGGAGGCCTATGAGACCGACACCGCCTTCTTCGGTGCGGTCGTCGGCCGCTACGCCAATCGCATCCGGGACGGCCGCTTCACCATCGCCGGCCAGCGCTACCAGACCGAACGCAACTTCCTAGACAAGCACACGCTGCATGGCGGCTCGCAAGGCTATTTCCACCGGCCGTGGACGGTTTCGCTGCATGGCAGGGATTTCGTCACGCTGACGCTGCATGATCCCGACGGCACGATGGGCTTTCCCGGCGCGCTCGACGTCACCTGCACCTACCGGCTGAAGATCCCCGGCACGCTCAGCGTCGAACTGACCGCGACCTGCGAGGAGCCGACGCTGTGCAATCTCACCCAGCATTCCTATTTCAACCTGGATGATGGTGGCGCCGGCGACATTCTCGACCACAGGATGATGCTGAATGCCGGCGCCTATCTGCCTGTCGATGGCGACATGATCCCGACCGGCGTGGTCAAGCCGGTTGACGGAACGCCCTTCGATTTCCGCCAGGCGCGGCCGCTACGCATGGAGACCGAGGGCGAACAGCTGCCCTATGACCAGAATTTCTGCCTCGCTCCAACGCGCGGGCCGCTCAAACAGGCAGCTTGGACGCAAGGGGCGAGTTCCGGGGTCGAGATGGAGGTGTGGACCACGGAGCCCGGCGTCCAGCTCTACACCGGCCAGTACGTGACGCCGCGCAAGGGGTTGGAAGGGCGAGACTACAAGGCCTTCTGCGGATTCTGCCTGGAACCGCAGGTGTGGCCGGATGCGCCGAACCGCCCGTATTTCCCGCAGGCGACGCTGTGGCCCGGCGCGATCTACCATCACGTCACCGAATACCGTTTCCGGCTGCCCTAAGGTCTGTTGATATTCAGGTGAGGCCGGCCTGCAAATGGCTGATACCTGTGCTTCCTGTGCTCACGTACCCAAACGTACGATCCGCTCCGGTACTCGGAACCCGTCATTTTCGACTCGGCCTAACCTGAATCTCAACGGACCTTAGCCGTCGAAAGCGGTTCGTAGAACCTCGAACGGGGCCAAGGCGCCGCGCACCTGTACTACGGCTGCGGCGACGCGGTGCGCGCGCGATACGGCATCCACCGGGGCGTGACCGGCGAGGCGAGCGGCCAGATAGGCGCCATTGAAGGAATCGCCGGCGCCGGTTGTGTCGACGGGGGCGGCGACATAGATCGCCGGCACGTCGTGCGATGTTCCGTTGTCGGCAATCAGTGCCGGCGCCTCGCCGTTCTTGACAACAACCTCGCGGACCACTTGCCCAAGCCGCGCGGCAGTCGCTTGCGGGGTTGCATCGCCGAACAGCATCTGCTCGTCGGGAAAGGTCGGCAATGCGATGTCGGTGACGGCAAGCGCTTCGGCGATTGCCGCCTGCGCATCCTCGCGCCGACGCCAGAGCCGCGGCCGGTAGTTGGGGTCGAAGGCGACAGTCGAGCCTGCCGCGCGCGCCTTGGCCACCGCCGCCAATAGCGTGGCGCGCGCGGCGTCCTCCAGAATTGCCAAAGTGATTCCGGAAAAGTATACAAGCGCCTGATTTTCCAGGTTTTTCGACAATGCCGCCGGATCGGAGGCGAGCTGCCGGGCGGCGGCGTCGCCGCGCCAGTAGGTAAAGGAACGCTCGGCGCCGGTCAGCGTGATCGCGTAGAGACCGGGCCGCGCCCCGGCTATGACCGGGCTGGAACCGATGCCGATGCCGTTTTCAGCGAAGAAAGCGATCTGGCCTTGCGAGAAGGGATCGTCACCAAAGGCTGAGACATAGGTTGCTGGTCGCTCAGTGTTCAACGCGTGCAGCGCCCACAGCGTGTTGAACGTGTCGCCGGCAAAACCCATGCGCCAGTTCGGGCCCGACTGGCCCGACAATTCGAGCATGCATTCGCCGATCGTGGCGACGCCGTTTCCCGCCATCTACAATCCTCCAGTGATCCTGGTGCTGTAGCTTTTTGCCACGGGCAGCGCCATGCTTGGCAAGCAGGGTTTTTTCCGCCACAGCGTTTTCCCACAGGCTGGCGGGATGCGATCCGTCCGGCAAAACGTTGTCTGCAGAAGAGGAACCGGTTTGGCATCGTTATGGCGTTATCTTCTGGCGGGTCTTGGTCTGGCTGCCTTGCTGGTCGGCATCCTCGCGGTCGTCTATCTGACGGCGCCGCGATCGGTGCAGCCTGCCGGTCCGGATGTCTCGCGGACGAAGAACACCGACAACGGGCTTTTCGTGGCAAGTTTTTTGCCGGAGCGGGGCGTCGTGCGGCAAGGCGAACTGGAATCCTGGCTGCTGACCCTGAAGACAAAGGCCGGCGCGCCGGTGGAGGGGGCCGCGATCGCGATTTCCGGCGGCATGCCGCAGCACAATCACGGCCTGCCGACCAGCCCGCAGGCGACCGACTATCTCGGCGACGGGCGCTATCGGATCGAAGGGGTGAAATTCACGATGAGTGGCTGGTGGCAACTGCACTTCGCCATCTCGGCCACGGCCGGCTCCGACACGGTGCTGTTCAACGTGGTGCTGTGAGCGACCGATGAGGCACTTTCCGCGGTTTCTGGCGCTGTTGGCGGCCATCGTCCTCGCCGGTTGCGGCAAGCCGGATTTCTCTGACGCCGAGAAGAAGACCGTCGCCTCGCTGGCACTGTCAACGCTGCCGTCTCTGAAGCCCGACACCACCAACCGCTTTGCCGATGTGCCGGCGGCCGCCGCACTCGGCTCGACGCTGTTCTTCGATCAGGGGATGAGCCGCGACGGCACGGTGTCCTGCTCGACCTGCCACAAGATCGACCGCCAGTTCCAGGACGACCTGCCGCAAGCGGTCGGCGTCGGCCACACAAACCGGCGCACCATGCCGCTGGCGGGCGTGGCGCGCGATCCCTGGTTCTTCTGGGATGGCCGCCGCGACAGCCTGTGGGCGCAGGCGCTGACACCGCTCGAAAATCCGCTGGAGCAGGCGGGAAACCGTACCGCCTATGCGCATTACATGAAGGCGCGCTTCGGCGAACGCTACGAGCGCATCTTCGGACAGCTGCCCGATTTTTCCGGCATGCCGTTGAATGCAAGCCCACTCGGAACCGATGCCGAGAAGGCCGCCTGGAACGCGATGAGCGGCGCGCAGCGCGACGCCATCAACGGCGTCTATGCCAATATCGGCAAGGCGATTGCCGCCTTCGAACGGTCGATCGAGCCGGCGCCGACGCGCTTCGACCGCTTTGCGCTGGATCTCGCCACCGGCGCCGAGGCGAAAGGCGATGCCGCCTTTTCCCAGGAGGAAATCCTCGGGCTGAAATTGTTCATCGGCAAGGCCAATTGCGTGACATGCCACAATGGGCCACGCTTCACCGACAACAGTTTTCACAACACCGGCGTGCCACCTGTCGCGGATCTGCCGCCCGACCGCGGCCGCATCGATGCGGTACGCCAAGTCGAGGCCGACCCGTTCAACTGCCTCGGCGCCTATCGTGACGGCGACGCCAGTGCCTGCGGCGAACTGCGCTTCATGGTCAAGGATGGGCCGCAGTTGATCCGGGCCTACAAGACGCCCTCGTTGCGCGGTGCCGCCACGCGCCCACCCTATATGCATGCCGGGCAGTTTTCGTCGCTCGACGAGGTGGTCGCGCACTACGCCAAGGCTGCGCCCAGCGTTGAAGGAACATCCGAAATCCATCCGCTGCAGCTTTCGGACCACGAACGTGGGGCGCTGGTGGCCTTCCTGAAGACGCTGGCGGAGTGATCTACCGATCCTTGACCGTCTCCATCGCCACGAAGGTTGAGGTCTGGGCGACGTGGGGCAGGGCGGAGATGCGTTCGCCCAGCACGCGGCGATAGGCGGCGATGTCTCGGGTGCGGACCTTCAGCAGATAGTCGAAGCTGGACGCCATCATGTGGCATTGCTCGATCTCCGGCACCCCCTGCACGGATCGGTTGAAGGCATCTAAGGCGGCGGATCGGGTGTCGGACAGTTTCACCTGGACGAAGGCGACATGACCTTCGCCCATGCGCTCGCGGTCGATGATCGCCTGGTAGCCCCTGATGTAGCCGTCCTTCTCCAGCCGCTTGACCCGCGCCTGCACCGGCGTCTTCGACAGGCCGACCTTTGCCGCCAGTTCGGACATCGAAAGCCGCCCATCGCTTGCCAGAGCCGACAGGATATTCCCGTCGATGCGGTCCAATTGGTCTTCTGTCATCGAAAGCGCCGTCCATATGCCAGTTTTGTACCGTAATATTAGATCAAATGACCTAAAATGTCGATTTCTTCGGACCGACTGAAATTCGCACCTTGTGCTAGCTTGCGCCATTCGGTCCGGTGACCGCCGGTCCGCTCCCCGATGCTCGCTCCGCAGGACCGCCATGCCGCTTGATTCCATCCGCCAGCAGATCCGCGCCAACTATCTGCCCGACGAAGACGAGGCGGTGCAGCGACTGGCCGAGGCGACGGGGCTTTCCGCGAAAGACCGCAAGGCGATCTCGGCCCGGGCCGCCGATCTGGTGCGGGCCGTGCGCGGCTCGTCGGACCCCCGGCTGATGGAGGTGTTCCTCTCCGCTTACGGACTTTCCACCAAGGAAGGTGTGGCGCTGATGTGCCTGGCCGAGGCGCTGCTGCGCGTACCCGACACCGAGACGATGGACGATCTCATCGCCGACAAGATCGCGCCGCACGACTGGTCGGCGCATTCGGGCGGTTCGAGCTCCATCTTCGTCAACGCCTCGACCTGGGCGCTGATGCTGACCGGTCGTGTCCTCGATGAAGGCGAGGGCGGCATCGAAGGCACGCTGCGCTCGATGGTGCGCCGACTGGGCGAGCCGGTCATCCGCAAGGCTGTGGCGGCCGCCATGCGTGAGATGGGCGAGCAGTTCGTGCTCGGCCGCACCATCACCGAGGCCGTAAAGCGCGGCCGACCGATGACGCAGAAGGGCTATCTCTATTCCTTCGACATGCTGGGCGAAGCCGCACGCACCGAGGCCGACGCGTTGCGTTATCACAAGGCCTATGCCGACGCGATTTCCTCGCTAGATGCCGGTTCCAACGGGCCGGACATTCGCCAGAATCACGGCATCTCGGTCAAGCTCTCGGCGCTGCACCCACGCTACGAGGTGGCGCAGAAGGACGAGATGCTGCCTGTCATGGCCGAGCGGCTGTTGTCGCTGGCGCTGGCCGCTCGACATTCGCGCATGGGTCTCAACATCGACGCCGAGGAGGCCGATCGCCTCGATCTGTCGCTGGACGTCATCGAGCGGGTGCTGGCCGAACCGGAGCTTGCCGGGTGGAACGGCTTTGGCGTCGTCGTCCAGGCCTATGGCCCGCGTGCGGCGTTTGCGATCGACTGGCTCTATGCGCTGGCCAAGAAATACGACCGCACCATCATGGTGCGGCTGGTCAAGGGCGCCTATTGGGACACCGAGATCAAGCGGGCGCAGACGCTCGGACTGTCCGGTTATCCCGTCTTCACCCGCAAGGCCAACACCGACGTTTCCTACATGGCTTGCGCCAAAAAGCTGCTGTCGATGACCGACCGCATCTATCCGCAATTCGCCACCCACAACGCCCACACCGTCGCCGCCATTTTGTCGATGGCCGGGGACCGCGATTCCTTCGAGTTCCAACGTCTGCACGGCATGGGCGAGGCGCTGCACGAGACGGTGCGCAAGGCCGAAGGCACGCGCTGCCGCATCTATGCGCCGGTCGGGGCGCATTCCGATCTGCTTGCCTATCTGGTTCGGCGGCTGCTGGAGAACGGCGCCAATTCCTCCTTCGTGCATCAACTGACCGACGAGGAGGTCGAGCCGGAGGACATCGCCCGCGATCCGCTCGAAACGGTCGAAAACCAAGGCCCCGCCGCCAATCCGGCGATTGCCCGGCCTTCCGAGATCTTCGGCGCCGGTCGCCGCAATTCGAAGGGTTTTGACATCACCGACACGGTGACGCTGGCGGCGATCGACAAGGCCAAGACGGCGTTCGCAGGTCCCGACCGCTGGCATGCCAAGCCGATCACGCGGGCCGCCGGCTATGGCAAGCAGCGCCCTGTCGTCAATCCGGCCAAGCCCGCCGAAGTCGTCGGCACAGTCAGCGAAGCCACCGCCAAGCAGGTGGCGACCGCCGTGCGCATCGCCGTTGAGGCCCAGCCGGCCTGGGCAAAGCGTCCTGTCGCCGAGCGCGCCGCCATCCTCAATCGCGCCGCCGATATTTATGAGGCCAACGCCGTCGAGTTCTTCGCGCTGGCCACCCGGGAAGCCGGCAAATCGCTGGCCGACGGTGTGGCCGAAGTGCGCGAGGCCGTCGACTTCCTGCGCTACTACGCGGCCGAGGCGGCTAATGCCGAACCGGGCACGCAGGCGCGCGGTGCCATCGTCTGCATTTCGCCGTGGAATTTTCCGCTCGCCATTTTCACCGGCCAGATCGCGGCTGCTCTCGTCACCGGCAATTCGGTGATCGCCAAGCCGGCCGAGCAGACGCCGCTGATCGCCTTCCGCGCCGTCGAAATGCTGCGCGAGGCCGGCGTGCCGGAAGACGTCATCCAGCTTCTACCCGGCGACGGCCCCTCGGTCGGCGGCCCGCTGACCGCCGATCCGCGCATCGCCGGTGTCTGCTTCACTGGCTCGACCGAGGTCGCCAAGCTGATCGAGAAGCAGCTGGCCGAAACCGCCGCGCCCGACGCCATGCTGATCGCCGAGACCGGCGGGTTGAATGCGATGATCGTCGATTCCACCGCGCTGCCCGAACAAGCGGTGCGCGACATCCTGGCTTCGGCCTTCCAGAGCGCCGGCCAGCGCTGTTCGGCGCTGCGCGTGCTCTATGTGCAGAAGGACGTCGAGAAGAAGATGCTCGAGATGCTGAAAGGCGCCATGGAGGCGCTCAGCATCGGCGATCCCTGGCGGATTTCGACCGACGTCGGCCCGGTCATCGACGACGAGGCGCAGACTTCGATCCGCGATTACTGCACGAAGATGGGCCTGCAGGGCCGGCTGATCGCCAAGCTCGAGGCGCCGAAGGATGGCCGCTTCGTCGCGCCGCATGTCTTCCGGGTCAAGGGCATCGAGGACATGGAGCGCGAGGTGTTCGGGCCAGTGCTGCATGTCGCCACGTTCGACGCCGACGAGATCGACGTGGTCATCGCCGCCATCAACCGCAAGGGCTATGGCCTGACCTTCGGCCTGCACACCCGCATCGAGGGCCGCGTGCAGCATTTCGTCGACGGCATCCATGCCGGCAACATCTACGTCAACCGCAACCAGATCGGCGCCGTCGTCGGTTCGCAACCGTTCGGCGGCGAGGGGCTGTCGGGCACCGGGCCGAAGGCTGGCGGGCCGCACTATCTCCGTCGCTTCCGCAAGGGGCCGGAGGCCGGCACGGACATTGCCGAAGGCCACAAGGTGACGGCGACCGAGCTTGCCGACAATCTGCCTGACCCGACGCTGGGCGGCTGGTCGACGCGGCCGGACCGGGTCGCCATCCTGAGGAAGCATCTGCGCGGGAAGGGCGCGGCAGCCATTGGTGCCGCCGCCGGCATCGATTTCGGCCAGGTCGACCTGCCCGGGCCGACCGGCGAGGCCAACACGCTGTCGCTGTCGCCGCGCGGGCGGGTGCTCTGTCTCGGCCCCGATGGCGAAACCCTGCTTGCCCAGGCGATCCAGGCGCTCGCCGCCGGCAACGCGGTGCTGGCCGTTGCACCGGGCGCACCGGCGGCGCTCTCTGCGCTGACCGGCAAGGGCTTGCCGCTGGCCGCCATCGACGGCCGTCCGGATCCGGTCGAAGCGCGCTCGCTGCACGTCGACGTGGTCGCTTTCTCGGGCACACCGGAGGCAGCCCGGATCGTGCGCAAGGTTATCGCCGACCGCTCAGGGCCAATCGTGCCGCTGGTCAGTGAGGTGCTCAACCCGGCGGCCTATGCGCATGAGCGCGCCGTCTGTGTCGACACCACCGCGGCGGGCGGCAATGCCAGCCTGCTGGCCGGCTCCTGACGGACCGGCTGCTCAGACCTCTTCGGGTGCGCAGCCGAACTTCAGCAGATTGCCGTGCGGGTCCCGGATATGGAATTCCTTCATGTTCCACGGCCGCACGGTGAACGGACTGAGGTGCCTCACCTGGCGCGCTGAAAATTCGGCATGCAGCGCCGGCACCTCGCCGCCCCTGATATAGCAGGACGAAACTTCGGGAAGTTTGTGGTCATCGCTCTTCCAGAAATGGATTTCGATGTCGCCCCGGCGCACGATCAGATATTCGTCCATCTCCGGCTCGACGACACCGAAGCCGAGCTCGTCGCGATAGAAATCCCGCGTTGCCTCGATGTCGGGCGAGGGCAGGATCGGAATGCTGCGCGCGGGGTCTTCGGCAGGCGTTGCCATCTCAGGCCCCTTCCACGACGGAAAAACCCTCGAATTGCGGATGGCCGAGATAGTGGACTTTCGTGGTGCCGACATTTCTGTGGGCGGCGCGGAAATTCTCGGACTTGGTCCAGGCGACGAAATCATCGTGGCTCGCCCACACCGTGTGCGAGGCAAACAGCGTGTAGCCTTCAGCCTCGTTGACCGGGCCACGCAGCAGATGGAACTCCCGGAAGCCTTTCATCTGTGCAAGGCTGGAATCGCGGTTCTTCCAGACGGCTTCGAAATCGGCTTCCGAGCCGGTCTGCACCTTGAAGCGGTTCATGGCGATGTACATGGAGGTTCCTTTCATTCGGGTGTTGATGGTTGACGCAGCGACAGTTTCAAAATGGGCCGATTTCGGCCTCGAACGCTAGACTCTTGCTTGCGGCCTGTGGTGGAATTGGAGGAAAAGGAGCTGCCTTGCGCACGATGCCGAGCGCGACCTTGTCGAAGTTCGGCGATCCGGAGCTTTGCAGAATGCGCAGGTCATCAATGCCGCCGCGGCTGCCGATGACGAATGTCACAACGGCATTGTTGCGAGCAGCCAACTGTACCGAAGGCGGGACGCCGCGATTGACACGGCTCAGCTTTCGGAAGACGTCGCCGCGGTAATTGTCTTCCGCCGCGCTGCCTGCCTCCTTCTGTTTTTTGCCCTTGCTGGCCGCCTGCGCCAATCGGTCCTGGCCATTCGCCGTGCCACGCTTCTCATCCGCTTGGCTGGTGCTGGGCGGGGCGGCTGCCGGAGTTGGGCTGGCGCTGGGAATCGGTGGCTGCTCTGGGACGGCGGCAGGCTCGGCCTGAACGGTCGGCTGTGCAGGGGTTTCAGTCTTTGCAACGATGCTCTTGTCATCGGCGCGCGGGGCTCTCGCCACCAGAATGTCCGGCGTGACGGAAGGCTGTTTGACAGGCGCTGACAAAGGCTCGACCGGCTGTTTGGCGGTTTCTTGAGCAGGTTGAGACGGCTCTGTTGGTGGCGTCGGCCTGGCCGCCTTTGAAGGCTCTGATTTGGTCGGCCGTGGATTGGGCACCAGCTTGACATTCACAGCCGCCGGATCCTGGTCCAGTGCGCTGCCGACCACCTTGTCTCCGGACTGATCACTGCCTTCCGACCGGATGGCGTCCTGGGAATCGAATGTCCCCGAGGGCGAAATCAGAAAACCCGCCGCCACCGCCGCATGGAGCAAGCAGGAGACGACGATCGCCGCCGTCCATTTGCGGTTCCAGGCAGATGGCCGCGGCGGCGCAAGCGGCTCGGTTGGCACGATCGCCAGTTCGGCGGCGGGTTCGGGGAGGGGACTGATGTCACGCATGTCGCGGGACGAGACCTGCAGCGACCCGTGCGGACTTGTCAAATCAAGATCGCTTGGTCCAAACGACAAGCCGGCTAGGGGCCGTGCCACCGTGCTTTGCAGGAATGCGGGATGCAGTCCCATCTCAGACGCCGAAAGCGATACCGGTCCTGGTGTCGGTCTTCAGCCTGCGCATGCAGGCGTTCGGTTCGACGCCTGTGCCGGCGCATTCCGTCGCGCTGTTGATCAGCACTCGGCTGACCTTGGCGCAGTCGGTGCCGGCCAGATCGAAGCGTGTCACCTTGGTCTTGCCCGCAGGCAATTCCTTGAAGTCGAGCACGGTCAGCCGGTCGACGACGCCTGTCTCGTTAAACAGGGCGATCTCGAACGCCGCCTTGGAGAGGTCGGCGCCGAGGTTGTTGCTGACCACGAAGGTCAGGCGGCAGCCCTTGTCGGAGGCTTGCGCGCCGTTGAGTTCGAGGGCTAAGGCGGGAGCCGGCGCGGACTGCTCAGCCCACGCCGGAACCATCGCAAGCGACATCGCCAACGTCGAGGTCAGCGGACGAAGGGATGTCCTCAAGCCCGTCATTGCCGTCAGCCCCCAAATCGCATCGTTGCCGCCAGCTTCAGCGTTATGCCCGGCTCATAGACCGCGACCGTCGTGCTGCCGTTCAAAGGGTTGGCGTATTTGACATCGAACAGATTGTCGGCGCGGAAATCGACCTTCAGATTGTCGGTCGCCTGATAGCTGGCGAAGGCGTTGACCAGCGTATAGTTCTTGGCCACCGCATTGCCCTTCGGCTTGCCATTGTACTGCACTTCGCCACCGACGGTCAGCTTGTCCTCGAGGAAGCGCAGGCCGAGCTGGGCCGTGACCTGAGAGGACGGGATGGTGGCAAGGTCTGCCCGGTCGCCTTCATAGGATATGGTGTGACCATTGATGATGGAGGCGGAAAGTCCGGCATAGCCCCATGCCGCATCGTAAACGCCCTCCATCTCGAAGCCGTTGATCTTGGCCTTGGCGAAATTTTGATACTGGAAGCAGATCGGGATACCCGGGCCGAACGGGCAGCCGCCGGTCGGGTCGAACGGCGACAGCGTCACGCCGTCGATATAATCATCGACATTGTTGTTGAAATAGGCCGCCTTGATGCGAAGCGCGTCGCCGGCCTCCAGGATGTCATCTTGCTGGTAGTTGACGCCGAATTCCGTCGTCTTGCCGGTTTCAGGCCGCAAATTGGGATTGGGCAGGAACGGGAAGGAAACGCCGGCCGGATGGTTGCCGCTGATCAGCGTCTCCGTCAACGAGGGCGAACGGTAGCCTTCCGCATAGGTGCCATAGAATTGCAGGCCGGCAAGGCCAGCGCTTTCGAAGGGCGAGACGCCGACGGTGATGCGCGGCGACACTCTGTCGCCGGAAGTTTCGTGGGTATCATCCTTCAGGCTGTAATTGTCGTAACGCAGACCGGCGATGACTTCGAGCCACTCCCAGGTGAGCTTGTCCTGGACATAGGCACCGGAAACGTTGCGCTTGCCCGAAGGCGTGTAGAAACTGTCTCCACCGGCCGTGCCGCCGGTCTTGACGTTGTCGCCCGCCCAGTCACCGCCATAGGTCAGTTCGTGCGCGACGCCGGCGGTCTCGAATCTGGACGTGTTCCAGATGTCGATGCTGGTCGTGCCGACATCGAAGGTCGAGGTCGAACCTGTCGGCAGCACCACAGGCAGGCCGGTGACCGGATCAAAGCGTTTTAGCGGGACGAGGCTCGTCAGGTCGAGGTTGGTCTTGTTGTAGGAGGTGTTGATGTGGAGATCGAGCCAGCTCTTGTCTTCGTCGGTGACGTTGTAGCGGGCTGTGAAGGTGTTCGACTTCAGGTCGACATCATTCACCGGCGCGCCGCCGCTGATTTCGTTCCAGCCATCGCTTGAGCCGACCCAGCCGAGCTTCAGCTCACTGTTGTCCGTCGGCCGGATTGTGGTCTTGAGCAGGCCGCTGAGCACGTCGAAGCCAGTGCCCTTGACGGCGTCGCCATCGCCATCCTTGTAGTCATCGTAGTTGCGGTAGACGATGTTGCCGAGCGCGTCCCAGTTCTCGTTGAAGCGATAGGCACCGGATGCGCTGGTGGTCCAGCCCTTGCCGTTGCTCTCGTAGCGCCCGGTGACGGAACCAGCCCATGTCTCGTTCGGCTTGAGGAAATCCTCGGCATCCTTGGTGTCGAAGAAGACCACGCCGCCGATGGCGCCCGAGCCATAGGTGTTGGCGACAGGACCGCGGATCACGTCGACGGATTTGACGAGTTCAGGATCGATGTAGACGGTCGACTGCGTGCCGTGGTCGGAACGCTGGAAATTCTGGCGGGCGCCGTCGACGATAACCGCGACGCGACCGAAATCCTGCAGGCCACGGATGTTGATGCTGGTGCTGACACGCCTGGCGTCGGCCTGCGCCGCGATACCGGGCACGCCGAGCAGCATCTCGTTCGGCGTCGTCGCCATGCGGCGGTCGAGCTGTTCCTGGTCGATATGGCTGGCCGAAGCCAGCGATTCGATCGCTGTCTCGCCGGTGCGGCTCAGCACCAGGATCTTGTCGAGCAGTGTTGCGCCCGCCGGGGCGGGCTTTGCCTCTTCAGCCTTCGGCGATTGCGCCGCTTGCTGGGCGCTGGCTGGTGGCGCCAGCAAAGCGACTGCCGCGACGCTTGCCAGCAAGGCCGCCATCCCTCTTGCCGTGGATCGCCCGCCAAGACCCTCATTAGACGGGCAGGTGTCAAACCGGCCACGCCATTCCCAATTCATCAACCCCATGCCCCAACTCCAAAGTCCAGGTTCGGTGCTGGCTGGCCTGGGGCTCGCTGGCGTTTTTGATCGTGTCCGGCCTCTTAAATGTTGACTCATTTACTCCTGTATCGCACTGACTAGTAAACATGATTATTCAAGTCAAGAAATGAATCGGCATTTATGCAACGCCTAGCCAGGCGCCCGGCACAGGAAAGGGATCGATCCAGATGAACACACACAATTCCAATGACTTTCGCTATCGCGTCCGCCGTTCCGACGACACCTCCACCCGTTTAGACCGGGTTCCGCTGGCGGTGCGAACGCTGTCCAGCAACACCCTGTTCCAGGGCGAGCACGAGATCGGCATCGAGCATCATGGCGCGCTCTACCGGCTCAAGATCACCCGCCAGGGCAAGCTCATTCTCAACAAGTAAGGCAAGGCAGTAGGGACGAAACATGGATCAGCGCGTAAAACCCGCCCCGCATGAAATCCGGCGGGCACGGACAGAGAATCCGAGGACGCGCGAGCGTGATCTGGCTGCCCAGCTCGGCATTTCTGAGGCCGAGCTCATCGCCGCGCATTGCGGCGACGGGGTCGTCCGCATCGAGCCGCGCGTCAACGATCTCCTGACCGGCCTCGAAGCCGTCGGCGAAGTCATGGCCTTGACCCGCAACGAAAGTGCGGTGCACGAGAAGATCGGCGTCTACGACAAGATCGTCACCGGCAACCACAATGCCATGGTGCTCGGTGAAAACATCGATCTGCGCATCTTCCCGAAAGTCTGGGCGCACGGCTTTGCCGTGGAAAAGCGCGATGGCGACGACATCCGCCGCAGCCTGCAGTTTTTCGACGCGGCAGGCGAGGCGGTGCACAAGGTGCATCTGCGGCCTGCCTCCAGTCTCTATGCCTACCAGAAGCTGGTTGCCGCGCTCGAATCGTCGAACCAGGAGCCGACGATCGAGATTTCTGGACACATCCCCGACGACGAGGTCCATGGCGGGGAAACCACCGCCAATCTCGACGATCTGCGCGACCGCTGGAGCCGGCTGACCGACGTGCACCAGTTCTTCGGTATGCTGAAAACTCTGAAGCTCAGCCGCCGGCAGGCGGTGCGCATGGTCGGCCAGGACTATGCCTGGCTGCTCGACAATGACGCCGTCCGCCACATGTTCCATCATGCCGCCGAGGGCGAGATGCCGATCATGTGCTTTGTCGGCAATCGCGGCTGCATCCAGATTCATTCCGGTCCGGTCAAATCCATCAAGCTGATGGGGCCATGGATCAACGTACTGGACGAGACCTTCCACCTGCACTTGCGAACCGACCACATCCATGAGGTCTGGCAGTGCGCAAGCCGACCAAGGTCGGTCACGTCACCTCGCTCGAAGTCTATGATGCCGACGGCAAGATGATCATCCAGTTCTTCGGCAAACGCCATGAAGGCGAGAGTGAACGCGACGACTGGCGATTCCTGGCGGAACACCTGCCGCGCATCCCAAGCCCGACCGCAGCCTGAGGACGACACCTATGGTTCCCTTTTCCAGACTGGCGCCTGTTCTCAAGCTGGTGCTTGGACCGGCAATCTGTCTATGCCTGGCTTTTGTCGCCTTGCAACCCGGCAACGCCGCCGAGGGTGCGACCGTCTTTGTCGATCGCTCGAAGATAGTTGCCATTGGCGGCTCCATCACCGAGATCGTCTATGCGCTCAGCGAGGAGAAGCATCTGGTGGCTCGCGATTCCACCAGCCGGTATCCGAAAGCCGCACTTGATCTGCCTGATGTCGGCTACTTGCGCCAGCTGTCGCCGGAAGGTGTGCTGTCGGTCAACCCGACCGGCATCCTGGCGCTGCACGGCAGCGGTCCCAGGGAAGCCGTCGATGTGCTGAAGAAGGCGAGCGTCCCGTTCATCGAGGTGCCCGAACACTATAGCCACGAAGGCATACTGGAGAAGGTCCGCATCGTCGGCAAGGCGCTCGGCGTCGACGCCAAGGCCGAGGTGCTGGCCAGGGAGCTTGATGCCAAGCTCTTTGCCGCCGAAAAGCAGACGGCTTCGATCAAGCAGCGCAAGCGCATCCTGTTCGTGCTGTCGATACAGGGCGGCAAGATCCTGGCGGCCGGCAGCGAGACCGCCGCCGACGGCATGGTCAAGCTCGCCGGCGGGATCAATGCCGTGGAAGCCTTTTCCGGCTACAAGCAAATGTCCGACGAGGCGATCATCACCGCCAGGCCGGACGCGATCCTGATGATGAGCAATGCCGGGCCTCCGGTCTCGGACGACGAATTGTTCTCCAATCCGTCTATCGCCTCGACGCCGGCGGGCACTGCACGCAAGCTGATCCGCATCGACGGCGCCTATCTGCTCGGCTTCGGGCCGCGCACGGCCGATGCTATCCACGATCTCGCCGTCTCGCTTTATGGCGGGCAGGTCACGGATTGAGCGGGCAGATCATGGTCGATCAATCAATCGCCGGCCCGGTGAAGGTGATGGCGGGTGCATCCGACGGCGATCGCTCGGATCGCGCCCGCATCGTCATCCTTCTGCTGTGCCTGGGGCTCGTCATTGCCGTGCTTTTGTCGCTCACGTCGGGCGCGTCGGACGCTTCGGCCGCCAACGTCATCAGCGACTGGCTGTTCGGGACCGTGCCCCGCGACGCCGCGTTGAGCGCCCGCGACAGGCTGATCGTCTACGACATCCGCCTGCCGCGCATCATCCTCGGCATGCTGGTCGGCGCAGCACTTGCCGTCTCCGGCGCTGTCATGCAGGGGCTGTTCCGCAATCCGCTCGCCGATCCCGGCCTGATCGGCGTTTCGGCCGGATCCAGCCTCGGCGCGGTTGCCGTCATCGTGCTCGGCGCCACGGTGCTGGCGCCGGTGACGGCCATGCTCGGCACGCTTGCGCTGCCGCTGGCGGCATTTTGCGGTGGGCTCGCTACGACGCTGGTGCTCTACCAGGTTGCCACGCGACGGGGACAAACCTCGGTCGCCACCATGCTGCTCGCCGGCATCGCGCTGGCGGCGCTTGCCATGGCGCTCACCGGCATCCTGATCTTCACGGCCGACGACCGCCAGTTGCGCGACCTGACCTTCTGGCAACTCGGATCGCTCGGTGGCGCGACCTGGGCGAAGATCGCCTCTGTCGGGCCGATCATCGTGCTTGCGCTGGCGGCGATGCCGTTCCTGGCGCGCGGCCTCAACGCACTGGCGCTGGGCGAGGCGACCGCCGGCCATCTCGGGATTCCGGTGCAACGGCTGAAGTACACGGCCATCATCGGTGTCTCGGCGGCGGTCGGCGCATCCGTCGCCGTCAGCGGTGGCATCGGTTT
Source organism: Mesorhizobium sp. CNPSo 4670 (assembly GCF_057784235.1). Classification (NCBI taxonomy): domain Bacteria; kingdom Pseudomonadati; phylum Pseudomonadota; class Alphaproteobacteria; order Hyphomicrobiales; family Phyllobacteriaceae; genus Mesorhizobium; species Mesorhizobium sp. CNPSo 4670. The sequence continues at coordinate 496,065 of NZ_JBWJFQ010000002.1, read as the reverse complement.
CGTCGGCATCGTCGTGCCGCATCTGCTGCGGCTGCTGATCGGTCCCGACAATCGCTATCTGCTGCCGGCATCGGCGCTGCTCGGCGCCTCGCTGCTGCTGTTGGCCGACGCCGTCGCGCGCACCATCGTGGCGCCCGCTGAATTGCCGATCGGCATCGTCACCGCGATCGCCGGTGCGCCGTTCTTCCTGTGGATACTGCTGCGCAAGCGCGGCGTCGTTGATTTGTGATTTGGGACTTGTGACCTGTGAGGCTGGGATGATCGAGGCAAGGGATGTTTCCGTGACGATCGCCGGCAAGCGGATCGTTGCCGGTGTCGATTTCGCCGCACACCCCGGCGAAGTGACGGCAATCGTCGGCCCCAACGGATCCGGCAAGACGACCTTCCTCAAGGCGCTGTCCGGCGAACTTGCCTACACCGGACATGTCGTCCTCAACGGCGGCGATCTCTCGGCGATGAAGCCGGTCGAGATCGCCGTCCATCGGGCCGTGCTGCCGCAGGCGACGACGCTGTCGTTTCCGTTCACTGTGCGGGAGGTGGTCAAGCTTGGCCTTGTCGGCGGCCGCTCTGGTGTCCTGCCGGGCGAGGACGCGCGGCTGCCGGAACGGGCGCTGGCGCGCGTCGACCTTGATGGATTTGCCGGGCGTTTCTACCAGGAGCTTTCGGGCGGCGAGCAACAGCGTGTCCAGCTTGCGCGCGTGCTGTGCCAGGTCTGGGCGCCGGTGCTCGACGGCAAGCCGCGCTACCTGTTGCTCGATGAGCCGGTTTCCAGCCTCGACATCAAGCACGAGCTGATCATCATGAGCATCGCCCGCGACTTCGCCAGGAGGGGCGGCGGCGTGGTCGCCATCCTTCACGACCTCAATCTGACGGCTATGTTTGCCGACCGGATTTTTGTCATGCATCGCGGCAGGCTTGCTGCTACCGGCTCGCCGCAGGACGTGCTGAGCGACGACCTGATCGAAAAAGTGTTCGACTGCAGGCTCAGGTTCGGCGTGCTGCCTGCCGGCGACATGCCATTCGTATTGCCGCAGTCGACGGTCTATTGATATTCAGGTGAGGCCGGCCTGCGAATGGCGGTTTCCTGCGCTTCCGGTACTCACGTACCCAGGTACGCTCCGTTCATTCTCGACCCAGCGTGACCTGAATCTCAACGGACCTACTCAGACTCGGGAGACTTGCTCAGGCAGCAGGTGCGCGGCGCTCCACCAGCATGTCTATGCCGAGCAGGCTGCGCACGTTCGGGCGAGCCGCCACGAGATCGGCGATGGTGTAGCGCTCCAACACCCCGAAGAATGCGTTCAGCGCTTCGCGCAATGCCGAGTTCAGCGCGCAGCTGTCGACCAGCGGGCATTCGGCGGCATCGTTCTCGAAGCATTCGGCCATGGCGAAGCTTTCTTCGGTCACGCGCACGACATCGAAAAGGCTGATCGATTCGGCGGCGCGGCCCAGCCTGACGCCGCCATTCCTGCCACGCACGGTCTCGACCAGGCCGTGCTCGACCAGTGGCTGCAGGATCTTAAACAGGAACAGCTCCGACACCGAGTAGGCGGCCGCGATCTCGGGGATGCGGCTCAATCGGTCATTGTTTGCGGCGCAATACATCAGGATGCGCATGGCATAGTTGGTCTGGCGCGTAAGCCGCATTTTGTCCTCACAACGCGCTGGTGCGGTAGAACCACGCCAGATTTCAAAACGTTACTGATGCGGCTTTGACCCGGAAATTTCGGATTCGCCACATTGGCCTAGGCGGAATATGGCCTATACCTTGGAACAATTCCAGACTAGCCGGGCACAATAGATGAACATTCTCGTCAACTTTGTGTGTGCAGCCAAGCAAGGCGCGTGCGAAACCGGCTGCTACGGGCATTTCGCCTGGTGAAGCACTAAATAGGCCCGAGATTGACGAGGAGCAGCTCATCCATGTCACAAACGGCCCAGTCCCTGGCGCCCGTCCGTTTCGATGCCGACGCGGAGGCCAAGCTTTCCGCCTTGCGGTGGACAAAATTGGTCGCAGCGGCGGCGCTGGCGCTTTGCGTCCTGGTGTTTGCGCTCGCCAAGTCGTTCGAGCATATCTATCCGTGGCTCGGCTTCGTCGCTGCCTTTGCCGAGGCCGCGACTATCGGCGGCCTGGCCGATTGGTACGCGGTGGTGGCGCTGTTCAGGCGGCCGCTGGGGCTGCCGATCCCGCACACCGCCATCATCCCCGAGAACCAGAACCGCATCGCAGACAATCTCGGCCGCTTCATCGAGGTCAACTTCCTGGCGCCTGAGCCAGTGCGTGAAAAGCTTGCCGAGGTTGATTTCTCGGCGCTCGTCGCCGACTGGCTCGCCGATGCCGAACGTGCCGCCGGCCTGTCGCGCTTCGTCGTGCGGCTGGTACCGCAGACGCTTGCCGCCGTCGAGCAATCCGGCCTGCGTGGTTTCGTCACCAGCCGCATGCTGGAGCAGATCGAAAAGGTGCCGCTGGCGCCGCTGGCTGCCGAGCTGTTGTCGGCGCTCACCGACGACCGTCGCCACCAGAAACTGTTCGACGAATTCACCAAGGTGATCGGCCGGTTCCTAAACGACGAGCTGGCGCTGGCGACGATGCGCGAGAAGATCCGCGAGGAGTTGCCGTCGCTGTTCAACCTGTTCCGCGCCGACGCCTACCTGCTGAAGAAGATCGTCGCCTCGGCCGGCTCGCTGCTCGACGAGGTGCGGGCCGATCCTGACCATCCGATGCGCGCCGAATTCGACCGTTTCGCTCAAGCCTTCATCGAAAGGCTCAGGACATCGAAGCAATATGCCAAGCGCGCCGAGAAGCTGAAACGCGATTTTCTGGCCCGGCCGGAGGTCAGGGGATTGGCCGGCGACATGTGGGCGAGCCTCAGCCAGTTCATCGAGCAGGACGCCAAGGCGCAGGAGTCGATCATTCGCACGCATCTCGCCAACATGTTCGTCGAGGTCGGTCGCCATCTTGCCAGCGATGCACAGATCCGGGCCGACATGAACCAGGGGTTCGTGGTGGCGCTCGCTTCGTTCGTGGAGAGCCAAAAGAGCGGCGTGTCGAAATTCATCGCCGACCAGGTCAAGCGCTGGGACCTGGCGCAGCTGACACGGTTGATCGAGATGAACATCGGCAGGGACCTGCAATATATCCGCTTCAACGGCATGATTATCGGTGGGCTTGCCGGCGTCGTCCTTTATGTCGCCGAGCGGCTGTTCCTCGTCGGCTGACGCCCATTCGGCCCTGGACCGATTCCACTGCGTCCGAATGGACACGCAGCACTTCGGTGCTATTCTCCCATCCGGGAGCCCAATCGGCGGCGACAGGGGAGAAGACCATCATGGCCAAGCAACCGGAATCCGATTCCTTCATGGACATGTTCGGCAAGTTCGGCCGCGACCTGAAAGTGCCCAACGTCGATGTCGAGGCAATTCTTGCGCATCATCGCAAGAACCTAGAAGCGCTGGAAAAATCGGCCCGAGCCAGTGCCGCCGGCGCGACCTCGCTGTTGTCCCGGCAGCGCGAAATGCTGCAGGACACGCTGCGCGAAGTTACCGAGATGGCGCAAAGCTACCGGGCACCGGGCAATCCGCAGGAACTGATGGCCAAACAGACGGAATTCGCCCGCAAATCCTTCGAGGCTGCGTTGAAGAACGCCGGCGAAGTGGCTGAACTGGTCAAGAAATCCGGCACCGAATCGGTCGACATCCTGCGCACGCGCATCAAGGAGGCGATGGAGGAAATCCGCGCCGGCTACGACAGGAAGTAGCGGTCTCCGGCCAAGGTGGCATTGTTGCCGCCGGCAGCCACGAAAGGCCAAGAAATCCCGATTTGACCTGCCACTGCGCCGGGCCGCATGGGCCGATTGCAGCTGGAATCTGCGGAACGGATTCGTGCAGAACGAATTGACAGGAGCCGCCAGTTCGTGGTCCGGAGGCGTTGGAAGCTATCGGGATACCAGGAATGACTGAAATACGGCCCAAGACGCCGCCGACCTATGAGCAATTGAGGACGATGGCTGGGCAGGAGCTTGGCGTGTCGGAGTGGACGACGGTCGACCAGAATCGTATCAATCAGTTCGCCGAATGCACAGGCGACCATCAATGGATCCATGTCGACCCCGTGAGGGCGCGACGGCAAAGCCCGTTCCGCACGACGATCGCGCACGGCTACCTGACGCTGTCGATCATCGGCGCGCTGGCGCTCGGCATGGGCATCGTTCCCGAAAACACCCAGGCCGCCTTCAACTACGGCTTCGACAAGGTGCGTTTCCTGGCGCCAGTCAAGGTCGGCGCGCGCATCCGGCTGCGGACCACGCTGCTGTCCATGGAGGACAGAGGCCCCGGCCAGTATCTGATGAAGGCGGCCAACACGGTCGAGATCGAAGGCGAGGAGAAGCCGGCGCTCACCGCTGAAACGCTGGTCATGCTCTACGAGCGCCGCAAGCGGGCTGGGGCCTGAACGACCGCCAATCAAGTTGCGCCTTACGAAACGCTGGCTTCCGCGCGGCTAGCGGCGCGGGTCGAGAGCAGCGCAAGGGACAGCGCGACCAACGCTAGCGCTGTCGCCGTCTGAAAGGTGACCTGCATTCCCCGGGCGGCGGCCACGGAACTCAGAATGTCTTGCTCCCCAGCCGATGCGACGGCGAAGACGGCGCCCATCAACGATGCGCCGGTGATGAGGCCGAGATTGCGCGAAAGATTGAGCAGGCCGGAGACGACGCCGCGCTCACCGGCGCCAACACCGGTCATGATCGCTGCATTGTTTGACGTCTGGAACAGCGCGTAGCCGATGCAGGTGACGGTGATCGGTACGACATAGCTGGCAATGCCGAGTTTCGTCATGGCGAGCGACAGCAGGAACGTGCCGATGGCAAGGCTTGCCAAGCCGGCAACCATCATCCTGTGGGCCCCGAAGCGATCGGTCAGGCGTCCGGCCAGTAGCGCCGACAGGGCTGAGACGAGCGGGCCGGTCGACAGCACGAGGCCGACCCTTGCGGCATCGAGCCCGAGCCCGCGCGACAGGTAGAACGGGGCAACCACCAGGGTCGCCATCATCACCGTTGCGACGACGAGGCTCATGGCCAGGCTGGCGCTCAACTGGAGGTCACGAAAGCTGGCAAGCTTGATCAATGGGTTCTTCACTTTCGCCTGCGCGGCGGCGAACAGGGCGACGCCGAGGCCGGCAGCTATCAGCAGGCCGAGGTTGAGTGCGCCGAAATTGCCCCTGCCAAGCGTCATGGCTAGCGCATAGGCGGCCAGCGTCAGGGCGAGCAGGGCGGTGCCTACGGCGTCGAACTTGCCCCGATGAGCCTGCGCTGGCTTGCCGCGCGCCGGCAAGGCACGATAGGCGAGAGCGAAGGTCAGTACGCCGAGCGGCACGTTGACGAGGAATATCGCCCGCCAGCCGAAGCCCGCGATCAGAGGACCGCCGAGCGACGGCCCAAGTGTCGTGCCGATGGCGGACATGGCGCCGAGCAGGCCCATGGCGCTGCCGGTTTTGGCCTTGCTCACCGTTTCGGCGACAAAAGCCAGCGTCAGCGCCATCATCAGCGCCGCGCCAAGTCCTTGCACCGCCCGCGCGGCGATCAGCAGCCAGAGTGTTGGCGCCAGGCCGCAGAGTATGGATGCCAGCGTGAACAGCGCGATGCCGCCAAGCAGCAACGGCCGGCGCCCGAACATGTCGGCCAACCTTCCGGCGCTGACGATCAATGTGGTGATGGCGAGCAGATAGGCCAGAACAACCCACTGCACCGACTGGAACGAAGCGCCGAACGCCTGCGTCAGCGAAGGCAGGCCGACGCTGGCAATGCTGGTTCCCAGCGACGACAGCAACGTGGCGAGCGAAAGGCTCGCCAGCGCCCAGCGGGCGGATTTGACCTGGGGCGGCGCCGATACGCGCTCATTTTGCTCTGCGATTGCCAAGGCGATCTCCTTTCCATCGGCTCCAGAACCGGAGCTATCGGAGACCTAGTCTCTTGACCGATATGGCGGAAGGCGCAGCATTTGCATGTTATTCGTGCATCAAACGCCATATGAAGTGCTATGATCCGCCGATGGCATCGCCCGATCTCAATTTGCTCGTCGCTCTCGACGTTCTGCTGACGGAAGGCAGTGTGGCCCGCGCCGCCAATCGTCTTGGTCTCAGCCCCTCGGCGATGAGCCGGACGCTCGGGCGGCTGCGCGAGGCGACGGGCGACCCGCTGCTGGTTCGCGCCGGCCGCGGCCTTGTTCCGACACCGCGTGCGCAGGAGTTGCGGCAGCAGGCTGGTCGCGTCGTCCAGGATGCGGAAGCTCTCCTGCGCCCTGCCGCACTCCTCAACCTTTCGGATCTCGCCAGGACTTTCACGCTGCGCACCAATGAAAGCTTCGTGGAAGAGTTCGCGCCGCGCCTTGTCGCTCGCATCGAAGCGGAGGCGCCTTGCGTGCGACTGCGTTTCGCGCCGAAGTCCGACAAGGATGTCACGCCGCTGCGCGAGGCGGCGGTTGACCTGGAAATCGGCGTCGCCGGTGAAACCGGACCGGAGATGCGCATTCAGGCTCTGTTTCGCGACCGCTTCATCGGCGCCGTGCGCGCTGGCCATCCCTTGAGCGAGGGCGTCGTGACGCCCGAGCGCTACGCGGCCGGCCGCCACATCAGTGTTTCGCGGCGTGGCCGCGAGAAAGGGCCGATCGATGAAGCCCTGGAACGGCTTGGACTCCAGCGGACGGTCGTGTGCATGGTTTCCGGCTTTTCGGCCACGCTTGCCATGGCGCGTGCATCCGACCTGATCGCCAGCGTGCCCGAGCGGCATACGGAAGGCGCGCGCGCCGGCATGCACAGCTTTCGGCTGCCGGTTGCCACCGTGGAGGTCACCATCTCTATGCTCTGGCATCCGCGTCTCGATGCCGATCCGGCACAGCGATGGTTGCGCGACTGCGTGCGGGAGGTCTGTGCGGCATCTCGCTGACCGGCTATCAACGCGCCATTGCCGTTTCTAGCACCTTGAAAATCCGTTCGTCCGCGCACTGGGCAACGTTGAAGCGCAGGAAGCGGCTGGCGGTCTGGGACAGGCTGAACGCATTGCCGGGCGCCAGCACGATGTTGTCGGCCAGCGCGCGGCGGGCGACTTCGGCGGCATCCACGCCATCCGGTAGGCTGCACCATAGGAAGAGCCCGGCCGGCTGCTCGATCCAGGGCGTGATGCCGATTGCCTTCAGGCGGGCGCTCGTCTCGCCCATGGCGCGCGAAAGCCGTGCCCGCAGCAGATCCATGTGCTTGCGATAGCTGCCGTCCTTCAGCAGCGTCAGCACCAGTTCGGCGGCAAGCCGCCCGCCGCCGAAGGTGGTGGCGATCTTGAGATCGGTCAGGCGCTCGATCCAGTCGCGGGGTGCCGCGATGAAACCGCAGCGAACCGACGCCGACAGCGTCTTGGAGAAACTGCCGATCTGGACGACCCGGCTCAGGCCATCGAATGCCGCCAGCCTGGGGGCGGGCGCATGTTCGAAATCGGCAAAGATATCGTCCTCGACGATGGTCAGGTCGGATTGGTCGGCGAGCTTGAGCAGCCGGTGGGCGGTGACTGGGGACAGGATCGCGCCGGTCGGGTTGTGGATGGCCGAATTGGTGATGTAGAGGCGAGGCCGATGTTCGGCCAACACCTGTGCGAACAGCTCGATGTCCGGCCCGGACGGCGTGTAGGGAACGCTGACGACCTTGGCGCGGTGGGCGCGCAGCAGAGCGTGGAAATTGAAATAGCAGGGGTCGTCGACCAGCACGGTGTCGCCGGGTTCGATCAGGAAACGGCACAGGAGGTCGATGGCCTGCGTGCCCGATTCCGTCAGCATGATCTGCTCAGGAGAGGCTTCGATGCCATGTTCGGCCATGCGCCGCGCCAGCAGGTTCCGCAGCGGCGGCAGGCCGAGCGGCGTGCCGTAGTCGGCGAGCGCGACATCATCTGCGCGCGCCACCGTGCGCAGCGCGCGGCGCAACCCCGCCTGGGGCATCCACGCGGCCGGCAGCCAGCCGCAGCCGGGTTTCAGACTGTCATCGCCTGCTTCCAACGACTGGCGCGAGATCCAGAGCGGATCGACCGCGCGGTCGAGCCGGGGACCAATCTCGGCCAGAGACAGCGGCGCCAGCGAGCCGGCGGCATAGAAGCCTGAGCCCGGCCGGGAACGGATCGCCCCTTCTGCAGCGAGCCGCTCATAGGCTTCAACCACGGTGGATTTGGAAACCTGCATGGATTTGGCGAAGGCGCGAATCGACGGCAGTCGCGCTCCCGGCGTCAGGCTGCGCGCGGCAATCCGCTGGCGGACAGTTGCCATCACGCTCTCGACCAAAGTGACCGTGTCTTCAGTCTCAAGCGCTGTTATCGTCATCTGTACTGCCTTATTGACCATTACAGTTTTGCAAAATTGTACCCTATTGTCTCTGGCGACGCCATAGGCACAGGCCCGATAGAGGGCGAAACAAAACGGAGCCTGTGATGGACAAGATGGCGAGCGGCTGGGTGAACGGATTCGTCGGCGTGCTGATTTTCAGCGGTTCGCTTCCGGCAACGCGCGTCGCGGTGATGGATTTCGATCCAACCTTCGTGACATCGGCCCGCGCGGCGATTGCCGGACTGCTTGGTCTCGCCCTGCTGCTGGTGTTCCGCCAAAAGCGCCCGGAGAGAGGGGATCTGCTGTCGCTGGTCATCGTCGCGCTCGGCGTGGTGGTCGGTTTTCCGTTGCTGACGGCACTGGCGCTCAAGCACGTCACCTCGGCCCACTCCATCATCTTCGTCGGCCTGCTGCCGCTGGCGACGGCGATTTTCGGCGTGCTGCGCGGCGGTGAACGTCCTCGCCCGGCGTTCTGGCTGTTCTCATGCGTGGGCAGCGCGCTGGTCGCGGGCTTTGCCCTGATGCAGGGCGTGACAGCCTCGCCGGTCGGCGATGGCCTGATGCTGGCCGCCATCGTCGTCTGCGGCCTGGGTTATGCCGAGGGTGCAGCGCTGTCGCGCAAGCTCGGCGGCTGGCAAGTGATCTGCTGGGCGCTGGTGCTGTCGCTGCCGATCATGCTGGTGCTGACTTTCGCGACGCAGCCGCCATCCTTTGCCAGTGTCGGCTCCAACGCCTGGATCGGGCTCGCCTATGTCTCGCTGTTCAGCATGCTGATCGGGTTCGTGTTCTGGTATCGCGGCCTTGCGCAAGGTGGCATCGCTGCCGTCGGACAGTTACAGTTGCTGCAGCCGTTCTTCGGCCTGGCGCTGGCGGCGACGCTGCTGCATGAGCAGGTCAGTTCGCTGATGGTCGTCGTCACGCTCGGCGTGGTGCTGTGCGTGTTCGGGGCGAAGAAGTTTGCGAGATAGTCCCGGGGAAGCGGCTCCTGTCCCTAGAACTTCGTCACCACGCCGATGCCGATGCCCTCGAAGCCGCCCATGGCCATCAAGGCCGCGGGCGCCTCTTCGAGGCTGATCTTCTTGCCGACCAGAAGTTCGGGCTTGAGCTTGCCGTTGCGGATCATCTCCATCATCGCCTGGTAGCGATAGGCCTGCATGCCGTGGCTGCCGAGGATTTCGAGCTCGAAGGCGATCACCTTGTCCATAGGCACCTGCGGGCGGGCGTGCTCGCCCAGCATCAGGCCGACCTGCACATGGCGGCCGCGGCGGCGAAGGTTGGCAATCGAGTTGAACGAAGTGGTGGGGTGGCCGAGTGCGTCCATCGACATGTGCGCGCCGCCATTGGTGATCTGCTTGACGGCCTTGACGACATTCGGCGTTTTTGATGCGTTGATGGTGGCTACCGCGCCGATCTTCGTGGCGAAATCGAGCTTCTCGTCGGTGAGGTCAATGGCGATGACATTGGCGCCCATGGCGCTGGCAATCATAATCGCCGACAGACCGACGCCGCCGCAGCCATGCACGGCCACCCATTCGCCCGGCGTCACCCGGCCCTGGTCGACGATGGCGCGAAACGAGGTGACGAAGCGGCAGCCGAGGCTGGCGGCGGTGGCGAATTCCATCTCGTCGGGCAAGCGTACGAGATTGGTGTCGGCGTGTTCGATAGCGACATATTCGGCGAACGAGCCCCAGCCGGTGAAGCCGGGCTGCGTCTGATGTTCGCAGACTTGGTGATTGCCCGATGAGCATTCGAAGCAGCGGCCGCAGCCGACGGCGAACGGCACGGTGACGCGTTCGCCGGCCTTCCAGCGGGTGACCTGCTTGCCGGCGGCCACCACGATACCGGCCAGCTCATGGCCCGGCACATGCGGCAGGCGGATGCTGTCGTCATGGCCCATCCAGCCGTGCCAGTCGCTGCGGCAGAGCCCGGTCGCCTCGACCTTGATCACGACGCCATCGGCAGCCGGCTTCGGATCTGGAACGGTCTGGATCGTTGGCGCTTCGCCGAATTTCTCGAAGACGACGGCTTTCATTGGCAACTCCCAACCTTCACACGGCCCGCGGAAAGATAGCCGATTCCCTGTCGGGTCAAGCGGAAATCAATTCCGCCAGACACGGTCGCGTCGATGCTGATGCTACGTGTCGGCCAATGAAATCTCACTCGGCATCGATCTGGTTCTGGGGCGCCGCCTTCTGGAAGGCCGAAAGGGCCATGCAGGCGGCGTTGATGCGCGTGATCGTCGGGTAGGGGGTCATGTCGACGCCGAAGCGGGCATTGTTGGTGACCTGCGCGGCCAGGCAGATGTCGGCCAGGCCCGGTGTGTTGCCATGGCAGAATGCTCCGGTCCCGGCCGACGAAGCCAGGATCTTTTCGAGCGGCTGAAAACCTTCGTTCACCCAGTGGCGGAACCAGTTGACGACATCCTGGTCGCCGGCGCCGAACAGGGTGCGCAGCGAGGTCAGCACGCGCAGATTGTTCACCGGATGGATGTCGCAGGCGATCATCTGCGCCAGCATCCGGACCCGCGCCCGGCCAAGCGCGTCCTTGGGCAGCAGCGGCGGTTCGGGGCTGGTCTCGTCGAGGAATTCGATGATCGCCAGCGATTGCGTCAGCAGCGTGCCGTCGTCGAGGATCAGCGCCGGCACCAGGCCCTGTGGATTGACCGCGAGATAGGCGGGCTCCAGATGCTCGCCATGGCGCAGGTGATGCGGGACGTAGTCATAGCTCAGCCCCTTCATCTCCAGCGCGATCCGCACCCGATAGGAGGTGGAGGAGCGATAGTAGTTGTGCAGGACGATGTCGCTCATGCGCTCACTTCGGTTGGCCGATGGTGACTTCGATCGTGCCGATGCCATCGACGCCGCCGGTCATCGTGTCGCCGGCACGAACCGCGCCGACACCGGCCGGCGTGCCGGTGAAGATCAGGTCGCCGGGCTCGAGTTCCACCGCCTCGCTGCAGATCGACACGATATCGGCGATCGGCCAGATCAGCTCGGTGAGGTCGGCATCCTGCCTGACCTTGCCGTTGACGGCGAGCCAGATGCGGCCCTTCTGCGGGTGGCCGGATTGCGCCGCCGGGACCAGCGGGCCGCAAGGGGCGGAGCGGTCGAACGCCTTCGACCAGTCCCAGGGCCGCGCCATCTTCTTGGCTTCATCCTGCAGATCGCGGCGGGTGAGGTCGATGCCGACGCCGTAGCCCCAGATATGATCCAGCGCTTGGCCGCGCGCAATGCGGAAGCCCGGCCTGCCGATCGCGGCAACCAGCTCGATCTCGTGGTGCAGATTGGCCGTCAGCGGTGGGTAGGGGATGGTGGCGCCGGAATCGGCCACAGCGTCGGCCGGCTTGGTGAAGAAGAAGGGCGGATCGCGCTCGTCATTGCCGAGCTCGCGGATGTGAGCGGCGTAGTTGCGGCCGACGCAGAAGATGCGGCGCACCGCAAAACGCGCGGGCGACCCTGCGACGGCCACCGATGATGTTGCGGGCGAGGGGAGGACGAATTCTGTCATGTGGGTCTCTGCTTGGTTGCCGGAACATTCGACCGATTTGGGCGCCCGGGCAATCGAGAAAGCGCCGGCGGCGCTTTCCGACGGAGGTGGCGATATACTATTTGGCAATAATCTGGCCATGGTGGCGAGGTTATTCTAAAGCGCGTCGCGTTTGAACGGATTTGAGGCGCCGCGCGTTAGGTCTTTGTCTCATGCATGCCGTTCACTCAAAACCGGGGCCACTTTTGGGCGACATGCATCAACCGCCCCTGAACCGAAATGAACCCCATGACCGCAACACACGATCGCGCCCGGTTCCTGATCATCGACGACCACCCGCTGTTTCGCGAGGCGCTGCACAGCGCCGTGCAAATGGCCTATCCGGAAGTCGACACGGTTGAGGCGCGCTCGATCACCGAGGCGCTCGACCTTCTGGCCGGGGCCAAGCCGTTCGATCTGGCCCTACTCGACCTCAGCATGCCCGACGTGCACGGCTTTGAAGGCTTGCTGCAGCTGCGGACCCGCTATCCGCGCCTGCCGGTGGTCATCGTCTCCGGCCATGAGGAGCCGAAAATCATTTCCGAAGCGCTGTCCTATGGTGCCGCCGGCTTCATCCCGAAATCGGCGCGCAAGAGTGATCTCGCCGCCGCCATACGCTCGGTGATGGAGGGCGCGATCTACGTGCCGGAAACCTATGAAGGCCGCACGCCCGACGCCGACAGCATCGACCGCGCCGACATGGTGCAGCGCCTGTCGACGCTGACGCCACAACAGCTGCGCGTGCTGCAGATGCTGCGCCAGGGCCTGCTCAACAAGCAGATCGCCTACGAACTGCAGGTCGGCGAAACCACGGTCAAGGCGCACGTTTCCGAAATCCTGCGCAAGCTCAATGTCTACAGCCGCACGCAAGCGGTGATCGAGGTGTCGAAGCTGGACAATGCGGAATTGTTTCGGGATCAGGCCGGGTTTTGAGGCTCTCACCCTCCCCTTGTGGGGAGGGTCGCTCCGCGAAGCGGAGCGGGGTGAGGGTCGGCCGGATGAGCGCGGTAAAAAGTGCACTGTCACCGAAGTACACAGTCGACAGATCAGTCAGGCCTGGGGTATGAAAATTTGGGATGGCAGCTTTACAAACATCTCTCTACCGACAACATCTTTAATATAGTTATCATCTAGCGGCAGGTCGCCGTTCTCGTAACTGCCCTTGATCACCTTTACTCCGTCGATCCCAACTGTAACCAGAGCAATGGAGAAAGTGTTAATTATAACACCTATCTTGTCCCTAAACATTTCTGCTCCGTTTATCGGGACAAATGAGTAAAATTCGTTATAGGATATGTAGCCATCCTCCTTCTGAAGCCAATCCGTGTCTGACGATACTTTCCACCAGCCATTATCTTTTTCTATCGCAATAGTATGAGATCCGGCCAGCATCAAATCGCTCACTAATCTTGCGATGAGATTTTCTGGAACGTACTTTTCTCCGATATGCATCCTCGGATTGCTGGCTATATGTTCTAGTGCGTCGGTTATTAATTTCAAGTTAGATTCTGAATACGATTTGACCACGGGACGGCTCCACCCATGAATTACGGTGAAAGTGCACTTTTTTCTTTAATTGCGAATTATGAGGCCTGGCAAGCATGGTAAAAGTGCACTGTCACCGTAATTCAAAAGAAGTTTACTGTCACTCAATTTGGAATCAGCGGGGCTGCTTCAAAAGGTTATGAATCCAGCGAAAATTTTCAACACAAGGGCCATTCTGTTGTAAAATATTAACTTCATCTTCGTCTACCTCGACTATTTCGATACAATTCAAATAGGGTGAGCCAAGTCCAACAAAATAACCGGTAGCTTGCGCCGCCATGACGTCCGCCTCTAATTTCAGGAGGGCTTCACTGTTGTCGGGTTCCAAAAAAGAGCCGTGCTCTGTATCTGATTGCTTCGAAATCCATTCGGCCTCCAACCAATTTCCACCAATGGGCACCAGCCCTAGGGCGCGAAAAAGGCGCGATCGGGAGTCACCAAGAGACCAAATTCTGACGGCTCCGCCAGACGAAATCAATGCCACTCCCGTTTCGAGGCCGTCGTAAAAGTCAAACGGTATGATCATCCTAAAATAGGGATTGCGATTTGATCCGCGATGTCGTGCGAACTCGCGCAGGAAATCATTTGAAGAGGTCATTCCACACCTGTGCCAATTCCTTGGTGGCAGCGGAAGGAAACATCGCGGTATAGTGGCCTGCGTCCGTTGCCGTCTTTTTTAAGCCAATCCCAGCGGCGTAAAGAGATGACGCAGGCGTACGACGACCGTTCTTCCTGCGTACTCATTTCCCTTAGTACGCTCCATTTGCCTTGGTCGACCGGTTCGCAGGTCCGCCTTATCAACCGCATCGATCGCGGCGGTAGTTCATGATATCCACATTCTTGTCGAGCTCGGGAATATTGATAAAGCAACGTTCCTGCTTCCCATCGAATTGCCGTACAACCTTCTAAACATAAAATGATGGTTATATTTCAAAAATTTCCAAAAGACAACTTGCTTTATCTGCGACTATCTTATCATTTGACTGCAGAAGCAGGGAAAGTTTCTCTTTCGATTCGGGCGTTTTGATTAGGTACAGCGATACGCAGCATTTTACTCCAAGATTGGCAAAATTGTCATACGACAGATATTCATATTTAGAAATCGCCACCTGATATATAGCGCTATTTGCTCCGTTGTCTTTCATGTCACCAAGTATTGTTACGATATCTTCGTGGCTATGGTGCCAATCTTCGGGTAGAATTTTAGATAATACGGCGGAGCAATTTTTGTCGAAGCCAAAGTTGAATCCAAGTAATAATATTAACTCAACGTTTTCGCCGTTTTTTTGTTGATATGCCAGTTCTAGCTGTTGGCAAATGTAATTTTTGTCAGCCTGAATGTCTGCGGGGTAACACTTTATGAATTCGTCTTTACTTATTTTATCTAAGCATAGATTTAATATTAACTCTTCTTCTCGATTATTCATCTCAGTTTCACCAGTGAGAATGACGATACGTTTAATTGCGGTGACATTGCACTATTTTCGTTTCGCCGCCTGCCTCGTTTCCCCGGTTTCATGGCTTTTCCGAATTGCCCGGCAATGCGGTCCAGAAAGGCCTCGCTGCCCACCGGTCGACCGATGCTCTCGGCCTTGCGCAGGGCGTCGACAGACACGACGTGAATATTATTGGTCATTCCCCTCATGCCTTTATGGCGAGCCGCCACCACCCCATGTCGCAGCTCCCCCGGAGCGCTCGGCCTGACTAGGCCGGCTTTTCCCAGCGACTTGAAGGCTGCAATCCTCCATCTGCAAAGAAGGATCGCACGGCGTCGTCCACGGTCTTTCTATCGACCACCTCGCGGGGCGAGAAGTCACCTTCCTGACCGCCAATTTTCAAAACGATGTTTTTTTCTGTTTCAATTTTTTCCGAGGTTAAGTTCCACAGAGTCTCGTCTGGCATCGAAGCAAAGACAATATACTGATCGCTTCCGCCGCCAATCGTTAGAGATGAGCCGTTGCGGCCGGAAAGAGATATGATCGTTCTGTCGTTTGCATTGAGCAGCCCAATCAGGTCGGAAATTACTTCGATAGAAGGGAGATGAAACTCGTCGTCATTCGACAAATTGTCATGCCAGTTATCTGCCACCGCACGGACTATGAAGTTCTGACGGCTCATTCCTGCTCCATCGAGGCCGGTCCCTAAGCCAACAAATGCGCCAGCAGCGCGCGCAGTTGCGCCGGCTTCAGCGGCTTGCGCATCAGTTCGATGCCGCCCGCGCGCGCCGCCTTGGCAACGGCTTCGGAACTGTCGGCGGTGACGATCAGCGCCGGCACGGCGCGGCCGAGATAGTCGCGGACCTCGGCGATGGTGGCGGTGCCGAGATCGCCGCCGTCGAGATGCTGGTCGGCAATGACGATGTCGGGCACCCAGTCGGTATCACCCAGCATGTCGAGGGCGTCGTCGGTCGACGTCGCGGCCCGCACCAGGCATTGCCAGCGTTCGAGCAGGAAGGTCATGGCCTGCAGCACCTCGACATCGTTCTCGATCAGCAGCACCTTGGTGCCGAACAGGCCGTAGCCGCGCGGCCGTTCCATGTCGGCGCTGCTGGCGATGGCGTCGGCCGGGGCGCCGATGCCGACCGGAACATCGATGTGGAAGATCGTGCCGCGCCCGACCTTGGATGAAAATGTCACGGGATGGCCGAGCGCGCTGGCCATGCGGCGCACGATGGCAAGCCCGAGCCCGAGACCGCCGCCGTCCAACTCCGCATTGGGCGACGAGGTGCCCCGGTGGAATTCCTCGAAAACCGCCTCGCGCTGGTCTACGGGAATGCCGCAGCCGGTATCGGCGACGTCGATGCGGATGGTATCGCCGCGATGCCTGGTGCCGACCAGCACGCCGCCCGAGCGTGTGTAGCCCAGCGCATTAGAGAGAATGTTCTGCAGGATGCGGCGCAGCAGCGTGCGGTCGGAGCGGACCACGGCGTTGACCGGCCGGAATTTCAGCGACAGGCCCTTCAGTTCCGCTACCGGCAGGAAATCCGAGCGCAGCGACGAGAACAGCGCCTCGAGGCTGACGTCGCCGATGTCGGGTTGCACCACACCGGCGTCGAGCTTCGAGATGTCGAGCAGCGTGCGCAGCAGGTCCTCCATCGTCTCCAGCGAGCGCTCGACCTGCCGCACCAGCTTCCTGCCCTCGTCACTGGTCTGTACTTCGGCCAGCGCCGAAACGGAGAGGTGGGCCGCGTTCAGCGGCTGCAACACGTCGTGGCTGGCGGCGGCGAGGAAGCGGGTCTTGGACAGGTTCGCCAGTTCGGCGTTTTCCTTGGCGGCGCTGAGGTCGATGTTCGACTGCTCCAGCCGGCGCAAGGTCGAATGCAGTTCCTCGGTGCGCGTGCGCACGCGGTTCTCAAGCGATATCGCGGTCTGAAACAGCGAGAAGGCATTACCCTGCTGGTCCATCGACCGCTCGACGCGGCTGACCAGTGCGGCATTGATCTTCTTCAGCTTTTCGAGATCGTTGATATCCCTGAGCGGCATCTTATTCCGCCGCCTGTCGTTCGCCAAAGGCGATGCCGGTGAAGGTCTGGTTCAAATGCATCGACCGGTACTGTTCGCCATAAGTGCCGAAGCCGATGACATTGTTGACCCGGTAGAGCTCCGAGATATCGCGAAACACCTGGCGGTTGCGCGCATCCAGGCGGCGCAGCACGCAGTCGAAGCCGAGGATCATGTCGATGCCGCCAAGCCGCTCCTCGACATCCCTGAGCGCCGCGCGCGTCGATTCGACCATATCCTTGGGTTGGGCGATCGACAGGACGACACCATCGTCTATGGCGCAGAAGAACGACAGCGAGCCATCGGGATGCATCTTCTGGATCGACCGGCAATAATACTCGCCGCCCACCTTCACCACCACCGGATGCGAGGCAAAACTCAGCGGCGTCAGCGTCTGCGCAACGATGCCGACGGACGCGGCGTATTCCTCCGCCGCATTGGTGGCGTTGAACTCGCGCACGATGCGGTGATCGGGATCGGCCGCGGTCACCACCAGCTTCTCGTCGGTGGGAACGAAATTGTCGGTCTTGAAGACGTGGAAAGGGATTTCGGTGGCGATCAGCACGATGATGGCGCTGTCGGAGGTGACGTCGCCGTTCGAGATGAGGCGCGTCGTCTCGAACTTCAGGTCGTCGCCGGCCGAGCCGCCGAGCAGCGGTATGTCGTCGAGGCCCCAATGGATGGCCGAACTCACGGCTTCCTCGGCATAGGAGAGCCCGTCGATGAAGCACAGCGCGAAGGTGCCTTTGGTGCGGTCGCAGCCCAGACGCGCGCGCAGCGTCCGCCGCAAGGCCTCGACCTCGCTGGTGATCCTGTCCATGCCCGACGAGGAAAGATCGTCGACCATCACGCTGACGGCGGTGAACGCGGCGGACGGAAGGAGCATGGCGAGCACATGGCCGTCCTCGAGGCCTTGCGGCGTGATCTCGCCGGCGGTCGAGCAGCCCGCGTGATGAAGTGCCGGCGCGTGGGTCATGAGCGCCTGGGAAAGGGTGTCGGCCTCGACCAGGCTCTGGGAAAAGAACAGCAGCGCGAAGCCGGCGTCGATTGCCGCGGCCTCCAACGCGATCGCCTTGGCGAATGCGTCCATGTCGGGCTCATCCGTGGTGAGCGCCGACAGGCCGCATGCATAGCGCGTCCGTGAATTGGCCAGCGGTGTTCTCCGCATTTCCTCCGACGCTGTTTTATGCGCGTCGGGCGCGCGGGCGTCTGATAACATTGTTGCCCTCAAACCCTGTTTTGGCAATGGGCGACCGGGGCCGCGCGTTTGGGCCCAGCCCATGACCGAAAGTACAATGTAACGAGTTTGCGACGTGCTGTTTTTTGTCCATTGTGCAGTGTACGAATAACCATGGCCGAAGCGGCAACACCGCATCGGAAGCGTGATGACCAAGGTTGATACCCAGGGAGGAAGCATGTCGGACGTTTCGTTGATGGTGAACGGAAAACGGGTCAGCGGCGCTGCCGAGGATCGAACTCTTCTGGTTCACTTCCTGCGCGAAAATCTCGGCCTTACCGGAACGCATGTCGGTTGCGACACCTCGCAATGCGGCGCCTGCGTCGTCCATGTCGACGGCAAAGCGGTCAAGTCCTGCTCGATGCTCGCGGTACAGGCCTCCGGCTCGACCGTGGTGACGATCGAGGGCCTCGCCAATGGCGCCGATCTGCATCCGGTGCAGGCCGCCTTCAAGGAACATCACGGCCTGCAGTGCGGCTTCTGCACGCCGGGCATGATCATGACGGCGACCGACATGATCAACCGCCATCCCGAAGGCCTCGATGAGGCGACGGTGCGCACCGAACTCGAAGGCAACATCTGCCGCTGCACCGGCTACCACAACATCGTGAAGGCGATCCTTGCCGCATCGAAGACGATGTCCAAGGGGTCGAAGGGCAAAGCCAGGCAAGCGGCGTGAGACGGAGGCGAGTAGCGAACAGGGGGTAGCGGATAGTCAGCACACTGACCAAACGCCAACTCACCACAATTCGCCATTCACTACTCACTATTCGCTATTTCAGCATTTCGGGAGGAATTTCTGATGGGCATTGAAGGTGTTGGCGCTCGGGTCGCGCGCAAGGAAGACAAACGATTCATCACCGGCGCCGGCCGCTATGTCGACGACATGGTGGTTCCCGGCATGAAGCACGCAGCCTTCGTGCGCAGCCCGCACGCGCACGCGCAGATCAAGAAGATCGACGTCAAGAAGGCTCAAGCCATGCCGGGTGTCATCGGCGTGCTGACCGGCAAGGAGCTCAAGGCCGACGGCATCGGCAACCTCATCTGCGGCTGGATGATCCATTCCAAGGATGGCTCGCCGATGAAGATGGGGGCATGGTCGCCACTCGCTTTCGACCGGGTCCGTTATGTCGGCGATGCCGTCGTCATCGTCGTGGCCGAGACCAAAGGGCAGGCGCGTGATGCCGCCGAGGCGGTCGAGATCACCTACAAGGAGCTGAAGGCCGTCGTCGATGCCTCGAAGGCGATGGACAAGGGCGCACCGCAGATCCACCCCGAGGCCGACAACAATCTGATCTTCGACTGGGACATCGGCAATGCCGACGAGACGGCCGCGGCATTCAGGAAGGCGGCCCATGTTGTCAAGATGGATATTATCAACAATCGCCTCGTGCCCAACGCCATGGAGCCGCGCGCGGCGCTTGGCCACTATGACAAGGCCGAGGACCACTACACCTGCTGGACGACGTCACAGAATCCGCATGTGGCGCGGCTGGTGATGAGCGCCTTCTACAATGTCGCGCCGGAAAACAAGCTGCGCGTCATAGCGCCTGATGTCGGCGGCGGCTTCGGTTCGAAGATCTACATCTATCCCGAAGAGATCGTCTGCCTGTGGGCGTCGAAGAAGACCGGGGTGCCGGTCAAATGGGTGGCCGACCGCACCGAGAGTTTTCTCACCGACGCACATGGCCGTGACCATCACACCCATGCCGAAATGGCTTTCGACAACGATCACAAGATCCTCGGCCTGAAGGTCGAAACCAAGGCCAATCTCGGCGCCTACATGTCGCTGTTCTCGTCGGCGACGCCGACCTACCTCTATGCGACGCTGCTGTCGGGCCAGTACAATATCCCCGCCATCCACGCCAATGTGAAGGCGATCTACACCAACACCGCGCCTGTCGATGCCTATCGCGGGGCAGGGCGGCCGGAAGCAACCTTCGTCATGGAACGCATGATGGAGACCGCCGCGCGCCAGTTCGGCGTCTCACCCGCCGAGTTGCGCCGCAAGAACTTCATCACCTCGTTCCCGCACCAGACGCCGGTCATCATGTGCTACGACGCAGGCGACTATGCCGCTTCGCTCGACGCGGCGATGAAGGCGTCGGACTATGCCGGCTTTGCCAAGCGCAAGGCTGCCGCCGCCAAGAAGGGGCTGCTGCGCGGCATCGGCATGAGCTGCTACATCGAGGCCTGCGGCATCGCGCCGTCGGCGGCGGTCGGCAGTCTTGGCGCCGGCGTCGGTCTGTGGGAATCGGCGGAAGTGCGGGTCAATGCCGTCGGCACGATCGAGGTGCTGACCGGCTCGCACAGCCATGGCCAGGGCCATGAGACGACCTTCGCGCAACTGGTCAACGAGCGCTTCGGCGTGCCGCTCGATTCGGTCTCCATCGTCCATGGGGACACCGACAAGGTGCAGATGGGCATGGGCACCTACGGCTCGCGCTCGGGTGCTGTCGGCATGTCGGCCATCGTCAAGGCGCTCGACAAGGTCGAGGCCAAGGCCAAGAAGATCGCCGCCCATTTGCTCGAGGCGGACGAGGGCGACATCGTCATCGAGAACGGCGCGCTGAAGGTCGCCGGCACGGACAAGAACGTGCCATGGTTCCAGATGGCGCTCGCCGCCTACACCGCCCACAATCTGCCGGGCGGCATGGAGCCCGGGCTGAAGGAAACGGCGTTTTATGATCCGTCGAACTTCACCTTCCCGGCGGGCTGCTACATCTGCGAGGTCGAGGTCGATCCGGAAACAGGCATGACCGAGATCATCCAGTTCGTCGCCGCCGATGATTTCGGCAACATCATCAACCCGATGATCGTCGAGGGCCAGGTGCATGGCGGACTGGCGCAAGGCATCGGCCAGGCGCTGCTCGAAGGCGCCCACTATGACAACAGCGGCCAGCTGCTGACCGCGAGCTACATGGACTACACCATGCCGCGCGCCGGCGACCTGCCGTCGTTCAAGGTCTCGACCTCGAACACGCCATGCCCAGGCAATCCGCTCGGCATCAAGGGCTGCGGCGAGGCCGGCGCCATCGGCTCGCCGCCGGCGGTGATCAACGCCATCACCGACGCCATCGGCAGCAACGATCTTGCCATGCCGGCATCGCCGTCCACCGTGTGGGCAGCGAACCGCGCGACGACGAAACACTGAGGAGGAAGCAATGTATTCGGTCAATTATCACCGCGCCGCCTCGGTCGCAGACGCCGCCAAGCTGATCAAGACGGGCGATGCCAAGCTGCTTTCGGGCGGCATGACGCTGATCCCGGCGATGAAGACGCGACTTGCCGCGCCCTCCGACCTTGTCGACCTGTCGAAGATCAAGGAGCTGCTGGGCGTCAAGGTGTCGGGCAAGACGGTCACCATCGGTGCCGCCACCACGCATTTTGACGTTGCCAATGACGAGAAGCTGAAGAAGGCCTGCCCGGCGCTTGCCCATCTGGCGTCGCTGATCGGCGATCCGGCGGTGCGCCACCGGGGGACGATCGGCGGCTCGATCGCCAACAACGATCCGGCGGCCGACTATCCGGCGGCGCTGCTGGCGCTCGGCGCCACCATCGTCACCAACAAGCGCCAGATCGCCGCCGACAAGTTTTTCAAAGGCCTGTTCGAGACGTCGCTGAAGGAAGGCGAGATCGTTACCGCCGTCACCTTCACGGCGCCGGCCAAGGCGGCCTACGAAAAATTCCGCAACCCGGCATCGCGCTATGCGATCGTCGGCGTGTTCGTGGCCAAGGGCAAGGATGGCGTCAGCGTCGCCGTCACCGGCGCCGGCGATGACGGCGTCTTCCGCTCGAAGGAGATCGAGGCGGCCCTGGCCAAGAATTTCGCGGCCTCGGCGCTCGAAGGCGTGAAAGTGCCGGCGAAGAATTTGATGACCGACATCCACGCCTCGGCCGATTACCGCGCCAATCTGATCGCGGTGATGGCAAAGCGCGCCGTGGCTGCAGCCAACGCCTGACACCATCTGTCGCGGACAAGGAAAGGGGCCACAGCGGCCCCTTTTTCGCGTGCGGCGACCCGCAGACGGTCCAGTCCCTGAAGGAATTGCCCACCACCATTTTTGCTTGAAGCAATTCCGGCACATACTTTCCCTGGACCAGCTTCGGCGGCAATCTCGCACTTGCACAAATTTATCTTGCACTGCAATATGCGGTAGGGCGGGAATGCGAACGGGGTTGGAGCGTGGACCGCCATGCCCTTTCGCATGTCCAATGCAAAGGGATCGGCATGTCCGAAATTTCCGCGACCAGCATGGTTCTGCCCCGATCGACCGCTGAGAGAGCGGCCAGGACAAGACTGGCCTATCTCGATGGCTGGCGCGGCCTGTCGATCGCCCTGGTGCTGATCGGCCATTTCTTTCCCGTTCCCGGAATCAATCTGGGCGTGCTGGGCGTCGAATTCTTCTTCGTGCTCAGCGGCCGGCTGATGGGCGAGATCCTGTTCATCGAGCGCTACCCGCTGAAGAAATTCTTCAAGCGCCGCTTCTCCCGCATCTATCCGGCGCTCCTGGTCTTCGTGATCGTCGCGATGATTGCGCTCTCCGGTACCTTCATCGCCTTCAAATGGAAGGCGGCGCTGACGGCGCTGACATTCACCTACAATTATGCCGGCATTCTCGTTACGCGGGCGGGGGCGCTCGACCATATCTGGTCGCTCTGCATCGAGGAGCATGCCTATATCATCCTGGCGCTGATCAGCGTCGTCGTCTTAAGCCGCTCTCGCGTCGTCGTGCTGCTCCTGGCACTGGCCTTGCTTGCCATGGCCAACGGCGCGGTTTCGTACTGGGTGTTCGGGATGGACTACGAAACCACCTACTGGCGCACCGATGTGCATATCGCGTCGATCCTGCTGTCGGCCTCGATCTGCCTGCTCAAGGCCGACGGCCGGCTGCCGGCGGTGTCCAGCGGCAAGCATGTGGCGCTGGCGGCCTCGATCTGCGCCGTTCTGTTGTTCCTCGATCCGGTGCCGACACCGATCCACTATCTCTTCGCGGTGCCGCTGCTGGCGCTGGCCGTCAACGCACTCGATTTCAGCCCGCGCTATCTGACCGGATTGCTGTCCTCCTGGCCAATGGCGACGCTTGGGCTGTGGTCCTACTCGCTCTATCTGTGGCAGCAGCCGTTCTACAAATTCGTCTATGAGCAAGGCAGCGCCCCGATCCCGATGCTGGCCGGGGTCTTTGTCTGCGCGCTCTGCAGCTACTACGTCATCGAGCGACCGGCACGCGAATGGCTCAACCGCAACTGGTAATGCCGCAGCGCTGTTGGCGCTAAGCCGACCGACGCTTCTTGTCCGTCAGATACCGCTTGAGGCCGGCTTCGCCGCGCGGCGTCGTCCAGCGATGGTTCCATGCGAAGGCCTGCCGCAGCAGCGGTGCGAGGAATTTGAGGATCGGCCGCAGCACGGTGACCTGCCAGGTCAATTGCACATGGGTGCCGGTGCCGGACGGCGACAATTCCGCCCGCCACAGCCCGTCGAAATCGCCAAGGGTTTTCACCACCACCAGCCTGCCGGGTTCGAGTTCGGCGGCCTCGATGATGAAGTTCAGCTCGTAGGGCAGGGCGCCGCGAGCCCGTGCCCTTGCGCGCGAACCGATGGTCGCCTTGCCCTTCCTGTCGAGCGGAACCACCTTTTTGTAGACGTCGCCCCACCACAGCGGCAGCAATTCGGCATCCGAGAGCACCTCCCAGACTTCCTGCGGCGTGCTCTCGGGGATGTGCCAGCTTTCGTCGAAGCGGAAGACGTTGCTCGGCATCGCGTTTCCTCCGGTTGGCGGAAACATTGATATTAGCTGCGGCTTCTTTGCGTGGCCAGCGCCAGCGGGATCAGGCGGAGATTCGCCTGATGTATCAGTCGGAAATCCGTCTGATGTAGTAGCGCACCGCCTTCTTGCCGCCGTGGATGACGGCGTCGCCCGCTTCCGCGAAGCCAAGCGCGGCGTGGAAGGCATCCGAGGCGGGGTTCGGCGGGTCGGTGTTGACCTCGCAGGTGACCAGCGTGTGGCCGGCGCGCTCAACTTGGCCGAACAGATCCTGATAGAGCCGGCGCGCATGGCCGCGGCCACGCGCTTGCGCCGCCACGACGACACGGTCGACATAAACGAAGCGGGGGTAGCGTTCGCGGAACCAGACGAAATTCGGGCTGTCGTAGTGTGCGTCCTGGTCGAAGGTCATGATGAAGGCTTCGAGATCGCCAATACGCCGCGTGTAAAACGCCTCGCCGAGCAGGAAAGACAGCCGTTCGGGCTCCAGCCATGATAGTTCGGCTGCGTGCTCGTTGTTGAGCGCGAGGATCGCCGCTTCGTCTTCGGCCGAGACAAGGCTGATCGGGGTAGCGGTTACGCTCATGCCTTGGCAGCCGCAATGGTGGCCGCCACGAGGTTTGTGTCGGTCAAGGTGTTGCGGTATTCGCGGTCGAGGTCGGAGCCACCCATGCCGACATGCGGGTTGCGGTAGTCCATGGCGCTCGGCACGTCTTTGAGGGCGGCGAAATGCATTTCTGACAACCCGGTCCTTCTGCGCACTTCCGCGATGTTGCCGAGGTCAAGCCCGCCACAGCCGAGGATGACGATGCGGTCCCCGGCCTGTCGAACCAGATCCGCCAACAGCGACATGCCCTCGACCGCCGTGTCGCGCTGGCCGCTGGTCAGCACACGACCGACCTTGCTGCGGATCAGCGTTTCGAGCGCCTCGGCGGGGTCGCGCGTCATGTCGAAGGCGCGGTGGCAGGTGACGTTCAAGGAGCCAGCGGCCTGCGTCAATTCACTCATGCGGGCCTCGTCGATGGTGCCGTCGGCGTTCAGGCAGCCGAACACCACGCCGGGCACGCCGAGGTCGCGCAGCGCGATGACATCGGCGAGCATCGAGGCGTACTCGGTTTCGCTGTAGAGAAAATCGCCGCCGCGCGGCCGCACCATGACGTGGAACGGCACGGTCGCCTGGTGGAGGGCGGCGCGCACCGTGCCGAGGCTCGGCGTGATGCCGCCTTCAATGAGGCTGGCGCACAGTTCGACCCGGTCGGCGCCGGCGGCCTGCGCGGCCAGCAGGCCGTCAATGCCTTCGACACAGATTTCGATCAGCGGCAGGCGAGTTTCTTTGGTCAAGGGGCGATCCAGTTCCATGATATGGCCGCCAGCCCTAGCATCAGGCCGGTTGGTGCGAAAGCGCGAACAGCGCGCCGCCGTTTGGGCCAGGTGGCATTTCCCTGCTTGACACTCTCATAACCAATAAGTTATGGATTATCCCATAGCCGACGGGTTATTGATCTCGCCTGGGCAACGCAGCTTCGTTCTTGATCGACAAGGAGAGTGGACATGACTGAAACCAAATCGATCGTCGTCGAACGCCTGATCCCGCATGCGCCCGAGAAGATATGGCGGGCGCTGACCGTGCCCGAGTTCGTTGCCGAATGGCTGATGCAGAATGATTTCGTGGCGGAAGAGGGACATCGTTTCACCTTGCGGGCGGCGCCGGTTCCGGGCTGGTCCGGCGTGACAAATTGTGTGGTGCTGAGGGTCGAGGCGCCGCGCCTGCTGGCCTACAGCTGGGGCGATGGGACGGAATCGGACAGCGGGCTGAAAACCGTGGTGACCTGGTCGCTCACGCGCGAGGGCGCAGCAACCCGGGTGAGGATGGAGCAGTCGGGATTCCGGCCCGCCGACGAGCGTGGATATGTCGGCATGGGAAGCGGTTGGCCGCGTATCCTCGAGCGGCTCGAACGGGTCGCCGCAAAGCAGGGCTGATAGCCTGACATCACCGGACGACACCAATCAAATTCAAAAGCCTGGATGCGCGGCGTCCGGGCCCGGCAAAACATGCCCTGACGAAGCCTCAAAAAGGAGAAAGACCATGCAAGCGAGAATCAAGAATCCGGTGGTGCTCATTCCCGGCT
Source organism: Mesorhizobium sp. CNPSo 4670 (assembly GCF_057784235.1). NCBI lineage: Bacteria > Pseudomonadati > Pseudomonadota > Alphaproteobacteria > Hyphomicrobiales > Phyllobacteriaceae > Mesorhizobium > Mesorhizobium sp. CNPSo 4670. Next base: position 470,012 of record NZ_JBWJFQ010000002.1, on the reverse strand, counting down.
CCCTGCAGGCGCTGCTGGCGCTGGACAAGTCGACCGAGGCGGCCGAATTGCCCTATGTGACGCGCAAGCTGATCCATCTGCGCGTCAGCCAGATCAACAGCTGCAGCGTTTGCGTCGATATGCATGCGCGGGAGTTGAAGAAGGCCGGCGAAAAGGACGAGCGGATCTTTGCCCTCGCGGCCTGGCGGGAGACGCCGTACTTCACCGATGCCGAACGCGCGGCCCTGGCGCTCGCCGAGGCCGGCACAAGGCTCGCCGACCGGCCCGACGCGGTGCCGGACGATGTCTGGGACGAAGCCGCCCGCCTTTATGACGAAAAGGCGCTTGCCGCCCTGGTCATCCAGATCGCGCTGATCAACGCCTTCAACCGGCTTAGCGCCACGACACGGCAGATGGTCGGCGCCTGGGGGTAGCCGTGGAGCAGAGGCGCGGCCATGCGGTGGCACCACAGGCAGGGTACATCTCCGGCCATTGGACGCGGATGTCAGCCTTGGCCGCTACTGGCGCAACTCCGTGTTCTTGGCGCCTTCCTCGACCTGATCGATCACCAGCAGCTTGACCGGACCGTCGCCGATGTTGGTGGCCTGATGCCACTGGCCGATCATTTCGATGATGAAATCACCGGTCTTGTAGGTGTTGCTGTTGCCGGTCTCGACATTGGTGACTTTCAGCGTCCCGGCCTGAACATAGGCGTAGCGCGGGAAGGGGTGCCTGTGGACCGGCAAGGTCGCACCCGGCGCGATGTCATAAGTCGACACCAGAACCTGCACGTTTTTCTGTGGCAGCGTGATCGGCTGGCCGGAGGCGGTTGTCGTGCGTGATGCCAGCGGCGTCACGACGACGGGCGTGCCGCTGCTGTCCAGCGCGAGGGCGGGGGATGCAAATGACGCGACCGCCAGCAGCAGCCCTGACATCAGAATTTTTCGCATGATTCACTCCACCCCCGCGCCAGCATCGCTCTGCGGCCATCCGCATGCAAGGCATGCCTCTCGCTCCGCTTGCACCTTTTCCGATTCGAACGACGATCCATCGACGCGGGCGGCTTTGTTACGGCTCCATTGCCTTGAGCGCCGCCGGAACCGGATAGTGGGTGCCGTCGTAGCGTAGCCGGTAGGTCCGCTTCACGGACTTGCCTGGATGAGACTGGCACTCGCCATCCTTGTCGGGCAAGGGTTCGTCGGTATCCGCCTGCTCGATCGCTGTGATGTCGTGATAGCCGTGGTGGCTCGCCGCGCTCATCGCCAGGCTGACCTGGCTGGAATGAAAGGAGCCGGCGCAACTCGCGTCGCCTTCGCCGCCATGGCCGGCCACGGCTAGGCCGCCGAGCACCAAGCGCAGGGTGTCGCCGGCGACGGCATAGAGCCGCAGGCCGGTTTCGTCGAAAGGAGTGACCTGCGAATGGGTTGCCAGTTCGATACGCAAGCCAAAGGCGGAGACATCGGGTGCCAACCGATAGCGACCGGTATCGAATTCGACCTTGCGGATGGCTATGGCGTCATCGGTCATCAGGCCGGGCTGGAGCAGGCGCTGGCGCACGCCCAGGCTCTTCCTGTCGGCGACCAGAAGCTCAATATCGCCAACATGCCTGTCTTCGCTGGCTTCGACGCTGTCCATCAGCGGCACTGCGACCAGAAACAGGTCATCATGCGCGGGCCAGATCTTGCAGACCAGGCCAACTGGGGTTTCGTAGTCCGTGAGCGTCAGGGGGATGCTGATATGGGGTTCGAGTGTCAGCGAAGCGCCGTCGACGCTCCTCTTGGCCTTGGGATAGGCCTGCTGCACCAGGGCGACAACATCGCCGCAATCGCCGGCGGCGGCCCAGGCGGGCGACAGACTGGCCGCGGCGAGGCCGAGGAAGAGGGTGCGCAACACTGTTCGCATGGGATTCTCACGTTGCAGGGCCGAGTTCGCTTGGAGATCCGCGTGTAGCACAGTTGTTGCGTTTGGACGGGCCCGGATTTTGCAACGTCACCTTCATCAACAAGATCAGTCTCCGCCCCCCGCGGGTCGATGGAACGAGCGTCTTATATTAGCCGGCAACGATATATTAACGGCTGTGATGCAACCTTTCCTCCATGGGGACGGGGAACACCCTCCTCATCGACGTTTCAACGCGCGCCCTTGGAGCCGCGGGACGCTCGACCAATGCGGAGCAAACGCATGAGTGTCGGAACAGCTCTCGAACAATTGCTGCGATTGATCCATCGCAGGGCAATGAAATTGGCCGCGTTGCCGGAGGATGAAAGGGATTTACACTACGATCTCATTCGCCGCTCATGTTGCGAAGCTGCCGAGAACGTTGGGCAAAGTCCTGACAAGGCAGCAATCACGGCAAACGATATGGTCGAATTTGTTCGCGCACTGGTCGGAATTATTGAAGTGGGTTGTGAATCGGACCAAGAGCAAAGCGCCGACCGCCCGCTGCCAGCACGCCATTTTGGGAGCCGGGAGACTGTCGCCACGCCTAGCGCCGCCGCTTCATTGGTGTCGCCAATTTGGCGTCCCAGGGGGGCCGCTGCCTCACGGTGACGGGCGGCCTTATTTTTCGCTGGCGGCGCCTCAAGACCCCGGCATGGAAGGCGTGGCGACGGTTCGTATCCCTTCCTTCAGCAAAGCAGCGTGGGCAACCAACGCGTCGATGATCACCCGCATACGCGGCGGCACGACGCGGCCGGCGCTCCACAGCAGGTGGATCGGCGCTGTCTCCACAGACGAGCTCATCAGCACCGGCACCAACTCGCCGAGATGCAGGCTGTCGCCCGCGAGCCAGTCGGGCAGGAAGGCAATGCCGCAGCCGGCGACCGCCGCTTGCAACAGCGCATCGCCGTCGCCGATCATTAGCTTGGGTTGCGGCTGGTAAAGCATGGTTCCAATAACGCCATCGGGCAGTGGCCATGGGTTGGTGAAATCGCGCCGGCCGTAGACCAGCAGCGCATGCTGCCTCAGCCCCGGGATATCGGCAGGCGTTCCGGCCGTGGCCAAGTAGGCCGGACTGGCGCACAACAGCGAGCGCTGCGTGCCCAGCCGTCGAGCGGTCAGTGAGGCATTGTCCTCGATAGAACCGACCCGTACTGCGAGGTCGATGCCGTCGTCGACGAGGTCGGTGCGGCGGTCATCGAAGCCGATCTCGAGCCGGAGCGCCGGATGGACCTTGGCTAGCCCGAACAGCACCGGCGCCACCCAGCGGCGGCCAAAGGCGAGCGGCAGAGTGAGCCGCACAACGCCCGCCGGCACCTGTCGTCCGGCGGCAATGAGGTCCTGTGCCTCGCCGAGCCCAGCAAATGCGCGCCGACATGCCTCGTAGTAGATTTCGCCATCGGCCGTCAGGCTCAAGCGGCGAGTTGTGCGGTTGAGCAGGCGCGCGCCCAGCCGCTGCTCGAGTTGCAGTACCTTGCGACCGACGGCCGATTTGGTCAGGCGTAACCGCGCCGCCGCGGCGGTAAAGCTGCCCGCATCGACCGCTTGGACGAAGGCGAGGGCACCGTCAAGGCTGCCAGGTACCAGGCCCATTGTAGAGCTTTCAGCAACGATCTTCCGACGAATTCGCATCATTGTAGCTGAGCGCGCAATGGTAATACAGCCCGAACAAGGTTGGAGATGCGAGATGGGCGACATGACTGAAGCCTGGCACATGACCGGGTTCGGGCTCGACAAGCTGGTGCGCAAGACGGTGCGGTTGCCGTCGGTCGGCCGGCGCGCGCTGTTGGTCGCGGTGCGTGCGGTGGCGCTCAACTTCAAGGACCTGCTGTTGATCGATGGCAAGCTGCCGGCGATGTCGCTGCCTTTCGTACCGGTGTCGGACGCAGTGGGCGAAGTGGTCGCGATCGGGCCCGAAGTGACGCGTTTCCGCGTCGGCGACCGTGTATTGGGTCAGGTCATTGCCGATTGGCCCGACGGCGATGCGCCGACGGTGTTGCACAAGCAGACGCTGGGGGTGTCGCTGCCGGGCGTGCTGGCGCGCGAAGTTGTGTTGGGCGAGGACGCCGCGGTGCTGGCTCCGGTTTCACTCAGCGACGGGGAAGCCGCGACGTTGCCGATCGCGGCGCTTACCGCCTGGTCGGCGTTGGTCGAGTTCGGCCGGTCGCGACCGGGTACGACCGTGCTCATCGAAGGAACCGGCGGCGTGGCACTATTTGCGCTGCAATTCGCGCTGGCCTTTGGGCAGGTGCCTATCCTGCTGTCGCGCCACGCCGACAAGCTCGAACGCGCCCGGATGCTAGGTGCAAAGCTCTGCGACGACACCAGCATCAACCCCGACTGGACCGCAGAGGTGCGGGCTCTCACGAGCGGGCGCGGGGTGGACCATGTGCTGGAACTGATCGGCGACGCCAATCTGCGGCAATCGATCGAGACGGTGGCAGCCGGCGGGCGGGTGTCCCTCATCGGTCAGCTTGCGGGTACCGAGTTGTCCGTGCCGACGCCGGTGCTCACACGCAACCGCATTACACTTCAAGGCATCGCCACGGGCTCCCGGCGGCAGTTCGAGCGCATGAACGTGGCAATCGAGGCGCTGGGCGTCAGACCGGTGATCGATGCCGTCTACCCGTTCGAGGATGTCCACGAGGCGTTCGCGCACCAGCGGCGCGGGCCGTTCGGCAAGGTTGTGGTCAGTCTCGGATAAAAGCCGAGGCCTGCCTGTCTCTTCCACCAGCGGAGATCTCGACCACTTCGCCCGAACGTGCCGTTCGAAAAATTCCGTCGTAACAGTGCTAGCAATCAAACTTAGGCGCAGGCGCCTTCAGGAGGTAGTTTGATGCGTTGTCACGTATGGAAAGACGCGACCAACGTCCCGTTTATCAAGATCTGGAGTTGATTTTGCGCCACGCCTCGTACTCTCCGCGGGCATCGTCATGCAGAGGATAATATCGTTGCAAGGACCCGCCTTCCATGAGCTTCGCTCGTGAGAACTCCTCCCAATCGTGATGCTTCTGCGATTCATCGATCACTTTTGCGGCCATTGCCACGGGAAGCACCACCACCCCGTCGTCGTCGGCGATGATGATGTCGCCGGGGATCACCGTGACGCCGCCACAGGCAATCGGAACGTTGACGGCATTGGGATAGATGCTGGTCTGCACATGATAATTTGGCGTCCAGCCGCGCAGCCATAGCGGCAGATCGAGCTTTTCGACATTGGGCCGGTCGCGCATGCATCCATCGATGACGATACCCGCGCCGCCTCTGCCCTTGAAATAAGTCGACATCATATCGCCGAAGACGCCAGAGCTCATGTCGCCACGCGCGTCGACCACGACCACGTCGCCCTCCTGCGCGTGATAGAGCACGTGCCGGTGCAGTTGCGTCTCCGGATCGGCATATTCTCCCTCGTTGAAGAGGTCCGGCCGTTGCGGCAGGAACTGCAGCGTCAGCGCCGGCCCGACGATCGACTTCCCGCGGTTCTGCGGCACGGGACCGACCATGTGCGGATTGCGGAAACCCATGTGGCCAAGCGTGCCGGCAACCGTCGCGGCGCCGATTTCCCTCAGCGCGTCGATCAGGTCTTTAGGCGGCCGCGTAATGTCGGGGGTATGCGTCATTTTTAGACTCCGGTGAATGGAACTACCAGTTGGTAACAGAACCGTCGCGGCGCTTGAGGTGAGGCGCTTCCCAAAAACGAAAGCTCTCCGCCTGGACGGCCTCTTCGTTGACCTCGACGCCGAGCCCCGGCAGGTCGCTGACTGGATAGTCGGGTCCGTCGAGCCGTGGTTGCACAGGGAAGAAGTCGGAATTGTCGAAGCCCAGCTTTCTTTCGGGCACCCGGGTCTCGAGCCACGCGAAGTTGGGTACCGCGGCGGCGAGATGCACGGTCGCGGCCGTGCACACTGGGCCAAGGGGATTGTGCGGCATCAGGTCCACATAGTGCGCCTCGCTCCAGCCAGCGACTTTCATCGCCTCGGTGAACCCGCCGACATTGCAGATATCGAGCCGGTTGAACTGATGGATGCCGCGCTCGATGTAGGGAAGGAACTGCCACTTGCTGGCAAATTCCTCGCCGATGGCAAAGGGGATGTCGGTCATCGTCCGCAAGGATTCGTAGGCCTCCGGTGTCTCGTCGCGTATCGGCTCCTCGAGGAAATCAAGCACGCCACGGCCGAGCTTGTTGCAGAAGCTCGCCGCCTCGGCCACCGACAGCCGATGGTGATAGTCGATGCCGAGGACGACGTCGTCGCCCAGCGCCTCGCGCGCCTTGTTCAGCATGGTCGCAGTAACGCCGATCGACTCGCGAGGCTCGAAGATGTCCCTGCTACTTTGCCCGACGGGGAAGAAGCGGATCGCCTGCCACCCCTGTGCGCGCAGTTCGCGGGCTCGCTCGATGGCAACATCGCCCTCGGCCTCGTCTCCGGTCGAGGCGAAGGTCGGGATGCGGTCACGCTGCTTGCCGCCGAGCAGTTCGTAGACCGGCACTCCAAGCGCCTTGCCCTTGATGTCGTGAAGGGCGATGTCGATGGCGGAAATCGCCGCCTGCAGAACGCGCCCGCCTTCGAAGTACTGGCTGCGATAGACTTCCTGCCAGATCCGCCCGATCTGCATGGGATCGCGGCCGATGAGAAACTCGCGATAGTGCTCGACCGCGCCGGCCACGGCCCTCTCGCGGCCGCTCAAGCCGCTCTCGCCCCAGCCGAAAATGCCGTGATCGGTCTCGACCTTGACGAGCATCTGGTTGCGCGTTCCAACCCACACCGGATAGGGCTTGATCGCAGTAATCTTAAGCTTCGTAGTCATCCAAGCCCACGTCCCACAAGCATCCGCCCGGTCTCAATCGGCCTTGAGGGCCATTTCAGTTTCGCCGTCGAACAGATGCATGCGCTCCTGGTCGAACTCGAGCCAGATCTGCTCGTCGGGCGCGACGGCAATGGTCGGCGGCACGCTGACATTGACGATCGCGCCGGACAGGAACGCCTGCACGAAGGTGACGTCTCCGGTCGGCTCCACCGTGTAGGCCTTTGCCGGGACGCTGCCTGGCACCGCACTCTTGTGGAGCTGGATCGTCGAGTGACGTGCGCCGAGCACGACTTTCTTGGTCGTTGCCCCCGCGACTTTGCGGGCGTTGCGCGGCGAGAGCTCGAGGGTCCAGCCCTCCGCGCTGGTCAACACGGCGTTGCCGTTCGCTGTCGATGCCTGCAGCGGAATAAGACTCATCGCCGGGCTGCCGATGAAGCTTGCGACGAACATGTTCATCGGATGGGCAAAGACCTGCGCCGGTGAATCGTATTGCTGCAAGAAGCCGCCGTTCATCACCGCCATCTTGTCGGCCATGGTCACGGCTTCGAGCTGGTCGTGCGTCACATAGATGATCGTCGCCTTGAGGTCCTGGTGGAAGCGCTTGATCTCCGACCGCATCTGCACGCGCAGCTTGGCATCGAGATTGGAGAGCGGCTCGTCCATGAGGAACACGGCCGGGTCGCGGACGAGGGCACGGCCCAGGGCTACACGCTGCTGCTGCCCGCCGGAAAGTTCGCGCGGCTTGCGCTCGAGCAGGTGCGTCATGTCGAGCACTCGCGCCGCGTCCTTGACCTTCTTGTCGATCTCGTCCCTAGGCAATTTGCGCATCTGCAGCGGGAACGCCAGGTTCTTATAGACGGATTTCTGCGGATAGAGCGCGTAGTTCTGGAACACCATTGCGATGTCCCGGTCCTTGGGGTCGAGGTCGTTGACCACCCGGTCGCCGATGACGATGTCGCCCGACGTGATCGGGATCAGCCCCGCAACGAGATTGAGCGTGGTTGTCTTGCCGCAGCCTGAAGGACCGACGAGCGCAACGAACTCGCCGTCGTTGACCGTCAGCGAAACGTTGTTGACAGCTTTGAAGCCGCCATAGGTCTTGACGAGATCTTTGAGGACCACGTGGGCCATCGGCAACTCCTTAGTGTTTGACCGCGCCTTCTGTAAGGGCGCGTACGAAGTATCGCTGCAGGACGAGGAACAACACGACGACGGGCACGCTCATCATAAAGCTGGCCGCCATCAGGCCCGGAAAGTCCGTCGTGTTTTCCGAGAAGAAGCGCTGGATGCCGACCGGCAGGGTCAACTGCTCGTTCTTGGAGAGGAAGGTGTAGGCGTAGATGTACTCGTTCCACGCGCCGATGAAGGAATAGATCGCCGTGGCGATGATTCCGGGCGTCGAAAGCGGCATCACGATCAGGATGAAGGCCTGGAACCGCGTTGCCCCGTCGATGCGCGCCGCCTGCTCGAGCTGCACCGGGATGTTGTCGTAGAAGCCCTTGAGCAGCCAGATCGCCAGCGGCAGGCCGAAAGTGAGATAGGTGAGGATCAGCGAGCCATGCGTGTTCACCAGCCCGAGCATGCGCATCAATATGAACAGCGGCACGAGAAAGATCACCGCCGGGAACATGTTGCGCAGCAGCACGGCGAAGAACAGGAAGTTCCGGCCAGGGAAACGGAAGCGCGAGAAGGCGTAGGCCGCCGGGACAGCCACGATCACCGAAAGGATCGTCGTGACGGTCGACACGAAAAGGCTGTTCCAGAAGAAGCGGAGGAAGTCCTGGCCGACGCTGTTCTGCGGATCGAGCAGCTTCTGGTAGCTGGCGAGGGTAGGCTCGTCTGGCCACCATTGCGGCGGGAATTGCATCGCCGCGAAGCCGGACTTGATCGAGGTGAGCAGCATCCAGATCATCGGCAACGCGGTGTAAAGCAGCATGAACACAAGGAAGATGCGCCCGCCCCACCGCCATCCGTCAACGCGTATGCGGCGACGGGTCTGACCCCGAGGGGCTGTCTCGGCAATCGTGCTCATGCGCTCCCCTCTTTGCGTTCGTTGCCGCTTAGCGCACGGACATAGAAATAGCCCAGCGTCATCAGGATGAGGAACAGGAGCACCGAATAGGCCGATGCCACGCCCCAGAGCTGGCGTCCGAAGGCGAGCTCATAAATATGGGTGATCCAGATATGCGATGCGTTGGACGGCCCGCCGCCGGTCATGATCCAGGGGATGATGAAGGAATTGAAGTTGGCCACTGCGAGCAGCAGGATGGTTACCGTCGAGACGCTGCTCAGATGCGGGAAGGTGACGTGCCAGAAGCGCTGCCACGCACTGGCCCCGTCGACTTTTGCGGCGCTCAGCAGCTGTTCGGGGACCGTCTGCAGGCCAGCCATCATCATGATCATGGCAAACGGAAACTCGCGCCAGATATTGACGACGATCAGGGAGGGAAGCACCGTGCTGACGTTGTCGATGAAATTCGGCGGCCGGTCGGCCAATCCGAGACCGACCAGCACCGCACCGATGACCCCGAAGTCCGAATGGTAGATCCACTTCCAGATGTAGGAGGCGGCGACGGCGCTGATAACCCAGGGAATGATCAGGATAGCGCGCAGGACGCCGCGGCCGATAAAGTCGCGGTGGAGCGCCAGCGCGGAGCCAAACCCCAGGACAAAGGAGATGAAAGTTGAGGCCAGTGTCCAGATCATCGTGTTCCAGGTGACTTTCCAGAACACCGGACTGGTGAGGATGTTCGTGTAGTTGTCGAAGCCGACGTAGATCTTGTCGCGCAGCTGTAGGCCAGGCGGCGTCTTAAAAAACGACAGCTCGATTGTGTAATAGATCGGATAGGCGATGACGATGAGCATCACGGCGATCGCCGGGAGCACGTACGCGTAGTCGGCGCGATGCTCCCATATCTTCCAGAACACGCCGGACCAACCGGATTGCAATCTTCGGCGAGCCTCGGCCTTACCGGTCACGATCGTCACTGTGGCGCGCCCTTATTTTCCTCGGAACGAACCGGCTGCACCGTCGGTGCGGCCGGTCGGATCGTAAGTCAGGTTCAAACTAGAGCTTGCCCTCTACTAGGCTCTTCACCTTTTCGGCCGCGTCGTCCGCTGCCTGGTCGACGGTCATCGCTCCGGTCAGGGCATTCTGCAGCATGTCCGGGACGATGATGTTCATGATCTCGGGAGACTGCGGCAGCGCTGGAAACGGGATGCCGTATGGCAGCATCGACGTCGTGACATCGAGGAACTTGATGCTGTCCAGACGTTCCTTCATCCATTTGGTCTTGAAGCCGTTGAGGTTGCCCGGGTTCGAGCCGGCGTAGGCCATCTTCAGCGACCATTCAGGGCTCGTCCACATGCAGATGATGGCCTTTGCAGCCGGCTCGTCCACCTTGCCGCCCTCGACATATTCGGGCTTCAGGATGTGAATGTTCGAGCCGCCGAATACAACGGCGCGCTTGCCGTCTGGGCCAGTCGGAATCAGCCCGTAGCGCATGTTGTCGATGACGGTCTGCGCCTTGTCCTTGTCGGTGCCCGTCGCCTTTTTCTGCAGGTCTAGCATGACGTTGTAGTCGGACGGGTGCGAGACCATCATGCCGAGTTGGCCGGCGAGGAACAGCGGCTGGTTATCGGCCTGCTGGTTGGTGAGTGCCGACACCGGAACCGACTTGTCGCGAACATACATATCGTACGAGGCTTGCAGCGCCGCCTTGCTCTGGGGACTATTGAGTTCGACCTCCTTGTAGGTCGGGTTTGCGGTGGCTTCGTCGAAGACGCCGCCGCCATAGGCCCACAGTTGCGGCATGAAGCGGTATGGCGTGTTGCCGGCATTCTTGCGAGCCACGAGGCCATAGCCGGAAATGCCGAGCTTGTCGTGGATCTGCTTGGAATACTTGACCACGTCATCCCAGGTCGCTGGAGCCTTGTCCGGATCGAGGCCCGCACGCTTGAAGATGTCGGCGTTCCAGATGAACGCCATCGTCTCGTTGTTGGTCGGAATACCGTAGGTCACTCCGTCCCAGGTCACCGCCTTCATGGCGCCGGGCCAGAAATCCTCGGTCGAATACCCCACATCCTCGGGCTTGAGCGGCTGCAGATATCCCTTTGCGGCGAACTCGGTACCACCCAGGATTTGCAGGCGGACCGCCATCGGCGCGGCATTGCCCAGGAGCGCGGTGCGGAACTTGTCGAGAAGGTCGTTGTAGGTGAGGGCTTGTTCCTCGAGCTGGATGTTTGGATAGGTCTTGCGGAAGGTCTCGAAGAAGTCCTTGTAGTACTGGCGCAGGAGGTCGGGATCGCCCTCGAACACGCCCTGATACCAGAAAGTCAGTCGCCCCTTGTAGTCGAGGGGGGTGACTTTGCCGCAATCGGCCGCCGTATCAAAATCCTGCGTGCCCGCAATGGAACGCACATATTCCGGCGACCACTTGCTCAAATCGACCGGCGGCGCACCCAGCGCCGACGCGGACAGCGATACCACTAAAGCAGTGGAGACGGTGCCGCGCAGGACGGCACCACCGAGTGTAATCCTCGTCATAGGTATCCTCCAGGTTCTCTCCCACGCCGCTTTGCTTCGAGGCAAGCGGTCCATGCTCGTTCGATCGCGGAACGTCGTCCTGTTCTGTGTATCCCTTCGAGCACTTTGTACGTTTTCAGATCATGGATTGTCTGTCAACGCGATAAATCGTACATTGTTTATGGAAACTGTGCGTGATATCGATTAAAGTGTGTATTGAATTGGGGAGCCGGCCTTGGCCGAAACAAGCGATTTTAAAGCAGAGCCACCCGCGGGGATTGATCCCATCGGGGCCTCCAGCGAGGGCGCCTCGCTTTATGAACTGATCAGGGAAGACATCATCGAGGGGCGACTTGCCGCCAACGAGCGGCTTGTGGTGACCGATCTCGCCCGGCGTCACGGCACCTCGACCAACCCCGTGCGCGAGGCTCTGCAGCTGTTGCGCGGGGAGGGCTTCGTCACCTTTGTCGCCAACCGCGGGGCGCGCGTCCGGCCCATAGATCAGGATTTTGTCCGCGATATCTACGAGATCGGAGTCCTGATCGAGCCAGCCCTGACGCGATGGTTTGTGAATATGGCGACCGTCGAAGACATTGCCGAACTCGAACGCATCCAAGGCCTGATTGAAGAGAACAACTTTGCCGACACGTTCAGGCACAGTGAACTGGATACCGCCTTTCACACCGTGATGTACCAGCGGCACTATAACCGCCATGCCGCCGAGCTTTGGTGGAAGCATCGCGAGGTGCTGCGGGCCGTGAGCCGGCGATTCAATTTCACGCTCGCACGGCGCGCCGCAATCCTTCGCGAGCATCGCGAACTCATCGCACTCGTGAAGGCGGGAGAGGCAGACAAGGCCGCCGACCTCATTTCCCGCCATGTCGAGGGTTCCGGCCGGCATGTTCTCGAACAGATGCGTGCGCGCAACGCCGCTCGGGCCGGATAGCCTCTCCAATCTGGAACATCGTTAGCCTGACAATCAGATAAAGGTAGTTGAGAGATGAAAATCACGAGCGTTCGGCCGTGGCTGATCAAGTCCGATGCTTCATATTGGGGAGAGTATCTGTTCGTCGAAGTGACGACCGATGAGGGGGTGAGCGGCTGGGGAGAGATCACAACCACCACCAGGCTCGCCAACCGCGCTCTCTGCACGATCCTGCGGCAGATCGGCATCGCCGTGACCGGCGAGGATCCGGCGCGCATCGAGCACCTGTGGCACAAGATTTTCCGCAGCTTCACCTATATGGGCAGTCGCGGCGCCGCCGTCGAATGCGTGAGCGCCATCGACATAGCCCTCTGGGACATCCGGGGCAAAGTCCTTGGCAAGCCGATTTACGAATTGCTGGGTGGACCCGTACGCAATGAAATCGCGCTCTACACCCATCCCAACCAGGCCAAATTTACCAGCAAGGAGGCCGTGGTCCGCGAAATTCGAGACATAGTCGAGTCCGGACACACCGGGCTCAAGTTCGACCCTTTCCCCCACCAAGGTCGCACCGCGGACGGCCTGTCGCGCGAACAGCGGAACGGCTACCTCGATGGCAGCATGACCCGCAAGGATGAGCGCGAAGCGGCCGAACTCACGGCGCTGATCCGCGAAACGGCAGGCCCCGATGTCGACATCCTGATCGATGCGCATGGCCGCTTCGACGTTCCCACCGCCATTCGCCTGTGCCGTAGCCTCGAGGAAGCCGGCCAGATCGACTGGTTTGAGGAGCCTTGCCCGCCAGAGAGCCTCAACGCCCTCAAGCAGGTGCGCGAGAAGGTCAGTGCCGCTATCTCGTGGGGCGAGCGCGGCCACACGAAGTGGGACTTCGTGCCGGTGCTCGAGAACAAGCTCGCTGACTACATCATGCCGGACGTCACCTGGACCGGCGGGATTACCGAACTGAAGAAGATTTCCGCCCTGTGCGAGGCCTACTACATTCCGGTCTCGCCGCATGACGCCGCCGGGCCGATCAACGTGGTTGCGGGAGCGCAGGTGATGATGACGGTGCCTAACTTCTACAAACTCGAAACGTCGGAGTGGAACCTGGGCAAATACGATCACCTGATCGACAGACCGCTCGACGTTTCGAACGGCAGCCTCAAGCTGACGTCGAAGCCTGGTCTCGGCGTTGAGATGAACCGCGACTACCTGCAGGCCAACGAAATCGAGCTGGGCTAAGCAACGCTCAATGCCGCCCCGGCGTGCTTTCGACAAACCCCGCCGACCAGAATGAGGATAAGTCATGCCAAAGACAGGTGGAGCCGACGGGGCGCTCAGTCGGGTGAACACGAATTCCAGGCCCAGCGACCTGCGCATCACCGACCTGCGCGTCGCCGAAATCGTCGGCGCGCCATTCACCTCCGCGCTTATCAAGATCTATACCAACCAGGGCATTGTCGGCCTTGGCGAGGTGCGCGACGGTGCCAGCGCCACCTATGCGCTGATGCTGAAGAGCCGGTTGCTTGGCGAGAACCCTTGCGACATCGATCGACTGTTCCGGCGCATCAAGCAATTTGGCGGTCATGGGCGGCAGGGTGGTGGTGTCTCGGCAATCGAGATCGCCCTCTGGGACCTCGCCGGCAAGGCCTATGGCGTGCCGATCTATCAGATGCTCGGAGGACGGTTCCGCGACAAGGTGCGTGTCTATTGCGACACCGACGCGGAGAGGCCCAGTGGCACCGAGACCGGAAAGCGGCTCAAGGCGCGGATGGACCTCGGTTTCACCTTCCTCAAGATGGACCTCGGGCTGGCCCAGATCTCCCACATCCCAGGCGCGGTCGTCGCGCCGGCCGGCGTGCTCGACGGTTTCCGCACGCATGCCGGCCGCGGGCGAGCAGGCACGCTGGACGAGCGCCGGGCGCGTAATGCCGCTTACGACGCGCAGAACGTGCCGCATCCCTTCACCGGCCTCCACTTCACCGAAAAGGGCATCGACCTGCTCGATCAATATATCCACGAGGTCCGCGAGGTGATCGGGTATGAGATTCCGCTCGCCATCGACCATGTCGGCCACGTCTCGCTGCAGGACGGCATCCGTCTCGCCCGGCGGATCGAGAAATACGCACCAGCCTGGCTCGAAGACGTGATCCCCTGGCAGTACACCGACCAGTATCGGCGGTTGCAGGAGGCAACGTCCGTGCCGATCTGCACGGGTGAGGACATTTACCTCAAGGAAGGCTTCGAGCCGCTGCTCAACTCAGGCATTTCGGTCATCCATCCGGACTTGCTTACCACCGGCGGCATCCTCGAGACGAAGAAGATCGGCGACGCGGCGCTGGACCATGGCGTTGCCATGGCCATTCACATGGCGGAAAGCCCTATCGCGGCTATGGCCGCCGCGCATGTCGCGGTGGCCACGGAAAACTTCATGGCGCTCGAATATCACAGCGTGGAAGTGGACTGGTGGGACGACATCGTCACCGGCTTGCCCAAGCCGCTGGTCAAGGACGGGTTCATTACAGTGCCCGACAAGCCGGGCCTGGGCATCGACGACGTGGTCGATGAAGTCATCAGCCGACACCTGCAGGACGGTGTCAAAGGCATCTGGCAGCCGACCGACCACTGGGACGACGAATATTCCTGGGACCGGACCTGGAGCTGACCGCCTCACGTTTTGAGGCAGTGTAGGAAAGGGAAAGCATGAAGATCACCGATCTACGGTGCGCCGTCATCGGCAAACATCCCATCGTCCGCATCGTCACCGACGAAGGTCTTTATGGCCTCGGCGAGGTTGAGTACACCAAGCCTTATCTCAAGCCCTGGGTGCTGCATTTTCGCGACGCGCTGATCGGCGAGGACCCAACCGACGTCGAGCGCTGCATGCTGAAGATCCGCCAGCGCGGCTCGTTCAAGCCCTATGGCGCCGCCGTCTCCGCCATCGAGCATGCCTTGTGGGACATTGCCGGCAAGGCGGCAGGAGTTCCGGTCTACAAATTGCTCGGCGGCAAGGTCCGCGACAAGGTGCGGGTCTATAACGGCTCCATCCGCAAAAAAAGGACCGGCGACAGGCCCGAGGACTATGCGGCGGATGTCAAATGGATGATGGAGCAACCGCAAAGCTTCTTCATGGTGAAGCAGGGGATCAGCTTTCACTCCAACATGAAGACGAGCGTACCCGACTTCCATTACGGTGTCCGGCAGCCGCCGACCTATCACGGCGCGATGGACCAGGGGCAGATCAGCGAGCGCGGCATGGCGCATATGATCGACTGCGTCATCGCCATGAAAGAAGTGCTCGGCGACAAGGTTTCGCTCGCGTTGGATTGCGGCCCCGGCTGGTTCCTGCCCGACGCCATCCGCTTCGCGCAGGCGGTGGAAAAATACAATCTCATGTGGCTCGAGGACATGCTGACGGGCGACTACGTGCCGTGGGTCAATCCGCAGGCCTACCGCGAACTCACGACATCCACCTCCATCCCCATCCATACGGGAGAGCAGATCTACCTGCGTCACAACTTCAAGGAACTGATCGAGACGCAGGCAGTGCGCGTCATCGGCCCGGATCCCGCCGACATCGGTGGCATCGCCGAGCTCAAATGGGTCGCCGAGCACGCCTATATGCACTCGATCCTGATGGCGCCGCACGGCACCGCGAATGGCCTCCTCGGCCTCGGCGCGCTGATCAATGTCTGCGCCACCTTGCCCGCCAACTACATCGCCTTCGAATACCCGAGCGCCTCCGACCCTTGGTGGAACGACATCGTCATCGGCCTGCCTAAGCAGATTGTGAAGGATTCGATGATTGATCTGCTCGAAGCCCCCGGGCTTGGTCTCGACATCGACGCCAAGGCCGCCAAGAAGTATCTGCTGGAAGAGGACGCCGGGTTCTTCGACTGAACCACCTTTTTCGCCACCCTGACGTCCGTGAGACCGGTGGCGCCGATCTGCCCGATTGGGCGAGACCGCGCCTTGTGTGGCCGCAACGCCTTCCGAAGCCGCTGACATACTCGTCATAGTCCCTTGATCAGGACATCAACTATCGCTGCCGCACGAGGCTTACCATTTGCCTCGTCAGTACCGTCAATCAATGTGCCATCGAGCCGGGGAAAATCGTCCTGACGCCCGGTGTCCTTTTTGGGGCGGTGGGCTCAATCGGTGAGGGCAACACACTAGTCTTTCATCAAAGATGGAGTGTGGGCCATGAAGCAGCGACGTCGCATCTATTATTCAGCCGCCCAGCGATCGGAGATCTGGGATCGATGGCAGGCTGGCGAGTTGATGAAGTCGATTGGGCGGCGGTTTGATCGGGCGTCATCATCGGTGTTCTCGGTGATCTCCCCAGCCGGCGGCATTCGACCAGCCGAGCGGCGACGGGCGCCCAAGGCGCTCAGTCTGGGCCGAGGGCTCAGTACGCGGTGCTCTTTGCGTTCGATCGCCCACACACTGGGTCGATCGCCGTCCACGATCAGTCGTGAGGTCCTTCGCAATGGCGGGCCTGATCGGTATAGAGCAGCACGTTCCGATCACGCCGCTTGGGATCGGGCCCTGCGCCCCAAGCTGTGCAAGCTGGCTTGCTGTCCGTCCCTAGCCCGGACAGTATCGGTCAAGCTGCAGCGGAAATGGTCGCCAGAGCAGATTGCCGGCTGGCTCAAGCGCACCTACCCGGGGGAGCCGCATAATCAGGTGTCGCACGAAACGATCTATCGCAGCCTGTTCATTCAGGCACGCGGAGTGCTGAAAAAGGAACTGCTGGAGCATCTTAGAGCCAGGCGCACGATCCGCCGTTCCCGGCACGCCAGCATGAAGCGGAGTGGGCTGGGCCAGATCAAGGATGCAATCTCCATCAGCGAACGGCCCGCCACCGTCGAAGATCGAGCAGTTCCCGGCCACTGGGAGGGCGACCTCATCGGCGGGTCCAAGAACAGCTACGTGGCGACGCTGGTCGAGCGTCACTCGCGCTATGTGATGCTGATCAAGGTCGCCAATAAAGATACCGAAAGCGTCGTCTCAGCCCTAATCAAGCAGTCGCAGAAATTGCCCGGAGAGCTCTATCAATCGCTGACGTGGGACCGAGGCAAAGAGCTTGCTGACCACCAGCGGCTGACGCTGGCCACGGACGTCGAGGTCTACTTCTGCGATCCTCGATCGCCCTGGCAGCGCGGCTCGAATGAAAACACCAACCGACTACTGCGCCAATATCTGCCACGTGGCACCGATCTATCCCTGCACAGCCAGGCAAAGCTCAGCGCCATCGCGCGGCAGCTCAACGAACGCCCCAGAAAGACCTTGCTCTATCAGACCCCAGCGGAGAAGTTCGCTGAGTGTGTTGCAGCGATCGGTTGAACCCGCCGCCCAATCTGGTCAGCTATGGACTCATAGGAATCCACGCCGGTTTTTGTAACGTCGCCGACCTTCTATCTGAGATATTAATCACATAATCTGAAACATCACAACAGCGTTAGCACCATCTACCGACAGGTCAGGCCATTTCGGAGCAGGGGTCATGGTTACACCGCGGTTCGCGCGTCGACAGGCGGCCTGTCGAGTTGATCGTGCGGCAGCACGTCTGGCTGCGCCCATTGCCTGCGGGCCCCTTCGGAGAGGACAAGGCCATGGCCGGGGCGCTCGGGGGCCTGAATCCATCCATCGACGATTGCCATAGGCTCATCGACAAGGTGGTTCAGATTCTGGAAGGAATATTCGAGCCACTCGACTTCGGGCAGGGCGCAGGCCATGTGCACCCCGATTTCAAGAAACGTATTGCCGAGGGTCACCGGGATGCCGAGTTCCGCCGCCAGCCAGCCGATGCGCATCACGTCGGTCACCTGTCCATGAACATTGAGCATGTCGGTCGCCCCGGCCTGCATCAACAGGCGCTTGCCGGCGGCATCGAGATATTCGCCTGAATTGATCATGGTTTGGGGGGTTGCCGCCTTGAGCATCCGAAGGCCTTCGAAGTCATGGCGCAGAATCGGATCCTCAACCCATAGGAGTTCATAGCCAAGGTTATGAATTTTATGGATTTTTACCGATGCTTCCTTTGCGCCCCAAGCCTCGTTTGCATCGATCATGATCGATGCGCCCGGCCGCACCGTCTTTCTCAACAGCTCCAGCCGGGACAAGTCGCGGTCGAAATCGGGGTGCCCCACCTTGATCTTGAACGCGCGGTACCCGAGGGCGTCGGCATGGGCAAAAAACGCTTGGAACTCGTCGTCGCCAAGGTGGAAATCGAGACCCGAGGCATAGGCTCTCACGCGCTTGCGGCGGCTTCCCAGCAGGCTGTGCAACGGCAGGCCGGCCTGCTTGGCGCTCAGATCCCACAAGGCAACCTGAAGGGCTTCTTCGAAAGGCAAGCCGAAGAGGCGCCGGTTGCCGCCGCGGGGCCGCTGGACCCGGTGCACGAGCGCCAGCGGCGGCTGTCCGACAAGACCGGGCCAGACCTCTTCCTCAAAAACGCGGACGATCTCCGCCTGGGCGGGTAAAGGGTGAAACAAGCTCTGCACAAAGCCCAGTCCGATTTGGCCGTCCTCGCCAACGAGCTCGAGCGCGGCTACATGAACCGCATCGATGCGCACCTGACTGTCACCTATGATACGGTCACGAGCGAATTGATAACGAGTGATGCGGTATTCTGCGATGCGCATATTAAAGTCTCTATATCTGATATGCCAGAATGTTGTTTAGATATTTCAGATTCAGCGAGGTGAAGCAAGTGGCTGAGCGCGCAAGGAAGCCCGACGGAAACGACGGGGCGGCAGCGGGCCAACGCCTTGGCGATCGTGCCTACACGCGAATTCTCGAAACGCTGTTTGAGCGAAAGATCCCCGCAGGGGCCTTTCTGTCGCAAGGCGATCTCGTCAAAATGCTCCAGATCCCGGTTGCGCCGCTGCGCGATGCACTCAAGCTGCTCGAGGCGGAGGGGATCGTCATCATCCACTCGCGGTCGGGCATCCAGTTCGTGAAGCCCGGATTCGAATTGACCAGATCGACCTATCAGTTTCGCAGCATTCTGGAACGGGCAGCGACAGGTGTTTACGCGCAAACCGCCGAAGAGGCGGAATTGGCGGAACTGGAACGACGACATCTGGCGACCATCGAAGAGATCGAACGCACTGGGCTGACCGACCAAGTCAGAGCCGACCTCGAGGAACTCGAGACCTTGCTGCATCACTCCGTCATTGCCAGCCTGAACAATCCATTGATCGAAAGTTCTTACAAACGGCTGCACAACTATGTTCGGCTGATCCGGCTGGACAGAAAAGTCACCGTGCCACTCGTGCTGCAATCCTTGCGCGAGCACATGCAGGTCATCCAGGCATGCAAGGCACGTGACCCGGAGGCGGCAGCAGCGGCGATGCAGGCGCATCTGGCGTCGGCCCTGCAGCGGGGCCTGGGGCTTTACTACGGTTACTAGGCTCAGGACTCTGACGCGTCAGGCGACGGAGCGCGACCGCTTGATGCCGCGAGGCGTTTCGCCGATCTCGCGCCGCATCCAATGGGAAAGGTGGGATTGGTGAGCGAAGCCCGTCAGATGCGCCACCTCGCTGATGCTCAAGTCGCTTGCCAACAGGAACAAACGCGCCCTTTCGACCCGGCGACGAAGCACATAGCGATGAACGGTCAGTCCCGTCGCGGCTTTGAACCAGGTTCTGAGGTGTGAATTGCTGACCCCAGCGACCCTGCTCAATGTTTCCAGGAACAGCGGGGTTTGGATTTGGGCTTCGATGAAGTCGACTACACGCTTTAGTTGGATCTCGGACAAACGGCTCGCTCGCTCTGTCTCCTTTTCATCAAGACCCAGCAGGCGAACCGCCAGCGCAACGCCGATGCTGTCCGCGAACAGCGATCCGCTCGGTGTGCCTGAGCGGAAATCGTTCTCGAGCGCGCGCGCGAGATGCTCAATCCGTTCGTCACGGAGAAGGTGACGCGTCTCAAGCCGTCGAAGGCTCCCCGAACCCAGTTCCGATGCGACGTTCTCCATCAGAGCTGGTGAGAGGCTGAGTTCAATGGTGTTGAACCGCGTCTCGGCTTCAAATCCTCCTTCTTCTCCCGCGGGCACGAGATCGATATCGCCGGCGCGCCGTACGAAATACTTCCCAACCTGGCTGCAATAGGAACGCGTCGCTGGGCTTGCGTGGACGAAGACGCGGTGCCGATGGGCTTGGGGCAATTGGAACCTGCCGGCCTCAACCTGCAATGCCGCGATGGTAACGGCGTTGGCCGCAGACGAAGCAAACTGCGGATGCATGGGCGGCCTCAACGATTGGCGAAACATGCTGAA
Source organism: Mesorhizobium sp. CNPSo 4670 (assembly GCF_057784235.1). NCBI lineage: Bacteria > Pseudomonadati > Pseudomonadota > Alphaproteobacteria > Hyphomicrobiales > Phyllobacteriaceae > Mesorhizobium > Mesorhizobium sp. CNPSo 4670. The sequence goes on along the minus strand of NZ_JBWJFQ010000002.1, from coordinate 449,555 downwards.
CATTTGGCGAATGCCGCGCGATTTTCAATGCGTTGCCTCGCTAACGTTGACGGTATCGCAATGTTGGAAGGGATTTGACATGAGTACCTATGTTGTTGTGGGCGCCGGTCCGGTGGGGCTCGAAACCGCTCGCCTGCTTGGAGAAGCCGGACATGACGTTGTTCTCACAAGCCGCGGTGTCGGCTCCATTGATCTGAAGCACGTGCGCGCGGTCCAGGCAGATGCCACGGACGCCGACGCGCTTGCGCGGATTAGCCGGGGCGCGGACGCCATTTTCATGTGCGCCATGGCTGCCTATGACCGTTGGCCGACTGATTTTTTCCCGATCATGGATGGGGTCACGCACGCAGCCGAGATGGCCGGCGCAAAACTGATCGTTCTGGGAAATCTCTATGGATACGGCGCAAATGCCAAGGGCCAGCTTCGCCCCGATCTGCCGCTTGATCCCACCTCGCGCAAGGGCACCGTGCGAACCATAATGTGGCAGCGAGCCCTTGGCGCCGGTGTTCCCGCCATTGAGGTTCGTTCCAGCGATTACCTTGGATATGGCGCAGTCACCTACTTCTCGATTTTGGCATTGCCTTCTCTGTTGGAGGCGAAACCCGTTACCTTCCTGGGCAATCTTGATGCGGATCATGCCTGGACCTTCACCAAGGACGTGGCCAGAACACTTGTAGCCGCCTCATCCTATGCTGGAGAATGGGGCCGTGCATTTCACGTTCCGTCCCAGCATGCTTCGCCCCGGGACATCATGCGGAAGACCTCGGCGATGCTGGGAAAAAAACTTCCCGAAGTCAGCACCTACTCGCATGCCCAGATGGACGCGTTGGGGATGCACGAACTCGTGGAAATGAGCTACCTCTTCGAAAGTCCGCTGCTAGTCGACTCCTCCGATTCCGAGGCAATCCTCGGAGTGTCGGCGCAAAGTATCGATGTCATGATTGCCGACACCCTTCGCGAACATATCTAGTTGCATGCGGATGATGGCTGGCATGGCTGACCCGTTTCAGGCTGCCACGAGGCGGGCCAGCAGTGACGCGGCATCGGTGCCAGCCACGCCAAGGTCGCGGACGCTGCTCATGTGGTTGGCCGCTGCAAGGGTCGTGCGTGAAACATCCAGTCCTTGTTGCTCCAGGTGGTCCGCATAGATTGCGGCCTGGCTGTGGAAGGGGGGCGTTTCCTCGGCTCCGACCGAGATTTCGACGGCCACCGACGGATCGCAGATTTTGCTGATTGGCGAGAACCGGCGGACCTCTTCGTCTGTGATCGCAATCTCGCTGGCAAGGAATGACGTCTGCAATGGTTTCAGGTCGTAGAGGCCGCCAAGCAGCAGTGCGGCTCTGATGCCGGATGGCCGGCTATCGTCGTCAAAAAGCATCGTTGCCAGATGCGCTCCGGCTGAATGACCGCTAACGGTCAGCCGGCCGGGATCGCCCCCATAGTCCGCGATGTGGGAGCCTATCCACTGTCTGGCGCGGCGTACCTGGTCCACGATCGCCGCCATTCTAACGGCGGGCATGAGGGCGTAGTCGACAATGACCGCGATCGCACCTGCAGAGGTAATGGTCTCGGCGACATAGGAATAGTCGCGTTTGGAGAACATCCTCCAGTAGCCACCATGGATGAACATGTGCACCGGCCGGTGCTCGCGTTTGCCTTTCGGGAAGAACAGATCAACGGTTTCAGTTGCATCAGATCCATAGGCTACTTCTGCGACCATGGGTATGTTCGCCCTGCTTTGTGTGCTGCGGCGAACAATCTCGGCGACGATGGTGTCGAACTCGGCCACGTGATCACGAATGCGGAACGGATCTTTTTGCATCGTATCTGCTCAGATGGTCACGGCGATGTACTTCGCCTCCATGAACTCGGCAACGCCGTGCTTCTGCCCACCTTCGCGGCCCAGTCCGCTCTGCTTGACCCCGCCAAAGGGCGCCGCAGGATCCGACATCAGGCCGCGGTTCAGGGCGATCATGCCCGACTCGATCTTCGATGCCACACGCATTCCCCTGGCCAGGTCGCGCGTATAGATGTAGGCGGCGAGACCGTATTCGGTGTCGTTGGCCTTTGCGATCACTTCCGCCTCGCTGTCGAAGCGCAGAAGCGGAGCCACCGGACCGAATATCTCCTCATGGGCCATGACGGCGTCAGGGGGCACGTCGCGAAGCACTGTCGGCGGGTAGAAGTAGCCCTTGCCTTCGGTGATCGTCCCTCCGCACAGAACCTTGGCGCCACGGGCAACTGCGTCCTGGACGAGCCGATCGATCTTCTCCACGGCCTTCCTGGTAATCATCGGGCCGCATTCGGTTTCCGAGTCTGTGCCGGGGCCTACTTGGAGGGCTGCCATGCGTTTGCGCAATCCATCGGCGAAGGCATCATGGATGCCGGCCTGGACGTAAAACCGGTTGGCGGCCGTGCAGGCTTCGCCGGCATTGCGCATCTTGGCAACCATCGCACCGTCGAGCGCTGCCTCCAGGTCGGCATCGTCGAACACAACGAACGGTGCATTGCCGCCAAGTTCCATCGAACAGGAGATGACGTGTTTTGCGGCTTCGGCCAACAGCACGCGGCCGATGCCGGTCGAGCCGGTGAATGACAGTTTTCGCACTCTTGGGTCGGCAAGCATGGCGGCCGTCACTGGCCCTGGGCTCGAGGTCGTCAGGACGTTGACGACGCCAGGCGGCACGCCGGCTTCCTCATAGAGGGCTGCAAGCGCGTAGGCCGTCAGCGGCGTCTCGCTGGCGGGCTTCAGGATCACCGTGCAGCCTGCCGCGAGCGCCGGCGCGATCTTGCGCGTCGCCATGGCGGCGGGGAAATTCCATGGCGTGATGAGCACGCAAATGCCGATGGGCTGATAGTCGACGACGATCCGGTTCGCGCCCGAGGGGGCGAGGCCGAACTCGCCGCTGATGCGGACCGCCTCCTCGGCGTTCCAGCGAAAAAATTCCGCCGCGTAGGCGACTTCGCCGCGCGCATCGCGCAGCGCCTTGCCGTTTTCCAAAGAGATCAGCGCAGCCAACGTCTCTGCCCGTTCGGTCATCAGTTCGAAGCAACGCCGCAGGATTTCCGAACGCCTGCGTGGCGGGGTTTCGCGCCAACCGACCGCTGCCTCCGCAGCCGCGTCGACGGCGAGGGCAGCATCGGCGAGCGTGGCGTCGGGAACCGCCGCGATCACCGCCTCGGTCGATGGGTCGATCACTTCGATCACACGGCGATCCGACGAGGGCTGCCAGCGGCCACCAATGTAGAGGCCGTGCGAAAACGTGGCGTAGTCGGACATACTTTCATCCTCGTCGAATATGTCTGCGGAAATGTTCATTGGACCAGCTCCTGTTGCATCGTGGCTGCAGACATGTCGCCGTCGTAAGCGGCTCTGATCAGCCGTCGCATCGCGGTGAGGTCGAAGGGGCGGGGATTGTTCTTGATCAGCCGGTCGATGCCGAGCGCCTGCTCGGCCGTCCAGTCGATCCTGTCCTCGGGAAGACCAAGTTCAGCCAATGTCGGCGTGATGCCGATGGCACCGAACAGCCGGCTCACCTCTCCTATGGTGGCATGCGCCAGTGCATCAGGTCCGCTGCTGTTCCGATCGGACAGGCCGAGTGCGGCGCCGACTTCAGCAATCTCCGGAGCTGCTGCCGCAAGATTGTATGTCATCACATAAGGCATCATGGTGGCGACGCCGAGCCCATGCGGCGTGTGGGTGAGTGCACCGACGGGATACTGCGCCGCATGAGCGGCAGCCGTTCCAGCTGTGCCGAAGGCGCAACCTGCTGCCAGCGCTCCCATCATGACGTCGGCGCGCGCATCTTCGTCCGATCCGTCGCGATATGCCCTTTCCAGACTGCGGCCCAGCAATCTGATGGCCAGAAGCGCGAAATGGTCGGTCAGGGCGCTCTTGCCGACGAAGACATGCTGTTGCGGCAAATTCGGATCGGTGCCGCGCTTGGCCGCTGTGAAAGCTTCGATTGCATGCGTCAGTGCGTCGGCACCGGCGATCGCCGTCAGGGAAGGCGGGCACGTGGCCGTCAGATCCGGGTCGCAGAGTGCCACCGCGGCGATAAGATGAGGGCTCGAGATGCCGACTTTCAGCGTTCGCTCCGGATCTGATATCACGGCGACGGGGGTCACCTCCGAGCCGGTGCCAGCCGTTGTCGGCACAGCGATCACGGGAAGAGTAGGGCCTGGCACCTTGAACTCACCATAGTAGTCCTGAAGCCTGCCGCCGTGGCTGAGCAAAAGTGCGGCGCATTTTGCCATGTCGAGGCAGCTGCCGCCGCCGATCCCGATGACCATGTCCGGCTTGTAGTCCATCGCCTCCGCAATGCAGGCGGCGACGCTATCGCGGGGAACATCCGGCAGCGTTCGGTCGTAGACCAGCGTCTCCACCGCGGCGGCGCGCAGGCCGGCAAGAATCTCGGCGAACTCCGTTGTCGTGGCGAAACGCTCATCAGTGCAGACGAACGCACGCCGTCCATACCTGGCGGCAACGGCAGGCAGCACATGGCGCTGGCCTTTGCCGAACAGGATCTCGCGCGGCAGGCGCACGGCTGCGAACAACGTCATGGACAGCATCCTTCGAAGAGAGGATGAGAAGCGCGCCTGCCGGACGCCCCGAACCCGGGGACGATGCCTGGGTGCGCGAGATTTGCTCTCGCGGCGCCTTGAGTTGGTTTCATGGATATCCCCTATAAAATCGTATAGGATATAGTATTGAATTGGCCGAAGCATCATGTTAGTGGGTGCTCCTGTCAAGAGGTAAAACCATGCAGAACCCCGACCTGACGGTTGAGAATGAAGCCCGCCTGAGCGGCCGCATTCAGCGCGCCAACAGCCTGGCTGGCGACGTGTACGAGGCGATCTTCGGGCAATTGATGTCGCTGCGGATTGCTCCGGGATCGCGCATCACCGTCGATAATCTCGTCAAGGAATTCAACGTCTCGCATACTCCCATTCGCGAAGCGCTTGGCCGGTTGGAAGGCGAGGGGCTGGTGGTCAAGACCCACCTGATCGGCTTTCGGGCCGCACCGCAGATCACCCGCCGCCGCTTTGACGAGCTCTATGAACTGCGTCTTCTGCTCGAGCCCGCCGCGGCAGCTAAAGCCACCGCAACGCTCGATGACGAGCGTCTAGCCGTGCTGCAGGAGGCGGCTGGCGTCATGGCCCGGCGTGAGGGGAAGGATGAACGCCTGCGCTATTCGAACTTCGCCCGCCAGGATGCGATCTTCCACGACAAGATTGTGGAGTTCGCTCAGAACGAGCTCATTCGCGAGACCCTGAATCACCAGCATACCCATTTCCACATCTTCCGCCTGATGTACCACTCGCGAGTGACCGAAGATGCGCTCGACGAGCACGAGGCAATTCTCGCCGCCTTTTCCGCGGGTGACCCGGACGCCGCCGAAAAGGCGATGCGTGTGCACATCGAGAATTCGCGGGACCGTCTCCTGCCGGCGTTCGAGTAGCCGTTGCGATGTCCCTTGCCATGCGATTTGAGACAGATACCAGCACCTTGCCGGCGCGGCCTGAACGGCCAGCTGAGCCCGTGCTGCGCGCCGAAGGCCTTTCAAGGAAATACGGCCCGGTCACGGTACTGTCTGATGTGACGCTGGATATCTTCTACCTCGCCGGCGACAATATCGCGGTGGGCACCAACACAGCGAAGTTCATGATCGACAAGCTGGGCGGCAAGGGTGATCTCATCGTGCTGCGCGGAATTCCGACGGTCATCGACGACGAGCGCATCAAGGGCTTCGAGGATACGATCAAGGGCACCGGCCTGAAGGTGCTCGACATTCAATATGCCCATTGGAACAGCGATGAAGCCTTCAAGCTCATGCAGGACTACCTGGCCAAGTATCCGCATATCGACGCGGTCTGGGCCAATGATGACGACATGCTGCTCGGCGTGCTGGAGGCCGTGAAGCAGTCGGGGCGGACGGACATCAAGCTGGCGCTCGGCGGCAACGGCATGAAGGATATCGTCAAGAAAGTGATCGACGGCGATGCAATGACGCCGGTCGAAACGCCAAGCCCGCCGTCGATGATCAAGACGGCAATCTGCATGACCGTCGCCAATCTGATTGGCCAGGCGCCGGTCCGCGGCACGGTCAAGCTTGACGCACCGCTGATCACCCAGGCCAACGCCAAGGAATACTACTTCCCCGACTCCCCTTTCTGATCCCCATTTCGATCCCTTAGGGGCAAGACGCGAGGTGCGCCTTGCCCATCACAAAACCGAGAGGAAAGAGCCATGCCAGGCAAGAAAATCCTGATGCTGACAGGTGAGTTCACCGAGGAATATGAAATCTTCGTCTACCAGCAGGCGATGGAGGCCGTCGGCCACACTGTCCATGTCGTCTGCCCCGACAAAAACGCCGGCGACTTGATCAAAACCTCGCTGCACGACTTCGAAGGCGACCAGACCTACACAGAAAAACCCGGTCACAACGCACTGATCAACAAGACTTTCTCCGAGGCCGAGAAGCAGCTTGATCAGTATCATGCGGTCTACTGCGCCGGCGGGCGCGGACCGGAATACATCCGCACCGACAAGCGCGTGCAGGCGATGGTGCGGCACTTCCACGAGGCGAAAAAACCGATATTTACGATCTGCCACGGCGTCCAGATCCTGGTCGCAGTGGACGGCGTCGTCCGTGGCAAGAAGGTCGGCGCGCTAGGGGCTTGCGAGCCGGAGGTGACGCTTGCTGGCGGCACCTACATCGATCTGTCTCCGACCGATGCCTATGTGGATGGGACGATGGTTTCGGCCAAAGGTTGGACGGCGCTGGCGGCCTTCATTCGCGAATGCCTGAAGGTGCTGGGAACGGAAATACGCCACACGTGAGCCTGGCCCGACGCATTCCTCAGGGGATGCGTCGGTTCCCTCGATGGGCCACGTCGTGGGCCGTCATGAACCCGCCGGGCGCGTTCGCCAATCATGTTCCTGCTTGAACCCCAGGACCTCGCGCAGCTTTCGATTTGAGATTGGCCCCTCGAACACGCCCATGGAGCGCGTAATCGGCGTGCCGGGCGCATGCTTCTTGAGAAACTCCGCCGTTGGCGTGTCCGCGACGATGTTGTCGTTGACGGCGTTGAATACCTGGAACCCCAAACCGTCCTTCTCGATGCACAAATGCACGATCTGGCCCAGATCGCGCGCGTCCATATAGGTCCAGCCGTCGCGCCGCCGCTTTGAGGGCTCCGCCAGGAATTCCGGAAATCGGGCGTAGTCCTGTGGTTCGACAACGCCGCCGATCCTCAGTGCGTAGATATCGCTTCCCGTTCGGGAAGCGAAGGAGCGCGCGATCTTCTCGCCCAGGACTTTTGATAGGCCATAGCTGTCGGTCGGATCGGTGTCGTAGTCCTCTTCCACCGGAAACGATGTGAAGTCGCGTTCGCCTTCGGCAAAGCACACGCCATAGACCGTTTCGCTGGAAGCTGTAACGACCTTGCGGATGCCGAGTTTGGTGGCGGCCTCGATCACATTGTAGGTCGACTGCACATTGGCGGCGAACATGGCGTTGTCCGGCCGCAGTAATATCCGCGGGATCGCCGCGAAATGGACCACAGCGTCGACCGGGCCGCGGCCCTTTCCGCCGAAATATTCCTTGAACCCGAAATGCAGCGTCAGCGCATTGTAGGTCTCGCCGGCATCCGCAAGGTTGGTGATGACAGTGTCCACTCCAGGTACATCGAGAGGCGTCAGGTCGAGGTTCAGAACCTGATGCCCACGTTCGAGCAGGTAGGGTATGACGTGGCGGCCGATCTTGCCGCTGCCACCGGTGAAAACGATCCGCTTGCCCATGGTTTCCTCCCAACGGACCTCATTTCGTCGAGCGGCAGAAACGTGGCCAAAACGCACTTCCGCCTTAGCCGCATGTTGTCCGGTCAGCGCCTATTCAAAGACGCCGTAGCCAGGCACGGCGTATTTGTGCACGCCGTCCATGTTGAGCTCGACACCGATGCCGGGCGTGTCGGGTATGGCGATGTGGCCATCCTCGACGATCGACTTGGCGCCACCGGGCAGGCGCACATAGCTATCCCACGCTTCCCGCTCTTCGAGAGCATGCCACTCCAGCACGAGGAAGTTCGGCACGCTCGCGCACACATGGCATGTCGCCATCGTGCCCAGCGGTGTCGACACAAGATGCGGTGCGAAGGGCACATAATACATTTCAGCGAGGTTCGCGATCTTGCGGCTTTCGGCAAGGCCGCCGCATTTAGGCACGTCGGGCATGATGACGTCGGCGCCGTAATTCTGGAACAGCTCCCGGAAACCCCAGCGCAGGTAGAGATTTTCGCCGACGCAGATTGGCGTCTTGGTTCGCATGCGGATCTGTTTCAGGGCCTCGACGTTCTCAGCCGGAATTGGCTCTTCCAGCCACAGAAGGTTGAACCGCTCCATCTCCGACGCTATGCGGCTGGCGCTGAGTACGTCATAGCGCGCGTGCAGGTCGATGCAGAGGTCTACGTCGGGACCGATCGCGTCGCGCACCGCCGCAACGCGCTCCATCATTGAGCGGAGCTCGGCGCCGTTGATGGTGTGGTTCACCGCATCGAACTTTGCCGGATGACGCACGTTGTCGATGTCGAATTTCACCGCCGTGAAGCCCTCGGCCACCATGCGGCGGGCGCGCGTTTCGCACCCCTGCGGCGATCCCGCTTCGTCATCGCCGTGGCCGCAATCGGCATAAAGCCTTATCCGGTCGCGGAACTTGCCGCCGAACATGCGATAGAGCGGCTGCCCCGCCGCCTTCGCCGCCACGTCCCACAGCGCCATTTCAAGCCCGGTCAGCGCGATGAGAAAGACGCCGGCCTGCGCACCGGAAAAGACATGGTCGCGACGGATCTTGTCCCAGCAATATTCGACGTTGCGGGGATCCTGGCCAATGAGTTCCGACTTCAATTCCGAAATAAGTCCGACGATCGCGGCCGCGCCCGCGTCGGGATTTGCCTCGCCATAGCCGGAGATACCGGCGTCGGTATCGATACGGATCAGGGTCGCCTTGCCGTGATAGGCGACGACCGCCGTCTTGATGTCCACGATCTTCATCGAAGCTCCTCCCGAGGTGGCTCACCCATACCTGTGCACTCACCTTGCGGGTAAGGCCTCAACTTGTCCGATGAGCATATAAGAAGAGAAGATGAAACGTAAACCCCCTTTTCCGACCGTTTTGCCGAATGTGTTTTGGCAGTTGCGCCGGCGCAGCACGGATGGTGGAAATTTCTATCTCCGATCAAAAATAAGGAGCACGCCACGATTGACTTGTCAGACGAGCATATAAGTCTATAAATATAGTGGCAAACTTGGCGACGTGCCAAGACGGGCATGCCGCCGATCAGGAGGAACAAATGCAACAGCGACAGTTAGGATCGTCGTCGGTCAAGGTATCCAAGATTGGCCTGGGTACCTGGGGTATGTCGGGCGCGTTCTGGGGCGCGGCCAATGACAAGGAATCGATACGGGTGATTCAACGCGCCATGGAACTCGGCATTACCTTGATCGACACGGCCGAAGCCTATGGGCATGGCCATGCCGAGCAGGTTGTCGGCAAGGCGCTCGCCGGCAACCGGGAAAAAGCGGTGATCGCGACCAAGGTTGCCCCGAACCATCTCGAACCCGCGGCGCTCGAGGCGGCGCTCGACGGCTCGCTGAGACGGATGCAGACGGACTATGTGGACATCTATTTCGTCCACTGGCCGAACGCGGACTTCCCGATTGGCCCGACCATGGCAATGATGGAACAACTGCGGTCATCCGGGCGGATCAAGGCGGTCGGCGTTTCCAATTTCAGCACTGCTGATATGAACAGCGCACGCCAGTATGGCGTCATCGACGTGCTCCAGCCTCCCTACAACATGCTGTGGCGCGAGGTTGAGGCGGAAACGCTGCCCTATTGCCGCAAGCACAATATCGGCGTTATGCCCTACAGTGGTCTTGCCCAGGGGCTGCTTACCGGCCTGCTCTCGCCGGATACCAAGTTCGTCGAGGGAGACGAGCGGCGCACCACCGTGCTGTTCCAGCCGGGCACCTACGAGCGAGCCGTCGCCGCTGTCGAAGCCCTCAAGCCGATTGCGGCCAGTTACGGCAAGACGGTGCCACAGCTTGCGATCCAGTGGCTTACCAGCAGGCCAGGCGTGAGTTCGCCGCTGGTCGGCGCGCGTACTGTCAGGGAATTGGAGGAAAACATCGAGAGCGTAGGCTGGACGATTTCCGACGCGGACGTCGCCGCCATCGACAAGCATACCGCGCCTATCTGGGCGGAAATCAAGGACAAGGGCGATATGTTTGGTTTTCGCGCCCGGCAGCGCCAGGAGCGGGAAGCGAAAAGGGCTTAAAGCGCGCCGCGTTGAAAGGTTTCAGGCGATGCGCATTTGCATGTCGTTGCCCCAAGACCGGGGCCAGTTCTAGGCGACATGCATTGAATCCGGCCGTGTCCTCCCAACACGCCACGGCGCGGCCAGTGCGTTTGCTGGCCGCGCCGCACCAGGGATGGTCAAACGGCTAATCCTTATACGGTAACCCGACGGCGGTGGTTGCCTTCAGGTGCCGGCGCATCGCTTCTTCCGCACGTTTTGCGTCGCGCGCAACGAGTGCCTCATAGATTGCCCTGTGATCTTCCGTCGCGAAGGTCAGGGCATGAGGCATCTGATTGCTGACGCGCCGGCTCGCCGCCTGCCACCATCGCGACGAGTACATGAAGCGGTCGAGGATCCTGTTTTGGGTAGACCGGCAAATCTCCATGTGGAAGTCGAGGTCTAGCTTCAGATAGGCATCCGGATTGTCCTCGGTCGCGGACATGGCGGCCAGCAGTATGCCAAGACGCTCAAGGGTTTCCTTCGTCATGTGCTTGGCAGCGATGGCGGCGATGGCAGGTTCGATGATAATTCGCGTCGCGTGTGCTTCCGCCAGCAGTTGCCGGATCTGCTCGGGCGGCAGCCAGTCGATGAGCAATGGACTGAGATAGTCCCATTCCTCGGCCGGACGCAGCACCACGCGCCGTCCCTGTGCGATCTCGATCATGTCGAGGGAAGCCAGAATCTTCAACGCCTCGCGTGCCACCGCGCGCGATACCCCGAATTCTTGCAGGATCTGTTGCTCCGACGGTCCTTGGCCCCCGGAAACACCGTCGGTGGCGATGCGACGCGCGAGCACGCCTGCCACCTGCTTGGGCAAAGTTTGAAGCTTGACCTCCATGGCATCCATCATTAAAATCCACTTGTCTGATAAGCTTATAGGCTGATGGCTAGATATGCAGTCAACTATCTCATAAAAATGCTCACTAGCCTATAACTTGTGCCGCGGGAAGGGAGGATTGGAACGTTGGAGATATCCAACCCCGGCCTTCGCCACCCGAGATGAGGATCGATATACTGTCGCTGAACGCGGCGGCCATCGTTGCTCAATCGCCGAGCGGGCTCGCAAGGGTCGCCCGGTTTCCGTGAGGAGAAATGTATGCGCGTAGCAAGGCGCGCCGGAAGAAACGGAACACCGGAAGACCGACAAGAGAATGACAGAACCTCCACCGGAAGGCGGCGAGGGCCATAGGCCCACGGCAGCGCCAAGGTGGTGTCTGCACGGGAGTGATCCAGACAGTCTCCTGGCGGGAGGAGCAAGCCGCCGCGGACTTTGACGGGAATGCTGAACGTCGTCGCTCGACCCAAAGGGCCGACCAATCATGACCAAGGAGGAAATTGTGATGTCCGGAAACTTATCGAGACGCAAATTCCTGGCGGCTGGCGCCACGGTGGCGGCAGGCTCGCTCGCAGCGCCATGGATCGCCAGGGCGCAGGCAAACGAGATTACGGCGCTGCTGATCACGGGCGGCCCGCTCTATCCCAAATATTGGGAGAAGATTGTCCAGGATTTCACGGCGAAGACCGGCATCAAGGTCCGCTATGATCTGCTGGAATTCACACCACTGACATCGAAGGTCGTCACGTTGAGCGCCGCGCGATCGAGCCAATATGACGTCTACAGCACCCACACGGCGCAGATTGACTCCTACTTCAGCCATTTTGCGCCGCTGAACAGCTATTTCAGCGAGTCGGAGTTGGCGGACTTCTATCCGGTCGCGGTCAAATATCTGCGCGATCCCAAGAACGGCAATCTGGCGGCCATTCCGCGCAACATGGATGCGCGCGTTCAATATTACCGCAGCGACATCTATCAGGAGAAAGGCCTGAAGCCGGCCGAGACCTGGGAAGAACTCGTCGACGTCGGCCTGAAACTCACCGGCAACGGCCATTACGGGTTGGTTGTCCCGGGGCAGGGCGATCCGGCCCAGCGTACCTTCAGCGATCTCCTGTGGCAGGCCGGCGGGGATTGGGTCGATCAGGCCAACAAACCTGCCTTCAATTCCGAAGCCGGTATCAAGGCGCTCACATTCTACCGCGACCTCGTCCAGAAACACAAAATCGTCCCCCCGGATGCTGTCGGCTATCAGTGGAACGAAAATTCGACCGAATTCTCGTCTGGAACGGTCTACGCCAATTTTGATTGGCCGGGCGCTTTCGCAACTCTCTCCAATCCCGATACCTCCCGCGTTGTCGGCAAGTGGTCGACCGCGCCCTATGTGCGGGACAAAGCGGCAATTTCCTGCGCCATCTCGCACGCCATGGCCCTCAACGGCCAGTCGGGGCGCAAGGATCCCGCCGTCGAATTCATCAAATTTACGGTCGGCCCTGAGGCGCAGCGCCTGCAGTTCGACCAGTTCACCAACTTCCCCAGCAGTCAGGCGATCGCCAAGGAGGTGATCGCGGCGGCGAAAGGTCCGCAGGCTACATGGCTACAGCAGCTCGAGACGACGATCGCGAACGGCAAGGAATGGCCCAAGCTGCCTGGCTTCTCAAAAGTCTGCACCCTGATGTTCTCGGCCATCGAACAGGCGCTCACCGACCAGGTTTCGCCAAGCGATTCGCTCAATCAAGCGGCCGTGGAAGCGGAAGACGCCATGCGTCGGGCCGGAGCCTACGACTGAGGATGTCGTCCATCCCGCAGGGCCGGGTGTCGGGGCGTCGGCGGCGTTCGCCGCTGCCCTACACCTGGCAGAAGGGGTACCTCCTGGCCGGCCCGGCGTTCGTCGTCATGCTCGCCATCTTCGTCTATCCCTTGGGATACTCGTTTCTCATGAGTTTTTTCCGGTGGGATCTGAGCGGCTCCGCGCCGTTCATCGGGACAGGAAACTACACGGACGAGCTGTTTGGCCGCCAGTTCAACCAGGCCCTTCGAAACCAGATCATCTTTAGCGTCGTCTCGATTACGGTCGAGGTGGTGGCTGGAATGGCGATCGCGGTGCTGGTCAACGGAGAATTGCGGGGCATGCGGCTCGCCCGCACATTGCTGTTGGTGCCACCGATGATCGCTCCCGCCGTCGTCGGCCTCAATTTTCGGTGGCTTTTCAATACGCAATACGGTCTTGTTGATGCATTGCTGCGCATGTTCAACCTGCCCAGCATTCCCTGGCTCAGTGATCCGACCTGGGCACTGGTCTCGGTCATTGTCGCCGATGTCTGGCAGAACACGCCGCTGATGGTGCTGCTGTTCCTGGCCGGCCTGCAATCCTTGCCCCAGGAGCCGCTCGAAGCCGCGACGGTGGACGGCGCCGGGCCGTGGCAGCGCTTCTGGCACATTGTTCTGCCGTTGATGCGTCCGGTCATCATGATCGCGCTGATGCTGCGCATCATAGACACGTTCCGAACCTTCGACGTCGTCTGGCTGATGACGCAGGGCGGGCCGGGGGGCGCTTCCAACCTGCTTACCGTCTACGCCTACCTGCTGGCATTCCAGGCCGTGGATTTTGGGCACGCGGCGGCGGTTTCCTACATTGCTCTGGGGATGTCCCTGGTCGTGCTCGGCCTGCTCTACGGAGTGCCGTGGTTGATCGCAAAGCGGAGGGCCATCTGATGGACACTGCGGCCGTGAGCACGCATCGCAAGCCAAGACGCCGCCGCCGCCGGTTCACAGCCGGCGTTGCCGGACGCTACCTCGCTCTCATCCTGACCATCGCCTTCACCATTTTTCCGTTGGTGTGGCTGTTCCTGACGTCGATCCGCAGCTCGGCCGACATCTTCTCCGTGCCGGTCCACATCATCCCCGTGACCGCGACGTTGACGCAATACGTGTCGGTTTTCCGCGAATATGACACCATGGATTATGTCTGGAACACCGTCATCGTATCGTTCGTGACGGTCATCTTGGTCCATCTGCTGGCCATCCCCTGCGCCTATGCGCTGTCGCGCTTCAGGATGCCGGGCGTCATGCTGATCTTCGGCCTGCTCTTGATCATGCGGATGATCCCGGTCATCGCGCTCGCCATCCCGCTCTTCGCCGTGTTCGCGGCAATCGGCCTCCTGGATTCGGTCTGGGCGCTGATCCTCGCCCATACGGCTGCCAAACTGCCTGTCGCCATCTGGCTTCTGCTGGGCTTCATCCAGGATGTCCCGAGAGAGATCGAGGAAGCTGCCCAGTCAGACGGCGCCGGCACGATGCGCACGCTGGTCCAGATTGTCACGCCGCTGATCGCGCCTGGCATCGGGGCCAGTGCGGTGATCACCTTCCTTTTCACCTGGAACGATTTACTGCTCGCACTGACCCTGACGTCGAGCAAGTCCGCGCAGACCCTGCCGGTCGGGCTCACCAATTTCGTTTCGCAGTTCGGCATCGACTGGGGCGCCATGTCAGCTGCCGGCGTTCTCATGGTCATCCCGACTTTGGTGTTTGTCTGGTTTGCCCAAGGGCTGTTGGTCAAAGGCCTGACCACCGGTGCGGTCCGTGGCTGAGCGGCGGGCAAGGGAGCAATGCGCTCGATGCTTTCGCCGACAGTTGGTTAGGCAAGTGAGACCGGCGCGGTGGATAAAAGTGGTGCTGCGCTAAGGGAGGACGACGAGTGGAAGCGGATCAAATACCGGCGATATCAGACATTTCCCGGCCACCGAAACAATTGGTCGATGCGCTTGCAGCGATCGGTTCGGCGACACTGGCCAGTGAGCTCTATCATAAGATGGGAATTCGTGATCCGCACATCCGGGGCCCGCGGCCGTTGAGGCCCGGTCGCACGGCGGCAGGCCCGGCTCTCACGCTCCAATGCATGCCGAAGCGCGAAGATCTCTATAACGAAACAGAGTATGAGGACCCGGAGCGACAGCTCCATCGTCACGTTCTCTACCCTACGCAGCCGGGCGACATGGTCGTCGTCGATGCGCGCGGCGATCTGGGCAGCGGTATCTTCGGCGAGATGATGCTCACCTATTTCGCCGGTCGCGGCGGGGCCGGGGTGGTCGTCGACGGCTGCATCCGCGATTCCGCCCAGGCCGCAGCCCTGGATATCGGTATCTGGGTAAAGGGGGCGACGCCGAATTTCCACGCCCAGACCAACATTGTCCCCTTCGCCGTCAACGTCCCCATCGCCTGCTCGAATGTGCTCGTCATACCCGGCGACATTATAGTGGCTGACGACGATGGCGTCGTCGTCGTGCCGATCGCACTTGCGCCCAAGCTGGTCGCGCTTGCCGGCGAGCATATCGAGTGGGAAGAATTTACCCGCGCGCGCTTGGCCGAAGGAGGGGATTTGCGGAAATACTACCCATTGAGCCCGGAGGGCGAGACCGAATACCGCGCATGGCGGCACGCTCAGCGAAAATGAGCAGGGCCCGCACGGGAGGAAAATAAGTGTCTGCAATCCAGATAGAACAGCTCGGCAAGAGCTTCGGCGCCGTGGAAGTTCTGCGCGACGTGAACATTGAAATCGCCAGCGGCGAGTTCGTGGTCCTTGTCGGTCCCTCGGGCTGCGGCAAGTCAACTCTGCTGCGCATGATCGCCGGCCTGGAAGAACAGACGACAGGCGAGATCCGCATAGGCGGGCGCGTCGTCGACGAGATGCCCGCCAAGTCGCGCGACATAGCGATGGTCTTCCAGAGCTACGCGCTCTATCCGCATATGAGCGTGGCCGACAATATGAGCTTCGCCCTTCGACTGGCCAAGGTCCCCAGGGAAGAGATCGTCTCGAGGGTGAAGGCAGCCGCCGAAATCCTCGGCTTGCAGGATCTGCTGCGTCGTATGCCGCGCCAGCTGTCTGGCGGCCAGCGCCAGCGTGTCGCCATGGGCCGCGCGATCGTGCGCGACCCGGCAGCCTTCCTGTTTGACGAGCCGCTCAGCAATCTCGATGCAAAGTTGCGCGTCAAGATGCGTGCCGAGATCAAGAAGCTGCACCAACGGCTCGGGCGCACCAGTATCTATGTCACGCACGACCAGACGGAGGCGATGACGCTCGCCGACCGGATAGTGGTGCTGAATCGAGGCCAGGTTGAGCAGATCGGTACCCCTTCCGAGCTCTACGAGAACCCTGCCAACCTGTTCGTTGCGAGCTTTATCGGCTCACCGGAAATGAACCTGATCAAGGGCCGAATTGACAATGGCGCATTCGCCGCCGAGCAGGGCCTGCGCTTGCCCTTGGCCGATGGCGCTCGGATCAGTGACAGGGAAGGGGTGGTATACGGGATTCGCCCACAGCACATCACTGTCGGCGGGACCCACGCAAAGGCAACGGTTCAGGTGGTGGAACCGACCGGCGAGGCCCAGGAACTTACCTTAAACGCGAATGGCGTCGATCTGATTGCCGAAATCCGGGAACAGCCCCTGTTCAAACCTGATCAAGAGGTGAGGTTGGAGATTATGGTGCATAAGGTGCACCTGTTCGACGCCAAGAGCGGCACCAGGATAAACTAGAGCGCTTGTGCGATCGGAACGTCTTGCTAGGCGTTGGTGTCCATCCCATCGAATACAATCAGCGAACGCATCAGTGTTTCCCTTGCCGAAGCCAGATGGGCTCGGCAGGCCCGCTCGATGCGCTCGGAATCGCGGCTTTCGAGCGCATCGATATAGGCGAGATGCTCCAGGATCGCCGCCTGGTTGCGCTGTTTTTCGTCGTGCTTGTTCCACTGATAGTGGTAGTGGAAAATGAAGCTGATGATATCGTAGAAATCGTCGATGAAGCGGTTCGGCGAAGCCTCGTTTATGAGCCGGTGGAACCGGTTGTCGAGACTGGAGAAGTCGTGGAAGCGGCTTTCGATCTGCTTCAACAGTTCGGTATGCGCGCTCTTGAGCACGCCCAGCTTCTCCCACAGGGGAGACGTGTCGGGCTGTCGTGAAAACAGATGCGCTGAGTGCAGCTCGAACATCACCCGGATCTCGAACAGCTCAAGTGCGAAATCTTCCGTAAAGCCCTTGAAAAGCCAGCCCGTATTCGGCCTCTTCTCGAGCAATCCGAACCGGCTGAAGCGGATCAGGAACTCGCGAATTCCATTGGTCGCGACGCCGAACTGCCGCGCAAGTTCGAGTTCGTTGATGCTGGTACCAGGTCTGGTGTCACCCCGCAGCATCCATTCCATGAACTGCTGTTCCACGTGCTTGGCCCGTGAGGTGGTTTCAGCGTCGGGATAGTAATCGCTATCCTCGACCGCACGGCCTGCCGTCCTGACACCGCTGCGCTCGGCGATGAGGTCGCGGTGGGCAAGTTCTCCCAGGACCTTTCGGACAGTCGTGCGGCTGACTCCCATTTTCCGTCTAAGCTCATTTTCGGAAGGGAGCTCCCCGGTCAATTGTCCGTCGCGCAGCATACTGGCGACGCGATTGAAAGCCTTCTTGTAGACAGTGTCTGTTCGCATCGGATCTTCCTCTGAGCAAGACCTTGTCCTTTCTACCATGAACTTTATCCATAAAAAACAACTTGACCAAGTCATGCTGGTTGTTTTTTATCGATAAGAGGGAACTAAAATACAGCATAAGTTTTTGACGACGCGGCTTGCACGGCTGCGGCGGGGAGGAGAACTTTGCCTGAAACGCGAAACACCGGCACCACTGTCGGCGACGCGGCATTGCCAGCACCCAAGAAGCAAGAGGCCGTTCCCGGCCTCGCGCTTGGCCTGGCCCTGCTGAGCGCCGGTCCGGTCGTCATCCTGGTGTTGCTGATCGTCGTTCTCAGTTTTCTGTCCCCCTATTTCCTGACTGGACGCAACCTCAGCAACATCCTCGCCCAGACCGCCGTCATCTCGGTGGTGGCGATGGGCCAGCATCTGGTCATTCTGACACGAGGGATCGACCTCTCCGTCGGCTCGAACCTGGCACTGGCTTCCGTCTTCGGCGCGCTCAGCTTTCATGCCGGCGCTCCCGCCTTCGTGGTGATCGCGGTGATGGTTGGCTGCGGTGCGGCGGTCGGCACCATCAACGGGCTCTTCTACGTCTTCGGCCGGTTGCCGCATCCTTTCATCATCACGCTAGCGACATTGAGCATCGCCAAGGGGTTGGCGCTCCAACTGGCCGACGGGCGCGCCATCCCTGGAATGCCAGATGCCATCGATGCGCTTGGCCGCGAGGCGGTCTGGGGCCTGCCTGGATCGGTTTTTGTGGTTGCGGGCGTTGCCGCGGTCTTTTTCGTCATGGCCAAGACGATGGTCTGGGGGCGCTGGATTTATGCCGTCGGCGGCCGGCCCGACGCTGCCCTGCGCATGGGCATTCCCGTGTCCTGGGTCCTCGTTTCGGTCTATGTGATCTCGGGGCTCTGCGCCGGCATCGGCGCGGTCATCCTTGCCGGCCGCACCGACGCCGGTTCGCCCTTGTTCGGCAATCTGTTGGAACTGGATACGATCGCGGCGGTGATCATCGGCGGTGCCAGTTTTCTCGGCGGCCGCGGCCATCTTGGCCATGCCTTGATTGGCGCCATCATGATCGGCGTCATCCGCAACGCGCTCAACCTGCTCAACGTCAACGTCTTCTTCCAACTCATCGTCATCGGCGTGGTCATCGTCATCGCGGTCGAGTCCGACGTGCTGCGCAATTATCTCGAAGGGCGCATGCGCGTCATGCAGGCCGGGAGGCAGTCATGAGCGCCGTAGCGGCCGACGTCGAACCTGCAGCCACAGTGGATCATCCCGTCCTGGCGGTGCGCGGTGCTACCAAGCGGTTCGGTTCGGTTGTGGCGCTGGACGATGTCAGCATCGAGGTCCGACGCGGCGAGATACTCGGACTTCTCGGCGACAACGGCGCCGGCAAGTCGACGTTGACCAAATGCATCAGCGGGGTGCACCAACTCGATGCCGGCGCGATCCTTCTGGACGGTGCGCCAACGCAGATACGCTCCCCTGCGGACGCGCGCTTCGCCGGCATCGAGACCGTCTATCAGGATCTGGCGCTTTTCGACAATCTGACGCCGGGACAGAACTTCTTTGCCGGTCGCGAGTTGGCCTGGCCGCAATGGCTTCCTCGCGGCATGCGATTTCTCCAACAGCGCAGGATGGATGCCGAAACGCGCATTCTGCTTGCCAATCTGAAGGTCACGTTGCCGAGGCTGGACGCCGTCGTCGCCATGATGTCGGGCGGTCAAAGGCAAGCCATCGCCGTGGCCCGGTCGACCGTGTTTGCCCGCAAGGTTGTGATCCTGGACGAACCGACCGCCGCACTTGGCCTGCGTGAATCGCGGCAAGTGTTGAACCTAGTCGCGACGCTGCGCGACCAGGGCAACGCCGTCATCCTGATCACCCACAACATGGAACACGTCACTGAGCTTGCCGACCGCGCCGTGGTGCTTCGCCAGGGCCGCAAGGTCGGCGAACTGGTGCCGACCAAGGACAACAAGCAGGAGCTGGTCTCCATGATCGTTGGAGCCTGACTCGCTCGAAATTTGGGGACTGTTCCGGTCCGCAAATGCCTGAAGCGACTTCCGCCGGAAGACGCCTCAATCCAAGGGAGGAATGGAATGCCAATGAACCGAAAACTGTTCACCGGGCTGGCGATCGCCGTTGCGTTTGCGATGCCGGCTTCGGCCGCCGACAAGATCAAGATCGGCCTGATTACGAAATTCCCGGTGCCGTTCTACTCGACCATGGAGGATGCAGCCAAGAAATACGCCGCCGCCCATCCCGAGATCGAGCTGGTTACCGGCCAGGGCCAGGCGGCTACCGACATCGAAGGGCAGATCGCGCTGATCGAGTCCATGATCACGCAAGGCGTCAAGGGGCTGGCGATCACTCCAGTCGATCCGACCGTTGCGCCGGCGCTCGACAAGGCGGTCGCCGCCGGCATCAAGGTGGTTCTCGTGGACAACAGCATCCCGGACTGGAAAGGCCAGACAGCTCTGGTTTCGACCAACAATCTCAACGGCGGCAAGATCGCCGGAGAGTACCTCAAGACCGTGCTCAAGAGCGGCGACAAGGTCGGCATCCTGCAAGGTGTTCCCGGAGTGCCTGCACTCGACGACCGGGTAACCGGCATGATGGAGGGCCTCGGCGACGTCAAGATCGATGTCGTCGGCAAGGGTGCAACCAATTGCACGCTCGAACTTGGCACGTCGGTGACCGAAGACATCCTGACCGCCAATCCTGATCTCAAGGCGATCTACTCGGCCTGCGGCCCGCCAATCCCGGGCGCCGTCAAATCGATCAGCAATGCGGGCATCGCCAACGACAAGATCATCCTGGTCGGCTTTGACGCCTGCTGCGGTGAGATCGAAGCGATCAAGTCGGGCGCGGAAGATGCCAGCGTTGCGCAATTTCCAGCAAAAATGGGTGAGCTTGGCATCGACACGGTCGTCAAGGCGATCCGCGGGGAAGCCGTCGAGGCCAACGTGGACACCGGCGCCGGTCTCGTGACGCAGCAGAACGTCAAGGACTTCGAGTGAACCACCAAGTGGTCCGGCGGATTGCACCGCCGGACCACTTCCTGTTTCCGGACTCCAGGAATTACGCCGTTAGCGAAGGGGTGGAATCACGCTTATGGACGCCACCATCAAGATCGTCCGATGCGCCGAGCCCGGCAGGCTGGCGTTCGAGGAACAGGCCGCGCCAGGCGCTCCGCCGGAAGGCTGGGTGCTGGTCAACGTGGCCCATGTCGGCATCTGTGGAACCGATTACCACATCTTCCAGGGCAAGCATCCGTACCTCGCCTACCCACGTGTCATGGGCCATGAGGTTTCTGGAACAATTGCGGCAATCAACGGGCCCGTGGACATGGCGGTCGGGCAACAAGTCGTCGTCAACCCCTATCTTGCCTGCGGCAATTGTCCCGCCTGCCGCCAGGGCAAGCCGAACTGCTGCCTCGCGATCGAGGTGCTCGGCGTGCACCGTGACGGTGCCATGAGCGAGCAGATTCTGGTGCCGGCGCAGAACCTCATTCCAGCGACCGGTCTGTCATTGGTCGAGGCGGCCACGGTCGAGTTCCTGGCCATTGGTGCGCACGCGGTCCGCAGGTCCATGGCCGGGCCGGGCAGCCGCACCTTGGTTATCGGCGCGGGGCCAATCGGCCTCGGTACCGCGCTTTTTGCCCGCATAGCGCGGCAGTGCGTGACCGTCATGGATGTCGATGCCGAGCGGCTGGCTTTTGCCGCACGACAGGGTTTTCTGGTGATCGACGGGTCGAAGGGTTCGATTGTCGAGACGATAGCGGAGCGAACTGCCAGGACAGGTTTCGATGTGGTCTTCGATGCAACGGGAAACAGCCGATCGATGCGGTCTGCCTTCGCCTATGTTGCCCATGGCGGCGTCATGGTGATGGTCAGCGTCGTACAGGACGACATAACCTTCTCCGACCCAGAGTTCCACAAGCGGGAAATGATGCTGATCGGCAGTCGCAACGCGACGCGCGCCGACTTTCAGCACGTCATGGCTTCGATCCGCGCTGGAAAAATACCAATCGACGAACTCGTCACGCATCGTACGACCCTGCGTAACAGCCCTCGCGATATTGCGATCTGGGCGCAGCAGAAGTCCGGTCTGATCAAGGCTGTCATCGACGTGGCGGGATCTGGCTGATCTTGCCAAACACAGCCGTGCAAAAAAGTCTCTCCGGAGCGTGTGAGGCATATGCGAGGAGGACAACCTGACTGGGCAGGACACCCTGGAAAGATTGCTACGGGCTGAGGAGGTCGCCATAGACGGCGACGTGATGCTCGACGAATTCCGGCTTGTTGATCAGGTACTGATCGTCCTTGGGATAGTAGTGGGCCCGCTCAGGTTGTTCGCCCGCATAGGCCTTTACCGCTTCCATATCGGTCCACCAACTCAGAGCGCATATCTCCGTAACGCCGTCGCTGAGGTCGCGCAGCGTGATCTGGTGACCGAGATTGCCTTTGGTGGCGCCAAGCTCGTCGCCACCAGTCCCGGCCACGTAGCGCGCGTATTCGGCAGCCATCTGCGTGCGCACCGTCCCGCACCATCTTCGAAGAATTACCTGCCGGACCACTAACCCTGGCCTCCGCTATCTATTTCCCGTCACCCTTCTTGAGCATCACGTCCGGCGCCGCCATTCTCGGCAATGACCTCGACCCCGGCTGCTGCGAGGGCACGCGGGAATTCGGCCGGGGTTTCACTCTGCCTTCAGTACCTGGTATCTGATCGACCAGTCACGAATGATCAGTCGGACGGCCTCAGGTCGCGAAACATCATGCTCGGCAGCAAATTGATCGACGCCCGCGAGCATGTCCGGTTGAAGGCGGACCATGATTGGCACACCCTTTCCAGTCGGGGCCGGTCCTCGCCGTTTCTTTGATACCACGGTTTCCTGCTTTGCCATGAAAACCGTGATATCAGAATTCTTGTCCTTGCGGAAGCGCTAGATCCTCACACTAAAACTGAATTGGCGAAGATCCGATGCCGAACACTATTGTTCGGGCAGCCGCCGAAGGCCGCCCGCTCTCAACCGCCGCGCTGCTTCAACCGCCGCCGCCGTAGCGGCCGCGCCAACGAACAGGACCGAAGCTGCGTGCAAGGGCGAGTTCATGGCATCGTGCAGGACATCCATAGAATGGAATGACTTTAACCAACGCTCTGACGCCGGGTGGGGAGGGCATTGGCGGCACTGATTTTATTGACAAGGCACTCGGCCCACAGCCCCACCAGCGGCGGGTTTGGTGCACTCGGCAGGGCTCGAACCTGCATCTGCCCGGGAAGGTCCCGCTCTGTCCTAGATTGAGCTACGAGCGCCAATTTTGGCAGGCTAATAGAACGGGCCCATTCGATCAAACTAGCGATTGGGATAGCCGGCACATGCATTGGAAGTAGGTCGAGGTGGGAGGCCGAGCTATCCTCTGTATCGCCCTTTCTCGCACCAATATCGAACAACGACACCCGGTTGCGCCCGAAACAGACTGGCAGCAAGTTGACAATTCTCTCTGTTGTACGCCTCTGCCTCGGTCGCATCGAACGTGGCCACATGGATACGCATTTCGGCGGTAGCGGAGCTTCGGTACAGCGCATAGGTTTTGGAGTCAGCCTGGGGCGCGCAGCCAGCCAAGGCCGAAACCACCGCCAGAGCAAGTAACAACCTCATTTCAGCATCATAGTTGTGGCAAGAAGACGATCTAAGGAATGGAAAGGTCACGTTGCGCGGCGAACCTTTCGATCGCCAACGTGAAAGTGACATGATCTACGCCGGCTATGTGGAGGTGCTCGTTGCATCAGGCCGCGACGCACCGAAAAGCAGCGATGCTTTGGCCGGCGAGTGAAACTTACGGCGGGCATCCTGGTACCGTTCAGCGCTTCGCGAGGTCGTCAAATGTGATCCCGGTGCCATAACCGCTTGGTAGATCGGCGGTTGCCTCCCGGAAACTGCGTTCAACGGCAGCCGTGTACCGGCCGTCATTCGCCAGCCTA
The DNA here is from genome assembly GCF_057784235.1 of Mesorhizobium sp. CNPSo 4670. Lineage (NCBI taxonomy): Bacteria > Pseudomonadati > Pseudomonadota > Alphaproteobacteria > Hyphomicrobiales > Phyllobacteriaceae > Mesorhizobium > Mesorhizobium sp. CNPSo 4670. The sequence continues at coordinate 425,915 of NZ_JBWJFQ010000002.1, read as the reverse complement.
TCCCAAATGACGAAGGCGACAGCTAAGGCGATGACGACGAGCACCATTCGCATCGGAACCTCCCTCAAAGAGTTCCAGCAGGCATAATACAGCCTGTTGCTAATATGCGCCAGCGTGGACGATGGCGAGGCTCGCGTCGGCCTATGTCCAACCTCGCGGCCAGCGACTTCATTAAGCGTTAGCTAATATAGATGAGCCCGTGTCATCCAATCGAGGGATGGCGCAACTTACCCCGCTGCTCCACTTGTTGGCAAGGCAAAGGGCGGCAATCCGGTTTTGCTGCCCAAGGGGCCTGCTAGCTCTAGGGGGGCTAAATATGAGCAATACGACTCTCATTGCTATCGCCATCCTCGCGATCAGCATCTGCCATGCCGATGCCAAGGACAGTAAGGTGAAGCTGCCGGTTTGCACCGCGTCAAACCACCTCTCCGAAGTCCTGGGTGACAAATGTTTTCTCGTCAAAGGTTCGATGATCTATGGCGACGTCGCCGGTCTTTCCCAGATAGTCACCTGGGCTGGGGGTGGATCTGGCGGTCTGTGAGGTGCGCCCGTAAGTGCCGTCGACGGGGACAGGCTATAGAAAATGCCGCAATGACCGGTGCGCTCACAACCTATGCACCCTCGCGCCGGCCATTTCTTTTTGCGTCTAGCGCTACAGTCGCGTGAATTCGGCAAGCCCTAAGCGTAGCCGCTGGCCCTCTGCATAGGCGAGAGCGAAAGATTCCAGTTCGAATGATCGGGTTAGTTCCTGGTCGTCTTCGACCACGCGGACGAACCATTCTCCGCAGGCTTCGACCACTTCAACGCAAGGGTAAACCTTGCCGTTCGACGTTACGCTATCCATCGCAGCCTCCCTAGAAAGCAATGGGGAACGTCCATTTTTATAAAGCTCGTCCGAGACGAATTTCAATATCAAATGTGGTTGCACTAGCCGACCGGTGGGCCAGCCCGGCGCCCTGTTTTTTACACTGAACAAACCAAAAAGGGCGCCGAGCCTTCACCGGCGGCGCTTTGAGGGAAGCGGCGCCGAGAAGTGAGCATAGCGCTCTCGCTAGAGTTGTCGGAATACAACCTTTAGGATGATGGCCGCTGCTGCCCTACATCCTGATCGAGACATACGACAAAAGGTAAATGATCGCGATGGTCGCCGTAGCGAGTACGACCCATACGCCCAAGCTGCTCATGCTTCCTCACTTTCCGCCGGCGCACCGTTGGGCAGGATGTTGGGATGGAGGACGCCGGCCCAGGCGGAAAAGGTACTACAAGCACAAGCTAATATAATCGAGATGCAGACGCCTATGGTGTGATCGCGGAAGCCTTGGCGTAAGCGCTCCCGTCGGGGTCGCTTTCCTCATCAATCCCGAGCACCTTCCCAAGCCCTTGATGACGGTGCATCGCATCGCCGTCCTGATAGCAGCCTAATCCTCTAAGAACGCCCGCCACTTGCCGCAGGCGCTGAGCAACCGCGACTGGAAACTCTCGCTTAGCTCATTACGATTTGGGTCTTTAGGGCCGGCAAGCCAAGGACTTCAGTCTCAATTGCGCGATTGCTAATGTAATATAGACTTATCACCAGCGGGGGCTTTTCTCGCGATGGCCGGTGCTCGCTTACAACCCCTCGTCGTCTGCACCGGCCATTCCTTCGCGAGGCTACTAGCGGCCCAGCGGCCAAGGGCGGGGGGCTGGGGTTTGACCACCGGGCCTAACCGGCGCGGGGTTGGGGCTCGCCGGCTGGCGAATTATACGCCGTTCCCGCTTAGTCGACCATGTCTCACAGTGACTTCTTGCGTGTCGGAGAGCTCCGCCTTACGTGGCGGGCTTTTTCCCTGGTTCACTCTGAGCCGGTACTGAGTACGGTGTACGACGACGTTGTCACCGCCCCGGAACCGTTACCACGCGTGACGCGCACTGTAGCAGGTCGGCTCTTTACAGGGGCAGGGGTTGCGGTCGAAGCGACTATCCCGATCACGTCCGTGGCGCTGGCGTAGAATAGCTCGCCATTCGGCGAGACGCCCCATCTCGTGATATCATTCTCATCTCTGATCACCTGGCAACGTCCGACCGTTTTTTGACCAGTTTGCGGAACTCTCGATATCTGATCAGCCAGCGCTTCTTCGCATTGCGACGTGGTCGAAAAGATCATGGGCTTTGCGGCCGGCGCTCGGCATAGCATCAAATCGGGGCTGCACGACAACAGCACCATAATGGCAGACGTTACCGTATCCATCGCCCTTCGCCTCCGCCACGCAATATAGCCTCAATGCTGAGACTGCGGAATGGGTTCAAACGATCGAGCCCGCTGCATTACGGTGGCGGGCCAGGACCAAACTTCACAAGCAGCTTGCAGAGCTGAATCGAGCGCTTTCCGGTGGAGGCGGAACGGCGGGCCACAAGAGCATCGTCCAGCCGCTCCTATCGCCTAGCAGCGACCATTGCTGGGCGCTCCAGCGCACCACGAAACGCTATTGAAGACGGTCAAGGACATCACCGGCAAGGATGCGCCGTTCATTCAATGGTTTGGGACCGGACCGGCTCGGTCTCCTATGGCAGGGTAGCACGAGGTTGGGACTTCAGTCTCAGTTGAGCTATCGCTAATATGCCTATAGCTTAGGCAGTGCGGGGACAACCCGAAAACCTAATCCCGCAATGGCCGGTGCGGCTCGCTTACAACCCCAAGCAACCCGCCGGCCATTTCTTTTGCGTCTGGATAGCGCGGCCTGCCAAAAGCTGGATCTCGCGGGGGACATATGCGCAGGTCAGTCAAGATACTCGTGCCGGTCTTGGCCGTCGTTTCGACTGAGGCCATGGCTCACGAATGGTATACGCGGAAGAAGGATCCCTTCACTGGCTTCGACTGCTGCGCAGGGTCAGAGTGCGCACCGATCCCGGAATCTCAAGTCAGAGAAATGCCGGGCGGCTATATCTATCTTCCCACTGGCGAGTTCATCCCGCTTCGTCGCGTGCAACATAGCCATGATCGGCAGTACCACCGCTGCATCTATCACTCGGAATTTCTCAACCTGGATCAGGGACGTTTCAGGAAGGGCGACACACGCTGTTTCTTTGCGCCGCATACCGAGATCGGCGCTGCGTACTAAAGCGGCCCGGTATCCGGCAGCAGCTTCAGTGTGTTTTCGGTCGGTTGCTCATGTAATCCACGGCCACGACCGCGACGAACGCCAAAACGACGATGGCTGTTCCAACTACCCAGATGACAGACATTTCGACTCCCCACGCGCGACCATCCTACGGCCGAGAAGCCATGGTCGCAACGGTGGGTCTTTAGGGCCAGTAAACGAGGGACTTCAGTCTTAATTGCGTGACTTCTAATATAATATAGATTTATCAGCGCGGGGGGCTTTTCCCGCCAAGGTGGCCGGTGCGGCTTCGCTTCCCCAAGCATCCCCTGCGCCGGCCATTCCTTTGCGAGGCTACCAGCGGCCCAGCGGGAGGATGCCATGCGAGATTTGCCCATCGACATCGATGCAGATGCCGTGATTGCAGTCGGCCGGTATCTTGATGATCACGCGAAGACCACCGCAGTTTCAATATCTGAAGCGCTCCGTGTAATCAGGCGTGGCGTCAACAAATCGCGCGTCGGCGATATGTGGCTGGAGGAACTGATTGTCGAAAGCGCCGCAGCCAGAAACCTTGCCATCTTGTTGGACAACCACAACTAAGGCGCGATCCGGCTTGCTTTCGTACACAGTGCGTGCGTGGGCTGCATTTTACCGATGCCTGATAAGCCTGTAACAACCAATAAGGTCAGCGTGTTCGAGAAGCCGCACTGGCGCACCGTGCTAACCACCAAGGACAAAGACAAGGCCTTGGCCATGGCGAAGGAGATCGGCGACAAGGCACGGATCGAGAAGACCACGCCGAAGGGCGCTGACCGCGACAAAATTAGCCGTGCAAACGATAGATTATGAAGCGCGAAGATCCGCAATGCGTGATCGGGAACTACGCCTGACTAGATGCGTTGCATGGAAATGCCTGTTCTTCCTGCAGGCGAGAGCGGGAGGTTTGTATGGATCGGCGATCCTTCTTGACAGCAATGTTTGGCATTGCAGGGGCAGCGGCATTTGCAAGCGCAGTTCGGCCTATCGACGCAGTGGCCGGTGTTCCAGGCGCCAGAAGCGGCATTCTCGATGAACTCGAGGCGCCAGAGGCCGAGACCTTGGACAACGACGGTACCCCGGCAGAAGTGGATCGGGTCCACTACCGCTACCCCCGCCGAGGTTGGAGAAGGGTCTGCCGTAGCTATTGGCGACATGGTCGTTGGCGCGTTCGATGCTACCGCAGGAGTGCTTGGGGTTATTATCCCCGTGGATATTAGCGAGTGGGCTCCGCCCGAATTAGTCCCGGATTGAAAAGCCCGCCACGGGAGCGACCTGCGGCGGGCTTTTGGAGTGGCTACAGAAGCGCTGAGCGGATTTTCACCGGGGCGGCGCCAGCGAGCTTCGAGCGGTGATCGCGGCGATGTAGATCGGAACCACGCCTACATCTTGGTCTTCAGGCTGGGCGCGCTCGGCTTCATGTTGTCCCGCATCATGTCCACGAATGCGCAAGCTCCCTTGGTGAACTGCGAATCCACGCCCACGCCGAGATTCATATCTTCCTTTGTCATCGCGAACACAGCATCGAGTAGTTGATCGTTCAAGACACCACGGTGCGTTAAGATAAGAAAAAGCGATCGGATAAGAGCTGTGTTAGCAATTAATATTTCTGGCGTTGTGTACTCGTGAGATTTTGAGATCATTTTGCCCCTCCACTTTCCCCACGGCCAACATCGCGCCAGTCGAGCGCAAACGCAAGCAGGCTCCCCGAAGGGAGTAGCGCTTAGAGCTCTCCTCTGATGCCTACCCTGTTGATGCTTCCGATTTCAGAAGGCGCTCCGCCAACTTCTTCAACACCACCCGATCAACCTTATCCGTGGCGCTGAGGGGCATCTCATCCAGCAAAAAAACGCTCTCCGGTGCCTTATAGCCAACGCTGGCGCGAGCGAAATGGATAAGCTCCTGCGGGGCTGGCTGCGCGGCGCCTGGCTTGAAAGTTACGAACGCGTGGACATTTTCGCCATGGACGGTGTCAGGGACCCCGACAACTCCGGCGATTGCCACTGCGGGATGGCGCATAAGGGCTTCCTCGACGTCCTGCGGGCTGATGTTCGAGCCATCGTGTACGATGATCTGTTTTCGCCGCCCGCAGAACCAAAGGTATCCGTCCTCGTCTATCTTCATCATATCGCCGGTGTCCAGCCAGCCATCCCTGATGGTGGCACGCGTTGCATCTGCATCACCCCAATAGCCGACCATGTTGCAAGGCGAATTGATCCAAAGGCGCCCCTGAGCGCCGGGAGGCTGTTCATTGCCGTTATCGTCGCGGATGGATATCTGGTAGCCGACAATCTGACGCCCGATCGAACCCGCTTTGTTGAGCCCGTCAGGAGGGTTGATCGTGGCAACTCCAATCTCAGACATGCCGTACAGCTCATTGACGGACAAGCCGCTGAGCGCAGTAACTTCGAGCGCCAGCTCGAGCGGCACTTTATCGCCGCCGGCACAGAGCAGTCTGAATGACGAAAAGTCTTCGCGCCTGGCATTCTTCGCCCGAACCAACCCGAAGAGGACCGAGGGCAAAGCGATGAGTATGGTTGGGCGATGCTCGCGCAGCATCAACAGGAGCCCGGGTCCATCGAAGTTTGGCGGGACGACGACACGAGCGCCGGCTGCGAGTCCCATGAGAGCGTCCAGGAGCGCTCCGATGTGCGACATGGATCCGCTCAGCAGAACGATGTCGTCTGCCGCAGTTTGGCAGCATACTGCCCAGACTTTCGAAACTATGGGCTACTCCCTTTGCCGGGCCGGTACTGCCCGAAGTGAAAAAGATAACCGCAGGATCAGTAGGCGCAGGCATAGGCGAATTTTCTGGCGCGATCGGGCTCTCCAAGAGCGTCGCGAAGTTTGAATGGCGATCGTGCTCCGAGCCGTAGTTGATGACCCCAAGTGGCAAGTCACGCGCGACACTGGAAGCGATGTCTTCCTGACGGTCAGCATGGGCCAATAGCGCCCGAGCGCCGCTCGTCTTGAGTCCATGGTCGATCTCGGGAGGCGTGTATCGGTAGTTCAAGGGTACTGCCACGATCCCCGATTTGAAGCAGCCCAGGTAGTGAATCATCAGCGCAGCGCTATTGGGCATGAGCGACGCAATTCTGTCGCCCGGCTTCAGCCCATAGGCCAGCAAGCCAGCGGAATAGCGCTTGCTGGCGCGCTCGAGTTCTTGCCAGGTCAAGCTGCCCTCGGGGCTAACAAGTGCCAGATCATCTGGCTTTCGTCTTAACCCAACGTCGAGCAGACGTGGAACCCAGATTGGCTCGTCGTGCTTGGCTCGTGACTGAGGCACTTCGTTCCCGCCGTTGGATTGACGGCCGTCGATGGTCCTGACTTGCTGAATTTGGATCGTGCACGGCCTAAGCTGTAGCCATATTATTAGCAGTCGCTCATTTTAGATTGAAGGTCTGGTTCACTCGACCTAACCGGAAAAACGGATGTGGGCCCCCAGGGCGGCCATCAGTAGGCAAGGCAACGACGAGCGGGAAGCCATCGACGAGCGGGAACTCGTCGCCAGCGACTATGACTTTCCCGGCTTTATCGAGGGAGGTCATAGGCCTCTAATCATTCCGCATACGAAACGATCGAGCCCACTGCTTCGGTGGCGGGCTTTTCATTTGGCGGTGGGGACTAGCGGGATTAGCGGGAAAAACGCCGTCGCTTTCGAGTGTCAGCAGATGTGGTAAGGTTGATTGTCGGCGAGTAGCAGAGGCCCAGCAACAATGACTTTGAGGCGAACCAGAGCTTACGGCGCATCCGGCTTGGTTCTAGCGGTTTGCACTGTATTTGCTTGGCAGAACGCCACTGCCGCTCAAAATTGCGACGCAGCCGCGTCGCCTGGCGTCAATTGGCAGGACTGTGACAAAAAGCTTCTCATCCTAAAAGGACAGGACCTGAGCGGGGCGAACCTGTTCGGTGTTGATTTCACTTCGACCGACCTCAGGAATAGCAATCTCCTTGCGGCAAATTTTGAGAAGGCAACGCTTGTGCGTGCTTCCCTGGCCGACTCGACCGCCAAAGGCGCCCGGTTCGACAAAATCGAGGCCTACAGGACCGACTTCAGCCGTATGGACGCGCAGGGCGCTGTGTTTGCAAGCGCGGAAGTGCAGCGCTCGAATTTCCAGGACGCCAATCTGACCAATGTTGATTTCACAAAGGCGGAATTGGGGCGAGCGCAGTTCCACGACGCCGATATCAGCGGTAGCCGCTTTTCGTTTGCCAATCTCGCGCGGGCGGACTTCCGAGGAGCGACGTTCACCGCGCCGATAGACTTTGACCGCGCTTTTTTCTTTCTGACCCGTATCGAGGGCCTCGATCTTTCCAATTCGGCGGGTCTGTCCCAGTGGCAGATCAACATGGCTTGCGGAGACGCCCGGACCGAGTTGCCTTCTGGCTTGACGAGGCCTGAAGATTGGCCCTGTCAATTCCAGCAGGAATAGTTGTCGGCAAGCCGCCTATGATGGCAAGGACGCCGAGGAAGACGAAGACAGCGAGCCGCAACCTACGCGCTTCATCATCGGAAGTTCCAAGCCCGCTGCCTCACCGGTGGCGGGCTTTCTCTTGTGGCAGAAAAGTCACGCAGCTTGAATATGCAGAGCTTCAACCGGAGCGAGCTTATTATCCAATCAAGCGAGACGTACCGTTGCTCACGGGCAAAAGGGGACGCCCGACCTCCTCCCGAACTAGCGCCCGCTGCGGAAACCGTGGTGGGCGTTTTCTTAGTCTGCCTGCTGCCTCACGGCTTCTTTCATACCTGGTGTCGTTTTAAAACTTAATACGGTCGGTTGGCGGCGACCGCCTTACACCATAGGACGCCGAGCCCTGCCATAAGCTTGCCCAGACCTTCAACCGCGATGTCGGCGGCGGTGATTTTGAATATGCCCGCAGCGTAGACGGCGCTGCTGCCGATACCCAGACCGTCAATTATGCCGCTTCATGGACGGTCGACACCGTGTCGATCGGCTCTGACGGTGCCGGTGGGCAGCAGCTCGACCATGTCTATATCAAGTCGATCAAGCTATTCCCGGCAAAAGACCCGGCCGACCTCCCGGCGCTGACGGCATGATCGCCTGGCTTGCCTTCACCCTTGCCGCTGGCGTCGTGCTGGCGCTGGCGGCGTGGCCGTTCTAGCGCCGGCCTTGCCTATAAGGCGCCAAATAAGATCACGGACAGCTCAATTGCCATCCCGTCGAGCGCGCTGGTATCATCGAGGACGGCAAATCCGGCTGTCGCGTGAGTTTTCGGCTATCCGCCCCGGCGGATCTTATGATCGCTACCCGTAACCAAGTGCATTGTCAGGGCAAAGATCAATCCGTCTGGTGACCGAACAGGAGTAAACAGTTGAGCCCCCTTCTAAAGGAGATTCGCGATAGCCCTATGCTATGGTTGCTGATCGCTGTGCCGGTGGTGTTCGCCGCCGCGAAATTCACTCCCGAAGCCCACACGGCGCTCTTTGTCTTGTCTGTGCTTGCCATCGTGCCGCTGGCGGGGTTGCTGAGTCACGCTACCGAATCCGTTGCCGCCAAGACGGGTGATGCCGCCGGCGGGCTACTCAATGCCACCCTGGGAAATCTGACCGAGCTGGTCATCGCACTGGCCGCCCTGCGCGCTGGCGAGTATACGTTGGTGAAGGCATCCATCGCGGGCGCGATCGTCACCAACACGCTTTTCATGCTGGGCGCTTCGTTTCTACTTGGCGGGCTCAAATACCACCTCCAGGAGTTCAACCAGGCAAGCGCGCGTCTTCAGTCAGCTCTGCTTTTCCTGGCCACGATCGCCCTGGTGATGCCTTCGGCGGTCGCCGAGGACTCGGGATCAGCAGTTACCCAGAAGCTCAGCCTCGGCCTGGCCATTCTGCTGATCGTGGGATACGGCCTGGGGCTGTTGTTCACGCTCAGAACGCACCGTGAGGTCTTCTCCGGAGCGGAGCATGGCCAGGAAGGCGAAGAACCGTGGCCGATTGGACTGGCCCTGGCCACGCTGGCGGGTGTCACCATACTCGTGGCGCTGGTCAGCGAGATCTTCGTCGAGTCCGTGCAAAAGGCAGCCGAAGCTTTCGGAATGACCCCGGCCTTTGTCGGTTTCATCGTAGTCGCGCTAGTTGGTGGCGCCGCCGAAATGGCCTCGGCGTTTTCCGGCGCGCGCAAGAACCGGCTCGACTTGAGCGTGGGTATCGCGCTCGGGAGCGCTTCCCAGATCGCGCTGTTCGTGGCGCCTGTTCTGGTCCTGCTGAGCTACGTGCTTGGTCCGTCACCCATGGACCTGCAGTTCTGGCCGGGTGCCGTGGTGATGGTGCTCCTCGCGACCCTCACCGCGATGTTCGTCACCAATAGCGGGCGGTCGGCATGGTTCGTCGGCGTATTGTTGTTGATGGTCTATATGATCTTCGCCATGACGCTGTACATCCTGCCGCCGAAGGCGCCCTAGAAAACTTCGCCATGGCCGGCGGAACAAATTTCTGAAGCTGTCGTTTAATGCATCGGCCGGATCTCCCAAGCCCATTCCGACCGGCCAGTCCTGTGTCAAAAGCCCGCCGCCTATCGGAACGCATGTCATCCTTTGGCGAGGCCAAAGGCAGAGGGCTTTTCATATCGGTTGGCCAAGTCTACACCATCGGTCGGGCGAAAACGCTGGTGGGGCGCCATGAAACCGATCGCGATTGCAATTCCGTTACTCTTCCTCGCGGTGCAGGCTCAAGCGCAAGAGCGCAGGGATATCGCCGGCCTGAGTTGCGCCGAAGTTCAGGCACTACTGAAGCAGGACGGCACCACCGTCATTCGCTACCGCTCCATATTCAACCTCAGCCTGACGCGCTACGACCTCTATGTCAGCGGGCAGAAGCAATGCGGTCCTGGCGAGGTGGCTACTGGCGCAGGCGTGCCGACGACCGACACAGATTATTGCCCGGTCCATAAATGCATTGCGAGCAATCTCTTCGTGGCAAGGTAGCCGGCCAGGTCGAGCACTGCGCCGAAAGGTGGCCGGGAGAGCGCCCGGGCAGTCACATGGAGTGCGACGACCGCGAACTGGACAACTGCGACGATGAGGACGGCCACGACGCGGAGCCGGATCAATGCGACGGCGAGACGCTGACATGGGAGAACGACCCGCAGTCGCAGGAAGTGCTGGTGTCGCTGTAACGGCGGCAAACTTTTCCGCTGCTCAAGCCCGCTGCCTCACGGTGGCGGGCTTTTTTTGGACCGCAGAGCAGTCACCTAGTGGTTGTGCGACTGCTGGAAGCCGGCCACGTCGTACTGAGATACGCTCTTAGGATTGTTGGAGTTCTGCGGCTGGGTACCTGCGTATTTTGAGTCCGCAACTCCATCCGGATTGAAGGCTGAACCTGGAGCGGTGCTGGCGTGGCCAGGGGTGGCACTTCCTGTCTGATCAGTGCCTATCGTTTGGTTGGGCTGACCAGTCGTGCCCGTAACCGTATGGACATTGCCCGCCAAGGCCATGCCGATTGTGGAGGCTACGAATAGGCCAGCAGCCGTCATCGACGCGAGGAAATACTTCATGGGTATTCTCCTAAAAGTATCCGGGTTTCAGGAGGGCGCTCGGGTTTGCGAGCACCCGGCATGAAAGCACAAACGCTTTTCAGACCATCGTTCATCCCGAATATCGCGGATTCGTGATGGCGAGACTCCCTGGCTGCTTCGGTGGCGGGCTTTCTCTTGTGGCAGAAAAGTCACGCAGCTTGAATATGCAGAGCTTCAACCGGAGCGAGCTTATTATCCAACTAAGCGAGGCGTACCGTTGTTCACGGGCAAAGGGGACGCCCGACCTCCTCCCGAACTAGCGCCCGCTGCCTCACGGTGGCGGGCTCATTCTTGGGGCATGTAACCGTTCGTAACGCAGTCTTGCCTGATGGCTGTGCGCCTTCATTAACGCCTTGCGCTTTGGACCTGCGAAACCTCTTCCTCCGTTGTTGGCTTTAAGGTTCCCAGGGTTCTTCCGGCAGCTTTGCATGAAAGCGGGGTTGGGCCCTTTTCCTGCAGCTCTGATTTTAGTTCTGCAGATTCTAATTGCGGCCTGTTGATCTGGGGTGAGGTTGCCAAATTGCTCTGGTGTCAGCCCTATGTGGTCGGTGTTGGTTTTGGCGGCGTTGGCCGGAAGGCAGAGCACAGAGAGTACTATCATCGCTACAAGGGACATCGAGATTTTCATAACGGCCTCCGTCCGTGTCAGTGTCCCCGACAAACCTTCTACCACGCTTAGAGACCGCTGCCTCACGGTGGCGGGCTTTTACTGTTCGGGAGAATAATCTTCGGGGCGCATCAGTTTGGGCGAGGAGAACCACAGATCCTTGAAGGCGATCATCGTTGGCGTCCAGGGCTCCCACTTGTCCATCGCCCGCAAGATGAACAAGCCGGCTTCGAATGCGACCAAAGCCCTGGTTTCTTCGGGTCTGTCATGCTTGAGCCAGTCGCGCGTCTCGTTGAGACGCCTGATCCAATCCTTGTTTCTCTCGACTGGCCGAGTTGGGTTGTCCCGAATGCTGACCCAAAGGCCGCCCTCTTTCTCAGGCCCCATATCTTCCGCAGCACCGGCCAAAGTTATGGTGAGAGCGAATTGGCCCGCGTGGAAGGCAGCTATTGCTGCCTCTATCTGTTGAACCGCTGCCTCCCGTTTGGTCAAGGTGAATACACGATAGAAAGGGCGCATCTCTCTCATAGCGGAATGGCCTGTGTGTCAAATGTAGCCCTAGGTGTAGCCCAAAGGGAATTTGCCACCAGAATGGCGGTAGAGCGATTTCGGGTAAGTGCTTGAAAAGATTTGGCTCCCCGGGCCGGATTCGAACCAGCGACCAACCGGTTAACAGCCGGTTGCTCTACCACTGAGCTACCGGGGAACAGAGGCTCTCATGTGAGTGGCGCAGCCTATAGCAAACCCTTTTCCGCTTTGCAAAGAAGCATTTCGCATTTTTCCGAGGCTTTTTCGCTCAGGGGTTTCTCGCAATCGTTCGCGGATGCCCTCATATTAGCCGTCTTGCTGGGGATATGGAACCGAAAGCGCGGTTGCGGCTTAGATTCAACGATGCTCCTGAACGGTCAAAAGGGTTAATCTTTCGAGACGATGACAGCACAAGACAACCAGATGCCAGCGCGGAAAATCTCGGTTTTCGGGCGTGAGTTCAAAATGCCGCGCTCGCGCGGGCTCAGAATCACCATCGGTATCGTGCTGACCATCGGCGGCATTCTCGGTTTCCTCCCGATCCTCGGCTTCTGGATGGTTCCGCTTGGATTGCTGGTGCTGTCCTATGAATTCGCCATGGTCCGACGCCACAGGCGCCGCTTCGTTGTCTGGTGGGAACGGCGCCGCCGACCGGATTGAGGTCGACAGCGCGCGGCCTCAGAGGCCGGCGTGCTCTTCCAGCGCTTCGCGGATCTGCTTGAGAATCGCAGCCGCCGAGGCGAGCTTTGCCCGGTCATGCGGCAACAGGCTGCTCGCGCTCCCGATACACAGGCGGTCAATGGCGTAGCGCAAGAGCTCTTCGCACTGCGGCAGCGACAGGCCGGACGCCGCATTATTCTTGTCCTCTGCCTTGCCTTTTGCTGCCGTTGTCCGACGCATGGCATGTCTCCCGCCGTGTTCAACGTATGGGCTGCTGAATGAGTTTCTTCCGGCGTCGAGCCATGCTTAACGAGCAGCTAACGTATGGTCGTGAGGCCCGGGCCTGGGATTTGGCGGGATGCTGCCCAAACCGGCGAGAGGAAACCGTTCGGAATGCACGGGTGGCCGCTTGACGGCATTTTCGCCGCAACCTATTGGAACCGGGTGGAACGCCGGGAGCAATGAGGCCTCGTGGCGGAGTGGTTACGCAGAGGACTGCAAATCCTTGCACCCCGGTTCGATTCCGGGCGAGGCCTCCAATGCCCGGGCCCCCGCGCACCAGCGCTGGGGCCTGAAGTTCCGATCGTAATGAACCGCGGTTCTGGCGCGGCAAGCGGATTGGTTGGAACATGAGCGCTGATTTCTCCGAGCTTCGCGTCAAGATGGTCGACGGCCAGGTTCGCACCACCGATGTGACCAGCGCGCCATTGCTCGAAGCGATGCTCGTCGTGCCAAGGGAGCTCTTTGTCGGCGCCGAACAGCGCGATCTCGCCTATATCGACGAGGACATCCGCATTGCCGCCGGCGCGGACGGCGCGCGCTATCTCATGGAAGCCTCGCCGCTGGCCAAGCTCATGCAACTGGCCGAGATCAGCCCGGCCGATTCGGCGCTCGATGTCGGCTGCGGCACCGGCTACGCCTCGGCTATCCTGTCTCGGCTCGCGAAGTCCGTGGTGGCGCTCGAAAGCGATTCGGCGCTGGCCGAGACCGCCAGATCGACGCTTTCATCGCTGGGCTGCGGCAATGTGACCGTTGTCCAGGGGGCGTTGCCGCAAGGACATGCCGCCCGCGCGCCCTATGACGTCATCTTCATTGGCGGCAGCGTCGCGGACGTGCCGGCGCCGCTGCTGGACCAGCTTGCCGAAGGCGGCCGACTCGTCGCCGTCGAAGGCCAGGGCAATTCCGGCGTGGCCCGGCTTTTTTTTAGAGCGGGGGGGGTTGTAACCGGAAGACGCGCATTTAATGCGGCAATTAAGCCACTACCGGGATTTGAACGTATTCGCGCCTTCGAATTCTGAATGATTTTGCCTTGCAGGATAGGCGTTGTCATGGTCGCTTGTGTTTGAAATCGTTGCTGGTCCACAAAACTGGGGGCACTTTGGGGCTGAGCAGCAGGGAACATTGAACACGCGGCGCCGGCTGCTCAAGAAGGAGAAGCCGGTGTGGCGTGGTTCCCATGGACAACGAATGAGGGATACATGGTCCTGCCTATACGCAAGAGTCTTTTCGCCGCCGTCCTCGTTTCCGCGACCGCGCTTTCTCCATTCTCGGCCTCGGCGGAATCGATCCTTGGTGCGCTGGCAAAGGCCTATCAGTACAACTCTTCGCTGAATTCGGCCCGGGCCGGCGTCCGCGTCACCGACGAGAGCGTCGCCATCGCCAAGTCGGGATGGCGCCCGACCATCAACGGGTCGGCGGACATCGACTATTCCAGCAGCCATCTCAACGGAACGAACTCAAGCGTGCGGCTGACCACCGGCAATTTTGGCGTCCAGATCAATCAGACGCTGTTCGACGGTTTTCAGACCAGGAACAATGTCGCCGCCGCCGAAGCGCAGGTCCGCGCTTCTGTCGAAACCCTGCGCAACACCGAAGAGAACACGCTGTTCAGCGCGGCCCAGGCGTATATGAACGTGATTCGCGACCGCCAGATCGCCGTGTTGACCGAGCAGAACCTGCAATTCCTGACCGAGACGGCGCGCGCGGCGCGTTCGCGTTTTGAGGTTGGTGAAGGCACGCGTACCGACGTCGCGCAGGCCGACGCTTCGCGGGCCGCCGCCGTGGCATCGTTGAGCGCCGCCCGTGCGCAAGCGTTGTCCAGTGCCGCAAGCTATCGCCAGATCGTCGGCGACGAACCGGGCAAGCTCAAAGCCGCTTCCCCGGTGGCAAAACTGTTGCCGTCGAGCCTCGCAGCTGCCGTCGAGGTGGCCGCGAACGAGCACCCGGCCATCCTTGCCACCCAGCATCTGGTCGACGCGGCCGCGTTTTCGGTGAAGTCGGCCGAAGGCGCGCTGCTGCCGCAGCTGACTGCAAGCGCGGGTGTTTCGAGCGATTATCGCAATACTGTACCGGGCGCCTTCGCGTCGCAGGACGGCACCACCAATTCGGCCAACATCGGGGCCACGCTGAGCATCCCGATCTATTCCGGTGGCCGTAAATCGGCGATTGTGCGCCAGGACAAGGAATCGCTCAGCCAGGCCCGCATCGAGGTCGACGTCAGTCGCGACCAGGTGCGCCAGGCCGTCACCGCCGCCTGGACCGAGTACACTGCCGCGCAGCAACAGCTCACGGCCAACAAGCAGGTGATCGAGGCCGCGAAGCTAGCACTGAGCGGCGTCATCGAAGAACGCAATGTCGGCCAGCGCACCACGCTCGATGTCCTCAACGCACAGGCGACGGTCATCACCGCGGAGATCAACCAGGCTGGCTTTGAACATGATGTGGTGGTGGCGAGCTATGCCATCCTGCAGGCGACCGGCCGCCTGTCCGTCGACCGCCTTGGCTTGCAGGTGACGAAGTACAGACCTGAAGAGCACTACAACGCGGTCAAGGACAAATGGTTCGGCCTGCGTACGCCGGACGGCCGCTGAGAGGTTCGGCTCGGACTTTTCGGTCCCTCCTGCCTGAGCTTGGTCTTTGGCCTCGCTGCCCATCGGTTCGGGATCTGGTCTAATCTGTTGAAATCCCACAAGTCCCCAGATTGGGGATTCTCGTGCGGCGATCCGTCGGTTACGCTGTCGTCATGATTCGATCCGGCCTTGCCGGAGCGGAAATCTGCAACGGGTCACAAGGGCGGCGGATGTGACGATGGCAACGGCAAGCAGCGCACAGCGCGAACCTTCCATGGAAGAGATACTGGCTTCCATCAGGAGGATCATCGAGGACAGCGACGGCGGCCGCAAGCAGCCGGGTGACGCCGATGAGCTGCGCCAGGATCTGGAGCCGGCGGCGAGCGCTGGTGCAGTTGCCGACGTCGAGGCATTCCGAGCCGACCTGCAGGCCGCCCCAGAGATCAAGAAGCCGGTGACGCTGGCGGAAGTCCAGGCACAATTGCCGGCAGTCGAGCCCGTGATCGCGCGGATGGAAACGCCGATGCGCCCGGAGCCAACCCCGGCAAAGCCATCGATGACACTTGCTGAAGTCAGCGCCCGGGTCGCCGCCGAGCCGACGCCGCCGGTCATGGCCGACTCGCCAGCAGTGCGTCCTGTCGCCGACGCCCCCGTTGCCGATTGGCGGCGCGGGACCGCCGCTGTCGGTGAGCGGGCCAAAGCGGTGCCGGACAAAGGCGAGGCCCTTAAGCCGGTCGTCCAACCGCCGGTGGAGGCTCCGAGGGACGAGCCGACTGCCGAAGCAGCCCCCCAGCCGTCTCATCCAGGCGCAAGCGTGGTGCGACCGGCGGTGGCCAGCGATGCGCCGCGTCCGGCCATCGTTTCCGAGCACACGGGCCGGCAGGTTGCCGCCGCCTTTGGCGAGCTATCCGATGCGTTTGCCAGCCGCAGCAAGAAGACATTCGACGAGATGGCCGAAGAGATGCTGCGGCCGATGCTGCAGGATTGGCTGGACAACAATCTGCCGACACTGGTCGAGCGGCTGGTGCGCGAGGAGATCGAGCGCGTGGCGCGCGGGGCGCAGTAGTCTCAATTGCCATCACCCTCGAAACGTCGCCCGCGAGGCGGCGTTTTTGTCGATGAGGTCAGCCCGCGCTGGTCGCGAAGCAAATGAGGTTGTCGTCGGGATCCCTGACGATGAACGTGCGGGCACCCCATGGTTCGGTTCTCAATGTCTGGTGGAAGGGAGCCTCGGCTGCCTGAAACTCCAGGAACAGCGCCTTGATGTTGTCGAGTATGATCGTCGCCGCCAGCAGGTCATCGGCCGAATTGGCGGCTAATGGCGGCTTGTCGACATGGCGCAGGTTGAGCCTTGCAGCATCGCGGATGATCTGGGCGTAGAAGGGTGGCTCGCCCAGGTGAAGCGCGTTTCGAAGCCGAGCTTTTGCCGGTAGAAATCACAGGCCGCTGCGATGTCGCAGACAAAGAGCTGTGGCTCGGCAAAGGCGAGATGCGGTTTTGCTGCGTCTGGTGCTGCACGATGGGTCACGGTTTGAAGGCCTTCCTTCAGCGCCTGCCAGCTCTCGAAACCTGACTTCCTGGCGACGAGTTCCTGGGCATCGGCAAGCTTGAAGCCGTGATCGAGGATCTCGCTGTCGCTGAGATCGCGAAAACGCGGCAAGAGCCATTCAATCACAGCCGCGACGGGATAGTACCGCTCGCGATGCCATTTGAGATAGAGCTTGGCCTGTTTCTTGTGGTGTTCGAGGGTCGGCATGGGCGCGTTGCAGGGTTGAGGTGGCGTAGGCGGGCAATGCCCCTCCGGCCGGAAGCCGATGCGCCCTACAGCAGCGTTGGCAGCGTATTGCGGCGGCACCTGCCGGTCAAGGCGTGGCGCGCTGCGGCTTTCCCCGAGGAACAGGCCCTGCCAATCTGATCGATGGAATGGAAGTGGGTCTCCTTGACCTGATCCAGGCCGTATCTAATTGACGTTGAGGGTCCGAGGCAGCCCCTGCGGTTGACTTGGCCAAAACCTTCCGATTTACACCGGACCAGCAAAACTCCCGACAGCGCGGACCATTTTCCCATGCTTGAAAAGACCTACGACGCAAAAACCGTCGAGCCGAAGATCGCCAAAGTCTGGGAAGACGCCGACGCGTTCCGCGCCGGCGCCGGGGCCGAGGAGGGGGCGGAAGCCTTCACCATCGTCATCCCGCCGCCGAACGTGACCGGCTCGCTGCATATGGGCCACGCGCTCAACAACACGCTGCAGGACATATTGGTGCGCTTCGAGCGCATGCGCGGCAAGAACGTGCTGTGGCAGCCGGGCATGGACCATGCCGGCATCGCCACGCAGATGGTGGTCGAGCGCCAGCTGATGGAAAAGCAGATCCACCGCCGCGACCTGACGCGCGAGCAGTTCATCGAAAAAGTGTGGGAGTGGAAGGACGAATCGGGCGGGGCGATCTTCAACCAGCTGAAGCGGCTCGGCGCCTCGGCCGACTGGTCGCGCGAACGCTTCACCATGGACGAGGGCCTGTCCAAGGCGGTGCTCGAAGTGTTCGTCACGCTCTACAAGGAGGGGCTGATCTACAAGGACAAGCGCCTTGTGAATTGGGATCCCAAGCTGCTCACCGCGATCTCCGATCTCGAGGTCGAGCAGCACGAGGTCAACGGCAATCTCTGGCACTTCCGCTATCCCATCGAGGGCCAGGTCTTCGACCCGGAAAATCCGAAAACCTTCATCACCGTGGCGACGACGCGCCCCGAGACAATGCTGGGCGACACGGCCGTTGCCGTTCACCCCGACGACGAGCGTTTCCGGCATCTGGTCGGCAAGAACATCGTCCTGCCGATCGTCGGCCGCAAGATCCCGGTGGTGGCGGATGAGTACTCCGACCCGGAGAAGGGCTCGGGCGCGGTCAAGATCACGCCGGCGCACGACTTCAACGATTTCGAGGTCGGCAAGCGCCACAAGCTGCCGGCGATCAACATCCTCACCGTCGCGGCGGCGATAAGCCTCAAGGACAATGAGGATTTTCTCGCCGGTCTCGAGGTGACGCCGGAGCGTCAGGCGGTCTGGGATGAACTCAACGGCCTCGACCGCTTCGTCGCGCGCAAGAAGGTCGTCGAGCTGATGGAAGAAGGCGGCTTCCTGGAAAAGGTCGAACCGCATCGCCATGCGGTGCCCCATGGCGACCGCGGCGGCGTGCCGATCGAGCCGTTCCTGACCGAGCAATGGTATGCCAACGCGGCGGAACTGGCCAAGCCGGCGATCGCCTCGGTGCGCGAGGGGCGAACCAATTTCGTGCCGAAGAACTGGGAGAAGACCTATTTCGACTGGATGGAAAACATCCAGCCCTGGTGCATCTCGCGCCAGCTGTGGTGGGGTCACCAGATTCCGGCCTGGTATGGTCCGGACGGGCGCGTCTTCGTCGAGAAGACCGAAGAAGAGGCGCTGGGTGCGGCGATCGAATATTATCTGGCGCTGGAAGGGCCGTGGAAGGCCTGGGTCGAAGACAAGCTCGAGAACTTCAAGCCGGGCGAGATCCTGATCCGCGACGAGGATGTGCTCGACACCTGGTTCTCGTCGGCGCTGTGGCCGTTCTCGACGTTGGGCTGGCCCGGTGAGACGCCCGAGCTGAAGACCTACTACCAGACGGACGTGCTGGTCACCGGCTTCGACATCATCTTCTTCTGGGTCGCCCGCATGATGATGATGGGCCTGCATTTCATGGACGAGGAGCCGTTCCACACGGTCTATGTCCATGCGCTGGTGCGCGACAAGAACGGGCAGAAGATGTCGAAGTCGAAAGGCAACGTCATCGATCCGCTCGACCTCATCGACGAATACGGCGCCGACGCGTTGCGTTTCACGCTGACGGTGATGGCGGCGCAAGGCCGTGACGTGAAGCTCGATCCGGCGCGCATCGCCGGCTATCGCAATTTCGGCACCAAGCTGTGGAACGCGACGCGCTTTGCCGAGATGAACGAAGTCGCGCGCAACGACGATTTCTGGTTGAACGATGCCAAGCTTGCGGTCAACCGCTGGATCCTCACCGAACTGACGCGGGCGGCGCGCGAGATCACCGACGGCATCACCTCATACCGCTTCAACGAGGCGGCTGGGTCGGCCTACCGGTTCGTCTGGAACCTGTTCTGCGACTGGTACCTGGAACTCCTGAAGCCGGTGTTCATGGGCACGGACGAGGCGGCCAAGGCCGAAAGCCGCGCCTGCGTCGCCTTCGTGCTCGACGAGATCTACAAGCTCTTGCATCCGATGATGCCGTTCATGACCGAGGAACTGTGGGCGCAGACCGCTGGCGAAGGCAAGGAACGCGCCTCGCTGCTGTGCCATGCGGCGTGGCCGTCGCCGGACTTCGAGGACGCAGAGGCTGCCGCCGACATCAACTGGCTGGTCGATCTCGTCTCGGGCATCCGCTCGGTGCGCTCGGAGATGAACGTGCCGCCGGCGGCGATCGCGCCGCTGGTCGTGGTCGGCGCCAACGAAGTGACCCGCGAACGGCTTGTTCGCGAAGACTCGGCGATCAAGCGGCTGGCGCGGGTCGGCGACATCTCGCTGGCCGATGTCGCCCCAAAAGGCTCGGCGCAGATCGTGCTCAACGAGGCGACGATCTGCCTGCCGCTTGGCAGCCTGATCGATCTCGCCGCCGAAGCGGCACGGCTGCAGAAGGAACTGGCCAAGGTGACCGAGGAAATCGCGCGCCTGCACAAGAAGCTGTCGAACGAGAGATTCGTCGCCAGCGCGCCGGCCGAGATCGTCGATGCCGAGCGCGAAAAGCTCGCTGAGTACCGCGACACGCAGGACAAGCTTTCGGTGGCGTTGACGAGGGTTCGCGACGCTGGTTGAGGGCAGATTCGTGGCGCCTCGGCGGCTTCGAAATCAGACCTTCTTGCCTCGAAAATAGGCATTCCGCTGCGTTAATGTTGACGTAAACGGAAAGTTTTGGCCCCATTGTTGCCATAATGTAACAATGGGGCCCTGGATCCCCAAAAACATATATTTTTGAGCCTTTTGGGCGGATTTTTCTCGCGTTTTGAGGGCGACACACACTCCGGAAGCGGTTTTTTGGGCTAACGGCAGTGGCTTGTTTTGTGTCGAAAATGCGCTTGGCGAACATGTACATGTACGCCCCAGGAATTCGTTATTGCAGCGTTAACCTGAATTGGCTCTAGCTTGGCGCACTCGAATTCGGGGAGGACATTCATGACTATTTTGCGACATAAAGCACTGCTGGGGGCGGGGTGCTTTTCGCTGGCTTTGATCGGGACGGCGATGAACTCGGCGCATGCTGGCGGCCTGGAGCGCGGCGGCTACGACATCGACTTGCTGTTCGATCCGGCGCAGGTCACAGGCGAGCTTTCCGGCACCTATGTGATGCCGCAGCGGGACCTGAAGAATGCAACGGATACGGATCCAACCGACGGTAATCTCAATGCGCTGGGCAAATCCAGCACGGCGCGCGATACCGAAAGCTATTGGGTGCCCTACGGCGGCATCAAGATCGGCATGGGACCGGTCGATTGCCTGGGCGACTATTCCCAGCCGATCGGTGCCTTCAGCAATCCTGGTGCGAACTGGGCGGGTGCACAAAGCAATGTCGAGACGAAGGTAGAAAGCAAAGCCTTTAGCGCGACCTGTTCTTACAAAATGGACCTCAGCAAAGGTCAGTTTCGCTTCATCGGCGGCGTGTTCCATGAAGATGTTTCGGGTTTCAAGGAACAGTTGGTTGCTCCCATTCCCGCCTTTCTCGGCACAGGCATTGGCCGCCTTGATCTCGAAGGAGATGGATGGGGATGGCGTGCTGGTGTCGCCTATGAGATCCCGGACATCGCTTTGCGCGCCAGCCTGGTCTACAATTCGTCCGTCAAGCTCGACAATTTGAGCGGAACGCTTGATTTGACCCAGGTGCCTGGGCTTATCAATCCCGCAAATCCGCTACTTGGCAACGTCACTGACGTCTATGGTTCTTCGCAGGTTCCGGACTCTGTTGAACTCAAGCTTCAGTCAGGCATCGCTCCCGGCTGGTTGGCTTTTGGATCCATCAAGTGGGTGAATTGGAGCGATCTGCAGAGCATTCCGTTCTGCCCGACCTCGACCCAGGGGCTCATTGCCTGCGCGACGACCAGCCCTGTGCGCGCCACCTCGCTTGATTTGCTCTATCGCGATGGTTGGACGGTTTCCGGCGGCATCGGCCATAAATTCAACGATCAGTGGAGCGGGGCGGCGGTTCTCACCTGGGATCGTGGTACGACCACCGGCCTGAGCGCGCAGACCGACACCTGGACGGTGAGCGGCGGCGTGGCCTACACGCCGACCCAGAACATCGAAGTTCGTCTCGGTGGCGCGCTGGGCGTGCTTACCAGCGGATCGATCCATTCGGTCGTCGGCAGTGACGGCGTTACCTACGGTACCGAATACACGGCAGACTTTGGCAATGATCTTGTTTCGGCGATCTCCACTTCCTTGAAGGTCAAGTGGTAACCATCTGAAGTGAAAAGAAAAAAGGCCGGGCATTGCCCGGCTTTTTTTTGTTTGGGCGGCGCCGTTTGGGACCTGGCATCCACGCTGGGTTGCAGATAAGCCGCAGCGCTTTCGCCTCGTGCGATTGTGACGTTTTGGCAACACTTTCTGAACAACCCCTGCGCTAAAAGTCAGGCTAGGGAAATTGCCCATTTCCCGCCATAAACCCGGCGCACCTCGATCTTGTCTCGGGACACGCGCTAAAAGGCTCGGCGATGGGGCAGGCCGCACCGCCCGCGGCAAGGAAGAGTATGGACGCCAAAGTTATTTCCAAGGCCAAGCTCCCGAGCCGCCATGTGACCGTCGGTCCGGCGCGTGCGCCGCACCGGTCCTATCTCTATGCGATGGGATTGTCGGCGGCCGAGATTGCGCAGCCGCTGGTCGGCGTCGCGTCCTGCTGGAACGAGGCCGCGCCCTGCAACATTTCGCTGATGCGCCAGGCTCAAGTGGTCAAGAAGGGCGTCGCGGCCGCCAACGGCACGCCGCGCGAATTCTGCACCATCACCGTCACCGACGGCATCGCCATGGGCCACCAGGGCATGAAGTCGTCGCTGGTGTCGCGCGAGGTCATCGCCGATTCGGTCGAACTCACCATGCGCGGCCACTGCTACGACGCGCTGGTTGGCCTGGCCGGCTGCGACAAGTCGCTGCCCGGCATGATGATGGCCATGGTGCGTCTCAACGTGCCGTCGATCTTCATCTATGGCGGCTCGATCCTGCCCGGCAGCTATCGCGGCCGCCAGATCACCGTGCAGGACGTGTTCGAGGCGGTCGGCCAGCATTCGGTCGGCGCGATCAGTGACACCGAGCTGCTTGAAATCGAGCAGGTCGCCTGTCCCTCGGCCGGCTCCTGCGGCGCCCAGTTCACCGCCAACACCATGGCCACCGTCGCCGAGGCGATCGGCCTGGCGCTGCCCTATTCCTGCGGCGCGCCAGCGCCTTACGAGATGCGCGACCGTTTCAATTTCGCCTCGGGCGAAAAGATTATGGAACTGATTGCCAAGAACATCCGGCCGCGCGACATCGTCACGTTGAAGGCGCTGGAAAATGCGGCGACCGTGGTTTCGGCCACCGGCGGCTCGACCAACGCAGCACTTCACCTGCCGGCGATCGCCCACGAGGCCGGCATCAAGTTCGACCTGTTTGACGTGGCGAAAATCTTCGAGAGGACGCCCTACATCGCCGACCTCAAGCCGGGCGGCAAATATGTAGCCAAGGACATGTTCGAGGCCGGCGGCATTCCGCTCCTGATGAAGACGCTGCTCGACCACGGCTATTTGCATGGCGACTGCATGACGGTGACCGGCCGCACTTTGGCCGAAAATATGGAGCACGTTGCCTGGAATGAACATCAGGATGTGGTCCGCCCGGCCAACACACCCATTACCCAAACCGGCGGTGTCGTGGGGTTGAAGGGAAACCTCGCCCCTGAAGGCGCGATCGTGAAGGTCGCAGGCATGTCGGAGCTGAAGTTCTCCGGCCCGGCGCGCTGCTTCGATTCGGAAGAAGAATGTTTCGAAGCGGTGACGAAGCGCAATTACAGGGAAGGCGAGGTGCTCGTCATCCGTTACGAGGGGCCGCGCGGCGGCCCAGGCATGCGCGAGATGCTGTCGACGACGGCGGCCCTCTACGGCCAGGGCATGGGCGGCAAGGTTGCGCTGATCACCGACGGGCGCTTTTCGGGCGCGACGCGCGGTTTCTGCATCGGCCATGTCGGACCCGAGGCAGCCGTGGGCGGCCCGATCGGGCTGCTCCGGAATGGCGACGTGATCTCGATCGACGCGGTGAACGGCACGATCGACGTGGCGTTGCCCGATAGCGAACTGGCGGCGAGGGCAAAGACCTGGAAGGCGCGCACGACCGACTATCAGTCGGGCGCGATATGGAAATATGCACAGACGGTAGGGCCGGCGCGCGATGGCGCGGTCACCCATCCGGGCGGTGCGAAAGAAACACATTGTTATGCGGACATCTGAGTTGTTGAGGTCGTCTGTCTTTTCGGCACTGGTCGTGTTCGCCACTTTTGGCGCGACCTTTGGCGCCGTGGGCCAGGCTATGGCCTTTGACGACAAGGTGTTCGACGACAAGACCGGCGTGAAGCCGCAATCCAGCCCATGGGCGGTGTTCCAATTCGGCTTTTCCGCCTACAAGAACGGCCACAAGGAACAGGCCGCCGAGGCCTATAAATACGCCGCCGAGAACGGCCAGATCGGCGCCACCTGGAAGCTTGCCCGCATGTATGCCGAGGGCGACGGCGTGGCGCGCGACGACTATGAGGCGTTCAAGTTCTTCTCGGAGATCGTCGACCAGGACGTCGAGCCCGGCTCGCCCGAGGAAAGCTATGTCTCGGACGCGCTGGTGGCGCTTGGCGATTATCTGCGCAAGGGCATTCCAGGCAGCCCGGTCACCGAGAACGAGGTGGCGGCCCAGGAATATTACATGCGCGCCGCCGCCAACTACCGCAATCCGAACGCGCAGTTCGAGATGGGTCAGATGTTCCTGAAGGGCGAGGGCGGCGTGAAGGCCAGCGTCAAGCAGGCCGGGCGCTGGTTCCAGCTTGCCGCCGAGAAGGGCCATGCCGGCGCCCAGGCGACGCTCGGCCATTTGTTGTTCCAGAGCGGCAAGATCGTTCGCGGCCTGGCGATGATGACGGCTGCGCTTGAACGCGCTTCGCCGGCCGACCAGCCGTGGATCCGCGGCATGCAGGAAGAGGCATTTGCCACCGCCGGCGAAGCCGACCGCCGCACCGCGATCTCGCTGGCCGATGACATCCTCACCAAGGGCGGCAGCGCGGACCAGTAGTCTCGCGGCTGCGCTGGCCTTACCGGAAGCGCTCGATTTTGATCAATTCTCGGTCGGTTCCGTCGGCACCATGCTGGGGGCCGGCGTTGAGATCGGCGTCACATGGAGATGCGGCGCCATCGTGTTTTCAGGACAGCTGTCCCCGACCTTGGTCCACGACGTGTTGTTGAGCACCATGTCGCAGCGGGCCAGATGGCTCTGGTCGGCGACCGTCAGGCAGGCGACCTGACCGACCGGATACGATTTTCCATTGGCAAGACATTCGGGGGCGGCGAAAGCCGGCACGACCGCGGCCATGGCAAATGCCAAGCCGATCGGACAAAGAGCAATTCGAATGGTCATGGGAACCCCGGCCGCCATGATGATCCCCCATCATGCGCCGGAATGTGGCTATATGAGGTCAAACGCCTTGCGTGCCCGGCGTTAGGGCCTCCTGGACAGGGGTTCTCCTGTCAGGCCGGCTGCAGCGCGAGATCGATCGCCACCGGCACGTGGTCGGACGGCTTTTCCCAGGCACGCACATGCTTTTCGATCGAGGCCGCCGAAAAGCGGTTGGCGGCTTCCGGCGACAGCAGCAGATGGTCGATGCGGATGCCGTTGTTCTTCTGCCAGGCGCCGGCCTGATAGTCCCAGAACGTGTAGGTGTCGGGCCTGTCGGTGACCGCGCGGACCGCCTCGGTGAAACCAAGATTGAGCAACCGGCGGAAAGCCTGCCGCGTCTGCGGCTGGAACAGCGCATCGCCCAGCCAGTTCTCCGGAAACCTGGCGTCGATCGGCTCGGGAATGACGTTGTAATCGCCGGCCAGAACCAGGGCCTCTTCCAGCCTCAGCCGCTCCTGTGCCCAGCGCTCCAGCCGCTCCATCCAGGATAATTTGTAGGGGAACTTCTTATCGTCGTCGATCGGATTGCCGTTCGGCAGATAGAGCGAGGCGATGCGCAGCGCGCCCTTGTCGGTCGAGAAGACGCCTTCGATGAAACGCGCCTGCTCGTCGGCATCGTCGCCGGGCAGACCTCTGGTGACCTCGTCGAAGCGCGGTTTCGACAGAATGGCGACACCGTTGAAGCCCTTTTGGCCGTGGGTCTCGACATTATAGCCAAGCGCCTCGATCTCGGCGCGCGGGAACTGGTCGTCGAGCGTCTTGATCTCCTGCAGGCAGACGATGTCGGGCGCGCTCTCGGTCAGCCAGTGGGTCAGGTTGCCGATGCGGGCGCGCACGCCGTTGATGTTCCAGGTGACGATTTTCATGACGGTCTCGATGCTGTTCAGTGGGGTTCTTGCGGCGGATGGCGTTCGACCAGGCCGATCGTATTGCCTGCCGGGTCCTTTAGAAAGGCCATCCATTCGCTTTCCCCCGCCGGACCGAACTGACCTTCGGTGTCGTTGTGCACAAGCGTCGGCGGCGCTGTGAAGGGGACGCCCGCGGCCTTTGCCTCGGCATGGAAACGGTCGAGGCCCGACATGTCGAGATAGACGGTTCCCGCCGGTACGCCGTCGGTGAACAGCAAGCGCACGTCGCCGGCCATGATGAAGGCGATGCCCGGCGGATCGAAGCGCGCGTGCAGGTTCATGCCGAGCACATCGCGCCAGAATGCCAGCGTTACGTCGAGGTCACGTCCTGCCGACAGCGCGATCTGGCGGACCGCACCGATCGCAGACATTTCTATATGGAAAAGCTCGTGCCGCAGCCGCAGGAGGCGACGGCGTTCGGGTTCCGGATCTGGAACGACTGGCCCATCAGGTCGTCGACGAAGTCGATCACCGAGCCGCCCATATAGACCAGCGACAGATCATCGATCAGCACCGTGGCGCCATCCTTCTCGATGGCGACGTCGTCGTCGTTGCGCGTGTCGACCAGGTCGAACTTGTAGGAAAAGCCAGAACAACCACCGCCTTCGACCGAAACGCGCAGCGCCGTCTTGCCAGCTTCGCCAGAGACAATCTTGGCGATCCGCCTGGCGGCGGCCTCGGTCATGTCGACTTTCATGGCAGTCTTGGCATCCGCGCCCATGGGCGTCACCTTGCTTTCGGTTTCACATGATAGGTATGAAGCGCGAGCGGCCAAGTCAACTAGACCAATCAATTGCGGCATCGATCATGACCAACGAGTTGGGCGACATCGGATTCGGCTATCGGCCACGCGCCGCCTATGCCTGCGATCCGGCAAAGTCGCGCGGGCGGCTTTTCGATGAGGTCGAAAGCCCGACCCGCACGCCGTTCCAGCGCGATCGCGACCGCATTATTCATTCGACGGCGTTCCGGCGGCTGAAACACAAGACGCAGGTCTTCATCGCGCATGAAGGCGACCACTATCGCACCCGTCTCACCCACTCGATCGAAGTGGCGCAGATCGCGCGTGCGCTGGCGCGGGCGTTGCGCGGCGACGAGGATCTCGCCGAAGCCGTGGCGCTGGTGCATGATTTCGGCCACACGCCCTTCGGCCACACCGGCGAGGACGCGCTGAACGAGAAGATGGCCGCCTGGGGCGGCTTCGACCACAATGCGCAATCGCTGCGCATCGTGACGAGGCTGGAGGCGCGCTACGCCGAATTCGACGGGCTCAACCTGACCTGGGAAACGCTGGAAGGCCTGGTCAAGCACAATGGACCGCTGACCAATGGCGATGGCCAAGGCCTGAAAGGGCCGGTGCCGCAGGCGATCCGCGATTATTCGGAGCTGCACGATCTCGAGCTGGACCGGTTTGCCGGCATCGAGGCGCAATGCGCGGCGATCGCCGACGATATCGCCTACAACACGCATGACATCGACGATGGTTTGCGCGCAGGGGTGCTGACGCTGGACATGCTGGAGACGGTCTCGCTGCCAGGAACGATCCTCAAGGGCGTGCGCGCCCGCTATCCGGCGCTCGATGACGTGCGCACCGGCCACGAGCTGATGCGGCGCCAGATCACCGCCATGGTCGAGGATGTCATTGTTTCGACCACTGCCAATCTGGACCGGATCAAGCCGCAGAGCGCGGACGCGGTGAGGGCAGCCGGGGAGACGATGGTGACTTTTTCGACTGAAATGGCTGCGTTCGAGAAAGAACTAAAGGCCTTCCTCTACAAGCACCTCTACCGGCATGCTGAGGTGATGCGGGTGCGCGCCGACGCCGAGCAGATCGTCAGGGATCTGTTCGACGTCTATTTCGCCGACCCGCGCGCCATGCCGGACGGCTGGCGCGAGGGGCTCGACCGGGCCGACGATCGCATCAAGGCGCGCAGCGTGGCCGACTTCCTGGCCGGCATGACCGACACCTACGCGCTCAAGGAACATCGGCGTTTGTTTGACCGCACCCCGGATTTGAGCTAGGGCGGGCTCGATTTTGCCGGCCAACGAGCCGGATTCGCTACAAAGCCGCCAGAGTCAGTCCCCAGAGTACAACAAATGAACATCTTCGCCGATTTCACCGCGCGAATCATAAAAGCCGTCGAAGCGCTTGATCTAAAAGACAATGACGGCGTTTCGCCGGACCTGTCGCGCATTGCCGTCGAGCCTCCGCGCGATGCCAGCCATGGCGACTTGGCGACCAATGCTGCGATGGTGCTGGCCAAGCCGACCGGCCAGAATCCGCGCGCGCTGGCCGAAAGACTGGTGCAGGCGCTGCGTGGGGACAAGGACGTTGCCGCCGCAGAGGTCGCGGGGCCCGGCTTCGTCAATCTCAGGCTAAGGGACGGTTTCTGGCAGGCGCATCTGACCGCGCTGCTTGGCGAAGGCCGCAACTATGGCCGCTCGACGGTTGGCGGTGGCAGGAAAACCAATGTCGAATATGTCTCGGCCAATCCGACGGGCCCGATGCATGTCGGCCATTGCCGGGGCGCGGTGGTTGGCGACGCGCTTGCCAACCTGATGGCCTTCGCCGGCTATGACGTGACCAAGGAATACGTCATCAACGACGCCGGCTCGCAGATCGACGTGCTCGGCCGTTCGGTCATGCTGCGCTACCGCGAGGCGCTTGGCGACGATATTGGCGAGATCCCGGCAGGGCTTTACCCCGGCGATTACCTGGTTCCTGTCGGCGAGGCACTGGCCAAGGAGTTTGGCCGGTCGTTGGTGGAGATGCCGGATGACGAGGCGCTGGCCATCGTCAAGGACCGCACCATCGATGCGATGATGGCGATGATCCGGGAGGATCTGGCGATGCTCAACGTGCATCACGACGTGTTCTTCTCGGAACGTACGCTGCACGCCGACAACGCCAAGAAGATCCGCTCGGCGATCAGCGACCTGACGTTGAAGGGTCACATCTACAAGGGCAAGCTGCCGCCACCCAAGGGCGAGAAGCCCGACGATTGGGAGGATCGCGAGCAGACGCTGTTCCGTTCGACCGCCGTCGGCGACGACATGGACCGGGCGCTGGTCAAGTCCGATGGCTCGTTCACCTATTTCGCCGCCGACGTCGCCTACCTCAAAGACAAGATCGATCGCGGCTTCGTCGACCTGATCTATGTGCTCGGCGCCGACCATGGTGGTTATGTCAAGCGGCTGGAGGCCTTGGCGCGCGCGATTGCCGGCGACAGGGTGAAGCTTACCGTGCTGCTTTGCCAGTTGGTGAAGCTGTTTCGCGAGGGCGAACCCGTGCGCATGTCGAAGCGGTCGGGTGACTTCGTGACGCTGCGCGAAGTGGTGGAGGAGGTTGGCCGCGACGCGATCCGCTTCATGATGCTCTACCGCAAGAACGATGCGCCGCTCGATTTCGACTTCGCCAAGGTGACCGAGCAGTCCAAGGACAATCCGGTGTTTTATGTGCAGTACGCCTCGGCGCGCTGCCATTCTGTGTTCCGGCAGGCGAGCGAGCAACTGGGCGAGGTCAATTTCGACCGCAACAGCCTGGCGTCTGCGGTCGCTATGCTCGCCGACGAGGGCGAGATCGGCCTGATCCGCAAGCTTGCAGAATATCCTCGTTTGATCGAGTCGGCGGCACTTGCGCTCGAGCCCCACAGGCTGGCATTTTACCTTTATGATCTGGCTTCTAGTTTCCACGGACACTGGAACCGTGGCACAGATAATCCAGACTTACGTTTTGTTAAGGTTAACGACCGACAATTGACGCATGCCAGACTAGGGCTGGTGCAGGCTGTCTCGGACGTTCTGACGTCCGGCCTGACGTTGATCGGAGCCGCTGCGCCCACCGAAATGCGTTAGGTTTGACTAAAAAACCTGTCACCTTTTGCCCACATTGCGCTGGTAAGGGCCAACCCTACGCGACGTCCATGGCGTCCGAATGAGTGCGAGTTCGGGAACAATAATGGCAGACAGAACCCAGCTGAGAGTAGCCGACAACAACGACATCGTTGATGACGATCCGTTCGCGGAACTGACCAGGATCATGGGATTCGACCCGCGCCAGCCGGTCAAGCCGCAAGCGCCCGTCCAGCCGAAAGCGCCCGTCGCCGACCAGCCGGCGCAAGTGGACGATTTCGAGATCGATCTCGAGAAGGAACTGATGGGCGAGTTCGGCGCTGACGACAGCGACGCCGCTCCGGTCGTCGAGGCACATGCGCCGACGTTCGAAACGGCCGAGGCCGGCGCGGTGGACGACGACCTTGCGATGTCGCTCGACGACGATTTCCACCTGGACATGGCGGATCTCGACGACCACGCACCCGTCGCCAGCCATGCGGATGTCACCAGCCATGCGGATTTGGACACTGCCGAAACCGCGCCAGCGGTAGAGCCGGCTTTCGATTCTGATTTCGACAATGCCGCCGCCAGTTCGCTCGAAGACGTTTCGCCCTTCGAGGACGACCAGCCGATAGAGGACGAGCTTGCCGCGTCGCTCGATCAGGACTTCCGCGTTGACGACGAAGCCGACGAAGTCCGGCACGCCGCGGCCATCGCCGACACGCCTGCGGCTGTCGAGCCAGCCTCCGATCCTGAGTTCGACGATGCGGTTGCGATCTCGCTCGAAGACGAGATGATGCTCGACGACCATTGGGCGGCGGAGCAGTCCGACGCGGCTGCGGAACCGGCGGCTTCGGAACCGGTCGAGTACCCCATGCCGGCGCAAGCGACCGTGCGTAACGCCCAGGCAATCTCGAGCGAGGATTTTGCCGACCATTTCGACGACGCCATGGCCGATGTCGATATGGATTTTGCCAGTCGTGCCGATGAGCCGGTCGCCTATGAGGATCGTGCGGATGAGCCGGTCGCCTATGAGGAGCCGGAAGCGCAGGATGTGCTTGCGGATATTGCGGAGGCGAAGGGCGAGATTTCCAGCCCTGAAGGCACGCCGGACGATGGGTTCGACCTGAGCCTGGACGACTCGTTTGCCGAAACGGCCGAAGAGCCGGTCACCGAGGTTGCCGCCGCTGCGGTCCAGCCGATGGCGCCAGCCGCCGTTGCGGCTGAGCCGTTGGATTCGCCGATCGCGGATGAACGAAGCCTGGAAGACGAGTTGAATGCGCTGCTGGGTGCCATGACCGCGCGCCCGATGCCGGTGGCCAGGGAGCCCGTCGCGGCTCAGCCGGCTGTCGCCGCTCAACCGCCCGTCGCCGCAGTTGCAAAGACCAATGAGGAGCCGGCCGATCTCGCCGACCTCGAATGGGATATCGACGGACACACGCCTGAGGAGCAGCACCGCCTTGAAGCTGTCCAGGCCGCCGATGCGGACCTCGACGTTCTGCAACTTGATGACCTTCAGGAGCAGGATCAGCGCTCGCATGTCGCCGCGCAAGGCGATGTCGATTTCGACGATGATGCGTTCGACGCGGCTTTGGCAAACAGCCTGGATTCGCGCGACGCGGTCGCTTCCCAGCACGATCAGGGCGATTCTCTCGATTGGCTGGCGGAACGCTCCGAGCCGACGGAGCCGACCCGTTCGTGGAGCCGCGTGACGCCGGTTCCGCAGCAGCCGGCGTTTAATGCTCAGCCGACCGCTTCGATAACACCGCACGCCGCGGCGCAGGCAGCCGCCGCAGTGCCGTCCTACCGCTCGAGCGAGCCGGTCGAGACCGTCGCCCCTGCTGCTCCGGTATCGGTGCTGCAACCGCGACAGTCCTCGCACTACGAAGACATGCCCGACGTCGAGACAGTCGACGTGCCCGAGCGTGTCGTGGCGCTGGCGGACGATCTCGACATCCCGGAACTGCACTTCGAGGAAGACAAGCCGGCGACGCCTGCCTATGACGATCTCGACGCGGAATTCTCCAGCCTTCTCACCGAGATGAATTCGGTGGAGGTAGCTCCTGCTCCCGCAAGCAGCGCCGCTTATAGCGATGAATCCCACAATGCCGGCTATGAGGACCCCAAGTCGGCCTATGACGCCATCAAGTCGGGCTATGACGGTGTCAAGCCGGGCTATGACGGGGTCAAGCCGGCCTATCAGCCGGAAGCGCGGACCTATGCCGCGAGGCCGGCCGAAATGCCTGCCCGCGCGACAGCTTCGGCCGGCTATGCGGATGCCGCTGGCTTCGACCTCAACAATCTGCCCGGCAGCCAGCCGGTTTCACAGGCGGACGATTTCACCGTCGACGAACTCGACTACGATCCCGATCTGGATGAGGCGATGGCTGTCCCGGGTCTCGGCGAGCGGGAGGCCGCAAGGCCCTCGCGCCGACGTGGCCTGTTCATTGCCGCTGTTGTCGGCGCGGTAGCGGTGGCTGGCGGCCTCGGCGCCTTTGCGCTGTCTTTCGGCGGCAAGGGCGGCAGCGAAGCACCGGTGATCGTCAAGGCCGACAACGCACCGATCAAGGTCAAGCCGGAAAATCCGGGCGGCACCGTGGTGCCGAACCAGGACAACAAGGTCTACGACGCAGTGGTCAAGGGGACCAAGCCGGCCGAGCCTGTCCAGGAAAAACTGGTCACCAACGTCGAAGAGCCGGTGGATGTCCAGGCCAAGGATCCTGCCCGCGCCATCGATCTTTCCGCTGACCAGAACGCCGCGGCAGGTGGAGCAGACGACGGTAACGCCGCGCCGGTCGCGAACGCCGCGCCGGCCGCCAGCGCAGCGCCGGCCGATAACGCGGCGCCGGCACCGAAATCCGAAGATCGCATCGCGCAGGTGCTGCAGGAGGCCGACAAGGGCACCAACGCCGATGTCGTCGCCGTTGCGCCGCGCAAGGTGAGGACCATGGTGGTCAAGTCAGACGGTTCGCTGGTGCCGCGTGAGGATCCGGCGCCCGCGGCACCGCAAGTGGCGGCCGCTGAGCCGGCCGACCCGGCGCCGCAGCAAGTTACCCCGTCGTCCCAGGCCGATGCGGACCAGACCGGCACCGTGACGCCCGCCACCGCCCCGGCAGACGACGAGCCGGCCCTCAAGCCGGCAGCCAAACCGGCCGCGGCGCCCAAGGCCGAGGCAAAGGCCCAATCGGCAAACACGCCTGCCAAGGTTCCGGTCGCGCCGCAACGCCCGTCCGACCAGCCGGTTGACGTCGTCGGCGAGGTCAAGCCCGACCAGGTAGCATCCATCGATCCGGGATCGACCGCGACCGGCGGTGGTTCGTGGTCGATGCAGATCGCTTCGCAGCCGACGGTCGAAAGCGCCCAGTCCAGCTACCAGGATCTGCAGCGCCGCTACGGCAGCGTGCTTTCCGGCCGCACCGCCAACATCGTCAAGGCGGAGATTGCCGGCAAGGGCACGTTCTACCGTGTGCGCGTTCCGGCGAAGTCGCGCAACGACGCGATCAATCTGTGCACCAGCTACAAGGCTGCCGGCGGCAATTGCTTCGTCTCGCGCTAGCAACTGAAGTCAACCAATCAAAGCCGGCGCGGTCTCAGACCGCGCCGGCTTTTTCGTGTGGAAGAGATCTGTCTTCAAGCGCATGCGGCGGGGGACGATTCCCTTTGACCGCGCGAAGCCCTAAACTCCCGTCATGACCGAATCAAAATCCATGATCCTCGGCTGCGCCGGGAAATCGCTCACTCGCGAAGAAATCAATTTCTATCGCAACGAATGCCCGTGGGCCTTCATCCTGTTTGCGCGCAACATCGGCGAGACCGAGCAGATCCGCGATCTGGTCGCCGAGATGCGCGACTGTGTCGGGCGTCCGGACGCGCTGGTGTTCATCGACCAGGAAGGCGGCCGGGTGCAACGCCTGCGGCCGCCATTGGCGCCGAACTATCCGGCCGGCGGCGCGCTTGGCGCGCTGTGGCGCGACGATCACGATGCCGGCGCCCGCGCGGCCTGGCTGATGGCGCGGCTGCATGCGTTCGACCTGCTGCGCTTCGGCATCACGGCGGATTGCCTGCCGGTGCTCGACGTGCCGATCGAAGGCGCCAGCGACGTCATCGGCGCGCGTGCCTATGGCAAGGAGCCACAACCGGTGATCGAACTCGGCCGTGCTGCCGCCGAAGGGCTGATGTCGGGCGGCGTGCTGCCTGTGATGAAGCATATTCCCGGCCATGGGCGCGCCCTTGCCGATACGCATTTCGAATTGCCGACGGTGAATGCGTCGCTCAGCGATCTGCAACGGCATGATTTCGCCCCGTTCCGGGAACTCAACCATCTGCCTATGGCGATGACGGCGCATGTCGTCTACAGCGCCATCGACCCGAAGAACCCGGCGACGACCTCCGGCAAGGTCATCGACGAGATCATCCGTCGCGAAATCGGCTTTGACGGGCTGCTGATGAGCGACGACACCTCGATGAAGGCACTTTCTGGGGATTTCCCGACAAAGGCGGCGTCGATCCTTGCGGCGGGCTGCGATCTGGTCCTTCACTGCAATGGCGTTTTCGAGGAAATGGCCGGCATCGCGTCGCGCACCACGGGACTTGAGGGCAAGTCGCTGGAGCGCGCAAAACGGGCGCTGACCTATATTAGGAAACACGACGCGGCTGAAGAAACCGAGATACGCGCAGAATTCGCCACCTATTTCGATGCGGTGGCCTGACAAAGGAAGCGAGAGAAAGTGGCGGAAACATTGGAAAGCAAGGCCGCGAAGGCCGCACCGATGGACCGTCTGTGGGCCGAGAACGACGATTCACGCGTCACCGGCGATCCGTCGCTGGTCGTCGATGTGGCCGGTTTCGAAGGCCCTCTCGATCTCCTGCTGCATCTTGCCCGCACCCAGAAGGTCGATCTGGCGCGGATTTCGATCCTGGCGCTGGTCGAGCAATATCTGACCTTTGTCGAGACGGCGAGGGCGCTCAGGCTCGAGCTTGCCGCAGACTATCTGGTGATGGCGGCGTGGCTGGCCTTCCTCAAGTCGAAGCTGCTCATCCCCAAGCAGCCTGGCGACGAGGGCGAGAGCGGCGAGGAGCTGGCGGCGGTGCTGCAGTTCCGGCTGAAGCGGCTGGAGGCAATGCGCGACGCCTCGGCGCGCCTGGTCAATCGCAACCGGCTCGGCCGCGACGTGTTCGCGCGCGGCATGCCGGAAATGGTCATCGTCGAAAAGCGCAACGCCTATTCGGCCTCGCTCTACGATCTTTTGACCGCCTATGCCCAGCAGCGGCAGAAGCAGGCGATCAACAATGTGACGATCGCCAGGCGCGGTGTCTGGTCGCTCAAGGACGCCCGCGACATCCTGACCCGGCTGGTCGGCGCGGTGCGCGACTGGACGGCGCTCGAGAGTTTTCTGATCGAATACATGACCAGCCCCGAGGAGCGGCGCACGGCGATCGCCAGTTCGTTCGCGGCCACGCTGGAATTGGTGCGCGAAGGCAAGATGGACATGCGGCAGGACGACGTGTTCGCGCCGATCTACCTGCGCGGCCGCGCACAGGCAATCAAGGCAGTCGAGGTGGCATCATGAGCGAACGCGCCAACGCTTCGGTTATCCCTTTTAAGGTCGATGACGAAACGGAAGGGGAGATGTTTCCGCAGGAACCGGCCGAGCAGGTCCAGAACCCGGCCGAGCGCCTCTATATGGCGGAAGCCGTGCGCATGGCCGAAGCGATCGTGTTCGCCAGTGCTGAGCCGGTCAGCGAAAAGCAGCTGGCGGCACGCCTTCCAGATGGAATCAACATCGCCTTGGCGATGGCCGACCTGCAGCAGATCTATGCGCGGCGCGGTGTCAATCTGGTGCGCGTCGGCGACGCCTGGGCGTTCCGCACCGCCGGCGACCTGGCCTTCCTGATGAGCCGCGACACGGTGCAGCAGCGCAAGCTGTCGCGCGCCGCACTCGAGGTGCTGGCGATCATCGCCTACCACCAGCCGGTGACGCGCGCCGAGATCGAGGACATCAGGGGCGTCGAAACTTCGAAAGGCACGCTCGACACGCTGCTGGAAACGGAATGGGTGCGCATGCGCGGCCGGCGCAAAACGCCGGGACGCCCTGTCACCTATGGCACGACCGAGACCTTCCTCGACCATTTCGCGCTGGAGGAAATCCGCGATCTTCCCGGCATGGAGGAACTGAAAGGGGCAGGCCTGCTTTCGGGCCGCATGCCGTCGAATTTCTCTATTCCGCAGCCGCCGGCCGATCCCGATGCACTGGCCGACGACGAGGATGCGCTGACCGACATCGACCTCGAGGAACTCGGCCTGCTGACGCCGCGCGTCACGGAAGATTGACTGGCAATCGCGGCCAATCTGTCGAGGATGCGCGGATTCGTAGCGGGCCATCACGCCGAAAATGCGTGACATCCGCCACCCTTTCATAAACTCTGTCGCAGTTGTGTTTGAATCCCAACGCGAAAACGCATAGATCATCGCCAGGGAAAACATTCGAGAGAGATTTGCTATGGGTTCGTTTTCGATTTGGCACTGGATGATCGTGCTCGTGATCGTGCTGCTTGTGTTCGGCCGCGGCAAGATCCCCGAGCTGATGGGTGACATGGCCAAGGGCATCAAGAGCTTCAAGAAGGGCATGGCGGACGACGACGTTGCCGAAGACAAGCGCACCGTCGAGCACCGCGCCGACGAGACCGTTTCGGCCGCGAAGGAAAAAGCCAGCAAGAGCTGAGCCAAAGGTTCTAGTCGGAACAGAGTGCCATGTTTGAAGTCGGCTGGACCGAAATGCTGGTCATCGCGATCGTCATGATCGTGGTCGTCGGGCCCAAGGATTTGCCCAATATGCTGCGCACCTTCGGCCGCACGACGGCCAAGCTGCGCGCCATGGCGGCCGACTTCCAGAAGCAATTCAACGAGGCGCTGAAGGAAGCCGAGCTCGACGACGTCAAGAAGTCGGTCGACGAGCTCAGGGGCCTCAGCCCGATGTCCGAGATCAGGAAGCAGCTCAATCCGTTCGAGCAGGCCGCGGCCGATGTGCGCTCCGGCGTCGACGCGGTGATGCAACCTAAGCCGGCAGATGATCCGACAGCGCCAGCCGCTTCGACGCCGCAGGCGGCCGAGCCGTTGAAGAACGGCGCGACGACCATGCCTGGCGTCAGCGGGCCGGAAGCAGCACCAGCAGCGCCGATTTTCCCGGCAATGACCGATGAATCGGTCGTGACGGCATCAGTGCCGGCCGAACCGGTTGTGGCGAAGACGTCGGCAGTGAAGAAAGTGGCGAAGGCTGCGCCGGCGAAAGCAGTTGCCAAGGCGTCGGGTAATGGCACGATGGCTCCGCCGCCGGCCAAAGCGGCGACCGCCAAGGCCACGCCTGCATCCAAGGCGACGGCAAAGCCTGAAAAAGCTGCGAAGCCCGCTGCGGCCAAGATGGTCGCGACCAAGCCGATCGTGACCAAGCCAATCGTGTCCAAGACGGGGACGAAAGCCGAACCGAAGCCTGCCGCGGCGAAGAAGCCTGCGGCCAAGAAGACGGCTGGAGCCGCCAAGTGAGCGTTTCGGACAAGGAAAGAGACGAGATCGAGAAATCGTCGGCGCCGCTGATGGAGCATCTGATCGAGCTGCGCCGGCGGCTGATCTGGTCGCTGGGCGGCTTCTTCGTTGCCTTCCTGGTCTGCTTCTTCTTCGCCAAGAGGCTTTTCAACCTTCTGGTCGTTCCATTCAAATGGGCGACGAAATGGGCCGGGCTCGATCCGCACAAGGTCGAGCTGATCTACACCGCGCCGCAGGAATTCTTCTTCACGCAGGTCAAGCTCGCCATGTTCGGCGGCATGGTCATCGCCTTTCCGCTGATCGCCACGCAGATCTACAAGTTCATCGCGCCCGGCCTCTACAAGAACGAACGCAACGCCTTCCTGCCGTTCCTGATCGCATCGCCGGTCCTGTTCCTGATGGGCGCCTCGCTGGTCTATTTTTTCTTCACGCCGATGGTGATGTGGTTCTTCCTCGCCATGCAGCAGGCCGGCACCGACGATCAGGTGCAGATCTCGCTGCTGCCGAAAGTGTCGGAATATCTCAGCCTGATCATGACGCTGATCTTTTCCTTCGGCCTGGTGTTCCAGCTGCCGGTGGTGACCAGCCTGATGACACGTGTCGGCATGCTGTCGTCGAAGGCGCTGGCCGAGAAGCGCAAATGGGCGATCGTCATCGCCTTCGTCGTCGCGGCGGTGCTGACGCCGCCCGACCCGATGAGCCAGATCGGCTTGGCCATTCCGACGATCCTGCTCTACGAGGTCTCCATCTGGGCCGCGCGGCTGATCGAGCGCGATCAGGAAAAGCAGCGGGTGGCGCGCGAGAAGCAGGACGCGGCGGAAGAGGTGGCCGAAAAGTCCTCCACATAGGCTATGGCGCGGCGCCCTCTCCGGGGGGCAGCGGGCTCGGAATCGATTGCCTTGTGACGGCAATTATGCTATCGATTCAGGTATGGTGCTGTTTTGCGCCAGCGACCCGCCGCAAGGCGGGTTTTTCATTTCAGGCTCTCGCGCCATCCCCGACAAAGCGCTCGAAAGCGAGCTCGCAGCCCTGGCTTCATCATGCCCGATCTTGCATCGATCAACGATGCGGTTTACGCCCTCTGGCTGAAACGCATCGCCATCAAAGCGATGCGTTTCAGTTTTTGTTTTAAGCAGGTCGTTAACCCAAAACCGCTGCGCACTTTTGGGCGACATGCTACCCAGGAGCGTTCAAACCATGCTTGACATCAAATGGATTCGCGACAACCCGAAGGCCCTTGTCGAGGCGCTGGTGAAGCGCTCGTGGTCGGCCGGTGAGGCGCAGTCCACGGTCGACGGGCTGATCGCCTCGGACGAAGCGCGGCGCGAACACGTGACCGAGCTGCAGACCAAGCAGGAGCGCCGCAACGCCGCCTCGAAGGAGATCGGCAACGCCATGCGTTCGGGAGATGCGGCGCTTGCCGAAAGACTGAAAGCCGAAGTCGGCGAGATCAAGATTTTCATCCAGAATGGCGAGGCGCGGGAACGCGAGCTCGACAAGGCGCTCAACGATGCGCTGGCGGTGCTGCCCAACGTGCCGTTCGACGATGTGCCGGTCGGCAAGGACGAGCACGACAATGTCGTCAAGCACATCGTCGGCAAGCTGCCGACGCGTCCGAACTGGGTGAAGGAGCATTTCGAGATCGGCGAAGCGCTCGGCATGATGGATTTCGAGCGCGCCGCGAAGCTGTCGGGCTCGCGCTTCACGGTGCTGAAGAGCGGGCTGGCGCGGATGGAACGGGCGCTCGGCCAGTTCATGCTCGACCTGCACACGACCGAGCATGGCTATGAGGAAATCATCCCGCCATTGATGGTCAAGGACGACGTTCTTTTCGGCACCAACCAGCTGCCGAAGTTCGAGGAGGATCTGTTCTTCGCGCCGCACGGGGAAGGCAGGCTTGGCCTGATCCCCACCGCCGAGGTCCCGCTCACCAATCTCGTGCGCGAAGAAATCACCGCGCATGAAAAACTGCCGCTGCGCTATACCGCGCTGACGCCGTGCTTCCGGTCGGAGGCAGGTTCCGCCGGGCGCGACACGCGCGGCATGCTGCGCCAGCACCAGTTCAACAAGGTCGAGCTGGTGTCGATCACCGACCAGGAATCGTCGCTCGCCGAACACGAGCGGATGACCCAATGCGCCGAGGAAGTGCTGAAGCGGCTTGAACTGCCGTTCCGCACCATGACGCTGTGCACCGGCGACATGGGTTTTGGCGCGCGCAAGACCTACGACATCGAGGTCTGGCTGCCTGGCCAGAACGCCTATCGCGAGATCTCGTCCTGTTCGGTGTGCGGCGATTTCCAGGCGCGCCGCATGGACGCCCGCTACAAGGACAAGGATGGCAAGGGCAACCGCTTCGTCCATACGCTCAACGGTTCGGGCACCGCGGTCGGCCGCGCGCTCATAGCCGTCATCGAAAACTACCAGAATGAGGATGGCAGCGTAACCATTCCTGAAGTGCTGCGGCCTTACATGGGCGGCCGGGAAAAGATCGAATCGAAATAATGCGCATCCTCCTGACCAATGACGACGGCATTCATGCCGAGGGCCTGGCCTCGCTTGAACGGGTTGCGCGCACGCTGTCCGACGATGTCTGGGTGGTGGCGCCGGAGCAGGATCAGTCCGGTTATGCGCATTCGCTCTCGATCTCGGAGCCGCTGCGGCTGCGCAAGATCGGCGAGAAGCATTTTGCGGTGCGCGGCACGCCGACCGATTGCGTCATCATGGGCGTCAAGAAGATCCTGCCCGGTGCCCCCGACCTGATCCTGTCCGGCATCAATTCCGGGGCCAACATCGCCGACGACGTCACCTATTCGGGAACCGTCGCCGGCGCCATGGAAGGCGCGCTGCTCGGCATCCGCTCGATCGCGCTCAGTCAGGGCTACAGCTATGTCGGCGAGGATCGGGTTGTCCCCTACGAGACGACCGAAGCGCTGGCGCCGGCACTGCTGCAGAAACTGGTGGCGACACCGCTGCCGGACGGCGTGCTGCTCAACGTCAATTTTCCGAACTGCCTGCCCGAAGAAGTCGCCGGCACGGTGGTGACCTCGCAAGGCAAGCTCGTGCACAGCCTGTGGGTCGACGAGCGCCGCGACGGGCGCGGCCTGCCTTACTACTGGCTGCGCTTCGGCCGTGAGCCGGTCGAAGGCAAGCAAGGCACCGACCTCCATGCCTTGCGCAACAGGCTGGTGTCGGTGACGCCATTGCAGCTCGACCTTACCGCGCATGAAATCCGTGACCAACTGAGCAAGGCGCTTGCATGAACCAGGGCCTCACAATCGACGACCGCGAAGGTTTTGCCGCCTTTCTGCTGCGTTTGCGCGGCCGGGGGACGGTGCCGAAGGCGCTGATCGCGGCCTTCGAGGCGACACCGCGGCGCGGTTTCCTTGGCGCACAGTTCCATCCGATCTCCTGGTCGGACCGCATGCTGCCGATCGAATGCGGCGAGGCGATCGAAGGCGCCGACCTGCAGGCGGCGGTGATCTCGGCCCTTGCCATCGAGCAAGGCAACCGCGTGCTCGAGATCGGCACCGGCTCCGGCTACACGGCGGCGGTGATGTCGCGGCTGGCGGCGCGGGTCGTCACCGCCGACCGCTACAAGACGCTTGTCGAGCAGGCCAGGCAGCGCTTCGAGGCGCTGGGCATAGGCAATGTCATCGTGCGCCAGGCGGACGGATCCGGCGGCCTGCCGAACGAAGGGCCGTTCGATCGCATCGTCGCCTGGGCGGCCTTCGACAGCCTGCCGCGCTTCCTGCTCGACCAATTGTCGAGCGGCGGCATCGTCATCGCCCCGATCGGCCCCGAAGAGGGCGAACAGGTGCTGGCCAAGCTGACAAAGGTCGGCAGCCGGTTCGAACGCGAGGACATCGGCCTCGTGCGCCTGCAGCCGATCCTGCGCAGCGTCGCTGCCGTCATTTAGAGTGATCTTCGGTGCCGGCCTGCGAATTGTGAGCCCGGAAAGACCGCTGCATCCGGTTCGGCGAGTCGACTTAGCCAACCCGGGCTGAGCATAGCTTCGGCACTCTGCAAGCGATCTCAAATATTTTAAGAAAATTCGCATCGGATTCTATGGGGTTAACCGACGAGTAACATTAACGCGCTTTAATCATGCCTAGTTTGTACCGGGTATGTGCGGGTCAGTGCGATGCAACTCAGTGTTTTGAAGACAAACGGACGCAACCTGATGCGTGGTTGCGCCGTACTCATGGTCGCAGGCGCTGCGGCAGGATGCAGCTCCCAGGCCTCGCGCTTCAACAGCGTCGATGACGTCTTTACCTCGTCGACCAACAATCAGCGCGCCATTATCAACAAGCAGGACGCCGTGCAGCCCTATCCGGGCGATGTCGCGGCCGCTCCGGTCGACGGCAGCCATACGCAATCGGTCAGCCGCTCCAGTCTCGAACCGGTCTCGACGCGGCCGCTGCCTCCGCCCGTTGCCCAGGCGCAGCCGGCTCCGGCTTTGGCGCCTGCCGCAAAGCCGGTACGCACCGCATTGGCCCCGGCGCCGCATGTCGACCGGACCACGACTGGCACCGTCGCTCCGGCGGCATCGCCGTTCAAGGTCGCGCAGCCCGACGCGCCGCGCGTCGCCGCGGCCGGAACGCCGCATGCAACCGAGATCGTCGTCAGGGATGGCGAAACGATTTCCGCCCTGGCGCAGCACTACAAGGTTCCGGCCGACGTGATCATGAAGGTCAACGGGTTGAGCCCGACCAAGGGGCTGAAGACCGGCCAGAAGCTGGTCATCCCGGCCTATGCCTACTCCAGCAAATCGGAACCGAAAGTCGCCGACGCCAAGCCTGCGAAAAACGGCAAGCACGACCTGCCGGCCACCGCGCCGGACAAGGTCGCCGTTCTGCCGCAGCAGCCGAAGCTTAAGGAGGGCAAGTCCGCCGCCCAGGTCGATGCTTCGGCCGCCACAAGCCAGCCCAAGGAGCCCAAGCAGCAGGTGGCGGCCAAGGCGACAGGCGCTGCCGGCACCTACACGGTCCAGTCAGGCGACACGCTTTCTTCGATCGCCAGGAAGACCGGTGTCGGCACCGTTGCGCTGAAGCAGGCCAACGGCATGAAGGACGGCTTGCTCAAGATCGGCCAGACCTTGAAGGTGCCGGCCGGCGGAACCGCGACCGTCGCCAGCGCCAAGCCGGCGAAGGTCGATCCGGTGACGACGGCCACCACGCAGCCCGCGGCAAAGACGACGCCGTCGGAAACGCTGGCGTCCTACACGCCGCCGAAGAAAGATTCGAAGGTCATCCAGCAGGCCGAGGACGACGACGCGGTTGCACCGGATGCAACCGGCATCGGCAAGATGCGCTGGCCGGTGCGCGGCCGCGTGATCTCCGGTTTCGGCTCCGGCAAGGACGGTGTCGACATCGCGGTGCCGACGGGAACGCCGGTCAAGGCGGCCGAGAACGGCGTCGTCATCTATGCCGGCGATGGCCTCAAGGAATTTGGCAACACGGTGCTGGTGCGGCACGAGAACGGCCTGGTCACCGTCTACGGCCATGCCAGCTCGATCGAGGTGCAGCGCGGCCAGAAGGTCAAGCGCGGCCAGGAAATCGCACTGTCGGGCATGAGCGGCACGACGGACTCGCCGAAGCTGCACTTCGAAGTGCGCAAGAACTCCGCCCCGGTCGACCCCTCTGGCTATCTCGAATAGTCGGGCTGTCTCGAATAGAACAAGAAAGCGATTTTGCGGGCCGTCTGACCTCCAGTCCGGCCCGCCGGCTCAGCCCGCCCCGCAAGGAGCGGGCTTTTTCAGTGGGTTTTCTCCGACCCTAATCCTTGAGCGGCTTGCCGAGCCGCCCCGCCAGGTCCTGGGTGAACTGCCAGGCGACACGGCCCGAGCGGCTGCCACGCGTCGTCGCCCATTCCAGCGCTTCGGCGCGCAACGTCTCGGGATCGACGGAAAGATCATGATGGCGGACATAGCCGTCGATCATGTCGAGATACTCGTCCTGCGAACATTTGTGGAAGCCGAGCCACAGGCCGAACCGGTCGGAGAGCGAGACCTTTTCCTCGACCGCTTCGGACGGGTTGATGGCGGTCGAGCGCTCATTGTCGATCATGTCGCGCGGCAACAGATGACGGCGGTTCGAGGTGGCGTAGAAGATGACATTGGCCGGGCGGCCCTCGACGCCGCCTTCGAGCGCTGCCTTAAGCGACTTGTAGGAGGTGTCGTCGTGGTCGAAGGAGAGGTCGTCGCAAAACAGGATGAAGCGGAAGGGGGCTGACTTCAGCAGCCCCATCAGCTTCGGCAGCGTGTCGATGTCCTCGCGGTGGATTTCGATCAGCTTCAGCGGCAGGTCGGACTTGGCCCTGGCGTTGATCTCCGCATGCACGGCCTTGACCAGCGACGATTTGCCCATGCCGCGCGCGCCCCACAACAACACGTTGTTGGCTGCGTAGCCGGCAGCGAAGCGTTCGGTGTTGTCGACAAGGATATCGCGGACGCGGTCGACGCCACGGATCAGGCCGATGTCGACGCGGTTAACCTTGCGCACCGGCTCCAGATAGCCGGGATCGGCCTGCCAGACGAAGCAGTCGGCCTCGCCGATGTCCGTTTCAGGCACCGGCGGCGGGGCGAGGCGGCTAACCGCTTCGATCAGGCTGTCGAGCTTCTTGTTGAGGGCGTCAATGCTGCTGTCGGTCATGTCGGTCTTTTGTTTTTCGCGTTTTGAAGTGGGGAGCGTGCCGATTCCGTCGGGTTCGAAACCGGTTGCAACCTTTTGTTCGAGCGTGATCTTTTCCGAAAACCGGCTC
Organism: Mesorhizobium sp. CNPSo 4670; assembly: GCF_057784235.1. Taxonomy (NCBI): domain Bacteria; kingdom Pseudomonadati; phylum Pseudomonadota; class Alphaproteobacteria; order Hyphomicrobiales; family Phyllobacteriaceae; genus Mesorhizobium; species Mesorhizobium sp. CNPSo 4670. The sequence continues at coordinate 381,876 of NZ_JBWJFQ010000002.1, read as the reverse complement.
GTGCTGTTCGCGATCATGCTCTAACACGGCTCAACAGGCCGGAAAAGCAGCCGATTTGGCCGGCCACGCAGTTGCATTGGCAACTTTACCGACTATATTCCGGCCAAATTTCAAGGGGCCGCCAAACTCCACAAGGACGGGTGGCGGCTGTTTTCAAAATTCAGGAGTACCTCGATGTTCGTGACACCGGCATACGCCCAAGGCGTTGGGGCTTCTCCCGACATGTTCATCAGCATTTTGCCGTTTGTCCTGATTTTCGTGATCATGTATTTTCTGATCATCCGGCCGCAGCGCACGCAGCTGAAGAAGCGCGGCGAGATGCTGGCCGCGGTTCGTCGCGGCGACACGGTCGTCACTGGCGGCGGCTTCGTCGGCAAGGTGACCAAGGTGATCGACGACAACGAACTCGAGATCGACCTCGGCGGTGGCACCAAGGTGACCGCGCTACGTTCGACGATCGCCGATGTGCGCGTCAAGGGCGAGCCTGTGGCGAACCAGAACGCCAAGAAATAACCGAATTTCAGGCGGAGCGATCCGCGGACACGCTCTGACGGACGACGCCATATGCTTTATTTTTCGCGCTTCAAGATGATCCTGATCTGGGTGGCCGTAGCCATCACAGTGATCCTCGCCGCGCCCAATCTGTTCTCCGCCAGCACGCTGGCCCAACTCCCCAGTTGGGTGCCGAAGCGCCAGATGACGCTCGGCCTCGATCTGCAGGGCGGCTCGCACATCCTGCTGGAGATGAATCAGAACGACCTGATCAAGGACCGGCTGGAGACGACGCGCGACGAAATCCGCACACTGCTGCGCGACGCCAAGATTGGCTACACCGGGCTTGCCGGCACGGGGCGGACCTTGCAGGTCCGCATCACCGATCCTGCCCAGCTCGATGCCGCCAAGAAAGCGTTGAAGTCGCTGACCGATCCGGTCGCAGCTGGCTTGTTCACCGGCGGCTCCATCCAGGAAATGACGCTCGATGATTCCGAGCCCGGCCTGCTCAAGTTCAACGTCACCGATGCCGGCATCAAATATCGCACATCGACAGCTTTGACGCAGTCGATCGAGGTGGTCGAGCGCCGCGTCAACGAGCTCGGCACGACTGAACCAATTGTGCAGCGGCAGGGCGACGACCGCATCCTTGTCCAGGTGCCGGGTCTTCAGGACCCGCAAAGGCTGAAGGAGATCCTCGGCCAGACCGCCAAGCTGACCTTCCAGATGGTCGACCAGTCGATGCCGGTGCAGGACGCGCTCAACGGCCGCCCGCCCGCCGGCTCTTCGGTGCTCTATTCCCAGGACGATCCGCCGGTTCCCTATCTGATCGAAAACCGTGTCATTGTTTCGGGCGAAAATCTCGTCGATGCCCAGGCGACATACAATTCGCAGAACAACGAGCCGGTGGTTTCGTTCCGCTTCGATTCGAAAGGTGCGGCGCGCTTCGGCCAGGCCACTGCGCAGAATGTCGGCAAGCTATTTGCCATCATCCTCGACAATCAGGTGATTTCGGCACCGCAGATCCGCGAGCCGATCCTCGGCGGCACCGGCCAGATCTCGGGTAATTTCACCGCCCAGAGCGCCAACGATCTTGCCGTGCTGCTGCGCGCCGGCGCATTGCCCGCGACGCTGACGGTGATCGAAGAGCGTACCGTTGGTCCGGGGCTCGGCCAGGATTCCATCCATGCCGGCAAGGTCGCCGGCATCATCGGCTCGATCCTCGTCGTGGCCTTCATGTTCGTTGCCTACGGCTTCCTCGGCTTCCTCGCCAACATCGCGCTGGCGGTGCACGTGGCGATGATCGTCGGCCTGTTGTCGCTGCTTGGCGCAACGCTGACCTTGCCCGGTATCGCCGGTATCGTGCTGACCATCGGCATGGCGGTCGATTCCAACGTGCTGATCTACGAACGTATCCGCGAGGAGCGACGAAACGGCCGCTCCGTGATCCAGGCGATCGACACCGGCTTCTCGAAGGCTCTGGCGACCATCGTCGATTCCAACGTCACCTCGCTGATCGCCACGGTGGTGCTGTTCTATCTCGGCACCGGGCCGGTGAAGGGCTTTGCAATCACCTACGCCATCGGCATCCTGACCACCGTCTTCACCGCCTTCACCTTCACCCGCCTGCTGGTCTCGATCTGGCTGCGCCGGGCGCGCCCGAAGGAGTTGCCGAAGGCGCCGGTGACCTTCATTCCGCCCGGCACCAAGATCCCCTTCATGGGCATTCGCCGCTGGACGTTTGCGCTGTCGAGCATCCTGTCGGTGCTGTCTGTGGTGCTGTTCATGACCGTCGACATCAACTACGGCATCGACTTCAAGGGCGGTTCGATGATCGAGGTGCAGGCCAAGACCGGCAACGCCGATCTTGCCGATATCAGAGGCAGATTGACGGAACTCAACATCGGCGAAGTGCAGGTGCAGCAGTTCGGAGCGCCGAACGACGTGCTGATACGTGTCGGGACTCAGGATGGCGGCGAGAATGCCGAGCAGACGGTCATCGACAAGGTGCGCGGCGAACTGCAGGACCAGTATGATTTCCGCCGTGTCGAAGTGGTGGGCCCGACGGTTTCCGGCGAGTTGGCCAAGCAAGGCACCATCGCGATGCTGGTCGCGCTGGTTGGTATCCTGGTCTATGTCTGGTTCCGTTTCGAGTGGCAGTTCGCGGTCGGCGCCATCGTCGCGACGGTGCACGATGTGGTCATGACGCTCGGCTTCTTCGTCATCACCGGGCTTGAATTCAACCAGTCGTCGCTGGCGGCGATCCTGACCATCATCGGCTATTCGCTGAACGATACGATCGTGGTCTATGACCGCGTTCGCGAGGATCTGCGAAAATACAAGCGAATGCCGCTGCCGCAACTCCTGAACAACGCCATCAACGAGACGCTGTCGAGAACGACGCTGACCTCGGTGACGACGATCCTGGCGCTGCTGGCGCTGGTGCTGTTCGGCGGCGAGGTGATCCGGTCGTTCACCATGGCCATGCTGTTCGGCGTCGTGTTCGGCACCTATTCGTCGATCTTCATCGCGGCACCGCTGCTGATCCTGTTCAAGCTGCGGCCGCAGGCTGAAAGCGACGAGCAGAAGCCGGTCGGCGGCAGCAAGGCGGTCGCGACCTGACGCGCGGTCCCGAAGGGGTGACAGAACGGTGACCGGCAAAGGCATCGTCATCCGCGAGGCGCATTTCCCCGGCCGCGCGCCGATCGAGGCCTATGGCAATGGCGGGTTCCGCTTCGCCGACATGTCGCATCGCGGCTCGCTGCTCTGCCTGCCATCCGGCATCCATGGCTGGGAGCCGGCGGATCCCCTGGCACTGACGGTGGCGGATTTCGACAGGCTGCTGGCCGAAGCCGACAAGGTCGAGATCCTGCTGGTCGGCATGGGCAGGGAACTCAGGCCTTTGCCGGCAGCACTGCGGGCCGCGCTGAAGGCGGCAGGCATTGCGTCCGATCCGATGTCGACGGGTGCCGCGGTGCGGACCTACAATGTCCTGCTGGCGGAAGACCGCGCCGTGGCCGCCGCGCTGATCGCCGTCGATTGACATGTCTCAGAATGCCAAAATCGTCATGGATGCGGTGCGCACCGCCGACCAGGACCGCTATCTCACCGTGCTCTACGCGCCGGCCGACAAGCGCGATGCGCTGTTTTCGCTCTACGCCTTCAATGCCGAGATCGCCGGCATTCGCGACCGCATCCACGAAGCGCTGCCTGGCGAGGTGCGGTTGCAATGGTGGCGCGATGTCGTTGCCGCTGAAGATGACGGCGCAAGCATCGGCCACCCCGTTGCCGACGCACTGAAGGCGACGATTTCCGCTTACCGGCTGCCGAAGCCAGCCTTCGACAACATGCTCGAAGCGCGTATTTTCGACCTCTACGACGATCCGATGCCGTCGCGCACCGATCTGGAAGGGTATTGCGGCGAGACGGCAGCCGCACTCATCCAGCTTGCGGCGATGGTGCTCGATCCCGTCGCGGCGCCACGGTATGCCGAGCTTTCGGGCAGGGCAGGCTGTGCGCAGGCGATGACCGGCCTGCTGCTTCTGCTGCCGCTGCACCGCAAACGCGGACAGTGTTTTATCCCGGCCGATATCCTGGCGGCGGCTGGATCGTCACCGGAAGAGTTTGTTGCCGGCGATGGTGGCCCTGGAGCCAAACGTGCGGTGGCAGCGATGATGGCGCTGGCGCGCGACCACCTTTCCGCCTTCGAACAGGGCGCATCGGGTCTGCCGGTGTCGCTGCGTCCGGCATTTCTGCCGCTGGCCCTGTCGCGTGCCTATCTTGCGAAAATGGAGAATGGCTCGCCGCTTCACGGCGTGGCGAGTCTGTCGGCCTTGCGCCGGCATTGGCTGCTGCTGCGGCGCGCGAGCAAGGGCTGGCCGGCACTTTGACGTAAACGTCAATCATGCTAAGGAGTCTCCCGGCCAAAACTGTTGCCATAGACGACAGATTGGCCGGAGGAGATACCTATCCATGAGCTTGCCTTTGCTGGTCGCGATCGTCGCTCTTGGCATTGCGCTGTCGGTCGCCGCCGTACATTTCACCGGTGGCAGCAAGACGGCCACACTTGCTGGCACGGACCAGGCGCTGAGCCGTTTCGCCGAGGATTTTCCCGACGCGGTGGCCACGACAGTTCGCTTGACGACGGATGCCAGGACGGCGTTCCTCGATCTCGGGCGCGGGCGCATCGGCATCGTTCACAGCATTGGCGACTGTTTTTTGAGCCGCATCGTCGCGTCGCGGGACGTCACGGTTTTGACTGCCGCCGACGCAAACACGGTCTCGTTTCGGCTTGCCGATTTCACCTGGAAGGGCGGCCGCTTCCACTTTGCCAGCGCAACAGATGCGCAAGGCTTGCTGAAAGCGCTTGAGCCGCGACGTTCGAATTCCACTGGGGAGGCGGCGTGATGGATAGCTACAACTTTCCGCAGGTCACCCAGCTGGCCATTCCGTTCTTCGTTGCCGCGATCCTGATCGAGCTCTGGCTGGTGCGCACCGGCCGAGCCAAGGGCTCTTTCGAGACGCGCGACACCTTGACCAGCCTGATGATGGGCACCGGCAATGTCGTCGCCGGGCTGCTGCTTGGCGTGGTGTCCTACTGGGCGCTGCTGTGGCTGTGGCAGTTCCGCGTCTTCGATCTCGGCCTGTCGGTCTGGGTGTTCCTGGCCGCCTTCCTGCTCGATGATTTGCGCTACTACGTCTACCACCGCATTGCGCATCGGGTGCGCTGGGTGTGGGCCGAACACGTCAACCACCATTCCAGCCAGCACTACAATCTGTCGACGGCGCTGAGGCAAAGCTGGACCAGCCTGTTCACCTTCATGTTCGTGCTGCAGGCCCCGCTTGTGCTGCTTGGCTTCCATCCGGCGGTGATTGCCTTCACCTTCGGCTTCAACCTGGTCTGGCAGTTCTGGATCCACACCGAGACGATCGGCAGGATGTGGGGCTGGTTTGAATTCGTCTTCAACACGCCGTCGCATCACCGTGTCCACCACGCCACCAATCCGCGTTATCTCGACGCCAACTATGCCGGCACTCTGATCATCTGGGATCGCTTGTTCGGCAGCTTCGTCGAAGAGCTGGAAGAGGACCGGCCGCGCTACGGGATCGTCAAGAACCTTGGCACCTTCAACCCGCTGAAAGTGGCGTTCCACGAATGGATCGGCATGTTCAGGGATGCCTTTGCACCGGGGCTGAGCTTGAGCGATCGGCTGAACTACCTGATCAAGCCGCCGGGCTGGAGCCATGACGGCTCGCGCGAAACCTCGGAGGGCCTGAAGGCCGCCTATGTCAGGCGAAATCCGGGTGAAGCGGGCAAGCCCGGGCTGCCGGCGGCGAGTGCCGAGCCAGCCGAATAGTGAAGTAAATTGCCACCTGGCGTCAATTTGACAGCATGATGGCTTGGTACTATTTTTGACATCTCAGTATTTGTGGGGTGGTGACCATGCTTCGTCTTGTATCCACTTTCTTTTTTCTGTTTGCCACAACATTGACTTACGCTGCGCCAGCCATCGACTGGCGGGTCAAGCATCCTTTCCGGTATTTCACCGAAACCACTGATTTTGATATGCAGCGGGAAGCCATGGCCGAAGTCATGACAACCCATGGCGGCGCCTTCACAGCTAATGCGGTTTCCGATCTCGAACGGCTGCTCAACGATCCGCGCTGGCTGCGAGAGTGGTACAAACAGGACGCCACGCTCTATCCGAATCCCAAGGGCGCGGGTCGGCCCGAACGCGGCTGGGCGAACCCTGTCAATCGCCGCCGCTCCACCTGCTGGGACGCCCGAGAACAGTGGCATTCGTCCTGCGCCAGCGACAGTTTCGGAACCGCGCTTCGTACCGACTACGTGCGCCCGCAAGGGCACACCGTCGTCTTCAGCTTGACGGATGCACCGGCCGGCATTTGCCGATGGCAAGCCGCGCGGCCGATTTTCATTGCCGGCCGTGGCCGGCTTTCGGCGACGGCGGAACAGCCCTGCGCGGCGCTCTTTGAAGCGCGCATTCCCTTTGAACCAGATATCCCTGAAGCAGCGCGCGGTGTCGATGTGTCTGTGACCTTGCCGAACGGCACGGTGGTTTCGCAACCTGCCATCTGGGTCCGCGACCGGCTCATCGCCGGTATCGGCGACAGTTTTTCGTCGGGCGAAGGCAATCCCGATACGCCGGTCGAAATCGATCCGCTGTCAAGACGGAGACTTCTCAACATCTCCTTCGTCTATGACCCCGACACTCAAGCTATCAAATCGGTACCAGCCTATTCGTTGCCGGTCCGCTATCAGAATGCGCCGGCTGGCTGGCTCGACCGCAAATGCCATCGTTCGGCCTATAGCTATCATCTGCGCACCGCCTTGCAGGTCGCTCTTGCCGATCCCAAGCACAGTTCGGTGACGTTTCTCGGCTTTGCCTGCTCAGGGGCCGAAGTGACGGAAGGGCTGCTTTTTCCCTATGCCGGGGTTGAGACAGTCAACAATTCCTATTTTTCGTCGGGCGGCAAACTGCGTCGTGACTTGCCGCAGATCGATCGCCTGATGATCGAACTGTGCCGCGATGATCTGCTGCGCACCCATGCAACCCGAACGGTGACTTTCGACACGCCGCTAACCGACGAGCAAGGCCGCGCATTGCGCAGCGCCAAACTCCTTGACTGCAAATCGGGGCGGTTCCTGCGGACGATCGACATGCTGATCGTGTCCATCGGTGGAAACGATGTCGGCTTCACACCGCTCATCGTGGAAGCGCTGACCAAGACAAGGCCTCCATACGCAAACGTCAACAGCAGGTTGCGCGCCGACGCCCTCGGCGCGTCAGTCATTCGAACTGTGGCGCGGATCGCCAAGGCGCATAATGTCGCCACGGCGCGAATCCGCGCAAAGGAGTTGCCGGCGCGCTTTGCCGCCTTGCGAAAGGCGCTGGCGCCGCTGCCCATCGCCAGCAACGGTGGAATGCCCAACATTGTGCTGACCGCGTTTCCCAAGATCGAGTTCAACCAGGACGGAAGGCTCTGTGGCGAAGCCACGCCGCGTGAAAGGCTGGAAGGCTTCAACGTCGGCGGCGTGCTGTCGATCGACGTGCCGACGCTGCGTCCCATCAGCGATTTCGCCAACAATGTGCTTTACCCGGCGACGCGCGACGCCGCCCACGCGGGAAACTGGCATTTTGTCGATGCCCAGCGTGCCGCGTTCGCCAAGCATGGGATCTGTGCGCAAAAGAGCTTGTCGAGCGGCGTCACGGCTGCCGAGAGCCTGATGCTGCCCTATTACCATGCGGACGGGCCGCGACCGGACAAATGGTCGGAATTCGAGCCTTTTTCCGCTTATCGCGATGCCGATTTCAAGGCGTCTCGCGATACGCGTGCCTACGCGCCGCGCGAGCGCTGGTTCCGCACCATCAACGATATCTGCCTTTTCGTGCAGTCCAAGGCGAGCGGCACGCCACCGCCGCCGCAAGATTGGGCGTTGCTCGATCTGGTCGAGGTTTGCCTGGGCGGTCCGTTCCATCCGACCGCGGAAGGCCATGCCCACATCGCCGACGCGGTGTTCGCGGCAGCAACCACGATGCTCAACTTGCCACGGCCAACGGTCTCGGAAGTGCGGCCGCACTGAAGGGAAGAGCAGGGCTACTCGGCGGCTTCCGATTGGGATGCCAGCCCCAGCCATTGCCGGCAATCGGCGCGCGCACGTGCGGTTATCCGCTGCCGCTTGGCGACGGTCTTGTCCTTGCCGCGCAGGCGCTTGCCTTCTGACTTCGGTGCTTCCATTGGCGGGAAGAGGCCGAAATTGACGTTCATCGGCTGGAAGGAGCGTTTTCCCGGTTCGTCATCGGACACGATGTGGCCACCGGTGATGTGGTTGAGCAACGCGCCGAAGGCCGTGGTGAGCGGTGGCAGCGACGGTGCCTGGCCAAGCCTTTCGGCGGCCGCGAAGCGTCCGGCGAGCAGGCCGATCGCGGCACTTTCGACATAGCCCTCGCAGCCGGTGATCTGACCGGCGAAGCGCAGGCCGGGGCGCGACTTCAGCTGCAGCGAGGTGTCGAGCAAGGTCGGCGAGTTGATGTAGGTGTTGCGGTGCAGGCCGCCGAGGCGGGCGAAATCGGCATTTTCCAGGCCCGGTATGGTGCGGAACACGCGCACCTGCTCGGCATGCTTCAGCTTGGTCTGAAAACCGACCATGTTGTAGAGCGTGCCCAGCGCATTGTCCTGCCGCAGCTGGACGACGGCATAGGCCTTGACCGTCGGATTGTGCGCATTGGTCAGCCCCATCGGCTTCATCGGCCCATAGCGCAGCGTCTCGACGCCGCGTTCGGCCATGATCTCGATCGGCAGGCAGCCGTCGAAATAGGGCGTGCCTTCCCATTGCTTGAATTCGGTCTTTTGGCCGTCGACCAGCGCCGCAACGAAGGCGAGATATTGCTCCTTGTCCATCGGGCAATTGATGTAGTCCTTGCCGGTGCCGCCCGGTCCGACCTTGTCGTAGCGCGACTGGAACCAGCAGATGTCCATGTCGATCGTGTCGAAGTGGACGATCGGCGCGATGGCGTCGAAGAAAGCCAGCGCATCGGCGCCGGTCGCCTCCGCGATCGACTGGGCAAGCGAAGGCGCGGTCAACGGACCCGTGGCGATGATCGCCTGGTCCCAGTCCGCCGGCGGCAGGCCCGGCACTTCCTCGCGCTCGATGGTGATCAGCGGATGGCCTTCGAGCTTTTTCGTCACGGCCTCGGAGAAACCGTCGCGGTCGACGGCAAGCGCACCGCCGGCCGGCACCTGGTTGGCGTCGCCGGCGCTCATGATCAGCGAGCCGGCCAGCCGCATTTCGGCATGCAGCAGGCCGACGGCGTTGTTTTCAGCGTCGTCGGAGCGGAAGGAATTGGAGCAGACCAGCTCGGCCAGGCTGTCGGTCTTATGCGCATCGGTGCCGCGAACGGGCCGCATTTCGTGCAGGATGACCGGCACGCCCGCCTCGGCTGCCTGCCAGGCGGCTTCCGAACCGGCGAGGCCGCCGCCGATGATGTGGATGGGATTTCTGCTCATGAGCGCCGGAATAATCGCTTGGAGCCGTGATTGCAATTGCCGTGCGTGGAGTAGGGCAAACGGCTGCGGGCGCGACCAAACCCTGAAAACAACAACACCCGCCGGGGGAGGAGGTCCGGCGGGTGTCGTTTTTGGGGTCGACCCTCGGGAGGAGGTGAAGGCCGACCGTATTCGTCATCGCCGGGGAGGAGGTCGGCTTTGACGAAATCTCTTTCGCCATTTTAAAAAGGGGCGAAACCTCTGGGGCAAAATTCGTTTGCCCCGGGGGAACAACGCCCGCCGCGGGAGGAGGTGCGGCGGGCGCCGTTTTTGTGGTCAACCTTCGGGAGGAGGTGAAGGTCGACCGGATCCGTCAGGGTCGGGGAGGAGGTCGACCCTGGCGAAATTCTGGTAGTTAGATCGCCCGGCGGGCGACGATCTTGATTTCGTCGCGGACGATACCGAGATCATGGAGCTGGCGGTTCGAAAGGCGACCCAGCTCGCTAACCGTCTCGCGATAAACGCGCCAGTTACGATAGTTGCGGATCAGGTTCATTGTCGTTCTCTTTTTCAAAACTTGTTCGGACCATTCGCGGTCCGAAGAATTAGACCGCCTTGCGAGCGACGTAAGGAATGTCGCTACGGCTGATGCCGAGGTCGGTCAGTTCACGGTTGCTCAGGCGGCTCAGCTCGGACACGGTGTCCCTGTAGCGGCGCCAGTTGCGGTAGTTGCGGATCAGGTTCATGGTATTTCTCGTTTCGTCTTTCTTCCGGATCATTCCGTCTTTGTGTACGAACCATAGATAGGCGGCCCTATATCGATTTAAAAGCGCTATGGCTGCATGGCAGCAATGCAAATTGTGCAATGCAGCATTAACGGGCGTTCACGGACCTGACACAAAGAAACCCGAATCGGAAAATGCCGTTGCGTCAACGGTTTGACCGGGTCGGCTGAAAAAAAGACCAAACGGGGGGAGAAGCAGAATGGCGGGCTATTCGACACGAGTAAGGTCGGATATTGCGCGCTGGCAACAAACCGGCCTCATCGACGCCGCGATCGCCGAATCCCTGGCGCGCGATGTCGAGGCCAACGAGCGCAAGTCGCTCAGCTTCGGCTCGATCCTGGCGATGATGGCTGCCTTGCTGTTCGGCGCCGCCATCCTGATTTTCGTCGCCGCCAACTGGGACGCGATCCCGCGGCTGGCGCGCGTGGCGGCACTCTTTGCCATCATCCTTGGCGGCTATGTCGGCGGTGCGCTGCTGAAGACGCGCGACCATGCGGCCATCGGCGAGGCGCTGTGGATCGTGGCCGCGGCGGCCTTCGGCGGCTCGATCGCGCTGATCGGCCAGATGTATCATCTCTCCGGCGACGAGGCGTCGGCCCTGGTCACCTGGGGCGCGGGCACGGCATTGGCGGCGGTCGCGCTGCGTTCGAACCCGCTGACCGTGGCTGCGGTCGGCATCGCCGATGCCTGGCTGTTCCTGAAAGGCTTCGGCTACTACAGCCGCAGCGAATTTCCGCGTCTCTTCGTGGTCATGGCGATCGTGCTGTTTGCCGTCTCGTTCTGGACCCGCAGCCAGCCAGCGCGGCACCTGATCATGCTGTCGCTGCTCTTCTACCTCGTGCTGTTTGCCATGGATCACGCCACGCTGCAGGTGGCTATTCCCCTGGTCATCGTCTCGGCGCTGCTGTTCGCGGCCTCCGTCTTTGCGCCAGATCCGGTCGACAAGATCGTGCAGCTCGGCGGCCGCTTGCCCTTGCACGCGCTGCTCGGCTTCCTCACCGGCCTGGCAATAGTCCAGTTCGAACTGGCCGACGAAAGCACCTACAACAGTGGGTTCGCCATCGCTTCGGTGATCGCGTTGGCCGGCATCGTCGCTGCAATCGTGCTGGCGGGGCGGGAGAGCCGCGGGTTGCGCTGGCTTGCCTATATCGGTTTCGCCTTCGAAATCGCCGTCATCTATGTGGTGATGTTGCAATCGATGCTCGATACGGCCGGCTTCTTCCTTGCCGCCGCGGTGCTGCTCGGCATCCTTGCGATCGTCATCATCCGCATCGAAAAACGCATGAACAGCCCAGTCGCGAAGGGAGCCACGACATGATGACCGGAAAGCGGCTGATCATATCGGCGCTGGTGCTCGCACTCGTCCAGATAGGCTTCCTGAGCTGGATCATCGCCGGCCGGGCAGCGATCCTGCGCAGCGGCAAGGAGGTGCTGCTGAAGGTCGAACCCATCGATCCGCGCGATCTCCTGCGCGGGGACTATATTATCCTCGGCTACGCGATTTCGCGGATACCGGTGAAAATGATCGCTGACATTCCGGCCGACAAATTTTCGAGCGACGACACGCCGATCGTCGTCCGCTTGAAGAAGGGTGCCGACGGCTACTGGCAGCCGACCATAGCCTGGTTCGGCAAGGCACCGGCGCCGGCCACCGCTGACGAGGCCGACATATCAGGCCATGTCGCCGAGGGCTGGGATCTTCGCGGCGAAGGCATGACCATCGCGCCGGACTACGGCATCGAGCGCTTCTATTTGCCGGAAGGCGAGGGGACGGCGATCCAGAACGATATGCGGGTGCGCCCGTTCGGCATCCGCCTTGCGCTCGCCGGCGACGGCACCGCGCAGATCAAGGCGCTGGTGGATGGTGACAAGACGCTGTTCGAGGAACCGCTCTATTAGAGGGACGGCCAGAATGGGCGCTCATCGAAACGAAATTCACTTCATCCACCTGTTAAGGGGCGTCGCTCCGCTGCCTGTGATGTGGGTGCATCTCTCGGGCTTGACCGTCTGGCATTACCACGCCGACTGGACGCCCTTGAGGTATTTCGAACGCCTGTTGGGGACACCGCTTGGGCTGTACCAAAGTGGCGCCCACCTGGGCGTGGTGATCTTCTTCCTGATCAGCGGCTTCATCATCAGCTATGTGGTCGAGGAAGAGACCCGGATGTCTTTCGCCATCAAGCGCGTGTTTCGCTTGTGGCCGCCTATCTTGTTCGCCCTTATCGCGACCGCGATCGGGACCTATGTCGGGACGGTCGTGCCCATTCCGTTCTCATTCGCCGACTATGCGAGGACGTTCTTTCTGGTGGATCAGTTCGCAGGGATCGGGAGGCACGTCTTGCCCGTGACCTGGACGCTTTTCCCCGAGGTTGTATTCTATATTCTGGTCTGGTGCATCGCGCCCATGATAAGGCGCAAACCACTCAAGTCCACGCTCATACTGACCGCTGCATCTTATGCGATCATGGCTGGCGCGAACATCAATGGAACCCCTGCCGTGCAATTCTCGCCGCTTGGGTATCTGCCACTGTTCTTGATCGGCCGCCTCTTCTTCCTGTTTCGTGAGAAGCGTATCAGCGGCCAGATGGCGATGGCTCTGGGGACTGCTGAAGTCTTTTTGTTCTGTGCGGTGCGGGTGGGCATCTGGTGGGGCATCTGGCGGCCCCAGGTTCTGCTCGACGATTCGTTGTTCCCGATTTTGGCAACATATCCGTTGGCCATCATCGTGTTCTGGCTGTGCATGCAATGGACACCAAAGACCGTTCCTCAACCCTTTCGCTTCTTTGGCGACATCAGCTATTCGCTCTATCTGCTGCACATGCCGGTTGGGTTCGCCGTCATCTACAACCTCTACCCGGCCTTGAACTTCTCACTGGCCTTCGCCGCCGCAGTCGTTGCAACGCTTCTGGTCTCGTGGCTGAGTTTCAGATTTGTTGAAGAGCCCAGCCGGCGCTTCTGCCGGCAGCTCATCGCAAGACAAAATGTTACGCGCGAGACTGCTTTGGCTGGAGCGCAGGTATAGCCGACAGACGCCCTCGGCGGTCTCCCACTTGGACGGTAAGAAGCATGCCAATCACCCTGTCGGCGCGTGAAGACATCAACCTCGACACGGTTTTTCGCGTCGCCTGGAAGAAGGAGACGGTGCAGATCGGCGAGAGGGCCTTGCAGCGCATCGCCGAATGCCGAACCGCGTTCCTCAGGCTCATCGAATCCGACCCTCCGCCGGTCATTTATGGCGTAACCACCGCCATGGGGGAGTTGGCGAGCCGCAAGCTCGAACTTGACGAGCGGGATCGCCATGCGCGCATCAAGGCGTTCGCCGCCGCCACCTCGTTCGGCGATCCCTTGCCCGATCGGGTGGTCCGGGCGATCGTGCTTGCTCGGCTGACGAACTTCATCGAGGGCAACGCAGCCACCACGCCGCGCATCGCGCTCGCCGTTGCCGCGATGCTCGACGGCGGCCCGATGCCAACCGTACCGGCCTCCGGCCAGAGCGGCGCCGGCGAGATCCTGGCGCTCTATCCGCTGTTCGCCGGGCTCTCGGCGCGCTTCGACCTCGAGGTCAAGGAGCGGGGCTCGCTGATCAACGGCTCGCCTTGCGCCGCCGCGCTGGTGGCCGACGCAGCGCTCGCGGCACGCCGCCGCATCCGCATGGCGCACAAGGTGTTCGCACTGTCGATCGAAGCGTTTCGCGCCCCGCTCGAGCACTACGACGCGGCGCTCGATACGCTCTGGGGTGACGACCATGAAGCCGCGGCCCTCCAGGGGTTGCGGGAATTCCTGGTCGGCGCCGGAGACGGCCGGCGCAATTATCAGGCGCCGGTCAGCTATCGCATCGTGCCGCGCGTCCTCGGCCATGCGCATCGTGCGCTGTCGTCCGCCGAGCGGGCGGCCACCGTCTCGCTGGCCGCGATATCCGACAATCCGGTCTATATCCCGCCGGACGACGCACATCCGCTCGGCCGCTGCATTAGCACCGGCGGCTATCACAATGCCATGGCAACACCGGCGCTGGACGATCTGGCGGCGATATGGGCCGACATCTGCTTGCTCTGCGACCGCCATGCCTCCAAGCTTTTGAACGGCAAGGTGTCGCTGCTGCCCGATCTTCTGATGATCGGGCGGCATTGGGCCGACAGCGATGGCCACGGCAGTGTCGGCTATGTACCGATGGCGATCACCGGCTATCTCGAGCAGGCCAAGCTCGCCGCGCAACGCACCTTCATTCCGGGAACGGAATCGGCCGGTGCCGGACAGGACGACGTCGCCACCACGGCGTTCTTCGCATGGACCAAGGAGGCGACCGCCGGCCGCTGCGTCGATGCCGCAATGGCGATGCTGGCGATGATGGCCTCGCAGGCGCTGCACGTCACCGAGCGCGCGCCGCCGCCGGCGCTGCAGCCATTTGTCGATGACATCAGGGGTATCGTGCCGCCCGTCGGCGACGATCGCGTGCTGGGGCCTGAACTGGCGAACCTGGCCGCATGGTTCACAGGGAGAGCGTTCGAGGCGTAGGCACCGATGCCGGGAAGGAGTCGTGGCCGGTGAATTGGTGCGGATGACTCGGCCCCCCACGCCTTTCGGCACTGGAACCTAATCCACTACCGGGTGGGACGTGGTGCGGGTAGAGGGACTCGAACCCCCACGATCTCTCGCCAGAACCTAAATCTGGTGCGTCTACCAGTTCCGCCATACCCGCATGGAACCGGCAATCCCACGTAGCCATCATTCTGTCAATGTCAGGAACAAGGTTGGGGTCAGGAACAAGTCCGGGTCAGGGCCAAAATGTTGGTTGTTCGCCGAAATGCGAAGATGGTTGAAAAATAGCCCCGCCTGTGACAAAAGGCGTGTCGAATGTGACGGGACGCGACGATCCGCTTCTGCAAAATGTGATAAGAAGTAGGAAAAACAAGAACTTATTCACATTTTGGAACGCAGTTTGGGAGAGTTTGAGCCGTATTTTCGGTCAAATCGCCAGGTTCCGTACCAAAAGCCATTCCCGGCAAGATTATACCGGCAGGCTGTGAGCGGCAGAGGCCGTGGCAGTCTCATTGGTGAAAACAAAGGTTTTACGATGCAGGTCACCGAAACACTCAACTCCGGTCTCAAGCGCGAGATCAAGGTCACCGTGCCGGCCGGTGACATGGAAGCCAAGCTGATGGCGCGGCTTTCGGACGCCAGGAACAAGGTCCGCATCAACGGCTTCCGCCCCGGCAAGGTGCCGGTGCAGCACCTGCGCAAGGTCTACGGCAAGTCGTTCATGGCCGAGGTGGTCAACGAAATCCTCAATGATTCGACCCGCACGATCATTACCGGGCGCGGCGAAAAGGCTGCCATGCAGCCCGAAGTCATCATGACCGAGGACGAGAAGGAGGCCGAGAAGATCCTGGCCGGCGGCGCCGACTTCGAGTTCCGCCTCAACTACGAGATCATTCCGGCGATCGAGATCAAGGATTTCTCCGACATCAAGGTGACGCGCCAGGTGTTCGACGTGCCGGACACCGAGATCGACGAGCAGGTCCAGCGCGTTGCCGAATCGGCACGCAGCTATGAGCCGAAGACCGGCAAGGCCGCCAATGGCGACCGCGTCACCATCGACTATGTCGGCAAGATCGACGGCGAGGCCTTCAATGGCGGCGCCGGCACCGATCAGCCGCTGGTGCTGGGTTCGAAGGAGTTTATCCCGGGCTTCGAGGATCAACTGGTCGGCGCCAAGGCCGGCGACGAAAAGCAGATCACCGTAACCTTCCCTGACAACTACCAGGCGGCGCATCTTGCGGGCAAGGAAGCGACCTTCGACGTCACCGTCAAGGAAGTGTCCCAGCCCGGCGAACTGGAAATCAACGACGAGACGGCCAAGAACCTTGGCCTGGAGTCGCTGGAGCGCCTGCGCGACGTCGTGCGTGGCCAGATCGAAAACCAGTTCGGCGCCATGACGCGCCAGAAGGTCAAGCGCCAGCTGCTCGACCAGCTCGACGCGTCCTACTCGTTCGAGGCGCCGTCGAAGCTCGTCGACGCCGAGTTCAACAATATCTGGGCCCAGGTCAATCGCGACCTGGAAGCGGCGGGCCGCACCTTCGCAGACGAAGAGACGACGGAAGAAGAGGCGCGTGCCGAATATCTGCGTCTTGCCGAGCGCCGCGTGCGTCTTGGCCTGGTGCTGGCTGAAATCGGCGAGAAGGCCGGCGTCACGGTATCGGACGAGGAGTTGCAGCGCGGGCTGTTCGAGCAGGTGCGCCGCTATCCGGGCAACCAGCAGCAGGAAGTCTTCGAGTTCTACCGCAACAACCCGGAAGCGTTGAACACGCTGCGGGCGCCGATGTTCGAGGAGAAGGTGGTCGACCATCTGCTCGGCCAGATCTCGGTCACCGATGTCAAGGTCAGCAAGGAAGAACTGATGGCCGACGACGAGGAGGCCGATACCGCCGTCAAGGCCAAGCCGGCGAAGAAGGCCGCCGCCAAGAAGGCTGACGACAAGAAGGCCGACGACGCGGAAGAGCCCAAGAAGAAGGCCGCGCCGAAAAAGAAGGCTGCCAAGGACGCCGAATAAGCCCGGCACTTTCCGTGGAATTGACGAAGGCCGCCCTTTGAGGCGGCCTTTTTTCGTTGCTAAACTGCAACAGCCGGAAGACTTCGCGGGTGGTGGCCAGTGGCGATACGAAGCTTTGATAATTATCTTCTATCGCAAGCCGCTTGGGATGTCGGAGACGCGCGTTGAGACTGTTCGTCGAAGTGGGACACGCCTCGGCAGTGGCGCTGGTCCTCGTTTCGGTTTGCGGCATTGCCCGCGCCGAGACGGTGCTTGAGAATTGGCGGTTCGAAACGGCCGAAGACGGCCTCGTCACGGCGTCGCTCTATGCCACCAACAAGCTGATCACCGGAGGCGGTGCGTTGAGCTACAGTCCGATCCTGACCATTGGTTGCCGGGCCAACAGCGAACCGCGTTGGACCGAATGGCTGCAACTGAACGACACCGTCTCGGCCAGCCGCAAGATCACCGTGTCGGTCACGCTCGACCAGGGCGGCAAGTTCGATGAAAGCTGGTCCGTCGGGCCGCGCGGCCGCAGGCTGATGCGCGACGGCGCCGACGGCATCAAACGGCTCGGCGCCGCGAACCGGCTCCAGCTTTCCTGGCGGTTCGGGTTGCTGTCGGGGCGAGGGGAGGCCGATTTCGACCTCGCGGGGTTCGATGAAGCCGTCAGCCAGGTTGCCGGCAGCTGCAACACGAATGTACCCTGAGCCGCAGCTGACTGCCTAAACCTTTGTTCGTCCGACCTCTTCTACCCGCCGGCCAGAATCCGTGGTACATAGGTGCCGCAATTCCATTTGGGGGAGATTCCGATAATCTGTTCTGCCGTGCAAGGCGCGTTGCTGGCGGCCCCGGTATGCGCAGATTATCTCAGGCACATTTGACGATCAGGGAGGAAAAGTCATGCGTTTGGTCGCGTTTTTCGCCGTCGTTTCTGTCGCAACCTTCGTTGCCAATCCATCGCAGGCTCAGGATGCTGCGGCTGGCGAGAAGGTCTTCACCAAATGCAAGGTCTGCCACATCGCGGACGAGGACAAGAACAAGATCGGTCCATCGCTGTATGGCGTCATCGGCCGCGTTGCCGGCACGCATCCGGATTTCAAATATTCCGATGCCATGATCGCGGCCGGCAAATCCGGCGTCAAATGGGACGAACCAACACTGACCACCTATCTTCACGATCCCAAGGCCATGGTCAAAGGGACCAAGATGGCGTTTCCCGGCCTCAAGAACGATGCAGACGTGGCCAACGTCATTGCCTATCTGAAAACGTTCTCGAAGTGACCTGGCTCGCCCGCGCGCTTCCATCGGTCTGAGATGTCGACTAGGGAAAACCGCCTCAAGGATACCGGCATCCGTCTCTCGGAAGCGACGGCGGGTGACTTCTTTGCGCTTTTGAAGCCCCGGGTCATGGCGCTTGCCGTATTCACTGCCTTCGTTGGCCTGATGGCGGCGCCTGGCGCGATGAACCCGGTCATCGCCGTGATTGCAATCGGTGCGATTGCGATCGGAGCAGGAGCGGCCGGGGCCCTTAACATGTGGTACGACGCGGACATCGACGCGCTGATGTCGCGCACATCAAAGCGGCCGGTGCCGTCGGGCCGCGTCACGCCGGGCGAAGCTCTCGGCTTCGGCCTGGTGCTCTCCGCGCTTTCGGTGATGACGCTCGGCGTGCTGGTGGACTGGCTTGCCGCATCGCTGCTGGCCTTCACCATCTTCTTCTACGTCGTCATCTATACGATGTGGCTGAAGCGCTCGACGCCGCAGAACATCGTCATCGGCGGCGCGGCGGGTGCCCTTCCTCCTGTCATTGGCTGGGCGGCCGCAACCGGCGCCGTCAGCGCTGAAAGCGTCATCCTGTTTCTAATCATCTTTCTGTGGACGCCGCCGCATTTCTGGGCGCTCGCGCTGTTCAAGGTCGGCGACTACGCCGCTGCAGGCATCCCGATGATGCCGAACGTGGCCGGTCAGGCTTCGACCAGAAAACAGATGTTCGCCTATTCACTGCTGCTGGCGCCAATCGGCGTGCTGCCCTGGGCGTTCGGATTCGCGAGCGGGATTTATGGAGTTGCCTCAGCCGCATTGGGCGCGGGATTCATCTGGCACGCCTGGAAGGTTCTGGTCGTTCCAGACAAGGAGATGAAGCCTGCAAAGGCTTTGTTTGCCTTCTCGATTTTTTATCTTTTCGCGATCTTTGCCATACTGCTTGCCGACACCATCGCAACGCGAGCGTTCATGTCAGCCGGAGGTTGACGGCATAAAGGAAACCCGCCGGATCGATATGGCCGAACTGTAATTGGTGCATTGAAGACGTTGCAGACCAGGGCCTGGTCGAACATCACGATGGTATTGCGCAGAATCCCAGGATCAGCAGGGCGACTATGCCAAGGCCGAGTATGAGAAGCGTCCTTCCGTCCATGACCTTCAACCTTTGCGCGGCCAAAAAGGGCGCGCGGCGCTGTATGAGAATAGCGAAAAAAGACCACCAGAGCTAGCCGGACAGCCGGAGGTCTTCTGACAAAGGGCGACAAGTCCCTGGCAAGAGAGTATGTTGATTCCGGTGCAGGTCGCGGTTTTGCGTGGCCAGTCTCGCAGAACGACGGCACCGCAAAACCGCGACCTTACCGGACCTGGTCTGGAGGGAAATGGTCATGGCAAGCTTTCATGTGATCGCAGGCGCCAGCGAGACGCTGGAACATACCAAAATTCGAAAAATCAGTGTTTCCGACCTTTTCGACGCGCTCAAACGGGGCGTCGACGATTTCATGGTCAAACCATCGCACATCGTCTTTCTCTGCCTGATCTATCCGCTCGTAGGCGTCGTGCTGGCCGCCTGGACTTCGGGCGCCAATGCGTTGCCGTTGCTGTTTCCGCTGGTCTCCGGGTTTGCGCTGATTGGCCCGTTCGCGGCGATCGGCCTCTATGAAATCAGCCGCAGGCGGGAAGCCGGACTCGACACTTCCTGGAGGCACGCTTTCGAGGTCAGGAATTCTCCGGCGCTGCCGGCCATCGCGGCGGTTGGAATCATGCTGTTTGCGATCTTCATCGCCTGGCTTTTGACCGCGCAGATGTTCTACGAATATCTTTTCGGCCCGGCGCCGCCAGAATCGATATCCGGCTTCATCAATGAAATATTTGCCACCGGCCGCGGCTGGACGCTGATCATCCTTGGGCACGTCATCGGCTTCGTCTTCGCCGTGGTGGTGTTGTGCACAACGGTCGTCGCCTTCCCATTGTTGCTCGACCGCGACGTCGGCGCCTACGAAGCCATCCACACTTCGGTGCGTGCGGTGCTGGCGAACCCGATCACCATGGCTGTCTGGGGACTGATCGTGGCCGTTGCCCTGATCATCGGCTCGCTGCCGGTGTTCGCCGGGTTGGCCGTCGTGCTGCCGATCCTCGGTCACGCCACTTGGCATGTCTACCGAAAGGTCGTGGAGCCGCCGGCCAGACAGGCGAGTTGAGAGGCAGGTTCTGCCGGACTGCACCGGCGAAGGGCCGGTGCAGTCCGATCGAAACCGTCAGTAGGCCGGGTGACTGAAGCTGGCTTGGTATGCGCCCATGGTCAGGTTGCGGAAATCCTTGCCGCTGACATGCACCAGCGTCCTATGGTCGCCGCCTTCGAAGTAGATATCCGCGGCATCGCCAAGGCTTTCATCGACAATGACCGGCACGTCATAGGCTGCGCCGATCGGCGGGATGGCGCCGGTGTCGCAATCATCGAAGAGCGAAATCACTTCGTCCTCGGAGGCGAGTCCGAGACGCCTGTCCATGACGTCCTGCAACCTGCCAAGTTCGATCCTGTGGGTGCTTGGAACCACGGCCAGCGTATAGCCAAGCTCGTGGTGAACGACCACGGATTTCGCCATGATGCTGCCGGGGACATGCGCGGCTATGGCCGACTGCCGGCTTGTTGATGTGCGATGATGAGCGACGGTGTCGTAGGAAATGCCCTTGCCGTCGATGAAGTCCTTCAGCCTGTTTGCGATCGTCATCTTGGCCTCCTTGCCGGAGTTCGCGACGCGCGGGTTTGCGCGTCAGTGCCCGGATCCGAAAAACGCCAGCCTGGTGAAAAGGGTGTAGTCGGCTTCGAAGACCATCATTGTCGTGAACACCAGCACCAGTATCGGCGGCAGGATGATCGCATAGGCCAGAGCCAGCCGTTCCCAGGCCATGTGCATGAAGACGGCGACGATCAGCCCTGCCTTGAGGATCATGAAGATCAGGATCAGCGACCATCTGAGATAGCCTTGCAGGCCGAAATAATCGACCAGGTAGGAGCAGGTGCTGAGGATGAACAGCCAAGCCCAGACCACCAGATAGAGCTTGATGGGATGTTCCTGATGCTCGTCGGCGTGGGCGACGGCCGCCGGCGCCTCATGTGCATGACCAGCATGTAGCGCGTGTTGTCCGAGGCCGTTTGCGGTTGCTTCTGCCATGTCTGCCTCTCACCAAAGATAGAAGAATGCGAAGATGAACACCCAGACCAGGTCGACGAAGTGCCAGTACAGCCCCATGATCTCGACGTTCTCGTAGCGACCCGTACGGCTGGTGAAGAAGCCGCGCCGTCCGGTGTCGAAATCGCCGCGCCAGACCTTTCGCGCCACGATGATCAGGAAGATCACCCCGATCGTCACATGAGTGCCGTGGAAACCGGTGATCATGAAGAAAGACGCACCGAATTGTGCAGCGCCCCAGGGATTGCCCCAGGGCCGCACCCCTTCAGTGATCAGCTTGGTCCATTCGAAGGCCTGCATGCCGACAAAGGTCGCGCCGAGTGCCGCAGTCAGAAGCATGAGGATTGCCGTCTTGCGGCGGTCGCGGCGATAGCCGAAATTGACCGCCATGGCCATCGTTCCGCTGCTTGAGATCAGCACGAAGGTCATGATGGCGATGAGGATCAGCGGGATATCCGAGCCGCCGATGCGAAGCGCAAAGACTTCGCTCGGATTGGGCCACGGCACGCGTGTCGACATACGCGCTGTCATGTAGGAGAGCAGGAAGCAGCCGAAGATGAAGGTGTCGCTGAGCAGGAAGATCCACATCATGGCCTTGCCCCAGGACACGTTCTTGAACGCACGCTGATCCGAGGACCAGTCAGCGGCAATGCCTTGCCAGCCTGAGGGCCGTGGCTCCGTCTTGCCGATATGCGTCAGTGTCTCTGCCATCCGCTTGATCCCTTCAGGTCAGCAACTGTCGGCAAATGTCGATGAACGTAGCCGCCCAACCGGCCAGCAGCGCAAAGATGGCGAGCCAGACGAAGAGCAGGAAATGCCAGTACATGGCGCACAGTTCGACGCCGAGCCGAAGCCGCTCGGGTCGTGCTCCGTTCCATGCACCGACGGTTGTTCTCCCGAGCCCCACCAGCCCGCCCAGTATGTGCAGGCCATGCATGCCGGTGATCAGGTAGAAAAAGCTGTTGGCCGGATTGGAGCTCAGCAGATAGCCATCGTCGGTCATCTGCCGCCATGCCATGAGTTGTCCGACCAGGAAGGCAAGTGCCGTGAGCCCGGCCGTCGCAAGGCCAAGCCTGACCATGTCGATCTGACCCTGGCGTGCCGCCACCACGGCGCATTGCAGCGCGATGCTGCTCAGGACCAGCACACCCGTGTTCAGCCAGAGCAGGCGCGGCAGCGGCAGAGGCCGCCAGTCCGACAGGCCCATGCGCATGAAGTAGGCGCTGGTGAACAGCGAAAACAGGCAGCCGACGACGGCGAGGAAGACGCCGAGGCCGATCTTGGCGGTGGGCAACGCCGACCGGTCGAGGCCGACAAAATCGCCGGCCAGACCTTGTTCGAGCCATGGCTTGGTCGTCAGCCTCTGGTGCGAAAGCCACCATCCGGCAAAACAGGCGATGACGAGCAGGAAGACCAGGATGACGCTCATGCCGGCTCCCTCGAGGGGCCGAAGGAGCCCGGCATGTTCTGCGGGATGAAATCCTCCTTGGCGCCCGGTACGCTGTAGTCATAGGGCCAGCGATAGACGATCGGCAGATCCTTGCCGAAATTGCCGTGCGTCGGCGGTGTATGCGGCGTCTGCCATTCGAGGGTCGTGGCCCGCCACGGATTGCCGCCGGCCTCGCGGCCATGACGGATGCTCCAGATCAGATTGAACAGGAACACCATTTGGGCAAAGCCGACGATGAAGGCCATGATGCTGATGAACGAGTTCAGGTGGTGGGCCGACTCCGTCATGATGGTCATGTCGGTCAGTTCGGCGTAGCGGCGCGGCACACCCATCAGGCCGAGGTAGTGCATGGGGAAGAAAATCAGGTAGGCGCCGAGGAACGTGACCCAGAAATGGAACCGGCCCAACATCTCGTCGAGCATCCGGCCGGTGACCTTCGGGTACCAATGGTAGATCGCGCCAAAAACCACGAGGATCGGAGCGACACCCATGACCATATGGAAATGGGCGACGACGAACATCGTGTCGGACAGCGGAACATCGACGACGACATTGCCGAGAAACAACCCGGTCAGCCCGCCGTTCACAAAGGTGACGATGAAGGCCAGGGCAAAGAGCATGGGTATGGTGAGATGGATGTCGCCCCGCCATAGGGTCAGCACCCAATTGTAGACCTTGATGGCGGTCGGAACGGCGATGATCAGCGTCGTGGTGGCGAAGAAGAAGCCAAAATAGGGGTCCATGCCGCTGACATACATGTGGTGCGCCCAGACAACGAAGCTCAGCGCCCCAATGCCGACGATGGCCCAGACCATCATCCGGTAGCCGAAGATGTTCTTGCGTGCATGCGTGCTGATCAGGTCGGATACGATGCCGAACGCCGGCAGCGCCACGATGTAGACCTCGGGATGGCCGAAGAACCAGAACAGGTGCTGGAACAGGATCGGGCTGCCGCCATTGTGCTGCAGTTGCTCGCCCATCTCGGAGATCGCTGGCATGAAGAAGCTGGTGCCGAGGGCGCGGTCGAGCAGCATCATCACGCAGGCGACGAACAGCGCCGGAAAGGCGAGCAGGGCCATGACGGTCGCGGTGAAGATGCCCCAGACGGTCAGCGGCAGGCGCATCATTGTCATGCCGCGCGTACGGCCCTGCAGCACCGTCACCACATAGTTCAGGCCGCCCATCGTGAAGCCGATGATGAACAGGATCAGCGAGGACAGCATCAGGATGATGCCCCAGTCCTGGCCGCCTGGTGTGCCGCTCATGATGGCTTGCGGCGGGTAGAGCGTCCAGCCGGCCCCCGTCGGTCCGCCGGGCGCAAAGAAGCTCGACACCAGAACCAGCACGGCGAGCAGGTAGATCCAGTAGCTCAGCATGTTGACATAGGGAAAGACCATGTCACGCGCGCCGACCATCAATGGGATCAGATAGTTGCCAAATCCGCCGAGGAAGAGGGCGGTGAGCAGGTAGATCACCATGATCATGCCGTGCATGGTGATGAACTGGTAGTAGGCTTCCGGGGTGATGAAGTCGAACGTACCGGGGAAGCCGAGCTGCAGCCGCATCAGCCAGGACAGCACCAGGGCGACGAGGCCTATTCCCGTCGCCGTCGCCGAATACTGGATGGCGATGACCTTGGCGTCCTGCGAGAAGACGTATTTCGTCCACCAACTGTGCGGATGATAAAGTTCCACCTCCGCGACTTCGGCCGGCGGGATGCCATCTGCAGGCGTGATGTCGACCATAGGAACACCTCCGTGTCCTTTTCAGCGAGACCCGACCGTTTCGAGCTTTGCTGCAATTTTCAAACCTGACGCCGTCGTTTTGCCCGGCGCCTGGTCTGCCGAGCCCGTTTGCTGGGGTGCCGACAACTGGGCGAAAGTCTGCTGCTGGCCAAGCCAGGCCAAGTAGTCTTGCTGGGTGTCGACCATGACCACACCATGCATCAAAGGATGGCCTTGGCCGCAAAGTTCGGCGCACAGGACCTGAAAGGTTCCGGTCTTGGTCGGGGTGAACCAGAAATAGGTGACCGAACCCGGGATCATGTCCATCTTGGCGCGGAATTCCGGCACATAGAAATCGTGCAGCACATCGATCGAGCGGAGCAGCATCTTGACCGGCTTGCCGACCGGCAGATGCAGGTCAGCCGCCTCGACCACGACATCGTCCTGGCCATTGGGATCGCTGGCGATCACGCCCAGCGGATTGTCAGCGGTGACGTCGCGGGTGTCGGATGTGCCAAGCTTGCCGTCCTTGCCGGGCAGGCGGAAACTCCACTGCCACTGCTGGCCGACGACTTCGACGTCGGTTGCGTCGCTCGGGACGTTGACAAACCGGCTCCAGACGAACAGGCCGGGAACCAGCAACGCCGTGACCCCAACCGCGGTGACGATCGTCAGCCACGATTCGAGCCGTTTGTTCTCCGGTTCGTAGGCAGCCCGGTTTCCTTCCCGATGACGGAAGCGGAAGACGCAATAGGCCATGAATAGAACCACGGCGGCGAAGACGACGCCGGTGATCCAGAAGGTGATGATGATGGTGTTGTCGATATAGCTCCAGTTGGAGGCAATCGGCGTCCACCACCATGGGCTCAGGAGGTGAAACAACACCGAGCCCACGACGACCAAAACGAGTACAAGCGCTACGGCCATGTCCCGTCCTCCCGGCATTCGAGGGCGCGCGAAGCTGTCCCGGCGAATGCCAAGGTCATCATGCTTGATTTGCGATCGAAATTCCAGAGCCGACTATCTTGACGGGAAAAATGCCGCCTTCTGTCGCCGCGACCCTTCGAAAAGGCCGTTTCCGGATCAGCTGCAGGCCCTCATGCTGGAGGACCCTTTCCGCCTGGTGGTTGTCGGCAGTTGCGACACCGATTCGCCCTGATCCGTAGCGCTCGCGTGAATGACGCTCAAATCAGTTGCAGCGCGGTAGGCTCAAAGTTCTGCCAAACCGCGGGGATACAAGCCGAGTATCGATCATGCGCCGACAGCAATCTCCTGGATGAAATCCAGAAGCGCCCGGACCTTCGCCGGCGGGAGGTGGCGCGAGGGATGATAGGCATAGAGCGGATAGAGTTCCTCCGACCATTCCGGCAGGATCTGAACAAGCTCGCCTCGCGACAGCAGAGGCGCCAAGCCGATCGCGAGGCTCTGGAAAATGCCTTGACCGGCCAGGCAAGCGGATATCGCGACCGAAGGGTCATCCATCACCAGGCGACTGGAGACCTCGACATCCTTGACCTCCCGGCCGCGCCGGAACTCCCAGGGAAAGGGCAGGCCGGTCTGGGGATCGCGGAACAAAAGCGCTTCGTGATTGACGAGATCATCGGGTGATCGCGGCTCGCCGTGCTTTTCCAGATAGGCCGGAGCGGCGACCGTCAGGATGCGGGTCTCCAGCAGCTTGCGCACGATGAGGGATGACTCATCGGGAGGCCCGAAGCGCACCGCCACGTCGACGCCGGCCATCATCTCCTGGCGATAGTTGCTGGTTAGGAAATCGACGGACAGCAGAGGATAGCGGACCAGAAACGCCTGCAGCTTCGACGCCAGCACCATACGCGCGAACCACGGGTCGACGGAGATGCGCAGCCGACCGCGCACGACCGCCGCCGCGCCCGCGGCCTCGGCGGCCGCCTCATCCAGACCAGCCAGAAGCGGCATCACCTGCGCGTGGAAGCGGCGGCCTTCCTCGGTAAGGCTGGCCTCGCGTGGATTGCGATCGAAAAGCCGAACACCGACCCGCGCTTCCAGGCGCGCGACGGCCCGGCTCACCGCTGACGGCGTCAGGCCGAGCATCTCCGCGGCGCGGGCGAAATTCCCTGCCTCCGTTACCGCTGCCAGGACACCGACACCGGTCAGAAGCCGTGTATCGAAAACCATTCGATCTCCCTTCGCCCTGCAGGTCTCCGCCGGAGCCAACTCGAGCAGTGAATCTGAGTCACTATAGCACTGATCCTTATGCGCGTGAATCACGTCATGGCGCGACTTACAAGGGTGGCGTCCCTGGCAACGCCGGGGCGAGCGGCCGAGCAAATCGGATTTCCTTCGATCCGGAAAGGAGTAGCCAATGGACCTCCTCACACGCAGGACGATGCTTCAGCGCGGCGGAATGCTGGGAGCCATTCTGGCTCTCGATACGGTCAGCCCCGCTTTGGCCAGAACAACGGCGGCCGGTTCGTCCGTGCGGTTCAAGGCGATCGACGCCGCCTTGCGGGAAGGCGTCTCAAAGAACGACGTGGCCGGTGTCATTGCCGTCGCGGCGACGCCGAAAGGCATCGTCTATGAGGGCGCCTTCGGCAAGGCGAACGTCGTAACGGGCGCACCGATGACGCTCGACACGGTGTTCTGGCTGCTGTCGATGACCAAGGCCTTCACCGCGGCCGCCTGCATGCAGTTGATCGAGCAGGGCCGCCTGCATCTGGATGACGACGCGGCGAAATACCTGCCTGAATTGGGCTCGCCGCAGGTCCTCGACGGCTTTGCCGAGGACGGAACGCCGCGACTGCGGCCGGCCAGGCGCGCGATCAAGGTGCGCCATCTGCTGACGCATACCTCCGGCTATACCTACTCGATCTGGAGCGAGGCTCTGACCCGCTACGAGAAGGCGACGGGCATGCCCGACATCGCGACCTGCAAAAATGCTGCCTTCACGGCTCCGCTTGAATTCGAGCCTGGCGAGCGGTGGCAATACGGCATCAGCATGGACTGGGTCGGCAAGCTGGTCGAGGCGGTGTCGGATCAGTCGCTCGAGATCTACTTTCGCGAGAACATCTTCGTGCCGCTCGGCATGAAGGATTCAGGCTTTCTGATCGGGGCCGGACAGAAGCGGCGCGTCGCCACTTTCCACAATCGCCGCGCCGATGGGGCGCTGGAGCCGGCGCCCTTCGAGATGCCGCAGCGGCCGGAGTTCTTCATGGGCGGCGGCGGTGCCTTCTCGACGCCGCGGGACTATTTGGCGTTCCTGCAAGCGCTGCTGAACGGAGGCACGCTCGATGGCGTCCGAATCCTGCATCCGCAGACGGTCGCGATGATGATGCAGAACCAGATCGGCGATTTGAACGTCCAGGCGATGCGCTCGGCGCAGCCGGCCTATTCCCGCAGCTTCGACCAGTTCCCGGGACAGCCGCATAAATGGGGCCTGTCTTTCGATATCAACATGCCGGGACCGAACGGGCGCTCCGCCGGCAGCATCGCCTGGGCAGGCCTGCTCAACTGCTACTTCTGGCTCGACCCGGTGAAGCACGTCACCGGCGCGCTGTTCACCCAGGTCCTGCCCTTTTTCGACAAGCGGATCGTCGCGCTCTACGGCAAATTCGAGCGCGGTCTCTATCACGGGCTCGATCGCACCTGATCCGCTGCCCCACACAAACGAGAGATTGGAAAACGAAGATGTATGCCATCACCGGAATTACTGGAAAAGTCGGCGGCGCGCTCGGCCACGCCTTGCTGGATGAGGGCCGGCCTGTCCGCGCCGTGGTCAGGGACGCCAACAAAGGCGAAGAATGGGCGGCGCGCGGCTGCGAGGTCGCGCTTGCCGGACTTGAGGACGCCGCGGCTCTGACGGCTGCGTTCGCCGGCACTGACGGGGTCTTCATCCTGCCGCCATCGGAGTTCGACCCTGAGCCCGGCTATCCCGAGGCGCGCAAGGTCATCGACGCCATCGTCGAAGGGCTGAGGGCCGCGAAGCCGGGCAGAGTGCTTTGCCTGTCGACGATCGGAGCCGATGCAGCGCAGGACAATCTCTTGTCGCAGCGCACGATGCTGGAAGAGGCACTCTCGGCATTGCCGCTGCCGGTGACCTTCCTGAGACCGGGCTGGTTCCTCGAAAACGCAATGTGGGATGTCGCCTCCGCACGCGACACGGGTGTGATCTCGAGCTTCCTGATGCCTGCCGACAAGCCGTTCGCGATGGTCGCGACGAGCGATGTGGGGCGGGTTGCGGCGGAACTGATCCAGGAACATTGGACGGGCAGGCGGGTGGTCGAACTCGAAGGCCCGCGCCGTGTCTCGCCCAACGACCTGGCGATCGCCTTCACCAAGGCATTGGGACGGCCGGTGCGGGTCGAAACGGTACCCCGGGACATTTGGGAGGGCCTGTTCGTCTCTCAAGGCATGAAAAATCCGGGGCCGCGCATGCGGATGCTGGATGGCTTCAACGAGGGTTGGATCGACTTCGCCGATGAAGGCGCAAATGCCGTCAAGGGACGCATTGGCCCCGAAGAAATTATCGCGACGCTTTGTTCAACGTGAGAGTCGAGACCGGGAAACAGCAACGCCGCCAGGCCAGGCCCGGCGGCATCTTCCTAGACTGCTGTTTTTGGGTCGCGTTCCCTACGGTGTCCCCGCCTTTTGGAGCGCGTCGGCCATTTGGTCGATCTTGCCGGCAAGGACGCCCTCGGCCCAATCCGTGACATCGGCGTCGACCGGCTTGTTGGCCATGTCCGTCAGCGCCGCGTCGAGCGATGCCTGATCGGTGCCGACCGTTGCCGCGTCAGCCGCCGCCTGGGCCTGGGCGGCCGTCGCGTTGTCGGCGGCGACAACGGCCTGCTGAGCAGCGATCTGATCGTTAAGGTCCTGGATTTGTTCAGGCGTGGCGGACGGGTCCGCCTGCAGCGTGGTCATCTGCGCATTCAGGGCATTCAGCTTATCCTGGGCGTCGGCCGCTGCGGCGGCCGCCTCGTCGGCCGCGATCTGGGCGTTCTTGGCTATCGCGGACTGCGTCACGAAGGCCTGAATGCCGGCGAACTTCTTGCTCTTGGAGTTCATGTAGGCGTTGATGTTGCGCTGCAGCGAGTTCAGCCGGCCAAGCTTGGCATGGATGTTCTTGTCCTTGTGCACGGACTTCGTATTGACCGTGGTGTCGGTCGTTGTGTCCGTTACCGCCTTGGCCGCCCGCCCCGGAGCCGACGCAGACTTGCCATGCGAAGCCCCGCTCTTGCCGTTGCCGCCGGCGTGGCCGTGCCCGTTGCCGTTGCCTCCACCATTGCCGCCAGCGTTGCCACCGCCGTTGCCGTGCCCGTTTCCGAGCGCCGGAGACGCCAGAAGCGCCAATGCGGCGAGCGCCGCGAACAGAGTTTTTCGGTTTGTCATGATATCTCCTCCTTGAGGAACCTCCGCCCAACCGCTAGAACAGCGTCATAAGAGGATTCACTAATCGTGCGCAATAAACTTTAGACAAATACGGTTTCAATGCGCGAGCCTGACAGCCAACGAACCCCATAACCATTTGATATTCCAATATAAATCAACGCTGTGAGACCGTCGCGGCACTGAAGTCCCATACCGGCCAGACCATGGTCCTAGTCTGCCCACCAGCGGCACGGTAACAGTCGTCGAGTGGTTGTCGGAAAGGCGTTCAAACAAGGGAAGTCGGTGGGTGCGATCCAGTGCGGCGCCACCCGACGCGTCACGCGCGAACGCCTAGCTTTCTCGCTGCGTACACGACTTCGCCAGCGTACAGGTCATCGCGTTAGATCAGCAGCAGGCCCTTCATGCTGGAATAGCCTTTGCGCCCGATGATGATGTGGTCATGCACGGCGATGCCCAGCCGCTTGGCCGCGTCGACGATCTCCTTCGTCATCTCGATGTCGGCGCGCGATGGCGTCGGATCGCCTGACGGATGGTTGTGCACCAGAATGATCGCGGTCGCCGAGAGGTCGAGCGCGCGCTTGATCACCTCGCGTGGGTAGACAGGCGTGTGGTCGACGGTGCCGACCTGTTGCACCTCGTCGGCGATCAGCGCGTTCTTCTTGTCGAGAAACAGGATGCGGAACTGCTCGCGCTCCTCGAAGGCCATTGCCGAGCGGCAATAGTCGAGAAGCTGCGTCCATGAGGAGAGCACCTCGCGGCCATGGACCTCGCCGCGCGCCATTCGCTGCGCGGTCGCCGCGACGACCTTCAGGTCGAGCGCCACCGCGGGGCCGATGCCCTTGACCTCCTGCAGCAATGCAATCGGCGCGCCAAGCACTTCGGCCAGCGTGCCGAAGCGCGCCAGCAGCGCCTTGGCGACCGGTTTGGTGTCGGCGCGGGGGATCAGGCGAAAGAGCAGAAGTTCCAGCAGTTCGTAGTCGGGCAGGGCGTCCGGACCGGCCGCGGCAAAGCGCTCGCGCAAGCGGTCGCGATGGCCGAGATAGTGGGGCTTTTCCTCGCTCGGCTCTTCCTTGCTCGACTTGGCCTTCGCATGAGGCTGGATCGGCCTTTGCGGAAAGAACCCTCGCTCGTCGTCACTTGCCTTCCCCATATGCCGCCCACACTCCTTTGGCGCGGACATTAAAACGGTTCTGGCTCGGATTGAAACCGTTCTGTTCCGCAAGTGTGGAACGACCCACGGCGACATTCCGCGACACGGTGTGCCCCGTAGGCCTCAGGTGCTGCTACCCCTTGGTCGCGGGTGCTGGAGGCACTGGCAAAATGATCTCGGAGGCGACCTTCCAGTCCTTCGCGACTTTTATCCAATTGATAGTCATTAGGAATGGCTTGGATGTTCCGTCCTGCCCGGCATAGGAGACCGTGATATTCATGGGGACATAGGACTCCGCAACATCTCGCGTCAGACCGACGACCTTCAGCTTCGAATAGTCAGGCTGGAGCACGACGGGGCCGGAGGTGCCGATGTCGTGCAGCTTCTGATCAATCGCCTCGTTGCCCCAGAAGCCTGCCCAGTTTCCCTCAGAGGGGGTGGCGCTTTTGGCGACAAGGAGGGCCGAGGGAGATTGCCAGAACATCTCGTGCAGAGCCTTGAAGTCGTGCCGGTTGGCCAGATCCATGAGCTTGCCGAACTCTGATTTGATCGTGTTCAAGGTCTGCGCGTTGAGCGGCTCCCCTTCGGCGTTGGGAGCAGCCGCGAGAGATCCGCCGGAAACGGTCAAGGCGATGGCCGCGGCGAACAATGTCTTGCGCATCTTGGCATTCCTTTGTGGGTTCGATGTCGGTGTCGTCGGGTGCAGTGATTTTACGGGTGCTTTTTGGCAGTGTTGGCCGCACCCCACAGCGAGCCCGGGTTGACGTGATTGGGATAGAGTTCGAGCATCGCGTCGTAGAGCTGCCGCGCGGTCGTCGTGGCAGCGTTCAGCCGATCGAAATCGCGCAGATATTGTCGCGTCTCGGCGATGATGCGAGGATTATCGTCGTTCTCCGGCACCTTGTGCCCGGCGATCACTGCGCTCGGCTTCAGCGCTTCCAGCTTGTCAAGGGTTTCGATCCACTCGATCCGGCTCTGTGCGTCGGTCTCGCCAAGATATGGATGGATGCCGTTGTATACGGCATCCCCGCCGACGATGAGGCCGATTGAAGGGACGTGTAGGCAGGTTGAGTGGGCGGTGTCGGTCCGCCCAGCATTCACCACGACGAGTTTGTGTCCCTCCAGTTGCAGTTCGTTGTTTTCGAGCGGCTCGGCGACGAGCAGGCGCTCGGGAATCTCGCCTGGGAAAAGCCGCCTCCAGAAGTCATCCAGCCAGGCCGGCGAGAGATTGTCGTGCATGGCCGTGACCACCTCGGGCACCGCGAGAGCTCTTGCCTGAGGGAAGCGCTCCAGAAGCGGTGCGAGGCCGAAGAAATGGTCGCCGTGCCCATGCGTCACATAAATGGCAGTGAGGTTCTTGCCGCTCGCCACCACCCAGTCCAACAAGATCTGTGACTGCTCGGTCGTGAGAAAGGTATCCACCAGGACGGCGTCTCGTTCGCCGGAGATCAGCGTCGACGAATTCGCGACCCACATCAGGTTTTCCTTGCCGGGCGGCAGACCGCGACCGAGGCCAGGACGCTTTATGGTAAGGGTTTTCCATTGAAGCTTGGAGGGGGTGCCTGTTGCTTTCATCATTGGAGCTTTCTCATGGTTGTGAGGTTGCGACAAAGGCCTGCGCAAAACGTTCGATCCCAAGCGAGCAATCCAAACAGTTCGCTTGACATAATGCCCTCGCCCAATCACAATTAACACTGACCGGTCAGAATTAATTAGTCAATAGGGTTTGCACATGGAATCTCGCCCAGCCGCCAGAAGGGGCCCAAAGCCGAACCCGGCCACTCGCCGCAATCTCGTCGAGGCGGGCCTGCGAATGATTCATGCCGAGGGATATGCTGCTACAGGCGTGCAGGGGATCGTCGAGAGCGCCAATGTTCCCAAGGGCTCGTTCTACAATCATTTTCCCAGCAAGGAGGCGTTCGGCGCGGAGGTGATCGACGCCTACTTCGATCGCAACGAGAACAAGTTGCTCGCCACCTTCGGCAACGCGGGCGCTGCGCCGCTGGCGCGCTTAGAAGCCTATTTCGACGACCGGATCGAAGCGTTTAGAACTCTCGGTTACTCGAAGGGATGCCTGCTCGGAAATCTCAGCGCCGAGGTGGCTGACCATAGCCCGGTCGTGCGGGAGCGCCTTGCCGGCTATTTCGATGCCTGGAGCCGATTCCTAGAGAAGTGCATTGCCGAAGCACAGGAACAGGGAGCCGTCGCCAGCGCGATTCCGGCGGCCGTGCTGGGGCGCTTCGTTCTAAACAGCTGGGAGGGCGCACTGCTGCGTATGCGCGCCGAAAAGAGCGACGCTCCCTTGATCGAGTTCAAGCAGGTCGTCTTTGGCAGACTTCTCAGCTGATGCGGCCGTGATTAACACACTCGACCGGACCGATGGACGCGGCTCCTAGGCCGGCAGGCCGGGGCGGTCGAGCTTGTTGGGCGACAGGGTGAAAATCTCGCAGCCGGTGTCGGTGACGCCGATCGTGTGTTCGTACTGCGCCGACAGCGAGCGGTCGCGCGTTACCGCCGTCCAGCCATCCGACAGCACCTTCACATGCGGCCGGCCGAGATTGATCATCGGCTCGACGGTGAAGATCATGCCGGGACGCATCTCAACGCCCTCATTGGCGCTGCCATAGTGCAGGATGTTCGGCGCGTCGTGGAAGAGCTGGCCGACGCCGTGGCCGCAGAAGTCGCGCACCACCGAGCAGCGCTCGGCCTCGGCATAAGTCTGGATGGCGGCGCCGATGGCGCCGGTGCGGGCGCCGGGCCTAATCGCCGCAATGCCGCGCATCAGGCATTCATGGGTGACCTCGAGCAAACGCTCGGCGGCGCGCTTGATCGTGCCGACCGGGTACATGCGCGAGGAATCACCGTGCCAGCCGTCGAGGATGTAGGTGACGTCGATGTTGACGATGTCGCCATCCTTGAGCGGCTTGTTGTCGGGAATGCCATGGCAGACGACATGGTTTATCGAGGTGCAGGACGATTTCGTGTAGCCGCGATAGTTGAGCGTTGCCGGCAGCGCGCCGTGATCCATGCCGAATTCGAAGACGAAGCGGTCGATGGTTTCGGTGGTGACGCCGGGCTCGACCATCGGCACCAGTTCGTCGAGGCAGCGCGCGGTGAGATCGCATGCCTTGCGCATGCCGGCAAAGCCTTCCTCGCCATAGAGGCGGATCTGGCCGGTGTTCCTGAGTGGTGCGGTGGCGGCGTCGAGATAGGTGACCATTTTGTCCGTATAGCCGGGTAGGCCCTGCAGAGGCCGACGTGAAAATCTCCCCAGATTTGGCACTTGGTGGCAAAAGGTTCAAGGACGAACTGCTCGAGGTAGCGGCACAGCTCGGGATATTGGCCTTGTATGGGGTGATGTCTTGCCGGTTTTTGCCCGGCTTGCTTTCCTTTCCGGCCATCGTGCGTTAGGGCGGGTGATGTTTTCGAGACCGGGTCCCTTCATGGCGGCCAAGCGCACCAGATTGCTCGAAGCGCCGCTGACGACAGCCTGCTCATGCCTGATGGGCACGGTGCTGCTGGCGATGCTGTGCCTCAGCCGCCCGGACGTGCCAACCTTCGCGGGTGCCGCATCGGGCGGCGCCAGCATCGGCCTGGAGCGGTCCGGAGAAGCAGCGGCGCTGCTGCGTGTCACCGGCAAGGCGCATGCGCTGGAGGTTCGCGCCGGGCGGCCGGCTGTGGCCAAGTTCGCCAGCGGCCATTCCGCTTTGCCGGTTGTCGACGCCGTCTTTGCTTGGCTTGAGCGAGCTTCGCCGAAAGCGGCTGTTTCGGAATACGAGGCGCCCCCGAGCCCCAGGGCAAATGCCCATCAGCCGCGCGCACCGCCGGCCATTGCGGCCTGAGCGGTCCAGGACCGCAGCTTCACCCCAGACCTTCCCTGTTCGCGTCGTGGCCGTGCGGCGGCTGCCGGCCGTGCACCGGTCGCGCGGCGCGTCGTTTCCGGACCCATTTCAATGCAACAACGCATCAAGACCTTCAAAACCCCGTCGCGCGCTTTCTCGGCTGCCGCGTTTCTCTCCGTCCAGGCGCTCATCTGCATCGGAACCGTCTATTGGGCGGTTGCCGAGACGCTCGGCCTGTCGGCAATGGCGGCACTTGGTCTGGGCGGCATCTTCGCCGTGCCGACCGTATTTGTGCTGACCACCGCCACCCGCATGGCTTTCGACGCGGAGACAGATCCGGCGAACCAGTAGGCCTGGCGGCCCCTGGCGCGGGTCGCGGCCCCAAAGGGGTCGCGACCGCAGTGACGACACATTTATGCGCCAAAGGCGGTCGAAGCAACTTTTGACGACGAACAGCGTTGGGACGCCGGTTCGGGAGATAGGGACATGGACAGACTGCAATTCGAGGTTCCGGTGCGCATAGCACCCGCGCCCGGCCTGCCAGTCGAGGAGATCTACAGCGTCGAACAGGCGCTCGATATTCTTCAGGGCTGGCCTGTGCGCCGTCAGGGCCCGATCTATCAGAAGGCGTTCAACGCCTGCTTTGGCGCCACGGTGGACGTGGTCAAGACCGAAGACGCCTGCCGGGCGTTCATGGCGTTTTGTCGTGCAAGCGGACTGATGGCTAAGGACATGATGATGCCGCGCAAGCGTGGCGGCGAGGCGAGAACGCTGCAGGCTTGAGGGCCGTCCACCGTTTTCACCTGCCCCGATTGAAATGCCGACGATCGCGTTTGAACGGACACGGCGAAACCGTGGGCGGATCTGGACGCGTCAATGCCAGCGCCGTTAAGCTTCCGTTTCCACATTCGCGGCTACGCCATTGCTTGGTCAGCAATGGTTGATTCGTTGCGTCAGTTCATGGTTCGGAAAATGTCCCCAGAAAAAGTCCGCGCATTCCCGATTGATCGTCAAACAGTGTTGGTGAGGGAAGTCGCCGCCAAACTCGACAACCTGCATGGCGATACTGCCACTTCGTTCTGGAGGGCCAAGGCGTCGGAGTTGCTCGATCTCGTTGTCGGATCCGGCAGAGACAAAATAGCGGCCAGCGATGAAGTGCGCAGATTCTTCCTTGCCGTACAGCGCGAGATGTCGGCCAGAGCGGCCGCTGGGTCGACACCAATTTTATCCGTTTGAAGTCCGGGCCATCCGGCAAGCAGGGGCACGTGTAACTCGCTGCGCAGTTGCCCAGTTAGCAAATGGTAAACTATCTCCGGGCGCGAGCTTTTTGCTCACCGAGCTGTTCCGTGCGCGTTGATTAGCCAACAAACAGCTTGTTTTGGAAGCCAATAGATCACTGCTCAAAAATGAACCGAACTTTTTAGCCCTTCGTTCATATATGCATGTTTTCTAATCTATTTCATGACCCTCAGTTGCTTTACCCGAGTTCGGCTTAGAGTGAACGGCTTTTGCCGGGGTACGACCGCAAACGTCGCCACCATCTTCGCCCTGACCTTGCCGATCGTCGTCGGTGCTGCAGGCTTCGGGGTGGAAACCTCCTACTGGTACTACAACAGCCTGAGGCTGCAGGCGACCGCCGATGCCGCTGCCTATGCCGGCGCGCTCGAACAGATCTCAGGTTCCGACAAGCCGACGATCGTCGCGGCCGCAACCCAGTCGGCCGCATCAAATGGGCTGGGCTTCGGTACGATCGTTGTCAATACGCCGCCAGCATCCGGGCCGAACACGGCGAAGAAGGCGGTCGAGGTCATCGTCGGCCAGAACCTCGACCGGATGTTCACCTCGCTCTTCACGCAGGGCCAGGTTCCCGAACAGGCGAGGGCGGTGGCCCTCATCACCGATGCTTCGAAGGCCTGCATGACCGCGCTCGATCAGACCGCCTCGCAGGCTGTACTGTTTTCCGGCAACACCAGCGTGAAGGTCACCGGCTGCGTGATCATGTCCGATTCTAACGCCCCGGACGCCATCCAGCTTCAGGGCTCGGCGAGCCTCCAGGTCGATTGCCTGATATCGGCGGGCGGCGTCTCTCTCAGCAATCCCGTCACCACTGTCTGCGCGGCCCCGATCACCCAGGCGCTGCCTGCCGCCGATCCATTTGCCGACCTGCCGACGCCTGCGGCCAGTAACCCGTGCAAGAATGTTAACGGCAACAAAACGACGCAGACAATCCAGCCCGGGACCTACTGCAGTGGTATGAACCTCAACGGCAATGTCACGCTTTCTCCCGGCGTCTATGTCGTTCAGGGCGATCTCAAGATAAACGCCAACGCGGCCATCATCGGCAGCGGTGTGACCATCTTCATGTCGGGCAGTTCGACCGTCAGCATGAATGGCAACGCCTCCGTGAAGCTCAGCGCGCCGACCTCGGGCAACTATTCCGGTGTGCTGTTCTACGGCGACAGGACCGGCAACAGCGCAACCAGCACATTCAATGGCACGGCGGATTCGCTGCTAACCGGGGCCATCTACTTCCCCAAACAGCAAGTGAATTATCTAGGCAACTTCTCGGGCAACAGCGGCTGCACCCAGGTCGTCGCCAATACGATTCAATGGTCCGGCAGCACAACCATCAACCAGGATTGCACGAGCCTCGGAATGCGCGACATTCCGGCGGCGCAGTCCGTGGCGCTGGTCGAGTAACCTTCCATGGAGCGCCGATCGACGCCGATGCTGCGTGATGATGCGGGTGTTGCCGCGGTCGAGTTCGCGATGGTCCTGCCCTTCCTGTGCGTGGCGCTGCTCGGCATCGTCGACGGCTGGTCCTATATGACGAGCTCGCTGTCGATGCGCGCTGGCGTGAAGACTGCCGCGAACCTGATCATGGCGGGATCGACCAATGATACGGCGACCCAGGCCGTTGCCATTTCGAGCTGGGAGAACCGGCCGGCGGATGGCCAGGTCACGCTAAGCCGGATTTACAAGTGCGGGACGACCGTGGTCGACGCTTCCACCTTGTGCAGTGGACCGAAGGTGCCATCGGTCTATGTTCAGATCCAGGCATCGGCCACCTGGGTGCCGCCTTTCACCTTCGGCGCCTTTGCCGGCCCCAGTGTCATTGGCCACCTGGAGATGATCCGTGTCCGCTAGGGCAAGCGCATTCAGGCGGGATCGATCGGGCGGGGCCGGGTTGGAATTCGCGCTGATCGCGCCCTTTCTCATCATGCTGCTGTTCGGGATCTTCGCCTTCGGCTGGTCGATGAACTCCGTGTCCAGCGTCCGCTATGTGTTGGAGACGTCATCACGCTCGCTGCAGCTTCAGAACACGCTGACCCAGGCCGACATCCAATCCATCGCCACACAGAAATTGCAGGCCTTGGGTATGAAGGATGTGAACGTCACGATCGCCATCGATCCGGCGAGCGGTGGCTTCCGCATGGCGCATCTGACCGCGACCTATGCCTTCGTCATCAACTTCCCCTACTTCAGCGATTTCCCGATCAACTACGCGACCACGGTTACAGTGCCGCTGGTCGGCAGTTAGGCGAGTAGTCTGCCTGGCTATGGGCTTTTGGCGTGACGCAAGACGGGTACGATTCTCGGGGCTATTGCGTCAAGGCGCACGCGATTGATTGGTGTCACAGCGGCGAGCAGCACGATACCGACTTCAACGAGCAGCAGACGACAAACATACGCCTTGCGCAGCAGATCGTTCAAACGCTGCAGGTGATCTGATCAAAATTCCCGATGAGAATATCTGGTGGCGGGCCTTCCGCGTGGTAAGTCTCGCAACAGCCATGGCAGATACCATCATGTCCTCACCAAAGGAGGGAGCTATGGTTTCGGCTATTGCAAGTCAGCATCGGCAGGTACCTGACACTCAACTGAAAGCGACAAAGCCAGAAACAGGCGAAGGATTCGCGCCAGGCAAGAGCGCCGGCAGCGTAGGACATCGCGCCAAGGCAATGATTGCCGAAACAGGCGACACAGATTCTAACGCGCAGGGTGGCGCTGCATCGAGGATCGCCAGAATGGACATCACCGTGTTGACACCGCCGCCCGAAGAAACGCTTGCAGAGTAAAACTAGGCTGGGGGCGGCCCACCATCATGCCGGTTGCCTGCCTCACTGTGGCGGGCTTTCTGGCTGGGGCCGGATCATTCCCCAAACCTACAAGTCGCCGCCGGTAAGCTCAAACACGATTGGTTCGCCCCGGAAATCAGAGTAGCGGATCCAGCGGGGCAGAATTGTGAATAGTTGTGCCCCTTGCTTCAGAAACTCTGCTTCAAGCGGACAGTTCGCTATGTGAACATCCCTTAACCGCTGTTCTTCGTCAGCCTTGGCAGGCCGGGCCCGGCCCTCAATTTGAACGGTGACGTTTTCGTCCCAACCGATCACGATGGCGATCCGGCTGTCTCGTTCGATATTTGCCAGCTTCCGACTTCCAGGAAAACTGTCGAACACGATGTTGAGATCCTCGCCCAACGTCACCTGTATGACGGCCGCCTCTGGAGACCCATCCGGATTTACAGTGCTGATAGCCCCGAGTTTATGCCTAGCCAGAAAATCGCGAACAAGTTGCCATCGATCGTCCCTGTGCATTTTGACACGTCCTCCGCGCGAATGGCCGCGACCCTATCATTGGCACCCAAGCCATAATAGCTGCGCGCCCGCTGCCTCACGGTGGCGGGCTTTGGCTTTACACGAGGCCAAAGGCAGAGGGCTTTTCATATCGGTTGGCCAAGTCTACACCATCGGTCGGGCGAAAACGCTGGTGGGGCGCCATGAAACCGATCGCGATTGCAATTCCGTTACTCTTCCTCGTGGTGCAGGCTCAAGCGCAAGAGCGCAGGGATATCGCCGGCCTGAGTTGCGCCGAAGTTCAGGCACTACTGAAGCAGGACGGCACCACCGTCATTCGATACCGCTCCATATTTAACCTCAGCCTGACGCGCTACGACCTCTATGTCAGCGGGCAGAAGCAATGCGGTCCTGGCGAGGTGGCTACTGGCGCAGGCGTGCCGACGACCGACACAGATTATTGCCCGGTCCATAAATGCATTGCGAACAATCTCTTCGTGGCAAGGTAGCCGGCCAGGTCGAGCACTGCGCCGAAAGGTGGCCGGGGCTTTTCTTTGACAAATCCTTGGCGACCCGATCCGCCAACCGAGGCGACCGCCGGGCCAAGGCTGAGTACTTGTTGACTGTTGAGGCGCGGGGAGAACTCGATCTGGAAGTGCACATGCAGGCTGTCTTGTACTCCATAATGCCAGGGCTGATTGGTGCGGGTTGATCCGCGCCTGGCTACGGGCATGTGACGCACCGGGGTCGGCGGTGCGTCCTCTAGCTGGCGGCCGATACTCATCCCGGCTTCAAGCCGGGACCTGATACGGGCCACAGGGTCCGCTTCAGTTGGTATCCGTCGCGGGCTTCATGGCGTCGGCTCCGGGCTTCATCGCGTTCGCTAACAACGGTGGCGGCGCATCGACCAAGCTGGACCATGTGCACATACTTCGCCTGCAAAGTACGTGCGCGTTGGCAAAGCGGATGGTCCGTTGAACGTTTGCCGTTCTATTGGTCTACTTCGCGGCATCCTCGATCACGCGAGCGACCGCGGCCGGCTGGGAGATGAAGACAGCGTGGCTTCCGGCCACTTCGGTAACCTTGGCGCCCGAGCGTTGATACATCCAACGCTGCAGTTCCGGGCTCACGACGTGATCCTGGGTAGTGAGGATGGCGAAGCTGGGTTTGGTTTTCCATGCCGCCACGGAAACAGGCGCTGCCAGAGCTTTCTCCGCGAGTTGCTGCTGTGAATCCGCCAGGAACTGAGCGTCCGATGCCGGGACGTCTTGGGCGTACGTCGCAGCAAACTGAGCCGGCTGCATGAAGAAATACTTGCCCGTGGCAGCGACGGGCGCCGGGGTGGCGCGCATGGCATCGTTGGGGGCGGCGAATTTCGACAGAAGCTGCCCGCTCGCTTCCCCGACATCGGGC
This sequence comes from Mesorhizobium sp. CNPSo 4670, assembly GCF_057784235.1. Lineage (NCBI taxonomy): Bacteria > Pseudomonadati > Pseudomonadota > Alphaproteobacteria > Hyphomicrobiales > Phyllobacteriaceae > Mesorhizobium > Mesorhizobium sp. CNPSo 4670. The sequence goes on along the minus strand of NZ_JBWJFQ010000002.1, from coordinate 341,087 downwards.
TGGAGTGCGGCCACATAGACGAGTGCACTGACCTTCGGGTCGGCGCCTGCCTCCGTGATCACCGAACCGGCATAGCTGTGACCGACCAGCACGACAGGCCCCGTCTGCTGATCAACGATGCGCTTGGTGGCATCGACATCCTCTCCCAGACCTGTGAGCGGCTCCTGCACGATAGTGACATGGAAACCATCCCTGGACAGAATGTCATAGACGGCCCGCCAGCCCGAGCCATCAACCAGGGCGCCGTGGACAATGACGATATCTTTCGCGGCCGGCTTTGTGTCGGCGTGAGCAATGGTGCCGCTCATGGCTATCACGAGGGCAATGGCAAAGCTGTTTCGTAGTGTGGACATGTTGGTCTCCTGTGTTTTCAAGTTGCCCGTCGTTTCGCGTGGCCATCTTGGTGACGGGCATCTATCGATCGGTGATGGCCAAGGGTCTTCGCTGGTCGAATTCGCGCGCCGGCACACGGGGTCCGCGCTCATCGTTGGTGTCGAAAAATAGTCCTCCTCTTGCCGGCCAATCGCTGTCTGAACTGGATCACCGCGGCTTGCGCGCGTTCTCGAGGCGAGGATCGAATGCAAACTCGATCCGTACGCCGCTGGGCTCGCGCACGATGAAATGGATCTTGGGGCCGGTGCCCGAGGGTTCCGGGCCAAACTCGACGACGACGCCAGGCCAACTCGACACGCGGTCATAGAGAGTATCGAGGCCGATCCGATCGACGACAGCAAGGGCCAGATGATGCAACCCGACGTTTGCACGCCGATCGAACGGGATCGCTTTGCTCGGCGTTTCGACCTGCCACAGCGTCACGACGTCGTGTCCGTCCGATACGAACACCGCTGGATAGTCCGCCCGCCCGCCGACGATCCGCCATCCGAGACAATCACAAAAGAATCCTCGCGTCCCCTCGAGGTCGCGGACGCTTAATCCGATGTGGTCGACACCGCATGTGCTGGCTTCATCCGCCATATGCCCTTCGGTGCTCACGCCGGATCCTCCTGGCCCGCGCCGAGGAAATCGCTCGCATAGGCGTAGAGGCCGGGGATTCCGCCCGTCATGATGAAGAGGACGTTGTCGCCGGCCGCATAGCGTCCGGCCGAGATGTCGGCCAGCAAGCCGGCGAAGGCTTTGCCGCCATAGACGGGGTCCAGCAGCAAGCCCTCCCGGCTCGCCATCAGCCGAACTGCCTCGACCATGGCGGGGGTTGAAACGCCATAGCCTGCGCCCAGTTGGTCTCCCGAGATGCTGACGTCGTTCGAACCCAGAGATGCCTCAAACCCCAGGAGGGTCAGAGCGGCATTGGCCCTCTCAACCGTCGTCGAGATGGCGTTGGCGACGGGCGCAAGCACTGAGCAAGCTCGCACCCGCGTGGTATCAAGCCCGAGCGCCCGATACCCCGCAACCAATCCGGCGTGTGTTCCTGAACTTCCATTCGGGACCACGACCGCGGCAAAATCGATATCGAGATCCTTGGCCTGCGCCTGGATTTCGAGCGCGCAGGCCGCGTAGCCAAGGCTTCCAACCGGCGAGGAGCCGCCGAGCGTGGCCATATAGGCGGTGCGGCCGGCCAGACGCAGTTCCTCGAACCGCTGCTGCGCGAACCCCGTCGAATTGACGCCGGCCGGCAGATGGTGGGTGCGAGCGCCGAAAAGATCGTCGAGCAGAATATTGCCGTTCCGATCATATTCGTCCCCGCCACGCGGAACCAAGGGTGAGAGAACCACTTCGCATGCCAGGCCGAGCCTCGCGGCCGCGGCAGCCGCCAGGCGCGTAAAGTTCGATTGCCGGCCGCCTGTGGCGACGATCGTGTCGGCGCCTGCTGCGGCGGCATCGCCGAGCAGGAATTCAAGCTTGCGCAGCTTGTTGCCGCCGCCGCCCAGCGACATCAGATCGTCGCGCTTGGCGTAGATTCGAAGACCATTCAACGACGAGCCCAAAGCGTCCTCGATACGATGGAGGCGCTGTATGGGAGTCGGCCCCTCCAACAAATCGCGACGCGGCATGAGTTTCAGGGCATCGGAAAGAGACATGACTACACCTCGGAAATGAGCAACAACACGCTCGCCTCGTTGCCTATTCTTTGAACTCGGCCGTGGACCGATTGAGGTGGCTCTCGAGCTCGCCAGACTGACCCAGCCCCCTTTCGATGAGCGCTTTCACGCGCGCCTGCGCCCCGGGTCGCTGCACGGAGGTGATGAAGGTGTCCCATCCCGTCTGACTTTCCGCATCCGGCGGCAGGCTGGCGATGTCGACCAGGTGCTTGGTGTCGGCGATTGTCTGCCGGTCGAACGACGCGATGCGGGTCGCCAGGGCGTCGACAAAGCCATCCAGCTCGGCATCGGGCAGTGCCCGATTGACATAGCCGTAGCGCTCCGCCAGTTCGCCATTGAATTCGTCAGCGCCAATCAGGATCTCCATGGCGCGGCCACGACCGACCAGGCGCGGCAACCGGGCCATTGGCCCGCCGCCCGGGGCAAATCCCGCGCCGACTTCGAATTGCGAAATAATTGCCTTTTCGCGGCTGGCGAAACGCATGTCCGCAGCGAGTGCCAGTTCACTGCCGATACCGCTGGCTCGGCCGCGGATGGAAACGATCGTCACGGCCTTGAGACGGCTGAGACGCACCATGAAGTCCGGCACGGGATGCATGCCGGTGGGGCCTGGCTTCATGTCCGTCGAGTCGTTGAGCGGCTTCAGGAGATCGTAGTGCGCCATGAAGTAATTGGGCACCGCACTGTCGAAGACGACGACCTTGACCTTCGGATCGGCTTCGATCCCGTCGAGGATCTTAACCAGATCGCGCACCTCGGCGGGGCCAACGATATTGAGCGGCGGGTTGTTGAAGGTCACTTCCCAGTACGCGGGGCTCTTGCGCGTCAGCCGGATCTTCGCCGTCTGTGCACTCATTGTTGAACTCCTGGTCATTGAGCACACCGACATGACGTCTAGGGCGCGCCTATTTGGTTTCTGCCGTGCGGATCAGACAACACTCAGAAGTTCGGTCACTGAGCGCCGCGGCTTCTGTGGCCAATTGCCCTCGGCGGCATACCCAACCGTCACCAGGACCACCGGGACTTCATCACTGCGAAGGCCAAATTCACTCGCAACGCCGGCGGCATCGAATCCGATCATCGGCGATGAACCCAGCCCTTGAGCTTGGGCTGCGAACATCAGTTGGCCGGCGCCGAAGGTCGCAGTGCGAACGGCTTCATCGCGCTGCCTCTGCGGCTGTTCGAAGTAAAGTGCCTTTCCAGCACCTTCCCATCCCGTCACGACGTCTGCGGGCATGAAACCGGCCGCGACCGACGATGCGAGCCGTTCAGCCATGAGGAGGTGCGATGCAAGCTGTCCAACGACCACAAACGTCACGGCCGCTTCCGTGACCTTCGGCTGATCGAACGCGAGCTTGCGCAAGCGTGCCTTTGCCTCGGGCGTCCTTACGGCGATGAACCGCCAGTTCTGCAGGTGAAATGCCGTGGGCGCGCGTGTCGCCAGGCGCACCAGTTCGCTGATCTGGGCATCGCTGATGGTGCGCGAGCTGTCATATTTGTTGGTCGTGCGACGATTTTCAATCGCATCGAGAACTGCATTTGTCATGATCGTTCCTTACTTGCGTGCAGAAGCCTGCGCGCCCGCAGCTGCGGCTGCTGGGCTCGGCTTCAATGTTTGCGAATTCACAACTGTGGCGAGGCTGGCGGCAACGGTCGCCGCCGCATTGGCAATCAGGTCTTGATGAACGCCAGGATGTCAGCGTTGATGAGTTCGGCGTGGGTGGTGGCCATGCCGTGCGACAACCCCGGATAGGTCTTCAGCGTCCCGGTCTTGAGCAGCTTAACTGACAGCAGGGCGCTGTCTTCGATCGGGACGATCTGGTCGTCTTCTCCGTGCATGACCAGCATGGGGATGGAAATCTTCTGCAGATCTTCCGTGAAGTCCGTCTCGGAGAAGGCCTTGATGCAGTCGTATTGGGCCTTGGCGCCGCCCGCCATGCCCTGCCGCCACCAGTTGTCGATGGTCCCCGGCGACACCTTGGCCCCAGGCCGATTGGCGCCGTAGAACGGGCCCCCGGGAATGTCCCGGAACAACTGCGCGCGGTTAGCCGCCAGGCCGCCGCGGATGCCGTCGAAGACCTCCATCGGAAGTCCGCCTGGATTGGCAGCGGTCTTCAACATGAGCGGCGGCACCGCGCCGATCGTCACGGCCTTGGAGACTCGGCCGCCGCCCCCGTGCCGCGCCACATAGCGGACCACCTCGCCGCCGCCCATGGAATGGCCGACGTGGATGGCGTGCTTGAGATCAAGGTGGGCGACCAGCGCCGCCACGTCAGCGACGAAAGTGTCATAGTCGTTGCCCTGATCGGTCTGGGTGGAGCGGTTATGGCCGCGCCGGTCATGGGCGATCACCCGGTAGCCCTTCGACATGAAGAACATCATCTGGGCGTCCCAGTCGTCGGCCGAAAGCGGCCACCCGTGGTGGAAGACGATCGGCTGACCAGCGCCCCAATCCTTGTAATAGATCTGCGCGCCGTCCTTGGCGGTGATGGTTCCGCTGCTCATGAGTGCTCCATTGATTTGAGTGGGTTGCGTGGCCGAAGCCTCCGCCAGCGAAAGCGTCGGTGCCAGCGCGGCAAGGCTCATGCCGGCAATGAGGAAGTCGCGACGCGAGACGCCGGAACCGTGGAAACCCGGGCTGCTTGGGTTGCCGGCTGCCGACAAGTTTGCAGGTCCGGATGCATCTGGCAGGGATGTTTTCTTCATAGCGACGCCTGTGCTTTTCCGATCCAGTTGGATCCCGCACAGGGTCCTCCGACGGCGAACCTAAATCCATTGTACGAAGATGTATCCGTTGACGGTCTTCGCACCGTCCACGCGAGTGATAAGGACACCAAAGCACAATGGACGATCGCAGGCCTGTCGCAGGTCTGTGTGCTTGCAAATGGGCACGGAGAGACCGAAAACTAGCGAACCTCTCAGGGTGCGCGAACTGATGTCACCTGAGCGATACTTTCGTGCAATAGCTTGTCGCCCGGTAAATCCGGATCATCGGGGCCGCATGCGAGTAAATCGGCAGGATCCCCCCGATAGACATTCGCTGCCATCGAAAGAGGAGTTTCCAGTGGACGCTTTGGACGAAATCGACCAACCCCGCCGGCGTTTCGTTTCAGCCGTCGCGATTGCCCTTGCTGCGGCCCAATTCAGTTTGACGGACTCTGCGATTGCAGGAGAGAAAGCAGCAACACCCGCAATCAAACCTGGAACAGACGCGTCCTATGGACCGCTGAAGCAGATCGACACCGAGATCCTCAATGTTGGGTATGTCGACGCTGGTGCCGAGACGAACCCCGCAGTCATCCTCCTGCATGGCTGGCCTTATGACATCCACAGTTTTGTCGATGTCGCTCCCTTGCTGGTCTCGGCCGGCTATCGCGTCATCATTCCACATCTGCGCGGCTACGGCACAACGCGATTTCAGTCGAACGAAACTTTCCGCAACGGCCAGCCGACGGCGCTCGCCGCCGATCTGGTCGCCCTGATGGACGCCCTCAAGATCGACAAGCCAATTCTGGCCGGCTTTGATTGGGGTGCCCGAACCGCCGACATCGTTGCCGCGCTCTGGCCCGAGCGGTGCAAAGCGTTGGTATCCGTCAGCGGCTATCTGATTGGCAACCAGAAGGCCGGCAAAGTGCCGTTGCCGCCGAAGGCCGAGCTACAATGGTGGTATCAGTTTTACCTAGCCACGGAACGCGGAAGAGCCGGCTACGAAAAATACACGCATGATTTCGCCAAGCTGATCTGGCAGCTCGCGTCGCCGCAGTGGAAGTTCGACGATGCCACCTTCGATCGAAGCGCTAAGGCCTTCGACAATCCCGACCATGTCGCGATCGTGGCCCACAATTACCGCTGGAAGCTCGGCCTCACGGAGGGCGAGGCAAAATATGACCCGCTGGAAGAGAAGCTCGCCGCGGGACCGGTCATCGGCGTTCCGACAATCACCCTCGAGGGTGACGCAAACGGCGCCCCGCATCCTGAAGCCAGCGCTTACGCCAAGAAGTTCTCAGGCAAATATTCGCACCGCCTCCTCACCGGCGGGATCGGCCACAACTTGCCGCAAGAAGCGCCTCACGCCTTTGCCCAGGCGATTCTTGACGTTGGCGTTTTGTAAATTTGCCTGGTGAACCGGGCGCGAGCCCGCTTCATCTTTCAGAGGGTCATCCGATGACGCGCTGATCGCCAAAGCCGTTTGCCTCGCTATGAGGTGGCGTCAGGCCCAGTCTCGCCGCCATGTTCACCAGGTCGGGGAGTGAGCGTGCATCCATCTTCCGCATCACTTGGCCCCGGTGCGCCTTCACGGTTATCTCGCTGATGCCGAGCTCGAAGGCGATCTGCTTGTTCAGCAGCCCTGAAACGACCAAGACCATGACCTCTCGCTCGCGTCGGCTCAGCGTCCTGTGACGGTCGCGTAGCGTGCGAATTTCGAGATCCAATGCAAACGCAGCCTTGCTCAGTTCGAGCGCATGCTCGATTGCCCCAAGCAGAACGTCTTCGCTGAAGGGCTTCATCAGGAACTCGACCGCACCGGCCTTCATTGCCTTGACCGTCATCGGCACATTGCCGTAACCGGTCACGAAGATGATGGGCATATCGGCGCGGTCGATGGAGACCAGCTTCTGCAGGTCGAGCCCGTTCAGGTCGGGAAGATGCACGTCCAGGATCAGGCAGTTGGGGACAAGCGCTCGGGAGCGAGAGAGGAACTCCCGGGCGGACTTGAACGTCTCCGGTTGCCAGCCGGCGTGCCTGATGAGCAACTCCAGCGATTCGCGGATGGAAACATCATCATCGACGACGAACACCACAGGTGTTTCGTTCGACATGGACGCCGACATGTCCCTCATACCCATCGCAGCCGCCATACCCTCCCACCATGTCGGGAGGGCTCCACTTGGCCGCAGGACTTTTCGATCGAAGTGCCCCGCAAGGCGCGTCGGAATTTCATCGCTACCTCCATAGACTGCAAGGCAATGGCTTGTTTGCTTAGGCCGCGATCTCGAAAACGAGCTCGACTTCGATCGGCATGCCGAGCGGCAGGCTGGCAACGCCGAGAACGATACGGCCCGAGAGCATCCCGGTGCCGAAGACCTTGACGAGAAGCTCGGACGCTCCGTCGGCGACTTTGGGATGGCCCCGGAAGTCGCCCTCAGTCGCGATGTAGACACCGAGCTTTGCCACGCCGGTTATCTTGTCGAGTGAACCGAGATGCGCCCTGGCCGCCGACAAGGCGTTGAGGCAAGCGATCTCCGCCGCCTTGCGCCCCTCCTCCGCCGACAGAGCACCACCGACGCGTCCGATATATTGCGGCTCGCGCCCGACGACCGGCAGCATGCCGCTCAGATAAAGCAGGTTGCCGATCTTCACTGTCTCGACATAGGCGCCGAAGGGGGTGGGCGACGGGGGGAGCGCGATGCCGAGATCACTCAGCCGCTGCTCTGCGCTGGTTTGCGTGCTCATAGCTGTCACCATCTTCCTAGATGTGCGCCGCCATCGACGTTCAGCACCTCCCCGGTTATGCGCGGCGCCTCTGTCAGGAACAGGACGGCATCAACGATTTCCTGGACGCTCGAGATGCTGTGCATGGGTGAGAGCGTCTTCAGAAACTCCTTCGGGTTGTCCTTGTGCAGTGGCGTATCGACAACGCCGGGCGCGACCGTGTTGGCGCGTATTTGATCCTTTGCATATTCCATAGCGATGTTCTTCGACATGGCTTCGATGCCGCCCTTGGTCAGCATGGCGACCGAGGCGTTGATGCCGGCGATCGGGCGATCCACCATCGGTGTGGTGATGCTGACGATGCTGCCACCGCGCTTCTGCGCCAGCATCTGCCGCACGACGCGCTGCGTGAGGTGCAGAAACCCTTCGAGATTGGTCGCAGCCAGGCGACGGTAATCTTCGATCGTGTAGTCGATGAAGGGCTTGGTGAAGAAGATCCCGGCATTGTTGACCAAAGCATCGATCGAGCCGAACCGGGCAAGCGCGGTTTCGACGACGGCCTTGGCCGTCTCCGGGTCGGCGATGTCGCCATCGACGCGGACCAGGCGGTCGGATGCATTGAGCTCCGCCGACCGACTGACTTGCCGTGAGGTCGCGACGACGTTGTAGCTCCTTTCGAGAAAGCTATTAGTGAGGCCGGCACCGATGCCTTGGGAGGCGCCGGTGATGACGACCGTTTTATGCGTCTGCATGTTCATCTCCATTGGAAGAGCAGTGTCACTGCTGCGTTTGGGCCTCGAAGGCCGGGTCGATCGAGATAGGGTTCAGGTGGTCGAGGTAGTTGCTCATTGTCTTCAGGGCGACGCCGGCCAAGATTTCCATTAGCGCGACGATGTCGTAGCCTGCCTCGAAGAAGGCCCTCTTCGCTGCCTCCGAGACGTAGCCGCGCTCGCCGGCGAGTTGTCGTGTAACCGTCACCAGCGCGTCCTGCTTCGGATCTGCCAGCAGCGACCGGTTGCGGATGGCGTCGATGGCAGCCGCCTCGAGATGCATCGCCTTGAGTGCCGTCGCATGCACGGCAATGCAGTAGCGGCATCTATTCGCCACCGACGCCGCCAACAGGATCATCTCCCGCTCCTCGGCGCCGAACGATGAGCTTTCCCACGCCGTTTCGAGGGCCAGGTAACCATTCAGCATCGCCGGAGAATTGGCGAACGTCGCCAAGAGGTTTGGCACGAAGCCAAACCGCTCCTCGATGGCCCGGAGGTTTTCTTTCGAACCTTCGGGGGCCGTTGCTGCCGTCTGTGGCTTGAGCGTCTTCATGATTGCGGCAGCCCCTAGGCGAACACGCTCGCCCTGGTTTCGCCGACGACGATCCTGTCGGTCATATGGTCTCTCCATGGGCTGGATTGCCCTTGTGAAGCCCTATATGGCGCAAGCGAGATTTCTCGATTAGACGGAAATATCTGGAATGTCTTTTCCACCCATGCAAAAATCTAGGCATGGCCGATCTGAACGACATCGCCGTCTTCGTGAGGGTTGCGCAGTTCGAGAGCTTCAGCCGCGCCGCGCACGCACTGGGCATGCCCGTCTCTACCGTCAGCCGCAAGGTGACAGCGCTGGAGGAGCGGCTCGGCGTGACCTTGCTGCAGCGCACGACGCGCAAGCTCAGCCTGACCGAGCAGGGCCGTGCCTACTACAATCAATGCAGCGAGCCGTTGAGCGACCTCTTCGACGCCGAACGGGTGCTCACCCAGACGCAGAAGAAGCCCGAGGGCCTTCTGCGGATTTCCGCGCCGGTCATTCTTGGCCAGGAAGTGTTCTATGAATTCCTGTCCTCATTTCTGAAGACCTATCCGCGCATACAGGCCGACCTGTTCATCACCAATCTGTTCCTGGATCTGATAGCCGAGAATGTCGACGTCGCCATCCGCTTTGGTGAATTGCGGGATTCGAGCCTGATCGCCCAGCGTATCGGCAAGAGCGTGCGCTATGTCGTCGCCACGCCGGAATATCTGCGTGGTCGGCTTGCCCCATCGCGGCCGGAGGACCTGCGCCAACATCAATGCGTCCTCCTGCAGGCGCGCAACAACGAGGTGGAATGGCATCTGGTCAGCGGCAAGAAATCCATCAAGCTCCACGTTACCGGGCCGGTGTCGGCGAGAGATTTCCAGGCGGTGAGCGCTTTCACCTATCGAGGCCACGGCATCGGCCTGCTGCCATCGACCTATTGCGACGCCCAGATCGCCAGTGGCGAACTCGTCAGGCTTCTGCCTGATTGGTCGTCGCCGGAAATTTTCGTCCATGCCGTCTATCCGACACGCCGATTTCTGCCAGCGAAGCTGCAGGTATTCCTCGAGGAATTGAAGGCCTGGAAGAGTCCTCTATGGATTCCGCTGCGATGATCACGCTAGCTCGACAGGTCGGCGATCAATTCAGCCATCAGTTTTCCGGTTGAAAGGGAGCGCGCGAGCGGCGCTCCCTGGCCGGCCCATTGAGCACCGTAACCGAACTCGCCGACCAGCTTTGCCGCGGCGTTCAGTGATTTTCCGGCATCGTATGCGATCGGGTATTCGGGGATGTCGCTTAGCGCCGCACCTGCACCGAATGCGGTGACCCGGTTTGCAAGACAGCGAGCCGGACGTCCGGAAATTGCACGCGTCATCACCGTATGATTGACGGCTTCACTTTGCAAAGCGGCGCGATACCCTTGATCCGCGGCGGATTCGTCCGTCAGCACGAACGCCGTGCCAAGTTGCGCAGCGCTTGCTCCCAACCGAAGCGCGGCAGCGATACCGGCGCCGTCCATGATCCCGCCAGCGGCAATCACCGGGACAGCCAGTTCTCGCACGAGCAGCCGCGTGAGGGCTATCGTTCCGAGTTGGGCATCGTCACCATCGGGGTCGAAGATACCGCGATGACCGCCTGCTTCGTAGCCCTGGGCAACGACGGCATCCACGCCGGCGGACGCCAGGAGCCGCGCTTCACGAAGGCTTGTCGCGGAGCCAAGGAGGACAATGCCCGCCCCTCGCATTGTGCGGATCCACTCGTGGGACGGCAACCCGAAATGGAAACTCACGACCTTCGGCCTGGTCGCGAGCAAGGTTGAGAGCATGTCCTCATCCTCAAGGAAACTCTTGTAGATCTCACGAATGGTGGTGGGAGGCTCTGCGAGGACCTGATTGAATGCGGGGCGCAGACGCTCGAGCCATGCTGCCTCACGCGCGGCATCCGCTTTCGCCGGTTCATGGCAGAACAGATTGACATTAAACGGTCGGTCGGATCGCCCACGCACGGCGGCGATCATTTCGCCGGCACTCGCCGCATTCACCGCGCCCACGCCGAGCGAACCCAGTCCTCCTGCACTGGAAACCGCCGCCGCCATAGCGGGTGTCGACATCCCCGCCATGGGGGCCTGTATGATCGGCCACTCGATATTTAGGAGTTCGAGAAGGACCTGCGATGAGCGGAGCGGCATCAGAAGCCTCCTGCGTTTCAATCAAAGCTTGTCGATCGAGACAAGCTCTCCCACGCAGCGATTTCAGCCTTCATCGCTTCGATTTTGTCCTCGACAAGCTTGAGAGCGTCGTCGCCGAGATAGAGCCTCGCCGGCGGATTCTCAGCCTCGACCAGTCTCAGCAGAGCCTGGGCGGCCTTTGCAGGGTCGCCAGGCTGGTTTCCGCTCTTGGCCTTCCGCGCCGCGCGGATCGGATCCATCACTGCGTCATATTCAGCGATCTTGCGCGAGGCCCGCACCATCGAACGTCCAGCCCAGTCCGTTCGGAACTGCCCCGGAGCCAGCGCCGTAACATGAATGCCGAGATGCTTCACCTCCTTGCCCAGCGCCTCCGAAATGCCTTCCAGCGCGAACTTGCTGCCGCAGTAATACGTGATCCCCGGCATCGTAATGAAACCAGCCATCGAGGTGACGTTGATGATATGGCCGGTTCGCCTTTCACGCATTTCGGGAAGCACGGCCTTCATCACCGCCACGGCGCCGAACACGTTGGCCCCGAATTGACGTAGCATGTCTGCTAGCGACGATTCCTCGAGCACGCCTTCGTGACCGTAACCGGCATTGTTGACGAGGACATCGATAGGACCGACTTCGCGGGCTGACTTTGCGACTGCCTCGGGAATTGCGTCGAAGTCGGTGACGTCAAGCAGGATCGCGTAGGCACGTCCTTGTGCAAGACTGGTGAACGCCGACGCCGCTTCGTCACTGCGTACAGTACCGATGACCGTATGCCCTGCCTCCAGGGCGCCCTCGGCAAACGCCTTCCCCAAGCCAGAACTGACGCCAGTGATCAGAAAAGTTTTGACTTTCGTCATGCTTCGCTCCTTCCGCGAGGACGCCATGTCGAGCCAGCCCAGAGGCCGCCTGCGCCTTTTGGTGTGATTGTTTATTGCCGGCTTGGTTCCAGTATTCCTGCTATTCGGCGCAGCCGAAGGTCGCAGCAATGCTCAAAAGAGATCAGTTCATGCGAAGCGCCAGGTTAAGCGCTTCCTGCAGCGCCGCCTCGCTGAACGGCTTGAACAGGCATTCCACCGCGCCCTGTTCGATGAGATGTCGTCGAATGGTGGCGTCTCGTCGAGCTGTGATGAAGACGGTGGGGATTGATTGCCCGCGACGCGCCAGTTCCTGCTGCAATTCAAGTCCCGTCATGCCAGGCATGGCGACGTCGAGGATCAGCCCGCTGGTCCTGCCCACGCAATCGGATGCCAGAAACTCTTCCGCCGATGAGAATGCCTCAACGCGAAAGCCCAACGCCTTGACCAAGTCCGGGAGAGACTCTCGTACGGAATCATCGTCATCGACAACTGACACGAGCGGAGACGTACTGGTCATAAGGACCTCCTGCATTATGGGCACTTCCGCCGGACGCTTGCGGGTCTCTGATCTCATCCAAATGTGCTTCATCAGCAGAGTACAGGGGTATGGCGAAGGAGAAGGTTGCCCCCGGCCCATCATTGGAGAGCGCCCATAAACGGCCATTGTGGCACTCGATGATTGCCCTGCTGACGGATAGCCCGATTCCCATGCCGTCGCTCTTTGTGGTGTAGAATGGCTCGAAGAGCCTCTCCAGGCTATCGGGTCCGAAACCGATGCCGGCATCCTGTACCGAAAGGCGCACGCCGTTGTCGTTGTCGAGCTCGGTCCTGACCTGCAGCCGTCTCTGCCGATCCGTGACGCCGCTCATCGCATCGGCAGCATTTCGCAAGAGGTTCATGATGACCTGTTGCAGTTGAATGCGGTCTCCGGCGACCAGCGGAAGCCCGCGGGCTAGGTCAGTGCAAAGTACAACACCGTTTCGCTGAAGTTCGCACGCAGCCAAAGCGACCACCTCGCGCACCGCCTCGTTCAGATCCAGCCGTTCGATCATAGCCGTCCGCTTGCTGAAGAGCGACCGCAAACGGCCGACCACGTCAGCTGCACGATTGCCGTCGCGAATGGTTCGGCGCGCGGTTTCCTTCGCGACTTCGATGTTCGGCGGATCTGCGGCCAACATGCGAAGGCAGGTGCTGGCGTTGGTGATGATGCCCGACAATGGTTGATTGACTTCATGCGCAATTGAAGCCGTCAAGACACCAAGGCTCATGATCCGAGTGACCTTTGCAAGTTCGGAGCGCACCTTCTCGAGCGCATCCTCTGAAAGGCGGCGTTGTGTGATGTCGAGCACCGCGCCGATGTACTCAGTCTGCCCAGCACGGTCTTCAATCCTGTGCGCAACGACGTGCAAGTGCTTGACCGACTGGTCAGGCAGCACGATCCGATGTTGATATTCGAAGTGGCTCTCGCCACGTTCAGCCGCTTCCAGCATGTCCGCCATTAATGGAAGGTCTTCGGGATGTACCCGACTGGCGATCAGATCGAGCGTCACAACGCTATCAGGCTCGAACTCGAAAATGCGATAGAGCGGTTCCGACCAAACGATCTCGCCCTTGGCGACATGCCAGGAAAGATTGCCCATTCGGGCTAGGTGCTGGCCTTCAGCCAGGAACGCTTCACTGCGTCGCAATTTCTCCAGGGCCTGCTTTCGAAATTCGATGCCGATGTGAACCCCGTACCATTTGACGATGGTTCCGGCTTTGTCGCGCAACGGATCAACGCGGAACAAAAACCACCTGTATTGGCCATCGAAACGGCGCATTCGCACCTCGCACTCGCCGCTGCCTCCGGACGCTATCGCGGCTTGCCATGCAGCCTCGAGCTTGGCCGCATCTTCCGGATGCACCGCGCCTGTCCAGCCGCGCTCCCTGGCTTCTTCGGCAGAGAAGCCGACATAGTTGAGATAGTACTGGCTAAGGAACTCCGCTTTGCCGTCCGGATCTGCCGACCATGCCAGTATCGGGATCGTGTCGATCATGAGCTTGAGATCGCGCTCACTCTTTGTGATGGCTTGCTCGGCAAGCTTGCGATTGTCGATATCGATGTTGACGCCATACCATTTCACAACGCCCCCTGACTTATCGCGAAGGGGACTGACGCGAACCAGAAACCACCGGTATTCTCCATCGAAGCGGCGTAGGCGCGCCTCCATTTCGCTCGGCTTGCCGGACGCCAAAATCGATTGCCAACGTTCGACCAGCAGGGGCAGGTCGTCCGGATGGACGAGCGTCCGCCACTCCCGGCTATCAGTCTTGCCTAGGGCGACACCGGTGTAGTCGCACCAGCGTTCATTGACATAGTCGATGCTGCCGTCAGGCAGCGCAGTCCACACCATGGCCGGTAGTGCATCTAAAACGCAGCCTGGATTGATCTCCATCGCTATCCTTCCGCATGCGCCCACGCACTCACGAATGTGCAACGCGCCGAATGCAGATTCCATTGTGCCTAGGTGTTGGTCGCGACCAAGGGACCTGAACCTCATTGAAGAGGCCACCTAAGGTATTGCCGACACAATGGTTAAATAGATTTACCTCCAATCGGTGCAGTACGAGGGGTCGCCCCCGCGCGGCAATCTGCAACCAATAAGGAAGATCAAGATTAATGGAAAAGATGTTTTTGGTGTGTGCCATGGCACTCGCAACGGCAAGCGGTTCCGCGCTGGCCGGCGCTCTCGATGAACCTGACAATATGACGCCGTTCTTCACCGATGCGACTATGACGAAAATGAAGTCGCCCACGGAGATGAAAGCAGCATGGGACGCCATGGCGCCGGAAACGCGAGCCGCGATGATGAACGAGTGTCAGGATGCCGCCATGAGCAAGCCTCACGCACCATTCTGCGCTGAGCTGATGCCTCTCGGCGGTGCCAATAAGTGAGTTCTATGCCCGCGGACTGACGGTTTGCGAAAACGGGTTCGCCCGCTGGGACGGCGGCTATTGGCCGCCGTTCCATTGCCGGCACGAGCACATGGCCGAAGCGGGTCGGTGATGTTGACGAGCTGGAGGTAGACGATGCGCGCCGCGTATACTGGCTGCGAGCGCCTGGTCAGGCTCGGCCGGGACGCCGCGTCGTGACCTCCTGGACGATCCACCCATTGCCGTCGGGATCGCTGAAGGCGAAGAAGGACCCGTAACTCGTGCGCTTGGGGTCGGGACCCTGTATCCGCGCCTCCGGCGGGATGGGAGCACCATGCCACATGTCGCTCGCGCCAATGCCACGGCGGACGACATCGTCATGGGCCGCGACAATATCGGAGACGACGAGCGTTCCGAAGGCTGAACCAGGAGCGGCCGGGGTCACTCCCGTGCCGAATGTGACGGAACACCCGGAGCCTGGGGGCGTGAACTGTACGAGCCGAATGCCCTTCGCCGGAGCGATATCCTCGTCGAGCCTCCAGCCCAACCTTGTGTAGAATTGCTTGGAGCGATCGACGTCGGACACGGGGATGATGTCGACCTCAAGGCGCATATCGACCATATCTGTCTCCTTTGGCGCATCTTGCAGCGTCGCTGCCGCGCCTGAAAAAGTGAATGTTTCTTGCTGCTTGCGCCTATTTCACCCGGCACAGGATAGGCGAATACAGTCCCTGGTTCTGCCACGCCATTACACCTAGGTATCGACGAGACCTTGGTATTGGTTTTGAACCCGAGTCATCGCCGAACCGCGTTCCAGACGCGGATGTGTTGAGGACGCCGTCCGCCAAAAATCGTTGGCAAATCGCGCGGCTAATCTGCGTCTCAAGGCGGCGAATGTGACTGCGCCTGCTCCATACACCGTTGTCGGGCGATCGACTAAGATCCCGAGAACCAGTTGTAGCCTTGGTCCTCCCAGTAGCCGCCCGGAAAGGAGTTGGTGACGGAAATGGCGCTGATGTTCTTGGCGCTCTTGAAGCCCAGCTTGGTTGGTATCCGCAACCGCACCGGAGCGCCCCATTCCGACGTGAGGGGCTTACCCAGGAAATCGAGTGTCAGGATGGTCTGCGGGTGCAGCGCGCTTGGCATGTCGATGCTTGTCGAATAGCCGTCGAAGCATTTGAAGGCAACATAGCGCGCCTTGAGATCGGCGCCAATTCGAAGAAGAAAGGCGTGCAGCGGCACGCCGCTCCACTGGCCGATCTGGCTCCAGCCCTCGATGCAGATATGCCGCGTGACCTGCGTCTCCTGCGGCAGCGCGCGCAGCTTGTCGATCGTCCAGGGTGCCTTATCGTCGATGAGACCGGACACTTCGAGCTGCCAATCCGGGGGCGTTTCCCGGACTTGCCATTCCTCGTAGAACGCATTGAAGCGGAACGGCTTGGTCACCGCGCTCACCGGATAGGTCTGGGCAAGGTGCGTGCGGGAGAACAGGCCTGCCTGCACCCGGTCGTTGAAACGCATCATCGCCCAAAGGGCTGCGTCCACTCCCGAATGGGTCGACAGGTCGCAACCAGTGAGCAGCGCCAGACCGCCAAGCGAGAGACCTCGTGTAACCAGGCCGCGGCGGCTCATCCGGATCAACTCGGGCCGGATCTCTTCCATCGTGACAGCAGGCTTCCGGAGCGGTTCGCGGGCACGGCTCATGGCGCGCGCTCCTCAGGCTCGACCGGGGTGTCCACAACCATGGCGCCAAGGGTGCTGGGGAAGATCACCACTAGGGTAAGATGAATGATGAGGAACAGCACGATGCCGATCATGGCGGCGAGGTGGATGCCGCGGGCGATGGGATAGCCCCCGAACAGATCGGTGAGCCAGCCGAGCTGTACCGGCTTCCAGATCGCGAAGCCGGTCACGACCTGGCAACAGATCAGTACGATGACACCGGCGTAGAGCAACCGTTGCACTGCGTTGTAGTGACCCAGGCTGTGACCAAGTCGCCCGGTCAGAGCAGCAACCATGGTTTCGATCAAGGCACGCGGGCTGGGTGGGAAGAGATCACGACGGAAGTGGCCGCTGGCGAAGCCATAAGCCAGATAGGCAATCCCGTCGGCGAACAGCACCCACATGATACTGATATGCCAAGCAATGCCACCGGCCAGCCATCCGCCGAGGGTCATCCAGGACGGGAAGGTGAGCGGCAGGCTTGGCGACGCGTTGTAGATCGCCCAGCCGCTAAGCACCATGCAGATGACGGCCGGTGCCCCGATCCAGTGCATGATCCGGATCGGAAGCGGATGCGCGGGGCGCCTGAGCGTCTTTGTCATCGATACGCGAGCCTCGTGATGCTGCTTGGCCAAGGGATCGCCGGTCAGAACGGCGGGGTCAGGCCATTGCTGCCTACCGCCACCAGGCCGGCGGTCGTCTTCCCATCGGTCTCGTCGGCCTGCACGAAGACGGGGGCACCCGGCATGGCGATGGACGTGTCGGCCGGCACGAACGCCACGATCGGCGCGGTCGGCGGAACGAGGATGTTCTGCTCGCCCCCATTGTAGGTCACCGTCAGCAGCTTCACGTCGCCGCTTGCCGTCGCGGTCGCGACGCTGCCATTGGTCATGGTGCTGTTGACGCCGGGAGCGCTCTGAGGCGTTGCGATGGCCTTGACGTTGGCGTTGGTCATGCTGCTGGCGGTGCGTGCGGCGCCGGACAATGTCGTGTCGGGAAGGATGTCGTAGTCAGCATGTCCTTCGGCGGCGCCTTTCATCGAAGGCGGAAAAACGATGACCGACAGCGCGATCAGCTTGTCGCCTGCATCCTTGCTCGCCACGCCAACATAGCCGCCGCTCTCCACGTGGCTGAGGTCGGAGGGCACGACCGAGACAAAGGCCGTGTCGCCTTTGAGCGACGCGGAGACGTCGCCTTTCGCCGTGTGCACGGTCAGCGCGCTGGAGGAGATCGCGACGACATTGCCGCGAATCCGCAGCGGCGCCGCGCCCGCCGCCGTGGCGAGCGAAAGGCCAGCCGTGGCCGCGAGAGCCAGTCCCAGGAGCCGGTTCATGATGTGATGTGTCTTCATGGTGTGATGCGTCCTCGTCGATATGGGCAAACCCGCCTGCCGAGGCATCGCACCAGAATCATCCCAGGCGATCTATTGCACAATGGTGTCGGCGATATTCTCCTGATGCCGCGCCACGCAGGCTTAGATCGTTTGGGGGCGATGCCGCGCGCCATCAGCGCACCGAGGGCGTCCGTCAGAGCGCGCGACATGGTGCAAAGGTCATTGGGCCGAGCAGCCGCTTAAGCCCCAAATACAACGCAACACTCCACCCGATGCGCGCCCCGCGGATGTCGCCGGCCTGTGTCCACTTGTCGTAGCCGCCGGCAGGATCGGCACTCAGCCCCGATACGCAAACAGCTCGATTGGGTCGTTGAAGCCACGCACCGGATGTTCGCCGAGGCGTTCGAGGTCGAAATCGCTTTTGACGAGGTCTGCGAATGCGCGGGACAGCAGCACCGTTCGCCCCAGTTGTTTGGTAAGGGTTTCGAGACGCGAAGCCATGTTGACCGCCGGACCAATGACCGTGAAGTCGAGCCGGGTGCGCGACCCGATATTGCCGTACATAACGTCTCCGACGTGGACACCGGTGCCGTAATTCAGCGGCGCCCGACCAGTTTGGCTGTTCTTTTCGTTCAGGGCCGCCATTGCCTGGCGGGCTTCGGCCACGGCATGCAGCAGATTTGCGCAGGCGGACGGATCGCTGAGCGGAAAAATGGCGAGCAGACCGTCGCCGATAAACTTCAGTATTTCCCCGCCATGTCGCGCAATCGGCTCCGACATCGCGTCGAAATAGCTATTCAGAAGATCGATCACGTCATCGCGCGGCCAGTTGTCGGAGATCCGGGTGAAATCACGCAGATCGCAGATCATCATGGCGGCGCGTACCGTCGTCCCGCTTCCGCGCCTGGTGGCGCCGGCCAGAACGAGTTCGCCGGCATGCGACCCGACATAGGTTTCAAGCAGGGTTCGCGCCAGCCGGTTCTTCATACGGATTTCGCTGACCAGCGCCAGAACCGGCAACAGTTTCAACAGGGTGGCGACATCCGCGTCGTCGAAACCCCCGGGCCGATCTGTTGCAAAAGCCACCATATGCCGCTTGCCGAGCGTATGGTACAGCGGCCATGCCACATAGTCGGTGAGGCCTTTTGCCCGCAACCCGTCGTAGACCGCGTGCTTGCGGCCGAGCGCGGGATCACGCTCCAGATTCTCGCGCACCTCGGAAGCCCCGTCATTGATTTCGTTGGCGGGACTGCCGGTGAATTCGGGAAGCTCCCTGACATCGTAGTCGACCCTCCTAAGTTCGGCCTCGCGCATGCCGTCGGCCCACATGATCCGGGAGCCGATCCATTGCGGGTGGAGGATCATGACATAAAGCGTCGCCCGCTTGACCGGAATGCCCGCTCGCTGGAGCCGGAGACACAGCTCAGCGAAAATATTGTCAAGGAAGCGCTCGTTGCGAGTGTCGTTTGTCAGCCAGTGCAGAACGTCGTTGTCAGAATGTGCAGTGACTTTATCGACGTTTGGCGGCGTATTCATATTCTCGCTCCTTAGCGGTGACCTGGACCGGCTAGAAGTCACGACAGATCCATTGTTAGCCGACGGGCCGCGGCGCCGGCTGGACCCGGCCGCGGCGGCCGGACTCAGTGCGCTGCGAGGAAGTCCTGCACCGCGGCGATCGTCGGCGCGGGCGCTTCATCCATCAGCCAGTGGCCAGCGTTCGGCACGATGACTTCCTGCACGTTGGTCGCCGCGTTGCGCATCTGGATCGCTACGTTGGCGCCAAAGGCCTTCTCGGCGCCAATGGCGAGCACGGGCATGGTCAGCTTCGTCTCCATCGCTTTGAGGTTGTCGGCCGCGTCCTTCTGGTCGATCGCGAGGAACTGGGCGAACGCGGAATGCATCGCGCCGGGCCTGGCGTAGATCGCGGCGTAGTGGCGGCGGGTCGCCTTGTCGATCTTCGACGGGTCGCCGGCGAACTCGTTCCAGAAACGGTCAAGGTAGATGCGCTCGCGGCCGGCAACCAGGCGCTCGGCGTCCGGGCCGCCGAAGTTGAAGTGCCACAACGCAGGCAGGCGCACGATCTTGTCCCACGGCGGGATGCCGGGTACCGGCGAGTCTATCACCACCAGGCGGCTCGTCTTGTCCGGATAGCGCGCCGCGTAGGCATACGCGACCATCACGCCGATGTCGTGGCCCACAATGTCGGCGCGGTCGATGCCGAGCTTGTCGAGGACGGCGCGGATGTCGCCGGCCTGAGTCCACTTGTCGTAGCCGCCGGCGGGGTGCGAGGACAGGCCCATCTCGCGCAGGTCGGGCACGACGACAGTGTGGTCCTTCGCAAGCGCAGCGGCCATCGGCGACCACATGTCACCGGTCTCGCCGAAGCCGTGGATCAGCACGACCGCGGGCCCGTGGCCACCGACGTGGACGTTGATCGTCGCGTCGGCACTCACCACCTTCGAGTTGCGGAAGTCGGCTGGGAAGGGCGCGAGCGCGGCGTGCGCTGACAAGGCGCCCAGCGCCAGGCTGGCGGCGAGGCCGGCCGCCACTCGGCGGAAGCGGCGGGAGAACGTGGACCAAACGATTACGGGCATCTTCGGTTCCTCAGGGTGGGGGACGGCGAAGGCATCGCACCAGAACCATGCCGAACGATCTATTGCACTATGGTGTCGGCGATACTTTCCCGATGCCGAGCCACGCAGGCTTGGCTCGCTTGGCCGGACGATGCCGCGCGTAATCGGCGGACCACGGCGTCCGTCATGGGAATCTCAAGCCGTGCGAGGCAACCCGCCGACGTGAACCACCGACCGACCGATCCGCCGAGCTCTGCCGCCAACGCCTCGACCAGCCTACGACCCCGGCATGGCTCCGCGGGGCGCGTGAATCCGCCGTTGTCGCTCACCTCGCAACTCACTCAGGCGCAGGCGCCGGCGATCGAGACCCGGATGGCGCCCCGCCCATTGGCTGATCTGACCAGAGCGGGAGGGGATTGATCTATTGAAGGGTGGTGTCGCCGACACCTCGGTGGCCGCCGAGCGCCGCCCGCCCTCGGTCGGAGTTACGAGGCTTGCCCGAGAATCATGCTCATCCTCACCCGGTTGGCGAACGAGCCGACCTTCATCGTCCATCATCCGGCCTTGGTGAGCCTTCACGGTATGCAGGAGACACTGAAATGGCCTGCACAGCAGCGCATTTCGGGTCTCTTATCGGGACCGCAAGTCTCAGATTGTTGTTATGGTATTGAAATCGTTGGTACGCCCAAGGGGAATCGAACCCCTGTTACCGCCGTGAAAGGGCGGTGTCCTAACCGCTAGACGATGGGCGCGCTCAGACGAAGCGGCTTATACTGGCGTTGTGCCCAACCGGCAACCCGTCAGGTGCCGCCTTGGACAACTTTTTTCCAGCCTGCCAAAACAGGGATGTTGTCGCGTCAGGCAAGGCGCCGGTGTGCTGCCAATCATGCCGAGTGGCGGCCCTGCCAAAGTGGGCAAGGGAGGGAAGACTTTGGTCTGGGCAGGGCGCATGCCTTGGCGATCAGCGGATACACCTATCGCTTCGTTATCCACGGGCGGAGCAAGGAGTGAAGCCATGCGACGCAGACACCGCCGTGGCGAAATTAGCCGTCGCCGCCGCCGCTGCGCCTACGGCAGCGCCAGTTCCAGTCGCGCTCGGGGCCGACGTCGACGTGGACGGATTCGGTGTGGCAGTAGGTGCCGACGCCGCCGCGGCCGGGCATGCTTCTGATGTAGTTCGCCAGCTCCCATTTGGAAACGCCGGGGACCTGGATGTCGGCGGCGGCGCAGTACATGTGCAGCGAGTTCTTGGCGCCGTTGGCGCGGCGGTTGCGGGCCGGGTCGCGATAGCCTGAGGTCACCGTCATCTTGCGGCCGTAATGGCCTTCGATCGTCTTCAGCACGCGAACCAGCGATGGCTTCAGGCAAGCCACATCGACGCTCTCGTTCTGCTTGAGCAAGCCGTTGGGCGCCAACCGGGCCATGCCGGCGGCGGACGCGACCTGATAGGAGCCGCCGATTGGACCCTCGTCCTCGTTGAGGTCGACGTCGCTCTCGTCGTCGAGGCCGGATTTGCGCTTGATTTCGAACAGGGCTGTCTGGCGCACGCCGGGCAGTGCATCGCTACCAGTGATGTGGCCGCTCTCGCCACCGGTCGAGGCCAGCTGCAGCGGCTTTGCCGTGGAATCAGCCGAGGCCAGCGTGATAATCGGTTTTACCGCTGCCGGCGCCGGCTTGGCCTGCGCCGCGGGCTGGTCGCCCGACCTCGTGTTGATGAGCGGCGAAGGCGCGGCCGAGGCGGGCGTGGCGCCAAACATCGAAGCCAGAAAGCCTTTTTTCTTCGGCGCGTCGGCCTGCGGCATCTCGCCTGCCGTCACGTAGACCGCATTGTCCATCACTGGCGCGGCAGCTGGCTTCGGCGCGTTCACGCCGGCATCGGCGGCGGCGATCTGCTGCGCAACCGCGTCGTTCTGCTGCGCCGTTTGCGCCGGCTGCTGCAGGGACTGCGGGGTTTGTCCCGCGATCGTCTCGGTGCCAGCCGGCGTGGTCAGCGCAAAGGCGGCCTGCGGCTTGGCCACGGGCACATAGGCGACCTTTTCAGGGAGTGCCGTATCGCTTGCCGTCATCACGGTCGTTTGCTCGGTCGTGGTCTGCGTCGAATCGACGACGGTGGTCGACTTGCCATTCGAGGCAGCGCTTATGTCCGATGCGGTGGCATTGTAGCCGGGCATTCCAACCGACATCGTCGGGTCGCCGGCCGAGGTGCAGGAGGCCAGAAGCAGGGAGCAGAGCGCTGCCACGACGGCGCGGCGTTCTCCCTTTGCGAGGCTCCATCCTGCTGATTTCAAAGTCAAATTCCCCCTCGATGTCCGGTCGGTATATCCTTGGCGCGGCCCTGATATCGGTGCCAAGTGACCGTTGTCTCCGATCCGGAAGCGAGACCTGTGTCAAATCCGCAAGCCTGGAAGTATTTTTGCAGTTATTGCCGAATTACGGCCGCGCGGTGGTTGACGACACCATTTCGCCCGCTTTTGACGGCCCGTCAACTCACCAGACATTACAGTCCGTTACACACGCACTTTCACATAGGTGCCGGGGGCATCGCCCAAGGTTTTCATATGCTTGCCGGGTTTGCGGGCCGGCACGCGGGTGTTGTCCTTGGCCTCTATCCAGCTTTGCCAGTGCGGCCACCACGATCCGGGATGGTCGGTGGCCTTGGCCATCCACTGCCCGAAATCGCCCGTGGGCGTCCCTCCGGTCCAGTACTGATATTTGTTGGATGCCGGCGGATTGACGACCCCGGCGATATGGCCGGACCCCGCCATGACGTATTCGACCTTGCCGCCGAAATATTTCGAGCCGAGGAACACCGAAAGCGCCGGCGCGATGTGATCTTCCTTGGAAGCGAGGTTGTAGATCGGGATGGTGATATCGCCGAGCGAGACCGTGTGGCCCGCCAATTCCATCATGCCTTGCGAGAGGTTGTTCTCGAGGTAGCAGTTGCGCAGGTAGAACGAATGATTGGCCGCTCCCATGCGAGTCGAATCGGCATTCCAGTAAAGCAGGTCGAAGGGCAGGGGATCCTTGCCGCGCATGTAGTTGTTGACGACATAGGGCCAGATCAGGTCGCCCGAACGCAGCATGTTGAAGGCGGTCGCCATCTTGGTGCCGTCGAGGTAGCCCTTTTCGCTCATCGACTTTTCGACCGCCGCGACCTGCTCTTCGTCGACGAACACTTTCAGGTCGCCGGCATAGGTGAAGTCGACCTGCGTGGTGAAGAAGGTGGCGGACTTGATGCGGTCGTCGCCTTCCCGCGCCATCAGCGCCAGTGCCGCCGCCAAAAGCGTGCCGCCGACGCAATAGCCGATCGCGTTGACGTCCCGTTCGCCGGTGGCCTTCTCGACCATGTCGAGGCCGTATTGCAGGCCCTCGCGGATATAGGCTTCCCAGCCCTTGGCACCGTGGCGCTCGTCCGGGTTGATCCAGGAGATGACGAACACGGTGTGGCCTTGTTCGATCGCCCAGCGGATGAAGGATTTCTGCGGGTTGAGGTCGAGGATGTAGAACTTGTTGATCCATGGCGGGCAGATCAGCAGCGGCCGCTTGAGCACCGTCTCGGTCGCCGGATCGTACTGGATGATCTCGGCGACATCGCTGCGGCCAACCACCTTGCCGGGGGTGGTGGCGATGTTCCTGCCGATCTCGAAGGGCGAGTAGTCGGCTTGGCGCAGCTTCAGGTCGCCCTTGCCGGCGGCGATGTCCTCGGCCAGCATCTTCATGCCGCGCACCAGGTTCTCGCCGTTCGAGGCGACGGTTTCGCGAAACAGTTCCGGATTGGTCAGGATGAAATTCGACGGCGAGATGGCGTTGGCCACCTGCTTGACGTAGAAGCCGGCCTTGTGGCGGGTGTGCTCGTCCAGACCGTCGGCGTGCTCGACCAGATCGGCCGCCCAGCGCGAGGTGACGAGATAGGCCTGCTTGAGAAAATCGAAGAAGGCGTTGCGGCCCCATTCGGGATCGAGGAAGCGCTTGTCGCCACGGTCTGGCTTCACGGCATCCTCGGTGGCTTCCGCGGCGTTGCTGGTGCGCTGAATGGCGTTGGCCCAGACGGTCATGTAGCCGGAGAACAGCCGCGTCTGCGCCTCCAGCGCGCGCTGCGGATCGGACAGCCAGTATTCGCTGAGCTTGGAGAAGGTCTTCACCATGTCGACCACAGGCTCGGCGACGTGATCGCGCACATCGCCTTTTTCGCGCGGCTCAGCCCATGCGGAGGCCGCTTTGCCGGCTTGCTCGATCATGCGCGCCATGTTCAGGGCGAAGCGTTCCGGGTCCTTCACCAGATATTGCTCGACGGTCGAAGGCTCGTCATCTTCCGCTTTGCCCGAATCGGGTGTCTTGGACATGGTTCGCGGGGTTCCTCCCGAAGCGTTTTCTTGACATATTAACATGGGACATCCGACGGGGTCCAATCTCGCTCTACCGCGGCTGCCAAGGAAACAATATGACGATTAACATTGGCGAGACTGTTTTTTTCTGTGCCGGACGTTTTTGCCGCATCGGGGCGGCAATCGTCCTCATTGGGATTGCCGGCTGCTCCAGCACCAGCGGCCCGGCGCCTGTGACGGGGGCGAAAGATACCGGCACCTTTCCGAACCTGAACATCAAGCCGCAGGTGGCAGCGCCGCAGTTCACCGATGCCGAGAAGAACGCCAAGCTTGCGCAATTAAAGGCGGATGAGAGCGCGCAGGCGGCAAAAAACGGCAAGCCCGACGTGGCCGACCAGGCGGCGCTGACGGAGCTTGCCAAAAAGCATGGCGACGAAACGCTGAAGCAGATCGAAGGCAAATGCGACCCCGCCCTCGACCCTACCTGCAAATAAGTATATAGCGCGCGCCCAAAGCCCTTAGATATCTGGCCCCTTTGCTGTCTGGAACTGCCATGGAAGAATTTCACAAGGTTCGCCGGCTTCCGCCCTACGTCTTCGAGCAGGTCAACCGGCTCAAGGCAAGCGCCCGTTCGCGCGGCGCCGACATCATCGACCTCGGCATGGGTAATCCGGATCTGCCGACACCCAAGGCCATCGTCGACAAACTGTGCGAGGTCGTGCGCGATCCGCGTACGCATCGTTATTCCTCGTCGCGCGGCATTCCGGGCCTGCGCCGCGCCCAGGCCGCGTACTATGCCAGGCGCTTCGGCGTGAAGCTCAACCCCGACACGCAGGTGGTGGCGACGCTCGGCTCGAAAGAGGGCTTCGCCAACATGGCACAGGCGATCACCGCGCCTGGCGACGTGATCCTGTGCCCCAACCCGACCTATCCGATCCACGCCTTCGGCTTCATCATGTCGGGCGGCGTCATCCGCTCGCTGCAGGTCGAGCCGGACGACGGCTTCATCCCGGCGCTCGAGCGCGGCGTGCGTCACTCGATCCCGAAGCCGCTGGCGCTGATCCTCAACTATCCGTCGAACCCGACGGCACTGGTCGCTTCGCTCGATTTCTACAAGGATGTGGTCGCCTTCGCCAAGAAGAACGACATCATCATCCTGTCCGACCTTGCCTATTCGGAGATCTATTTCGACGGCAATCCGCCGCCGTCGGTGCTGCAGGTGCCGGGCGCGATCGACGTCTGCGTCGAGTTCACCTCGATGTCGAAAACCTTCTCCATGCCCGGCTGGCGCATGGGCTTTGCGGTCGGCAACGAACGGCTGATCTCGGCGCTGACCCGAGTGAAATCCTATCTCGACTACGGCGCCTTTACGCCGATCCAGGTGGCGGCGGCACACGCGCTCAACGGCGACGGCGCCGACATTGCCGAGGTGCGCGACATCTACCACAAGCGCCGCGACGTGATGGTCGATGCCTTCGGCCGCGCCGGCTGGACCATTCCGGCCCCCGCGGCATCGATGTTTGCCTGGGCGCCGATCCCGGAGCCGTTCCGTCATCTCGGCTCGCTCGAATTCTCCAAACTGCTCATCGAACACGCCGACGTGGCGGTGGCGCCCGGTGTCGGCTTCGGCGAACATGGCGACGATTTCGTGCGCGTGGCGCTGGTCGAGAATGAGCACCGGATCCGGCAGGCGGCGCGCAACATCAAACGCTTCCTATCGGCCAGCGCCAAGCAACCCAACAATGTGGTGCCGCTTTCCGCTCACCGGTAAGTTTGCCGCAGACATTTTCGATCTGACTTGAGGGACGTCGCCGGCCATGGCTGAAGCATTGCGTGTTGGAATTGCCGGTCTTGGCACGGTTGGCGCGTCCGTGGCGCGCGTGCTGCGCGACAAGGCGGCGGAACTGACCCGGCAATGCGGGCGCGACATCGTCGTCACCGCGGTTTCGGCGCGTGACCAGAAACGCGATCGCGGCGTCGATGTCAGTTCGGCAACGTGGTTCGACGATCCGGTCAAGATGGCGCAGACAGCCGATATCGACGTGTTCGTCGAACTGATCGGCGGCGATGAGGGGCCGGCGCGGTCGTCGGTGAAGGCGGCACTCGAAGACAGCCGTCATGTCGTCACCGCCAACAAGGCGCTGCTGGCCAAGCATGGCGTGGCGTTGGCCGAGATCGCCGAGAAGCGCGGCGTGCTGCTCAACTATGAGGCGGCGGTAGCGGGCGGCATTCCCGTCATCAAGACCATGCGCGAGGCGATGGCCGGCAATTCGGTCAACCGCGTGTTCGGCATCCTCAATGGCACCTGCAACTACATCCTGACCCGCATGGAGGCCGAGGGCATCTCGTTCGACGCCTGCCTGAAGGACGCGCAGCGGCTCGGCTATGCCGAGGCCGATCCGACCTTCGATATCGAGGGCCACGACACCGCGCACAAGCTGTCGATCCTGACCAGCCTTGCCTTCGGCACAAAAATCGCCGCCAACGACATCTATATGGAAGGCATTTCCAACATCACCCAGGCCGACATCCGCGCGGCCGGCGATCTCGGCTACCGGATCAAGCTGCTGGGCGTTGCCCAGCGCACCGACAGCGGCATCGAACAGCGCGTGCACCCGACCATGGTACCGACCGCCTCGGTCATCGCGCAGGTGCACGGCGTCACCAATGCAGTGGCGATCGAGACCGACATATTGGGCGAGTTGCTGCTCTCCGGCCCCGGCGCCGGCGGCAACGCCACCGCCTCAGCCGTCATCGGCGACATCGCCGACATCGCCAAGAGCCGGCCCGGCTTCCAGCACGGTCCGGTCTTCGGCCGACCGGCGAAGGAGCTGAAACCCTACAAGAAGGCGCAGATGCGCAGCCATGCCGGCGGCTATTTCATCCGGCTGACCGTGCATGACCGCATCGGCGTCTTTGCCGCGATCGCCAAGCGCATGGCCGACAACGACATTTCGCTGGAATCGATCGTCCAGCACGCGGTCAACGGCGAGGCGGCGGCGCAGAAGACGGTGATCCTGGTGACGCACGAGACGACCGAGGCCGCCGTGCGCAAGGCCGTCGACGGCATCACCAAGGATGGCCATCTGACCGACAAGCCGCAGGTCATCCGCATCGAGCGGGCAGGGTAGCTTCTCTCTTCTGGTCGCCGCGCGGGACAGGAATCCCGCCGGCATTGCGCGTCGGTCTGGTGGCTAGCCGCCACGACCGACCGGAACGAATTCGCGTGGGCGCCGTTTCCTTGGTCAGCAACCGAAGGAACCGCTTCATGGCCGATACCAACAAGTCCGACAGCCCTCACATCGACGACATCCAGAAGACGCTGGAAAAGCAGATCGCCGAACTGCGCAAGGAGATCACCAAGATCAACAAGAGCATTTCGGCGCGGAGCGCGGAAATGCTCGACGACGCCAGCGAGCAGGCTTCGGATTTGTACGATACAGCCGCGGCCCGCGCGTCGCGAACAGCACAGCAGTTGCGTAGTCAGGCGCAGGCGGTGTCGGATGTCGCGCGCGAAAATCCCGGTACGACGACGGCCGTGATCGGCGTGATCGGCCTGCTGGGCTTTCTGGCTGGCCTCGCCATTGGCCAGTCGATGAACGACAACTCGCGCCGCTGGTATTGATCGCGGAGCGATGGAGCCGGCCTTGCCGGCTCATTTTCAGCATTTTATTGCCAGGAGGGCACCATGGCTTCATCGATGTTGATCAGCATCCTGATCACGTTCCTCGTCATCATCCTCGTTCTCTATCTGGTTCAGCGCTTGCCGCTGGACGCCCGGATGAGACAGATCGCCCAGATCATCGTCATCATCATCGGCATCATTTCACTGCTCAAATACCTTGCGGTTTTCTAGGGCGCAGCGGCGCGATTTTCCACTTTACAAGCCGGCCCGGTTCTTTACGACCGGGCCGGCCTCGTTTCAAGAATGCGGTTTAATCGATTGATATTGCTGGCTATTCGATAAAACTCCCGAGAGGTCTTGCCGTTGTCATGCTCGTTTGACAAAAGAGACGCGCCTCCGGCGGGAGGCCGCATGTCAACGAGGAAAATTGCCAGATGAATGTGGCCCACAACATTGTCGCCGGCCTTGACCGGATACTCACCATGGAGCTGGTGCGCGTCACCGAACGGGCCGCTGTCGCGGCCGCCAGGCTGCGCGGGCGCGGCGACGAAAAGGCGGCCGACCAGGTCGCCGTCGATGCCATGCGCCAGGAGCTCAACCGGCTTGCCATCAAAGGCACGGTGGTGATCGGCGAGGGCGAGCGGGACGAGGCACCGATGCTCTATATCGGCGAAGAAGTCGGCTCGGGCAAAGGCCCGGCGGTCGATATCGCGCTCGATCCGCTCGAAGGCACGACGATCTGCGCCAAGAACCTGCCCAATGCGCTCGCCGTCATCGCGATAGCCGAAAAAGGCAGCCTGCTGTTCGCGCCCGACGTCTACATGGACAAGATCGCCATCGGCCCGGGCTATGCCGACGACGTCATCGACATCGATGCCTCGCCGGCCGACAACATCGCCAGCCTCGCCCGCGCCAAGGGCGTCGCGGTGTCGGACATCACCGCCTGTATCCTCGACCGGCCACGTCACACCAAGCTGATCGACGCCGTGCGCGCCACGGGTGCCGCGATCCGGCTGATCGGCGACGGCGATGTCGCCGGCGTCATCCACACCACCGATCCCGAGGAAACCGGCATCGACATCTATCTCGGCACCGGCGGCGCTCCGGAGGGCGTGCTGGCAGCGGCGGCGTTGCGCTGCACCGGCGGCCAGATGCAGGGCCGGCTGATCCTCGACACGCCGGAAAAGGCCGCACGCGCCGCAAGGATGGGTATTTCCGATCCGAAACGGGTCTATCGGACGGAAGACATGGCGCGCGGCGACGTGCTGTTCGCGGCCACCGGTGTCACCGACGGCAACATGCTGGCCGGCGTCAAGTTCGGCCGCAATACCATCACCACCCACACGATCGTGCTGCGCTCGTCGTCGCGGACGGTGCGCGAGATCAAGGCCAGGCACCAGGATCTGGATAAGTTCTAGCTTTCTTTCCGTTGTCGGCCTGGGTGCTTGCGGACCAGCATCGCAGTTGTTAGCCCTGTGGCTGCATTGGATGATGTTGGCCGCAAGGATTTGACGATGAAACCGTTCGACTGGCACGCGGATGCGATTTCGCGTGCCACCGCTGTCACGAAGTCCTATCGCAACACACAGAACGTGCGCCGCTTTTTCACCCGCGAATGTGGCGATGCGTTCAGGTTCGACCGGCCGTTCATGGCCTGGCTGAAGGACGGTGTGGACAAGACCATGGGCGATGCGGCCGACGAATGGCTTCGGCGCCAGGCTGAAAAGCGGAAAGCGTAGTTTTCTTGACATCTCCCGCGATGGCGCATCACCGCGAACCGCTTGGCTTTGCCTGCCTTAGCCTGTTGCTTGTGCATGTCGTTGTCCCAAAACCGCTGCGCACTTTTGGGCGACATACATTATCCTGCAGCCAACCATGAGTTGGCAAACCGCATGACCGGCGACAAACGCCTCTTCCTCGATGTCAGGCAATCGGCTACCGGGGTTTCCTGGGAGCACCGGCTGACCGAGAGGCAGGACATGGTCGCGCTCGCCATCGCGCAAGGCCATGGCGTGCCCGACATCGTCGCGCGGGTGCTTGCCGGTCGCGGCGTCACCGCCGAGCAGACCGAGCGGTTTCTTGACCCGACGATCCGCGACCTGCTGCCGGATCCGGCCTCGCTGACCGACATGGACAAGGCGGCAGCCCGCATCGCCGCTGCGGTGATGGCCAGGGAAAAGGTGGCGATCTTCGGCGACTATGATGTCGACGGCGCTGCCTCGTCGGCCCTGCTGAAACGGTTCCTGGCGCATTTCTCAGTGCCGTCGGAAATCTACATCCCTGACCGTATTTTCGAGGGCTATGGTCCCAATCCGGATGCGATGCGGGAACTCGTTTCGCGCGGCGCGACGCTGATCGTCACCGTCGATTGCGGCACCAACAGCGCCGTTTCCATCGACGCCGCCAATACGGCCGGCGCCGATGTCGTCGTGCTCGACCACCATCAGGTCGGCGGTGCCTTGCCGGCGGCAGTTGCCGTCGTCAATCCCAACCGCGATGACGACCTTTCCGGGCAGGGCCATCTCTGCGCCGCCGGCGTGGTCTTCCTCGCCCTTGTGCAGACAGCCAAGATCCTGCGCGGGCGGATGGCTGATGCCACGCCGCCGGACCTGCTTTCCCTGCTCGATCTCGCCGCACTTGCCACCGTCTGTGACGTGGTGCCGCTGACCGGCGTCAACCGCGCTTTCGTGGTGAAGGGACTGCAGATGGCGCGCCAGCAGAAGAACGAAGGGCTGGCTGCACTCGCACGGGTGTCCCGCATCGGCGAGCCGATCAGCACCTTCCACCTCGCCTATCTGATCGGCCCGCGCATCAATGCAGGCGGGCGCATCGGCGATGCTGCACTTGGTAGTCGCCTGCTTGCCACCGACGATCCAGTCGAGGCCCGCACCATTGCCGAGACGCTCGACCGGCTCAATCAAGAGCGGCAACTGATGGAGCAGGAGATGCTGGCTGCGGCTCGCGCCGAGGCCGATGCCGAGCTTGCCGGCGGCAACGGCCCTGCCATCGTCGTCACCGCCAGCAACAACTGGCACCCGGGCATTGTCGGCCTGCTCGCTTCACGGCTGAAGGACCATGCGCGCCGGCCGGCCTTCGCCATCGCCTTCAATGCCAGCGGCACAGGCACCGGCTCCGGCCGCTCCGTATCGGGCTTCGATCTCGGCCGGCTGGTGCGCGAGGCGGCCGATGCCGGGCTGATCATCAAGGGCGGCGGCCACGGCATGGCAGCCGGAATCACCGTGGAGCGGGCGAAGCTTGGCGAGCTCAGGGCGTTTTTCGAAGAGCGGGCGGCGGCCGATGTGTTCCGCCTGCAAGGCGAGGAGAGCCTGGCGATCGATGGGGCGCTTGCCGCCGAAGGCGCGACACTCGGCCTTCTCGACGCGCTGGAGAAAGCCGGTCCGTTCGGCGCCGGGCATGCCGCACCGGTCTTCGTGCTGCCGCGTCACCGGCTGGCTGATGCGCGGCCGGTTGGCACCAACCACATCCGCGTCGAGCTGCAATCGGAAAGCGGCGGCCGCATCCAGGCCATCGCCTTTCGCGCCGTCGATACCGCACTTGGCGAGTTCCTGTTCAAGAACCGGGGCAAGACCGTGCATGTCGCCGGCTCGCTGTCGGGCAATTACTGGAACGGTAACCGCACGGTGCAGTTTCGCATCATCGACGCGGCGTGTGCGTAAGGTCACCGTGGGGCGGCTTCCGAAATTCGCCCGGCGCCATCCGCGTTGGTCGGCGCGCTTCAAATGTTTGTTTGCGTGCCTTGGGAGACCTGCATCAGGCGAGAACGGACTGCAACCGCGTCAGTTCGCCGATCTGCGCCATCGTCGCTTGATAGCCGAGGCTGATCGCCTCGTCGGCGCGATGGAATTCGGTCAGGCCGATATGGCTGAGCTTCGGCTGCAGCGACATGTCGGGTGGGTCGCCGGCGAGCCTGGCGCGCGAGATGCGGTCCTGGATGATGTTGAAGGCCTCGACCATGACGCCGGTTATGCCGAGCCGCGTCTGATGCGACTGGTGCTCGGCATCGACCCGGCCGGGCCGCGGCGCATCGTTTTCGATGACCAGCTCGCCGGCGCTGTGCTTGATGACGGCGGCGCGTCCGAACAGGTCATAGTGAAGATTGACCGCCACCACGAGCGGCTGCTCATAGGCGCGGCAGACCGAAACCGGCACCGGGTTGACCAGCGCACCGTCGACCAAGACGCGGCCGTTGCAATTCACCGGCTCGAACACGCCGGGCAGCGCATAAGAGGCGCGCATGGCGGTGATCAATGAGCCGCTCGACAGCCAGATTTCGTGGCCGGTGCGGATTTCAGAGGTGACTGCGACGAACGGCTTGGCCAGGTCCTCGAAACGGAGGCCGGCCATGTGCTCGCGCAGCCGGGCGTCGAGCTTCATGCCGCCGAACAGGCCGCTGCCGCGCAGGTTGAGATCGAGTAGGCCAAAAATGCGTCGCTTGGTCAGGCTGCGGGCGAATTCTTCAAGTTCGTTCAGTTTGCCTGAGAGATAGCAGCCGCCGACCAGCGCGCCGATCGACGTGCCGGCGATCATCGAGACTTCGATGCCTGCTTCGTCAAGCGCGCGCAGCACACCGATATGCGCCCAGCCTCTGGCGCAGCCGCCGCCCAGGGCGAGCGAAATACCGGTTTTCCTTGGTGGTTTTGTTTCGGATGCGCCGCCGGACGAGGACAGGCCATTGGCCTCCCTGACATCCGGTTTGTTACGCAATGACGCCCACTCGAGCATCATGATCTCCCTTGTCCCACGGCTAATATAAAGGCGTGCCGTATCGAAATGGTGAATCTATGTGACTTGGATCAGGCAGAAGGTTCAAGCTGATGGTTTCCGATACGTCGTTTCCGCATCGAACAGCGGCTTGCTGCCGTCGTCAACAAGCGTCCCCTTGCCATCGACCAGCCCCACCGTCCGATAAAAGCATGAACGTCGGCCGGTGTGACAGGTTGCGTCGTGGCCCAACACTTTGACGCGCAGCCACAATGCATCCTGATCGCAATCGGTGCGCATCTCGACGACATGCTGAAAATTGCCGGAGGTTTCGCCCTTTTTCCACAACGCGTTGCGCGAGCGCGACCAGTAGTGGGCGATGCCTGTCTCCAGCGTCAGCGCCAGTGCTTGCGCATTCATGTGCGCAACCATCAGCAGCATGCCGTCTTCGGCGTCGGTGACGACGACCGTGACGAGACCGGTCGCGTCGAAGCGCGGCGAAAACATCGCGCCTTCCTCCAACGCTTTCTTGTCCGACGGAGCTTTCGGAAATTCCAGTGCCGACATCGCCGGTCCTTATCTAGCGATATTGGCTAGGGGTTTACACCCCGCCGCCGCGCACCATTGTGACGAAACGAACCTGCTCTTCGGGCGTGTCCTTGAAGACGCCGGTGAAGGTCGAGGTGAGGGTGGTTGAGCCCTGCTTGCGGATGCCGCGCATGGCCATGCACATGTGCTCGGCCTCGATCATCACGGCGACGCCGCGCGGATTGAGCACATCCTGGATGACGCCGGCGATCTGCGCCGTCAGCGCTTCCTGGGTCTGCAGGCGGTGGGCAAAGATATCGACCACGCGCGCGATCTTGGACAGCCCGACGACCTTGCCGTCCGGCAGGTAGCCGACATGCGCCTTGCCGATGATCGGCACCATGTGGTGTTCGCAATGCGAGTGGAACTGGATGTCCTTGACGATGACCAGGTCGTCATAGCCGGCGACCTCCTCGAAGGTACGACCGAGCTCTTCCGACGGGCACATGTCGTAGCCGCCAAACATTTCGCGGAAGGCCTTGGCCACCCGCTTCGGCGTGTCGACCAGCCCTTCGCGGTCCGGATTGTCGCCGGTCCAGCGCAAAAGCGTGTGCACGGCGGCCTCGACTTCGGCTTCGCTCGGCCGATCGGTGACCGGCTTCTCCATATAGGCTGACTGGGGCATGAGTTTCTTGATGACGGCATCCATAAAGGCGTCTCCCGTAGTCCCTCTCGGCGGAGGAACGAGTTGAACGGACCACGACCTTTCGGTGTCGGAAACTTGCCCGGTTTCCAGCCCCGTAAGTGGCGTGAACTTCCCGGCAAGGACACTGGCTTTCGTTGTCTTGTCGATACCGGACTGCCAGCATTATATAAGGTCATGACGCGCGAAAGGAAGACACGGCAGCGGCAATCGCTGTTCGCTTGGCGGCGACGGATTGGAAAATAATGATCAACGACGTCTATAATGCGAAAATTCTCGGTTTTGCCGGAAACATCGCCCGCATCGGCCGCCTCGACCGTCCTGACGCGACCGCAAAGGCGCGTTCCAAGCTGTGCGGCTCGACCGTCACCGTCGACCTCACGATGGAGGACGGCGTGGTCACCGACTTCGCCCACGACGTGAAGGCCTGTGCGCTCGGCCAGGCGTCATCCTCGATCATGGCGCAGCATGTCGTCGGCGCAAGTGCCGAGGAATTGCGCGCGGTGCGCGACACCATGCTGAAGATGCTGAAGGAAAATGGCGCCCCGCCTGACGGCCGCTTCGCGGACCTGAAATATCTGGAACCGGTGCGCGACTACAAGGCGCGGCATGCCTCGACCATGCTGACTTTCGACGCCGTGGTCGATGCGATCGGCCAGATCGAGAAGAAGCGCGCCGAAGAAGCGGCCTAGACTTCGCTATCCCTCGGTCCCGCGGAGCTCTTCGACAAGCCAGTCCGCAAAAATCTCCGCCTGTCGGCTGAGGCGGTGGAAATCAGGCGCGACAAGCCAATATGCGCCATAAGGGATTTCCATCTCAAATGGACGAATCAAGAGACCGGCCCGAAGATCTGCGCCGTTCAGGATGCGGTCGCCCAAAGCGACGCCGTGCCCCAATTTCGCGGCCTGCATGGCAAGCGCTGCATCCGTATAAAGTGGTCCTCTCTGCTGGGCGAGATCTGGAAGGCCCAGAGCCTGAAACCATGTCGCCCAGCCGTCGCGATTGTAGTCATGGAGCAAGGTATAGTGCCGCAGGTCGGCCGGCGATGTCAGAGGGACGCCCGACGAGAGCAATTCCTTTGCAAGGACCGGGGTGACCAGAACGTCGACCAGATGCCGCGCTTGAGTGCGCGGCCAAGACCGAGCATTCGCTCCGTATCGAATCGCGATTTCTGCTTCGTGTCCGCGAAACTCTATGAGCCGAGAGTCCGCGTCGACTGAAATGTCGATCTCGGGGTGGCGCTGCTGAAACGAATTCAGTCGCTGTATCAGAAATTCGCCAGCAAAGGACGGTTCGACGCTGACCCGCAACGGGCTCTGGGCCGGCTTGCTGAGGACCTGTGATAGCCGGCGATCGATGTCGTCAAAGCTGGTGGTTAACTGAGTTAGGAGAGTTTGCCCTGTTTCCGTGAGTTCAACCCTGCGATGAAGCCGCTCGAACAGCGGCCTGCCGATCAGAACCTCTAGTTCTCTTATCTGCCGGCTGATCGCCGCCTGCGAGACGAAGAGCTCCTCGGCGGCCTTGCTGAAGCTCAGATGCCGGCCCGCCGCCTCGAAGCTCCTGAGTGCCGTCAGCGGCAGGCGTCCGCGCTTCATTCGCATAACCTCAGATTATCCGAAGTGGAAATTATACTCGTTTGAAGGCGAAGGCCAGCGGCGGTCTAATCCGTGTCAAAGGAGACACGGTCATGATCCAGATCCTGAGCATCTTTGGCGATGTCATGCGGATCGTAACGTTCCAATGGCGTGACGGCAGGCCGAATGCAAAGCACCGCGAAGTGCCGGCCAGTCCCGATCGGTGGGCGCCTTCGGCTGGCCGGCAGCGGTTTCGCCGTTCCCGACCCTGATGGCATGGCGAGTGGGTAGAAGGGATTGCGTTCTCCAGCCGAAGCCCACATCTATCGTGTGGGAAACGCGATTGTATCAAGCATGCCGAAAAACCTGTTCCCACTTTCGGGATCGTGCTCTGGAGCGGAGACTGCGGTGGGCCACCAGCATGGGCATTTTGCCGGACCGCCAAAGCGCGGCCGCAACTGGCCCGGCCCGTGGCGCAAGACGCCCGGCCGTCTCCTGGGCACGTCGCTTGTGCGCCTGTACCAGTTGACGCTGTCGGGCTTCGTCGGCAATTCCTGCCGGCACCTGCCGACCTGTTCCGAATATGCGCATGAGGCGATAGCCCGCCATGGCCTGTGGGCCGGCGGCTGGATGGGATTTTTCCGGGTGCTGCGCTGCGGGCCCTTCGGGACGCATGGCATCGACCTTGTGCCGGAGGTGCTGGCGGATCGCTACGTCTGGTTCGCACCGTGGCGGTATTGGCGGATCGGCAACAAGCGCGGCCAGGCGCAGGGCTGATCGAGCCTGACAAGCTTTCTGTTTACGATCCGGTAGGGTTAACGCGAAGCTGCACAAAGACTGCGCATTTGAGACAAAATCGAGACAAGAGACCTCGCTAAGCCGCTCGCGGACCCCCCTCTGGAGCGAGCATCAAATGCGTAATATCGACCGTCTTCCCTTCATCTTCGCCGCGATCCTGTTCCTGCTGGCGTGGCTGCTGGGATTCCCGCTGCGCGCGCAATCGGCGCCGCTTGGGGATGTACAGTGCACGCTGATCCTCGACGCCGCGAGCGGCGGAACGCTTCACCAGGATGGTGTGTGCGACCAGAGGTTCAGCCCGGCTTCGACGTTCAAGTTGCCGCTGTCGCCGATCGACGCGCGCGGATGATATGGCCGCCGGAGTTGGTCGGCGCTCGCCTTGGTGCCTCGGAAAAACGGGCGGCGATATCGCCGCTTTCGATATCTTCGATTCCATCGAATCCTAGGTCAGAGAGTGATTTCGCCAGTTCGCCAGGAACGAAGAAGCTGATCCACGGCTCGCCGACAGAAGCGACGCGCGCCGCGTAGAAGGCCAGGGCGGCCCGTCCGGCCGCATCGCGATTCTCATACGGCTCGCTATAGTCGAACACCACCTCCGAACCCGGGGTGGTGGCGATGTAGGACAACGTGCTGAAGATCGCGACTTTCGTCAGGTATGGCACGACCCCCAGCCAGATGAAGAAGCTCGGCTCGGTTGACTTCAAGCCAGCCGATGCCAGCTCTTCTGGCAGACGCTGCCGCTCGAAATTGACCGGCACGAATGTGGTGGTGGGCGGTTCGGCCAGGCCGGCGTCGGCGATACATTTGCGTTTCCAGGCTTGGGTTGCCGGATGATCGACCTCGAACACCAAGAGATCCGGGTAAGGATTGCGCAGCGAAAACGTGTCGAGGCCGGCACCGAGCACGACGAGCTGGCGGATGCCACGATGCACCGCCGCTGCCAGCCAATCCTCGGCAAGGCGGGCGCGCGCCGCCACGAACAGGCGCATACGCTGGCTGTGGGCGTCCTCTTGCGCAAGCTGTTGCTCGGCGGGAGCACCTTCACCGAGAATCGCAATCGCGTATGGGTCGCGAAACAGCGCCGCCTCGGGTGAAATCTGATGGAGAGCCCTCAAGCGCGCGACGCGCAGGGCGGTTCGGCTGGGGGATGCATCTTCCATGGAGGGGATTCCAGGCCATGCCGGCGATATTCGCAAGCCTTGACGACCGGGCCTGCGACATCTCTGGCGACATTTCCTGACGGCAGGCCGATCAGCGCTCTTTACCTGGCGCGGCGCTGCCTCTAAAACCCGCCCGCCGCCGGACGCATCCGGCTTTACCGCCATGCATGTCGCCCAAAGCGTTGCTCACTCTGAACGACATGCAGTTGACCACCCGCGCTCGTTTGCGGGACTGGATAGGAGAACCGCATGCTGAATTCCGTTTCCCTGACATTTCCCGATGGCTCCGTCCGCGAATACGACGCGGCGATGACCGGTGCCGGGCTTGCCGAGTCGATCTCGAAATCGCTGGCCAAGAAGGCGGTCGCCTACAGCATCGACGGCGTCGTGCGCGACCTCAGCGATCCGCTGGGCAAGTCCGGCAAGGTCGAGATCGTCACCCGCGACGACCCGCGCGCGCTGGAACTCATCCGCCACGACACCGCACATGTGCTGGCGGAAGCTGTGCAGGAACTGTGGCCGGGGACGCAGGTGACCATCGGGCCGGTGATCGAGAACGGCTTCTACTATGATTTCGCCCGCAACGAGCCCTTCACGCCCGACGATTTCCCGGTGATCGAGAAGAAGATGCGCGAGATCATCGCGCGCAACAAGCCGTTCACCAAGGAAGTCTGGTCGCGCGACAAGGCGAAAAAAGTGTTTGGCGACAAGGGCGAGCGCTACAAGCTGGAACTGATCGACGCCATTCCCGAGGATCAGGACCTCAAGATCTATGCGCAAGGCGATTGGTTCGACCTTTGCCGTGGGCCGCACATGGCCTCGACCGGGCAGATCGGCAATGCCTTCAAGCTGATGAAGGTTGCCGGTGCCTATTGGCGCGGCGACAGCAACAATCCGATGCTGACGCGCATCTACGGCACGGCCTGGGCCGACCAGGTGCAGCTCGATGCCTACCAGACGATGCTGGAGGAGGCCGAGAAGCGCGACCACCGGAAACTCGGCCGCGAGATGGACCTGTTCCATTTCCAGGAAGAGGGGCCGGGCGTCGTCTTCTGGCACGCCAAGGGCTGGAAGATGTTCCAGAACCTGGTCAACTACATGCGCCGCCGGCTTGACGAGCAGGGCTACCAGGAGGTCAACGCGCCGCAGGTGCTCGACAAGAGCCTGTGGGAGACCTCGGGCCATTGGGGCTGGTACCGCGACGCCATGTTCAAGGTGACGGTTGCTGGTGACGATACCGACGACGACCGCGTCTTTGCACTGAAGCCGATGAACTGTCCGGGCCATGTGCAGATTTTCAAGCACGGGTTGAAGTCTTATCGCGATCTTCCCGTAAAGCTTGCAGAATTCGGCAATGTACATCGCTACGAACCATCGGGCGCGCTGCACGGGCTGATGCGCGTGCGCGGCTTCACGCAGGACGATGCGCATATCTTCTGCACCGAGGAGCAGCTAGCGTCGGAATGCCTGCGCATCAACGATCTGATCCTGTCGACCTATGCCGATTTCGGTTTCGACGAGATCAGCGTTAAGCTGTCGACGCGGCCGGACAAGCGCGTCGGCACAGACGAGGCGTGGGACCACGCCGAGGCGATTATGGGCAGCGTGCTGGAGACGATCAGGACGCGGTCCGCCAATCGCATCAAGACCTCGATCAACCCGGGCGAGGGTGCCTTCTACGGGCCGAAATTCGAGTATGTGCTGAAGGATGCCATCGGCCGCGAATGGCAGTGCGGCACGACGCAGGTCGACTTCAACCTGCCGGAACGGTTTGGCGCCTTCTACATCGGCTCGGATTCGGAGAAGAAGCAGCCTGTCATGGTGCATCGCGCCATCTGCGGTTCGATGGAGCGTTTTCTTGGCATCCTGATCGAGAACTATTCCGGTCATTTCCCGCTGTGGTTCGCGCCGCTGCAGGTGGTGGTGGCGACGATCACGTCGGACGCCGACGATTATGCGACCGAGGTGGTGGCAAAGCTCAAGGCCGCCGGACTGTTGGCGGAGGCGGATCTGCGCAACGAGAAGATCAACTACAAGGTCCGCGAGCACTCGCTGGCCAAGGTTCCGGTCATCCTCGTCTGCGGCAAGCGCGAGGCGGAGGAGCAGACGGTCAACATGCGTCGGCTGGGCTCGCGCGACCAGGAATCGCTTGGCCTTGCCCAAGCGATCGCGCAATTGACCGAAGAAGCGGTCACGCCGGACCGCAGGCGCAAGCGCGCTGCCTGATCTGCATGGTCCCGACGACATGGCGGTGGAGCGATCCACCGCCATTTTCATGTCCCTGTCACGCCAACCTTGTAACGAGCCCTCATGCTCAAGCTGAAATTGCGCGAACGGTCCTTTCCCGAGCTTTCCTATGCCAATCCGCGCCAACCGGCGCTGACGCGCTGGTTCATTCATTCGATCGAGGGCCTGTCGGGTCGCGACCGTTACACCGCGCTTTATGATTTCTGGCGCCGCCAGGTCGTGCCGACCGGCGAGCGCGTTTTCAGCCGCATGCTCGACCTGATCGACGTCCGGGTGCGGACAGCGGATCAATGGCCGCCGGCGCAATTGCCGGATACACCGCTGGTGATTGTGGCCAACCATCCGTTCGGCATCGGCGACGGCATTGCCGTGCTGTCGCTGGCAGAGCAGTTGAGGCGTCCGTTCCGGGTGATGATCCACAAGGATCTGCTCAAGATCCGCGAGATGGAGCCGTATTCGCTGCCGATCGACTTTTCAGAGACCAAGGACGCGCTGAAGAACAACATGGCCGTACGCCACGAGGCGGTTCGGCTTTTGAAAGAGGGCGTCACCATCGTGGTGTTTCCGGCCGGCGGCGTCGCCACCGCGCCGAAGGGCTTTGGCCGGGCGCGCGACCTTCCGTGGAAGATGTTTCCGGCCCGCCTCGTCCAGGATGCCAAAGCGTCGGTCATTCCGTTGCATTTTTCCGGACAGAACGGCCGGCTGTTCCATCTGGTCAGCGGCCCGATGAACATGGCCGAGAGCGATGGCCGCCTGGCGAAATTCGTCGGCAAGGCGTCGCTGACGCTGCGCACGTCGCTGCTCATCCGCGAATTCGCGCGATTGTCCGGCAAGGCGATCGAGGTTCGCGTCGGCGATGTGTTGGGCTGGAGCGAACTGGAGCCACTGCGTGACCGCAAGGCATTGCTCGACCGCCTTTATCGCGGCGTCTTTGACCTGGCGCCAAACGTGGCGCGTCGCCGGCTTCCGTTCCTGCCGGCACGGAACAAGCTGGCGGCCTGAAGTCGGCAAGCCTGCGGCGGACGGTTAATCAGCACCTTCTTCAGGATCAATCGCCGCGGCCTCGGTGGCCAGAACCTCGATTTCCTGGTTCTGTCCGGCAACGACCGTAAAATCCTTCTGGTAGATGCGGTCGCGGTTCTTGGCGATGATGGTGTAGTCACCCTCGGCGAGCACCATCGAGGCGAAGGCGCCGACGGATTCCTTGATCGGATCGCCGGATTCGTTGAGCAGCGACCAGGACGTGTCGGCGATCGCCTCGCCACCGCTTTCGCGCACCAGCTTCATCGTGATCTCGGCGGCATGATGCTCGACGGTGGCTTCGGTCAGCTTGCCGGCCTCGACGCGGATGTCGGAGCGGATGACCGCGTTGACCGCGCCATAAGTCGAGACGACATGGTAGGTGCCGGCGTTGAGCCGCACGACACTGTTGGGTTCGACATCGGGAATGATCAGCGCGCGCTCGCCATTCGGCGCGGCGGTGCCTTCGTAGATCGAGAAGCGCAGGTTCTTCGGTGGAATGCGCACCCCACCGGACAGAACCGCGTCGAGCTTGAGGCCGCCGGCGTCGAGCACGAGGCTTTCGCGCTTGGCGTCCTTGCCGACGACGGTGATGCGTTTGGTAGCGCCGGCCCGGCCATAGGAGGCATGAACCAGATAACTGCCGGGTTCGAGCTGGAAGACGGCGGTGCCGCCATGCGAGGAGGCGACCATCGGCAATTTGCCGTTGACGGCCTCGGGCTTGAAGACGCGCCAGACGATGCCACGGGTGATGTCGGCGCCCTTGTCGGTCAATTGGGCGGACAGGGTAATGGCGCCGGCGCTGCCGAGCGCCAGCGACCTCTCGCTTTTCGGCGTCGCGTAGCTCGAAATTCCGGGAAGCTTGAGATTGCCAACGCCATCCGCGTTCTGTGCCATGGCGAGCGAAACCGGCGCCATGAACAGCAAGGCGACCAACCAGACCAGGAAAAGACGCAGTGTCCCCTCAAACATGCCTTGCGTTGAAGCCCATGGCGGTGGCAATTTCAAGGCTTAAGAGTCCAACTGATACGACTCTTCCGTCCGGCGCGCCCCGCGCTATTGCCCGAGCCGCCCGAATTCCCGATGGTGCGCTTCAGCTCAAAACAGAGTGTTTTAGGAGACTTGCGCCCATGGCGTCGCCGATCATCGACTTCCTGCTGACCCGAAACTCCGCACCGATCCCTGAATTGAAGGAGCCGGCGCCGAGCGATGCGGAGATCGCAACGATGATCACTGCTGCCTCGCGGGTGCCCGACCATGGCCGGCTCGAACCCTGGCGCTTCATCATCTATCGCGGCGACGCCCGCGTCGAGATCGGCAGACAACTGGCTGCGCTTGCCGAGCAACGGGAGGGGCCGTTACCGGAAGGCCGCCGCAACCAGGAACTGGCGCGGTTCTCGCGTGCGCCGCTGGTGATCGGCGTGGTGTCGATCCCCAGGGAGAATCCAAAGATCCCGCAATGGGAGATGTTCCTGTCAGGCGGCATGGCGGCGATGAACCTGATGATATCAGCCAATGCTTTGGGCTATGGTACCAATATGATCAGCAACTGGTATTCGGATGTGCCCGAGGGCAGGGCGCTGCTGGGGCTGGCACCGCAGGAGCGCGTCATTGGCTTCGTCCATATCGGCTCCTACGCCGGCCCGGCGCCGGAGCGGCCCCGGCCCGATCCGGCGAAGCTCTATGCCGATTATTCGGGGCCATGGGCGGGCTGAAATGTTCTACGAACCTTCAAAGGGCCACGGGCTGCCGCACGATCCTTCGAAGGCGATCGTGGCGCCGCGTCCGATTGGCTGGATATCGACGCTGAACAGGGCCGGCGAGATCAATCTCGCGCCATACTCGTTCTTCAACGCCTTTTCGACGCGGCCCTTCATCGTCTGGTTTTCCTCCGAAGGCGAAAAGGACAGCGCCACCTTCGCGCAGGAAACCGGCGAGTTTGTCGCCAATCTGGTCAGCCGCGATCTCGCCGAGAAAATGAACCGCACGTCCGTCGACGCGCCGCGCGGCGTCAATGAGTTCGCCTATGCAGATCTTGCCATGGCTCCGTCACGCCTCGTCGCGCCACCGCGCGTGGCGGCAGCACCGGCCGCGCTCGAATGCCGGGTGACGGAAGTCTTTCGGCCAAAGGCGCTGGACGGATCGCCGACGAGCGCTGTCGTCGTCGCCGGCGAAGTGGTCGGCGTGCACATCGACGACGCCTTCCTGAAGGATGGCCTCTTCGACATCACCAAGGCCGGCAATGTCGCCCGTCTCGGCTACATGGACTATGCCAGCGTCAACGAGGTGTTTCCGATGCGTCGGCCGCGCTGGGACAAGGACTAAACACCCAGGCCTGCAGTCATTGCGCCTTGCCGCTATTCGTTCGCCGCCTGGCTGTCATGACGGCGCGCACGTAGCCGGGCTCGCCAATGCAAATGCTTCCGTCGGGGAGGCCGAGTATGCGGTCGAGCGCGATCTCGTAGAGCCTGACCCGATTCTCAAGGGCTTCGATCGCGACGTCCATGTCGGCGTCGCTGCCGCCGGCGATCGCCTTGGCAATAACGCCATGCGTGGCCATGCCGAACTGCATGACGATATCGGCGACGCCTTCCGGGTCGAATGTCCTGAAGGTGCCGTTTTCGACACCTTGCCTGATGATCTTGACCAGCAAGGGCGTAAACGACGCGCTGGCCGCCAGATTGATACGGTGGAAAAGCACCAGGTTGTCGGGTCGAAACAGCGTCTCGAAAAGAGCCCAGGCTTCGGGCGCGGTATCGATCTTGGCCCGCCGCGACTGGGCAAGCAGCCCATTCAGGCGGCCGAGCGGATCGAGGCCGGGATCGTCGAGCACGTCTTGCACGCCAGCCAGTGCCTGTCTGGCGAAGCGCTCGGCAAGCGCTTCCAGAAGGGCCTCCTTGGAAGGAAAGTAGTGATAGAAAGCGCCTTTGGACGCGCCGGCAGTTGTGATGACCTCGTTGAGGCTGGCTTTTTCATAGCCAAGCGTCAGGAACAGGGCCTGGGCGTGGTCCAGAAGCTCTTCTCGCCTGATTTCCGGATGCTTGATGACACGGGGCATGACCAAACCTTCTGCACGCGATGGCCGTTGCCGTCCAGTACGATGTCGAAGTTCGCTTGAACAGCAGACCATCGGTCGGTATAATAGACCGATGGTCTAGTTTGACCAAGCTGGCGGGGCGTATCGCGGAAGGTA
Source organism: Mesorhizobium sp. CNPSo 4670 (assembly GCF_057784235.1). Lineage (NCBI taxonomy): Bacteria > Pseudomonadati > Pseudomonadota > Alphaproteobacteria > Hyphomicrobiales > Phyllobacteriaceae > Mesorhizobium > Mesorhizobium sp. CNPSo 4670. The sequence goes on along the minus strand of NZ_JBWJFQ010000002.1, from coordinate 296,828 downwards.
GTCATGATCTCGAAGTTGATTCTCCAGACGTTCGTGTGGTTTGGCGTTATGGGTGCCTTGCTCTTCCTGTCGGCTGGCACGCTGAACTGGCCGGGGGCGTGGGTGTTCCTGGTGGTGATGGTGGGGCTCAGCCTCACCATGGGTGTGGCGTTGGCCTGGCGCGATCCCGGGCTGATGAATGAGCGGCTAGGCCCACCCATCCAGAAGAACCAGACAGCGGCCGACAAGGTCCTGTTGACCGTACTGCTGGCCGCTATCTTTGGTTGGCAGGCGCTGATGGGGTTCGACTTTCGTTTCGGCTGGTCCGCGGTTCCCGTTTGGGTGCGTGCGATCGGCGCGCTGGTCCTTCTGCTCGGAATCTGGATCTGCTACCTTACCATGCTGGAGAACAGTTTCGCCGCGCCCGTCGTGAAGATCCAGGACGAGCGCGGACAGCGTGTGATCAGCACTGGTCCCTATAGCTACGTCCGTCATCCGATGTATGCCGGCGCTATTTTCTTCTTCGCCGGTACGGCGCTCCTGCTTGGCTCCTGGTGGGGGCTGGCATCGGTGCTCGTGTTCGTCGCTCTCTTGGCCGTTCGCATATTCATCGAAGAGAGAACGCTTCGGACAGGCCTGCGAGGGTATGACAACTATGCGGCCCAAGTTCGCTACCGCCTGGTTCCGCTGGTCTGGTAATAGTTCTGCGTGTCCGTGCATCGATGACGACGCCAGGATTTCCCACCGCGACGATTGCCGTCTCTCATCGCCTTGACTGACGGCGTGAGGGCGGTGTTGAACCGTGATCTTGCCGGGAAGCCATCCAGTGCCGTCGTGAGCCGGTTCAGGAACGCGATCGGCTCACCAGGCGCGTGTGGCAGGTTCCCAATCACCGTGGATTGCATAGCCGTGAACACGCGAAAGCGATTCCCCTTTAATTAAACACACGCTAAGAGAGCGGCTTCGGCGATGCGTTGGGGTTGGCGCATCGACCTTGGGGATATTGCGGGGCACCGGCGACATGAAGAAACGAGATTCGCTGGGAACCCGGCTGCGCTACGGATTCGACAAGAGCATGGCCGCCGGCCCGATCGCGCTGATCGGCTGGCTCGCCGTTCTGTCGCTGCTGATCATCATCGCCGCGGCGGGTTTCCTTGCGGTGACCCGCATCGCTCCGGAGGGCGGCGAGCCGTTGAACTTTTTCGAAGCGTTCTGGGAATCGCTGATGCGCACGCTCGATTCCGGCACGATGGGCGGCGACACGGGCTGGGCCTTCCGTCTCGTCATGCTGTTTGTCACGCTTGCCGGCATCTTCGTCGTGTCGGCTCTCATCGGCGTGCTTAGCGCCGGCGTCGACAGCAAGCTCGATGAGTTGCGCAAGGGCCGTTCGCGGGTGCTGGAGACCGATCACACCATCATCCTCAACTGGTCGCCGTCGATCTTCGATGTCATCTCCGAACTTGTCATTGCCAATGCCAGCCGCCGCCGTCCGCGCATCGTCGTCATGGCCAATATGGACAAGGTCGAGATGGAGGACGAGATCGCGGCCAAGGTCGGCAAACTGGGCAACACGCGCATCATCTGCCGCAGCGGCGACCCGACCGATCTCTACGATCTTGCCATCGTCAATCCGCAGACCTCGCGGTCGGTTATCGTGCTGTCGCCGGACGGCGACGATCCGGATTCGCAGGTCATCAAGACGGTGCTGGCGCTGGCCAACGACCCGAACCGGCGCACCGACCCCTACAACATTGCCGCCGAGATCCGCGATGGCAAGAACGCCGAGGTCGCCCGCGTCGTCGGCGGAGCCGAGGTGCAACTCGTGCTGGCCGACCAGTTGATCTCGCGCATCGTCGTGCATTCGAGCCGGCAGTCCGGTCTTAGCAGCGTTTATTCGGAGTTACTCGATTTCGACGGCTGCGAAATCTACACGACAGAGCAACCGGAGCTCACCGGCAAGACCTTCGGCGAGGCGGTGATGGCGTATGAGCACTGCGCGCTGATCGGGCTTTGCGACCGCAAGGGGCGCGTCTATCTCAACCCGCCGTCGAACCAGATCATCCGCAAGGGAATCCGCGCCATCATCGTCGCCGAGGACGATGCGGCGATAAAGCTGGGAAGCACCTCGATCAAGATCGACGCGGCGGCGATCCTCGGCCCGCGGCCTATCGAGACGAAGCCGGAGCGCACGCTGGTCCTCGGCTGGAACCGGCGCGGTCCGATCATCACCTATGAACTGTCACGCTATGTCGCGCCTGGTTCGATCCTGACCATCGCCGCCGATACGCCCAGTCTCGAGCAGGAAGTTGCCGAACTGCCGGTCGCCGGCGACAATCTGTCGGTTTCCTGCCGCATCACCGACACGTCGAGCAGCACCGCGCTGGCAAGCCTGGACGTGCCTTCCTACGACCACGTGCTGGTCCTCGGCTACAGCGAAACCATGGCAGCGCAGCCCGCCGACACGCGTACGCTGGTGACGCTGCTGCACCTGCGCAAGATCGCGGATGATGGCGGGCAACACATCAACGTCGTCAGCGAGATGATCGACGTGCGCAACCGAGAGCTTGCGGCAGTGACCAAGGCCGATGATTTCGTCGTCAGCAACAGGCTGGTCAGCCTTATGCTGGCGCAGGCGTCCGAGAACCAGTACCTCGCCGCGATCTTCGACGACCTGCTCGACGAGAAGGGCTCCGAAATCTACATGCGCCCGGTCGCCGACTATGTCGACATCAACAAGCCGTTGACCTTCTGGACGATCGCGGAATCGGCGCGGTTGCGCGGTGAGATCGCCATAGGTTACCGGCGCATCCGCGCCGGGGAGGCCGACCAGCGGGCACTGGGGGGCGTCACAGTCAACCCGCTGAGGTCGGAAGCGCTGGCCTACCTGCCGGAGGACCGGATCATCGTGCTGGCGCGCGACTAAACTGAAATCCCGGCCGCCTTGGCCCGCGCCAGAAGCCTTTCGGCGAGCCGCAGATGCGGGCGGTCGACCATCTTGCCGTCGATGCCGACGACGCCGGGATTTCCCGCAGCCGCGAAAGCCGCGACGATTGCCGCCGATTGTCTCAAGGCTTCGGCCGAAGGCGTGAAAGCTGCGTTGATGACGGGCACCTGATCGGGGTGGATCGCCATCTTGCCGGTGAAGCCGTCGCGTTCGGCCTCGGCGCATTCCGCTTCGAAGGCGGCCATGTCGCGAAAATTCGGGAAGACGGTGTCGATCGCCGCAACCTCCGCCGCACCCGCGGCAAGGATGGTCATGGTGCGGGCCAGGCGGAACACGTCGGTGTAGCCGCCACGCTCGTCGCGTGCCGTGCGCGCACCGATCGCCGCCGACAGATCCTCGGCGCCCCAGGTGAGACCGGCAAGCCGTGCGCTTGTCCCGGCATAGGTGGCCGCCGCCAGCACGCCTGCCGGGGTTTCGGTAATGATCGGAAGGATCTTGATCGCGCCGTCGGCAAGGCCACTTTCGGCCTCGTGAACCCTGAGCTTTGCCGAGAGATGCTGCACATCCAGGCCGCTGTTTGATTTTGGCAGCATGATGCCGTCGGGCCTGGCTAAAACAACAGCAGCCAGATCGTCATCCGTCATGCCGGTCGACAGATCGTTGACGCGCACATAGATCACTGAGCCGGTTTGCGCCCTGCGTTCGGCGATGACGCGCGCCGCGATTTCGCGCGCCAGCGCCTTGTTGTGCGGCGCCACGGAATCCTCAAGATCGACGATGACCACGTCGGCGCCGGCGCCAAAACCCTTTTCCAGTTTCCGCTCGGAATCACCGGGGACGAACAACAGCGAACGCATCAGGCGGCCTTCTTCAGCATCATCGCTTGCCTCGTGCATTTAGCGACGAGATCACCGTTCTGATTGTAGGCGCGATGTTCGAATTCAACGATGCCGCGGTCGGGTTTCGACTTGGACTCGCGCACCGAAATCACTGTCGTTTCGACACGGATGGTGTCGCCATGGAAGACCGGGTGCGGAAACACCGTTTCCTTCATGCCGAGATTGGCGACCGTGGTGCCGACAGTGATATCGTTGACCGAGATGCCGATCATGAGGCCGAGCGTGAACAGCGAGTTGACAAGCGGCTTGCCCCATTCGCTCTTGGCGGCAAAATCGAAGTCGATATGCAGTGGCTGCGGGTTCAGCGTCATCACCGAAAACAGCATGTTGTCGCTTTCCGTGACGGTCTTGCGCAGCGTGTGCTGGAAGACATGGCCGACGACGAACTCTTCCAAATAAAGCCCGGCCATATCCTACTCCTCTACCGCCTATGGGGTTGATAGGCGCTGCATTCAGGGCTCGCAAGCCAGTTAATGAACATGGTGAACCGTTCGTAAACCTTTTCTGCCTACCGTCTGCACGGGGCCAGGAACCGTTCTGGCAAGGGGCGTAAGCAGGCGGTAATGGTTGTTTCGCATTTTTTGAAATGGATTTGCACCGCCAGGGTCTCGGAGCGCGCCGCCGCGGCCAATGCGCTGGCTCGTGCCTACGTCAATTCCGACCTGCCTTTCGAGGACCGCTGCGCCGCCGAGGCGGCGCTGACGCTACTGCTCGACGACGCCTCGTCGAAGGTGCGCCTGGCGATGGCCGAAGCGCTGTCGATGAGCCAGCACGCCCCGCTGCAGATCATCAGCGCGCTGGCCTCCGATCAGCCGGAAGTGGCCGGCGTGGTGCTGGCACGCTCGCCGCTGCTCACCGATACCGATCTGATCAATCGCGTGGCCGGCAGTCCGAAGGTGACGCAAAAATTGATCGCCGACCGGCCGTTCGTCTCAATGGCGCTGTCGGCGGCCATCGCTGAGATCGGCGAGGCGGAAGCCTGCGCCGTGTTGCTCGCCAACAGCGGCGCCGACATCGCCTCGCTCAGCTTCCGCCGCATGGCCGAACGCCACGGCCATCTGCCCCTGGTGCGCGAGGCGCTGATATCGGATGCCCGCCTGCCTGCCGACTGCCGGCACATGCTGCTCGTCAAGCTCGGCGAGATGCTAAAAACTTCGCCCCTGGTCATGGCCTCGATGGGCGCGGCGCGAGCCGACCGCGTGACGCGCGACGCCTGTGTCAAGGCTTCGGTGACGCTGATCGAGGGCACGCGCCAGGAAGAACATGCGGCGCTGATCGAGCATCTCAGGCTGCGCGGCGATCTCACTGCGAGCTTCCTCATCCGCACCATCACGCATGGCAAGGTCGATTTCTTCGGCTCGGCGCTGGTCGCGCTCAGCCAGCAATCCGAACAAAGGGTGAGGGCGCTGCTGGCCGGCGGGCACGATGTGGCCTTGCAGGCGCTGTTTCGCAGCGCCGGCCTTGCCGCCGTCACGCATGCCATCATCCTGCGCGCGCTGAAAATCTGGCGCGAGGTGGCCAACGGCAAGCGTGTCGCCGGCGTTCAGGAGGTCAGCTGGCTGATGCTGAAGGAATTGGGCGGACAGTCAGCGCAAAGCGATCTCGCCACACTTGTCAAGTCGATCCATCTCGATGCGCTGCGTGAGAATGCGCGGGGTCATGCGCTGGCGATCGCCGCGGCCTAGCCTTTATCCCTCGCGAAGAAATCGGGAAAATCTTCCATCGCGGCGGCAATGATGCGCAGCGATGCCGCGATCTGCAGCATCTCGTTGCGCTGCGCTAAGCTCGTCGCATACTGCCGGGCGACGGCGACGGTCGACGTTTGCGGATCGCCGGGTGCGCGGAAGAGCAGTTCCCGCGCCAGCCCCCTCAGAAAGTTGGCGATCGAAAGCGCGGTCTCGGATGGGATGGCATGGCCCTGGCTTGCGTCGCGCAACCGCAGGACTTCCAAGCCGACGGTGACGGCGGCGACGCCGCCGCCCAGAACCGCATCGCCTTTCCTGCCGGCATTCTGCACCAGCGGCATCAGCTGGTTGATGCGGTCGTAGGCGAGGCTCTCGAAGGCTGAACGCCTCGGCACGCGCTCATGCAGGCAAAGCCGCGCCAGATCTTCGCGCATGGCGCGCACGATGCGGTTGGCCGCAAGCCATGGATCGGCGGGCAGCACGAGGATGAAGACACCGATCGCCAGCAGGATGCCGACCAGGATCGACGCCGAGCCGGCGAAGAACGGGCCAGGATTGTAGGTCATCGCCTGATGCGGACTGAGGAAGGCGAGGAAGTTGATGGCGAAGGCCGTCGCCACGCCGACATGGCGCGGATTGGCCATGGCGAGCGCAGTCGGCACCAGGATCGGCACGACAAGCAGCATGAACCAGCCGAAGCCGGGCAAAGCGGGCAATGCGACCTGGCCGATGAGAAAGGCAAAGGGAAGCGCCAGCAGCGTTCCCTTGAAGAAGCCCCAGGACACTTGGACAGGGTCGGGGCGAGCGGCAAACAGGCTCGACACGACGGCAACGAGAATGACTGTGCCTGCCGCTTCCGACCATTTCGTCGTCAGCCAGAAGGCCGTGACCAGCAAGGTGGCAAGGGCAGCGCGCACGGCATTGCGCGATGCGCCGGCGTAGTCACGGTGCACCACCAGTGCGGGTTGCCTGCTGCCCCCGGCAGGGCGCGTGACAGGCGCGCGCAAGGCGTCGAGGCCGCGCAGCACCTGCTTGAGCGCCTCGGCGAAATCGGCGGCGATGGTGAGGCGGGTGATGGTGCCAACCCTGTCGTCGCCCGGATCGGCCGAGGCATCGGGCATTTGCCGGGCCTTGACCGAGATCGCGTCGAGCCGGGCCACCCAGGGGGCGGTGTCGTCCAGCGCGCCGGGTTTGGCGGCCAGTTCGCTGACCAGTGCCTGCAACTCAGAGCGCACCGGAATGAGTGCTGCGTTCTTCGGCGCAGCGTGCGAATGCAGCGCTCGCGCCGCCGACAGGGCGGAGAGCAGTTGTCCGATGGTGCGCCGGACCGGATGGGCGCGCGGCGCGAAGCTCGCCGTTTCGAGCCTGGCATAGGCGCGCATCTCGCCAAGCGTCTGGGTGTCGGCAACCAGCTTTCGGTGCAGGCCCGACAGGATCGCCGGATCGCCGCCGGAGAATGCGCCACCGGCATAGGTGGCAAGATCGAGGATGCAGCGTTTCAACCGCGAGATGATGGCGTCGCTGGCCAGTTTGGGCAGGATCAGCCGGCTGGTCAGGCCGGCGCAGACAATGCCGAGCACGATTTCGGCACAGCGTGCGACAGCTAGATCGACGACGAGGTGCGGCTGTCCGAAGGCAGGCAGGCCGATGATCATCGCCGTGTAGCCGGCAAGGGCAGCACCATAGGCTTCGGGGTTGCGCAATAGCGACGAGACGAAGGTGCAGATGCCGATCCAGACGGCAAGCACCGTCACCAGCACCCAGGGGCTGGTGCCGAAGATCGTGGTGATGCCGATCGCCGCAATGCCGCCGGCAAGCGTGCCGAGCAGCCGGTAGAAGCCCTTCGCCAGCACCATGCCAGCGACGGGCTGGGCGACGATGAACACCGTCATCATGGCCCACTGCGGGTGGTCGAGCTCAAGGGCGTAGGCGACCAGAAGCGCGATCAAGCCGGCCGAAACGGTGCGCAGCGAGAAAATCCAGTCCGAACGCGTCGGTTGCGTCAGCCCGGCCAAACTGGTTTCGAAATAGCCTTTCAGCCGCGCCCAGGTCACATGCCGGTCTCCGCAAGTCGAGCCTGTTATGGACCGGCTGGCGGCTAGATATCCAGCACTTCCGTCTCGGCGAATTCGGCGCGTTCCTGGATGAAGCGGAAGCGGGCTTCAGGCTTGGTGCCCATCAGCGCGTCGACCGCGTCCTTGGTGGCGGCCTCGGCGTCGATGACATCGATGCGAAGCAGCGTGCGCTTTTTCGGATCCATGGTGGTTTCCTTGAGCTGCGCGGCCATCATCTCGCCCAGCCCCTTGAAGCGGCCAAGCTCTACCTTGCCGCGCCCGGTGAACTCGGTGCGCAGAAGCTCGTCCTTGTGTGCGTCGTCGCGGGCATAGGCGACCTTGCCGCCTTGCCGGATCGAGTATAGCGGCGGCACCGCCAGAAAGAGATGGCCGCCACGCACCAGCGCCGGCATCTCCTGGTAGAAGAAGGTGATCAGCAGCGAAGCGATGTGGGCGCCGTCGACGTCGGCGTCGGTCATGATGATGACGCGGTCGTAGCGCAAATCCTCGTCGCGGTATTTCGACCGCGTGCCGCAGCCGAGCGCCTGGATCAGGTCTGAAATCTGCTGGTTGCCGGCAAGCTTGTCATTGCCGGCGCTGGCGACGTTGAGGATTTTTCCGCGCAGCGGCAACACGGCCTGGCTAGCACGGTCGCGTGCCTGCTTGGCCGAGCCGCCGGCCGAGTCGCCTTCGACGATGAACAGTTCGGCGCCGGCCGCGGCATTCTGCGTGCAGTCGGCGAGCTTGCCCGGCAGCCGCAATTTGCGCACCGCGCTCTTGCGTGACACCTCTTTTTCCTGGCGCCGGCGCACCCGCTCGTCGGCGCGCGCGATCACCCATTCGAGCAGCTTCGAGGCTTCCTGCGGATTGTCGGCCAGCCAATGGTCGAACGGATCGCGGATCGCGGTCTCGACAATGCGGATTGCCTCGATGGTCGCCAGCCTGTCCTTGGTCTGGCCAACGAATTCGGGCTCGCGGATGAACACCGACAGCATGCCCGCCGCCGAGATCATGACGTCTTCCGAGGTGACAATCGAGGCGCGCTTGTTGCCGACGAGATCGGCATAGGCGCGCAGGCCGCGCGTCAGCACGTTGCGGAAACCGGCCTCGTGGGTGCCGCCTTCGCCGGTCGGGATGGTGTTGCAGTAGGAATTGATGAAGCCGTCGCCGCCGAACCAGGTCACCGCCCATTCGAGCGAGCCATGGCCGCCTTGCCTGTCGCTCTTGCCGGCGAAGATTTCGCGCGTCACCTGGAACTCGTCGCCAAGCGATGCCTTGAGATAATCCTTCAAGCCGCCGGGAAAATGGAACTCGGCCTTGGCCGGCGTCTGGTCCTTTTCCTTGATCAGCGACGGGTCGCAGGTCCAGCGGATTTCGACGCCGCCGAACAGATAGGCTTTCGAGCGTGTCATGCGGTAGAGCCGCGCCGGCTCGAACGCAGCGCCCTTGCCGAAAATCTGCTCATCGGGGTGGAAGCGGATCTTTGTGCCGCGCCGGTTGTGAACCTCGCCCAGCTGTTCCAGGCCGGTTACCGGCACGCCGCGCGAAAAGCGCTGGCGATAAAGCTGGCGGCCCCGCGCGACCTCGACCTCGAGATGGTCCGACAGTGCGTTGACCACCGAGACGCCGACGCCATGCAGGCCGCCTGACGTCTCGTAGACCTTCGAGTCGAACTTGCCGCCCGAATGCAGCGTCGTCATGATCACTTCAAGCGCCGGCTTCTTGAATTTCGGATGCGGATCGACCGGGATGCCGCGGCCGTTGTCGGTGACGGCAAGATAGCCGTCGGCGGAGAGCTCGACATCGATGAAGGTGGCATGGCCGGCAACCGCCTCGTCCATCGAATTGTCGATGACCTCGGCGAACAGGTGGTGCATCGCCTTGTCGTCGGTGCCGCCGATGTACATGCCTGGCCGGCGCCGCACCGGCTCCAGCCCTTCCAGAACCTCGATGTCGGCGGCGCTATAGCCCTCGCTGCCATCCTTGGTCGCGGCGGGACGCCTGGTCGCCTGCACCAGCGGATCCGCCGGGCGCGCCGGTGTGCGGACCGGTTGCGGCTGCTTGTCCAGATTGCCGAAAAGATCGTTGTTGTCGTCCATGCCTGCCATAGAGTCCGATGCTGCGAATCACCTCGCGATACTGGCACGCTTTTCAGCGCCAAGCGACCGAGGTTCCTGTTCCGTTCGGGGAATTGCCCGTCCTAACCCAGAACCATTCGATAACCAATCCGGCGGAAATAGGTCAAATGCCACCGCGTTGGATTCCTGATTCTTTAACAATGCCGCCTAGCATGAACCCAACAAAACAAGAAACTGCGGGCATCAGGGGTTTCGGGCGTGAGGGGCAAGGCCATATCGATGATCGGCATCGCCGCCGTCTTTGGCGCGATATCGATCTTTGCCGCGGATTTCTGGGTCAAGAGCCAGGCCAGGGCAGATAGCGAAGCGAAGACGGCGTCGATCCCCGCCCCAGTTGCACCCAAGATCGAGTTCAAGACCATCGTGGTGGCCAATGCGCCGCTGCGCTATGGCATGGAGCTCGACCGCACGAAGCTCAGCGAAATCCCCTGGCCGCAGGATTCCCTGCCGCAGGGCGCCTTCCCGACCATCGATGGGTTGCTTGGCGACGGCAATCGGGTGGTGCTGACGCCGATCGAGGTCAACGAGCCGGTGCTGCTCACCAAGCTGTCGGGGCCAAATGGCCGCGCGACGCTCTCCAACATGCTGACGCCCGGAATGCGGGCGGTGACCATCCGCACCGACGAGATTGCCGGTGTCGGCGGCTTCGTCACGCCGGGCGACCGGGTCGATGTCGTGCTGACACGCGATGCGGGCGAAATCCAGGAGGTGGCCAAGAACGCGCAAGGTGCCGCCGGTTCGACCATCACCTCCGAAATCGTCGTCTCCGATGCCAAGGTGCTGAGCGTCGGGCAGGGCGCCGACGAGCGCCAGACAACGCCGCAGATTGCCAATTCGGTGACCATCGAGGTGACCACCGAAGGCGCGAAGAAAGTGGCACTTGCCCGCACCGTCGGCTCGCTGTCGCTGTCGCTTCGCTCCGCCAGCGAAGGCGATGACGGCAAGAACGGCGTCACCACCATCTCTTCGTTCGGCGGATCGGTCGCCTCCAACGTGCAGGCCGCGGCCAGTTCGTTGTTCAATGCCGTGGCGAAAGAGCCGGAGAAACCGAAATTCAAGACGGTCATCGTGACGCGCGGCACGAAGGCAGAGGAATACCAGGTTCCTTCGCCGGACCAGCAATAGAAACCAGTGGGGACTGGGTGAGGGACGGGAAAATGTTCGGGCTGATTACATATCGGGTCATGGGACGGTTGCGCGTGTTGCGCACCGTGGCTGTGGCGGCTTCACTGGCTGCCGCAGGGATGCTGGCCTTCGGCGCCTCGGCAAGGGCCGACAACGACATCGTCTATGTGTCGACGACCAAGAATGCGTCGATCAAGGTCGCCAAGGGCAAGCCGAAGACGATCATGACCAGCGCCGCCTTCTACCAGATCGTCATCGGCGATCCGGAGATCGCCAACGTCAATCCGCTGACCGACAAATCCTTCTACGTGCTCGGCAACAACCTCGGCACCACCGGCATCGCGCTGTTCGATGAGAAGAAGCAGCTTGTCGGCACCGTCGACATCGAGGTGACGCTCGACACCGACCAACTGGCCAGCACCATCCGCGCCAGCGTGCCGGACGCCAGGATCAAGGTCGGCTCGGCCAATGGCCGTGTCGTGCTGTCGGGCGAGGCCGATGACGCGGTCGCCGCCGAAAAGGCAAACAAGATCGCGACGCGTTTTTCCGGCGCCGAGGAGGTGATCAACTCGGTCAACATCTCGTCGTCGCAGCAAGTCCAGCTCAACGTCCGCTTTGTCGAGATCAACCGCCAGGCGGGTCAGGATCTCGGCGCCAAATACAGCGCCAATTTCGCCTACGGCCTCGGCGGGCGCGACGTCACGATCGATCCGGGTACCCTGCCGGGGGCCGGGACCGGCGAGATCATCGGCCGGTTGCTGTCGAACGGTGTGTCGATCGACATCGCCATCAAGGCGCTGGAAGAGCGCGGCCTGGCCCGTCGGTTGGCCGAACCGAACCTGATCGCCCGTTCCGGCCAGACGGCAAGCTTTCTCGCCGGCGGCGAATTTCCGATCCCGGTTTCCGAGGACAACGGCAAGATCTCGGTCAGCTACAAGAAATACGGCGTCAGCCTGGATTTCACGCCGACGGTGCTGAAGGACGGGTTGGTCAGCCTGGACATCGCGCCGGAAGTCTCTTCGATCGACGCGTCGGCCTCCTACAATATCGGCAGCATATCGGTGCCCGGCTTCATCGTGCGCCGCGCCAGGACGTCGGTCGACCTGAAGAATGGCCAGAGCTTCATGATTGCCGGATTGCTGCAGTCGCAAAACGACATCACCACGTCGCGCATTCCCGGGCTTGGCAAAATGCCGGTGCTTGGAGCGCTGTTTTCGTCGAAATCCTATCAGCGGCGCGAGACCGACCTGGTCATGATCGTCACGCCCTATCTGGTCAAGCCGGTCGATCCGTCGAAGAAACTCATCGTGCCGACCGACGGTACGCAGGCGGCCAGCAACGCCGACTATTTTCTCAACAACACCGACGAAGTGAAGACGTCCGACACCAATCGCGCCTTGGCAATGGCCGGCGGCACAGTTGCGCAACCGGCTGCCGTAACCACGGTCGGGCATTTCCTCGACCTGCCGAAGGACTGAAACCATGCGTCTGGTCTTGAGATCGAGCATCGCCTTGTTGCTGGCCGGCTTCGCCGCCGGCTGCACCAGCGACGACTATGTGCGCACCGAAGGGGTGACGCCGGCCGCTGGCAATGCGCAAGCCGCTGACACCGTGATGCAGATGGTCGATCCCTGGAAATACGGTGTCCAGAACACAAAACTTCTCGTCCCAGCCCAGCGCGGCGACGCGGTGGCCATCACTCCCGATCAGGCGGCCGGCGTGAAGGCGTCGCAATCCACGACAGGCAACTGATCCAACAGGCGGCGACCGGACAGGCAGACAGAATGGCAAACGGCATCAAGACCAGGAAGATCCTGCTCGTATCGACCGACAGGACCTTTGTGCAGGACACGCGGACCGCATTCGCCGCCTCCGAGGTCATCCAGCTGTCGACAGTGGAAAAGAATGTCACGGAGCTGCGCGGCGAGATCCAGGAGGCCGACTTCGGCGCCATCATCGTCGACATGGATGCGGCAAGGCTGGAGGACGTCGAGTCGCTGCAGCGCATCATGCGCCGGCTGGAGGACAAGGTGCCGGTCGTCGTCGTCACCCAGGAGTTCAATGCCGCCGCGGTGCGCATCCTGGTACAGCTCAAGGTCGCGGATTTCCTGGTCAAGCCGATCACCACTGCCGACCTGGTGCGCTCCGTGGTGCGGGCGCTGCAAGGGCCCGGGCGCGAGGAAAACACCGAGTCGCAGATCTACACCTTCATGCCAGCCGCGGGCGGCGTCGGCACCACGACACTGGCACTGCAGACCGCCTTCCAGCTGCATCACTCGGTGACGCGCGGCGCGTCGACTTGCGTGGTCGACCTCAATTTCCAGCAGGGCGCCTGTGCCGAATATCTCGACCTCGAACCGCGTTTCGACATCACCGAAATCGAGAACCAGCCCGAACGCCTCGACCGGCAACTGCTCGACGTGATGCTGTCGAAGCATGCCAGCGGGCTTTGCGTGCTGGCGGCGCCGACGCACCCGGCGGAAATGCGCTCGTTCAAGACCGATGTCGTGGTACGGATGCTGGACCTCGTTTCGGCCTATTTCGACAATGTCGTCATCGACATGCCGCGCACCTGGTTTCCGTGGACGGAAACGGTGCTGCTCGGTTCCAACAAACTCTACATCGTCGCGGAAATGACGGTGCCGTGCCTGCGCCACACGCAGCGTCTGATCCAGGCGGTCTACGAGACTGCCGGCAAGGAAGTGAAGCCCAACGTCATCGTCAACCGTTTCGAGCAGAAGATGTTCGACAACGGTATCAAGCAGGCGGATGTCCAGGAAATCCTCGGCGAGCATTTCGTCGGCGGCATTGCCAACAACTACCGGCTGGTGCGCGAGGCGGTCGATCGGGGCGTGCCGCTGCACGAGATCGACCCGAACGCCAATGTCGTCAACGATCTGAAGAAGATCATCCTGCCGGAGGAAGCAGTCCAACCCCGGGCGAAATCACGCTCGCTGTTTGGCATGGGCCGGGGATTGCTGAAGAGGAAGGCCGGATGACCAGCCGCTTTTCCACCCTGCAGAACCGCGATGCGCGTCCTCAACGCGCCGCCGAGCCGGTGCCGGTCGCGCATCATGCCGTCGTCATTCCGACGAACCGAAAGGCTTTGACGGCAAAGCCGGAAGCCGCACCGGCAAAGAATGCCAACAAGGTGCTCGATGCGCGCGTGCGTATCCACCGGCTGCTGCTCGAGGAGATCAACCTAGTCGCGCTGGAGCGTTTGCCCAAGGATGAGATGCGCCGGCAAGTATTTGATTTCGTGTCGGAAAAGACCAAGCAAGAGCGGATGGCGATCAACACCGTCGAGCTTGACGCGCTGGTCGACGACATCGTCGACGAGATGGTCGGCCTCGGTCCGCTGGAGCCGTTGCTCAAGGATCCCGACATCAACGACATCCTGATCAACGGCCACCAGAACTGCTTTGTCGAAAAGAAGGGCAAGCTGCAGCCGGTCCATATTCCGTTCAAGGACGAGGCGCATCTGCTGCGCATCGTCAACAAGATCGTCGCTGCGGTCGGCCGTCGCGTCGACGAATCACAGCCGATGGTCGACGCACGCATGCTGGACGGCTCGCGTTTCAACGCGGCCATCCGCCCGGTTGCGGTCGACGGGCCGCTGGTGTCGATCCGCAAATTTTCCAAGAACAAGCTCGGCCTGCACAAGCTGGTCGAATTCGGCGCCATCACCCAGAACATGGCCGAAGTGCTGGCGGCGGCCGTGCATGCCCGCAAGACGACGATCATTTCGGGCGGCACCGGCACCGGCAAGACGACCATGCTCAACGCGTTGTCGGCATTCATCCCGGAAGATGAGCGGCTGATCACCATCGAGGACGCGGCCGAACTCCAGCTGCAGCAGCCGCATGTCGCGCGCATGGAGACGCGTCCCGCCAACATCGAGGGCCATGGCGAACTGAAGCAGCGCGATCTGGTCAAGAACGCGCTGCGCATGCGCCCCGACCGCGTCATCCTCGGCGAGTGCCGCGGTGAGGAGGCTTTCGACATGCTGCAGGCGATGAACACGGGCCACGAAGGATCGATGGCGACCATCCATGCCAACACGCCGCGCGACGCCATTTCGCGGCTCGAGCAGATGCTTGGCATGACCGGCATGCCGATGACGGTGCAGTCGATCCGTAGCCAGATCGCCAGCGCGCTCGACCTCATCGTGCAACTGACGCGCCTGTCCGACGGCAAGCGCAAGGTGACCAGCGTCGCCGAGGTGACCGGCATGGAAGGCGATGTCATCCAGATGCAGGAGATCTTCCGCTTCGTGCGCACCGGCATGGACGCCGACGGCAAGATCCTCGGCCACTACGAGGCGACCGGCATCCGGCCGCGTTTTCTCGAGGATTTACGCGCCATGGGCATCGAGTTCCCCGGACGATACTTCGAACCCGGCCGGCCGCAGGAGTAGCCAGTGTTCGACGGGCTCAGCGCGATCTATGTCGTCTATGCCGCGGCAGCACTTACCGGCATCCTGATCGCCGAGGCCTGCTACCTGCTTTACGCCGGCCGCAGCGACAAGCGCACGGCCATCAACCGGCGCATGAAACTGCAGGAAAACACGATCAGCCAGGAGCAGGTGCTCGTGCAACTGCGCAAGGAGCGCGGTCTTGACGCGGGTACGTCGCTGTTCTCGCCGGAACGGTTCCGCGCCTTGCGAACCCAGTCTGGCATGGTCATGCCGCTGCCGAAATTCCTGATGACCACCTGCGGCGCGGCATTTGCCGCGGCGCTGGCCGCCATGTGGTACGGCTTGCCGCCGCTGCTCGGGCTCGTCCTGTTTGTCATGCTTGTGCCGATACTGCCGGTAATGACGCTGCGCTTCAAACGCGGCCGCCGTCTGAAGCGGTTCGGCGCGCAACTGCCGGAGGCACTGGAACTGATCACGCGTGGCCTGAAGGCCGGCCATCCGGTGCCGGTGGCGATCGCCATGGTGGCGCGCGAGATGCCCGACCCGATCGGCAGCGAATTCGGCGTCATCGCCGACGAGGTGACCTATGGTTCGGACCTGGTTTCGGCCTTGAACTCACTGTTCGACCGGGTCGGCCATGAGGACCTGCCGCTGTTCGTCACCGCCGTCTCGATCCAGAGCAGTTCGGGCGGCAATCTGCGCGAGATCCTCGACGGCCTGGCGTTGACGATCCGCGAGCGTGGCAAGCTGCGCCGCAAGGTGCGCGCCATTTCGACCGAAGGCCGCATGTCGGCCTACATCCTGACGGCGATACCGGCGCTTTTGTTTGCCGCCATCATGGCGCTGATGCCAGCCTTCTACCGCAACGTCTGGGGTGAGCCGCTGACCTGGTACCTGATTGGCGGCTCGGTCGCATGGCTGATGCTGGGCAATCTGATGATGTTTAAGATGTCGAATTTCAGGTTCTGACATGCAAGCCTTCGTCGAATTCCTCGCCTCGCTTGCGCCGACCTCGTTGATGCCGGTAGCCATCCTGTTGCTGGCCGTGGGCGCCGTCGCGGTGGCCTGGCCGATGGTGGCGGCGAAGGGCGACCGCAACGACGTCATGCGCCGGCTCAAGGTGGATCACGGTGCGGTGGCCGCTAAGCCCGAGCCGGTGCAGAAGAAGAATACCAGCATCGTGCGCGAGAAGGCGGTGAAGAGGGCGCAGGAATTCTATGCCAAGAGCGATCCGGAAAATGTCGCCCGGCTGCGCATGACGCTCATCCAGGCGGGCTACATGGAGCCGCGCGCCGTCGGCATGTTTTTCCTCGTCCGGTTCATCGCGATGATCGGCACGACCATCGGTGTCTTTGTGCTCAACCAGTGGATGGCCAGTCCAGACGCGACGATGGCCAGCCGCTGGACGTTCGTCATCCTGTCGGGAGCGGCCGGCTACTTCCTGCCTGGTCTGGTGCTGAGCCAGAAGGTGCGGGAAAAGCGGCGCGAATACCGCAACGGCTTTCCCGATTTCATGGACCTGATGATCGTCTGCTCGGATGCCGGCATGAGCATGGAGGCCGGCATCGAGCGCGTTTCCAAGGAACTCGCCAAGACCTATCCCGCGCTCAGCCAGAACCTGCAGCTTGTGTCGCTGGAACTGAGGGCAGGGCGCAGCCTCGACGATGCGCTGAAGGCGCTTGCCGACCGCCTCAGCCTGGACGAGGTGCGTTCCTTCGCCACGCTGCTGCAGCAGTCGAAGGAGCTCGGCACCAGCCTGTCTGGAGCGCTGCGCGTCTTTTCCGATGAAATGCGCCACAAGCGCATGTCGCTGGCCGAGGAAAAGGCGCACGCCCTGCCGGCCAAGATGTCTGTGCCGGTGACGGTGTGCATCCTGCCGGTGGTGCTGATGATCGCCGTCATCCCGATCATCGTCAAAATGATGACGGAGCGCTAAGAAGCGGCTCCACGAAAGTCGGTCCAAGTCGTGTCTTGCACACGGCCTGGCCAAGGTCCTTTGATCTGCGCCTCGTGGTTAATGGCTGGTGTGCCCAAAGCTTAATTTTGAGCGTGTTTGGGCACCGAAGTTTAATCGCCTTTCCTGTAATGTGTTTCCTGAAGAACGACCCGGCAAATCGGGCGATGAGGCAGGGGCATGCGTCACAGTAATTTCACGGCAATGGCCGCGATGGCGGCCGTCTTAATGATGTCTGGTTGTACGACGAGTGGCGTCGACACCACCAAGACCACCGCCATCCAACCGGTGGCAAAGGACATCGACACTTCCGAACTGGCGCAAGGCAAGGCGCAATTTCGCGACGCCAATTATGGCCTCGCCGAACAGCACTTCCGCAAAGCCGTCGAGTTGAAGGCCGACAATGCCGAAGCCTGGATGGGGCTCGCCGCTTCCTATGACGAACTTGGCCGCTTCGACTTCGCCGACCGAGCCTACGACCAGCTTTTGAAAGTCGCCGGCCGCAAGCCGCAGATCGTCAACAACATGGGCTATTCGCAACTGTTGCGTGGCAATCGCAAGAAGGCCAAGGCGCTGCTGCTCGAAGCGAGGGCCGGCATGGCCGATCCGACGGTCGTCAACGCCAATCTCGCGCTCTTGAATAAGGGTTGATCTGGTCATCGCGTCTTAGAGCCGGACGATTTCAGGTCGAATCGACCTGAAATCTGAATCCGCTTCCAAATCAAAGAGATAGAGCATGATGTCGCCCGAAAACCGCTCACACTTTTCGGCATCATGCTCCAGGGTGCTGTTTCGGGACACAGGGCATGGACGCTTTGTAAACCCTATCCGCAGGTTGCGTCGGAAGACCGGTTGAAACCCGTATCCGAGGGCTGCCGCTGACCTAGAATGCAGTGCAACCGCCGACGCTCGAGAGGCCCTCGCCCAACATGTTGGACTTCAGTTCGCTCCTGCTCGCGGCCGCGCTGTCGGGCACATGCCTCTCCGTTACCATGTTTGCGATCTGGTTCACCGCGCCCAAGGCACGCTTTGTGCTGACTGTGGCGTGCGGCATCCTGGTGCTCGTTGCGCATGTGATCCTGTTCTGGCGATACACCAAGGAGCCCGATCCGGTGCTCTGCCAGATCGTGCTTGCGCTGCTCAGCCTGGGGTTCCTGATCCTCTGCCTGTCGGCCATGCAGTATCTCGGAGTGCCCAGCCACAGACGTGCGGTTGCACCGACGCTCGCCGCCATGACTATTTGCGCGGCCGTGACCTCCATCGGCCTCGACGGTGTCGGCTTCATCATCACCTACGCAACGGTGACAGCGCTGCTCTCGGCGATCGGCGCCATGTTCTGGATCAACGGCAGCCATGATCGCCGGATCCTGCTGGTGGTTTCGTTTCTGAGCGGCACCTGTGCGGTGTCGTTTGCGCTCTGTGGCATGGTTCTGCTGGGCAAGGGGCAGTGGGCGCTCGCGGTCGCGCCCGACAATTGGGCCGAACGGCTGAACTCCGTCGTGGCGGTGGCCTGCATGACCGGGCTCGGCGCCTTGACGCTCTCCCTCCATCATCTCCAGGCGCAGATCGAACTGAAGGCCGAGACCATGACCGACCCGCTGACGGGGTTGATGAACCGCCGGGGATTGATGTCGCTCTATGGCGAGCGGAGTTTCGGTCCATTCATGTCCGTCGTCATGTTCGACCTCGACCACTTCAAGCGGACGAACGACGTCTACGGTCACCCGGTCGGCGACCAGGTCCTGTGCCGCTTCGCCGCGGTCATCAAGAGATATGCCCGGACCGGCGTCGACGCCTTTCGCCTGGGCGGCGAGGAATTTGCCGTCGTCATGTCGCGGATGACGGAGGAAAGGGCCTACGACCTCGCCAGCAAGATCGGCGTTGCCTTCGGCACCGAAATCGTTGCCACCCCGCTCGGCCCGTTGCGCAGCACGGTCAGCGGCGGCATCGGCTTTGGCGAGGCCGACGGCCGCAGCCTCGACGAGGTGCTGGCCGAGGCGGACATAGCGCTCTATGCCGCCAAGCGCGCCGGGCGAAATTGCGTCATCAGCCGCAAAGGAATGAGCAAGGCCGAACCGGTCAAGTCGGCCTTGCGCTCAGCGTAATTATTCGGCCGCACCCAGATAGTCCGACAGAGGCGGGCAGGAGCAGACCAGGTTACGGTCGCCTGCAACATTGTCGATACGCGACACCGGCGGCCAGTATTTTGCCGCCGTGTCGGCGTCACCGGCGGGATAGGCCGCCTCCAGGCGCGAATAGGGATGGGTCCACTGGCCGGCCAGCGCCTCGGCGGCGGTGTGCGGTGCGTTGACCAGCGGATTGTCGGCCAAAGGCCATTCGCCCTTGGCGACTTTCGCTGCCTCATCGGCGATGGCGATCATCGCCTCGCAGAAGCGGTCGAGTTCCCGCTTGGGCTCGGACTCGGTCGGCTCGACCATCAGCGTGCCGGCGACCGGGAACGACATGGTCGGCGCATGGAAACCATAGTCGATCAGGCGTTTGGCGACATCGTCGACACTGATGCCTGCGCTCTCCTTGAGCACGCGTGTGTCCAGGATGCACTCGTGGGCAATGCGATCGTGCCTGCCCTTGTAGAGGAGCGGGAAGTGCGGTGCGAGCCGGGTCGCCACGTAGTTCGCTGAAACTATCGCCGTCTCGGTCGCCTGCTTCAGGCCGGAACCGCCCATCATGCGGATGTACATCCAGGTGATTGGCAGGATGGAAGCACTGCCGAAGGGTGCGGCCGACACGGCATGCGCCGAGCCTTCGGTGACATGACCCGGCAGATAGGGTTTGAGGTGCGCCCTTACACCGATCGGGCCGACACCTGGGCCGCCGCCGCCATGCGGAATGCAGAAGGTCTTGTGCAGGTTCATGTGGCAGACATCGGCGCCGATGTCACCGGGGCGAGCGAGCCCGACCAGCGCGTTGAGGTTGGCGCCGTCGAAATAGACCTGTCCACCATGCTCATGGATGAGGGCGCAGAGATGGCGCGCGCCTTCCTCATACACGCCATGCGTCGAGGGATAGGTGAACATCAGCGCCGCGAGGTTCTTGGAATGCTCATTGGCCTTGGCCCTCATATCGTCCATGTCGATATTGCCATCCTCCAGGCAGCGCACGACGACGACGCTCATGCCGGCCATCGCCGCGCTCGCCGGATTGGTGCCATGTGCGGAAGATGGGATAAGGCAGATGGTGCGATGGCCTTCGCCGCGCGAGCGGTGATAGGCGCGGATGGCAAGCAATCCGGCATACTCGCCCTGGCTGCCGGCATTGGGCTGCAGACTGACCGCGTCGAAACCGGTGATCTCCGACAGCCAGCCTTCCAGTTCGCCGGCCATGGCGCGGTAGCCGGCCGAATGGCTGGCCGGCGCGAACGGATGCAAGTTGGCGACGCTTGGCCAACTCACCGGCATCATCTCGGCGGCGGCGTTGAGCTTCATGGTGCAGGATCCCAGCGGGATCATGGCGCGGTCGAGCGCCAGATCCTTGTCGGCCAGCCGGCGCAGGAAGCGCATCATCTCGGTTTCCGACTTGTTCTCGTGGAACACAGGTTGCGTCAGAAACTCCTTGCCGCGCGGCTTTCCCGGCACTGTGCTGTCGGCCGAGGGGCCAGCCTTGGCGCCGAACAATGCCGCGATCGCGTCGAGATCGGCATCGGTCGAGGTTTCGTCGAAGCTGATGCCGATATGGTCGGCATCGACGACGCGCAGCAGCCGGCCGGTCTTTTCGGCCGCAGCAGCGATCTGCGCCGCCTTGCCCTTCGTCTCCACCGTCACCGTATCGAAGCGGCTGGCGCCGATCACCGACACGCCTGCCGCCTCGAGGCCGCCTGTCAGACGGTTGGCCAACGCGTGGATGCGCCCGGCAATCGCCTGAAGCCCGGCAGGGCCGTGCCAGATGGCATAGGCGGTTGCCATGTTGGCAAGCAGCGCCTGTGCGGTGCAGATGTTGGATGTCGCCTTGTCGCGGCGGATATGCTGTTCGCGTGTCTGCAGAGCGAGTCGGTAGCCGGGCCGGCCCTTGCTGTCGGTCGACTGGCCGACCAGGCGGCCGGGCATCAATCGCGTCAGCCTGTCGGCGACGGCGCAATAGGCGGCGTGCGGGCCGCCAAAGCCCATCGGTACGCCAAAACGCTGCATCGGTCCGACGGCGATGTCGGCGCCGAGCTTTGCCGGCGCGTCGGTCAGCGTCAGGCCGAGCGGGTCGGCGATGAACACGACCAGCGCGCCGGTGGCGCGCGCCTTGTCGATCGCTGCCTTGTGGTCGCCATAGACGCCGAACGTGTCCGGCCAGGAGACAAGCAGGGCGGCGGTGTTGTCGTCGATCGCCTCGCCGTCGATCTCGATGCCGAGCGGTTCGGCGCGGGTGCGCACCACGTCCAGCGTCTGCGGATGCGGCGTGCCGGCAAGCGCCACCTTGGTGCGCTTGTCGCGGTGATGGCGCAAGGCGATGCCAACCGCTTCGGCGACCGCCGTTGCTTCATCGAGCAGCGAGGCCGACGCCACAGGCAGGCCGGTCAATTCGGCGACCAGCGTTTGAAAATTGAACAGCATTTCGAGCCGGCCCTGACTGATCTCGGCCTGGTAGGGCGTGTAGGCCGTGTACCAGGCTGGGTTCTCGAACAGGTTGCGCTGGATGACCGGCGGTACGTGGACGCCGTGGTAGCCGGCGCCGATGAAGCTCTTCAGCACAGTATTTTTCGCCATGATCGCCGACAGTTCGGCGAGCGCCTCCGCTTCGCTGGCCGGAGCAGGCAAGGCAAGCGGATGGTCGAGGCGGATCGATCTCGGCACGGCCTGGCTGATCAGCGTCTCGATCGAGGGAACGCCGATGACGGCGAGCATTGCTCTGGTGTCGTTGACGCCCGGGCCGATGTGGCGGGCCATGAAGGGGTAGGGTGCTGCGGTCATGTGTCGAGATCCTGATGTCAACCGATATGGGCTTTATAGGCGGCCTCATCCATGAGGCCGGCGAGTTGGCTTTCGTCGGCGAGCTTCATCTTCCACAGCCAGCCGGCGCCGGTCGCCGCCGAATTCACCAGCGACGGGTCCGACGACAGCGTCCCGTTGGCCTCGGTGATCTCGCCGTCGACGGGCGCATAGACGTCGGAGGCCGCCTTGACGGATTCGACCACCACGGCGGTGTCGCCCTTGGCCAGCTTCTTTCCCGTCTCAGGCAGTTCGACGAAGACGAGGTCACCGAGCTGCTCCTGGGCGTAGTCGGTGATGCCGACGGTGGCGATGCCGCCCTCGACACGGAGCCATTCGTGATCTTCGGTGAAATAGGTTGTTGCCATCGGATTCATCCTTTGCGGTAGCGATGCGGTGTGAAGGGCAGGGAACTGATATCGACTGGGATCTTCGTGCCGCGCACATCGGCGAAAACCCGTGTGCCGGGCTTTGCCAGTGGCGTTGCGACATATCCCATGGCGACCGGATGACCGGCCGAGGGGCCGAAGCCGCCTGATGTGACATGGCCGGCGGGATTGCCGTCGGCATCAAAGAGCGCGGCGCCGGCGCGCACCGGCTGGCGGCCGTCGGGCTTCAGCCCGACCCGCTTTTGCGCCGGTCCTCGCTCAACGGCGGCGCGCAGGGCGTCGGCGCCGATGAAGGCGCCGGTAGCGCGGATTTCTTTCGGGATCGCCCACATCAATCCGGCGCTGGCCGGGTCGGTCTCCGGCGTGATGTCCTGGCCATGCAGGCAGAGCCCGGCCTCCAGCCGCAAGCTGTCGCGTGCGGCAAGGCCGATCCACAGCACGCGCTCATCGCCGAGCAGTTTGGCGACGAGGTCGCGCGCATCTGCCTCCGGCAGGCCGATCTCGAAACCGTCCTCGCCGGTATAGCCGGAGCGGCTCATGAACC
Organism: Mesorhizobium sp. CNPSo 4670; assembly: GCF_057784235.1. Taxonomy (NCBI): domain Bacteria; kingdom Pseudomonadati; phylum Pseudomonadota; class Alphaproteobacteria; order Hyphomicrobiales; family Phyllobacteriaceae; genus Mesorhizobium; species Mesorhizobium sp. CNPSo 4670. Next base: position 273,766 of record NZ_JBWJFQ010000002.1, on the reverse strand, counting down.
AGTTCTGCCGAGGCTCGACACCGTGCATGAACAGCAGCGAGCCGGTCTCGATGCCGGCGCGGGAAAGGGTGGCCCAGGCTTCAGGGCCCTGGATAGCCAGGAAGGTACGGTCGAGCGGCTCGACCTTGACGTCAAAATCCGCGGCAAGCGCACGCAAATGCCTTTCGTCGGCCACGGCGTTACCGGCGTTGGCGACCACCATGAAGCGGATATCGCCCAGCCTGGTGACGATCAGGTCGTCCAGGATACCGCCTGCCTCATTGAGGAAAAAGGACAGTTTGGACTGCGAGATTTCGAGTGCGCCGGCATCCAGGGGACAAGCGCGGTCGAGCAGCGCAACCGCCTCCGGGCCACTGACCTCGAACAGCTTCATATGCGAGATGTCGAAGAGGCCGGCATGCTCGCGGGTGTGAAGATGCTCCTTCATGACGCCGGCCGGATAGGTCAGCGGCATCGACCAGCCGGCAAAGGCGCCAAAGCGCGCACCAGCGGCCACATGGATATCTTCGAGGGGAAGGTGTCTGGTGTCGTCGCCCGTCATGTCATCTCCAGAGTCGCACGCAATCGGTCGCGAATGGCGACCAGTCCGTGCCCCTCTGTCTGAAGCCTGAGAGACTCGCGCAACCGGAACTCTGTCAGCGGCGCTTACACCTTCGGCGCGGGGGCAAACCCCGACTTTCCAGAGTGTCTTTCCCGTCTACGGTTCTTTTGCCTGAGAGATTTCGGGCGATTTCCCCTTCGGCGACAGCTTTCGCTGTTCTCTCCCGCAAACAGGTAGGACTCGCAAGAGCCCTCGACTCGTCATCCATAGCCTGTCGACGACACATTGTCACCTGTCAGCGACGTCTTTGATGCATGTCGTTTTCCCAAAACAGCAGCACACTTTTGGGCGACATGCATTGGCTGACAAGTCTTCGCTAACCACGCCGTTTGCCGGTTTTTCAAGACACTGCTGATATCGTGGCGGCGGTGAGGCTTTAGGGCAGGCGCTTGCCGGCAGCGGACGGGGACGACAAATGGGCGAATTGATCATGAGCGCGCCAGTGGCGGGGCTGGCCTCGAAAAGCCGCATCACCGGGGAAGACGTGGCCATGTTGCGCCATGAAGTGTTCGGCGACGGCGTGGTGACGCGCGGCGAGGCCGAGGCGCTGTTCGCGCTGGACGCCACCGCCAAGGACAAGTGCCAGGAATGGCCGCCGTTCTTTGTCGAGGCGGTCACCGACTACATCGTCCACCAGGAGAAGCCGTCGGGCTACATCTCGCAGGACAATGCCGACTGGCTGATCCGCACGATCTCGCGCGACGGCATGGTCGACAGCCGGACCGAACTCGAATTGCTGGTCCATGTGCTGGAAGAAGCAAGATCATCGCCGAGCCAGCTTTGCGTCTATGCGCTGGAGCAGGTCGCCCACGCCGTCATCGATGGCAAGGGGCCGCTGATGCTCGGTGGTGCGCTGGTTCCCGGACTGATCGCCAAGGCAGAGGTCGAGCTGTTGCGCCGGATCCTGCATGCCCATGGCGGCGACGGCAACATCGCCATCACCCGCGCCGAGGCCGAGGTGCTGGTCAAGATCAACGAGCGTACCGCTCAAGGCCAAAACGATCCGTCCTGGAACGATCTGTTCGTCAAGGCGATCGCCAATTTCGTCATGTGCTCGGCTGGCTACGACGCGCCGACACGCGATGTGGCGCTGCGCCGTGATGCCTTCCTGGAACACGCCGATCCGGAAATCGGCGGCTTCTTCAGCCGCATGGTCTCCGGTGGCCTCGCCGGCATCATGGAGGCCTATCGCTCGCCCGGCGACATCGAGGCCGAGTGGGAAGCCAAGAACAGGGCAGCAGAAGCCCTGGCCCGCCGCGCCGAGACGATCGATGCCGGCGAAGCCGGCTGGCTGATCGAGCACATCGGGGTAGGCAGGCCTTTGTACGAGAACGAACGTGCGCTGCTGACCTTGATCAAATACGCCTCGCCAGAGATTCATCCGGCACTCAGGCCGCTTCTCGACAAGGTTGCCTGAACCGGCGGGCAGCGCTCGCTACGCACCCGGGCCGATCATCATTTTGCGGTGCGCGGTTCAGATTCCACCGTACCAGTCGTAGCCATTGTCTTCCCAATAGCCGCCCCTGCCGCCGCCGACATTGGCGAAGCCGTCGACCAGCTCGATCTTGTAGAGATATTTCGGCATCTTGTAGCCGAGCTGACGCTCGACGCGGGCGCGCAGCGGGGCGCCGTTCTCGACCGGCAGCGGCTTGCCGTTCAGGCCATAGGCAAGGATCGTCTGCGGATGGCGGGCATCGATCAGGTCGATGGTGCCGTAATATTTGATGTCGCCCGACAGGCTGCGGTCGATCGTGTCGAGGCAATGGAACATGACGTAGCGCGCCTGCGGCTTAACCACCGCCTGGTCGAGCACCAGCGACAGCGGCGTGCCGGTCCATTTGGCGATGCAGCTCCAGCCTTCGACGCAGTCATGACGGGTGATCTGGGTGCGGCTCGGCATGTTCATCAATTGCTCGCGGCTGAGCGACAGCGGCTTTTCGACAAGGCCGGAAACCTCCAGCCGCCAGTCGGCGAAATTGTTGGCAAGCAAGCCCTTGTAGACGTCGTCATCGGGAGCCGTGACGCCGTTCGGCCGCTGCGGCTGGCGGATGTCGGCCTCGGTGAACTCCGGCGCCAGCGCATCGCGTCCGGCGAGCAGGCGTTGCGCCCGGTATGTCAGGCCATTGGCGTTTTCGAGGAAACTGCGCAGACCGCTGCCAATGCTCAGCTGGCTGTCGAAGGCGTCGCAGCCCGACAGCATGATGCCGGAGGCGCCAAGGCTGGCGCCCGTCAGGAATTTCCGGCGGCTGATCTCGAACTTTGCCATGTCACGCACTCCTCTCGGTGGAATTGTCGTCCTGTGCTGGAGGATCGGTCCGGTACCAGCCGGTGATGATCGAGCGCAGTTCATTGATCGGGCCGGCAGCCAGGATCATCAGGATGTGGACGATGAAGAAAGCGACCAGCAGCACCATGACGGTGAAGTGGATGGTGCGCGCCGTCTGCCGGCCACCGAGCAGATCGTTGAGGAACGGCAGCACCGAGTCCATGCTGGGCGACATCGCCAGGCCGGTGATGATCATCAGCGGCAGCAGCACGAACAGCACGCCGCCATAGGCCATCTTCTGCAGCGTGTTGTATTCCCGCGTGTGGTGGAATTTGAGCTTGGCGTGGTCGACGATATCTTGCGGCAGTCGCTTGAGATCGTCGAGGCGCGGCGCAAGATCGCGGCGCAGATGGCCGTTCACAGTGCTGGCGACCAGCCAGACGATCAAGGTCGTGGCCAGTATCCAGGCAAAGAAGAAATGGACGACGCGAGCGGTGCCCAGATCATAGTAGGACGGGATGGTCGCCCAGGACGGGAAGCCGCGCGCCGTTTCCTGGCCTGCCGGACCCGACCAGCCAAGCACGCCCGTGGTGTCGAAGCGATGCCCGAAGATTTCGGTGTAGCCCCTTGCACCGGCGTCGGTGTTCTCGGCGCCAATGGCGAAGATGGTGTTGTTGTAGTCGAAGCCCGACTGCTTGCCGATGTAGAGCTGCGGGCGGGCGTTGAAGATCTGCAGGCCGGAAAGCAGCATGAAGAACAGAGAGATGGCCCAGATCCAGTGCGTCAGCCGCGTCCAGCGCGACTGGCGGTAGATCAGCGTTTCATCCTTCCGCGCGGCGGGGTCCGCTCCGGCGGTGGGTTGGCTTCTGGCAACCGATTCCATCTTGTCTCGTCTCCCGGCCTCGCGGCGTGACCTGCACGCTCATTGTCCTCCTGATACGTCGCCAACCAAACCGATGTTTCATCCTATCACGGAATTATTACGGGCTGCCCAGGCTGACGGCGAGATTGACGGCTGCGGCGACGATGACCGTGTTGAAGAAAAACGACAGGATCGAATGGACGAGCACGACACAACGCATATGCGTTGTCGAGATGTTGGTGTCGGCAGTCTGCGCGGTCATGCCGATGACCGCCGAGAAGTAGAGGAAATCCCAACCTTCCGGCCGCTTGTCGCCGGGGAACAGCAGCCCGCCGACCGGGATTTTCTTCTTGGTCTCAGCGTCGACCGCATCGCCGTCCATCCAGTAGACATGGGCATAGTGGAGCGCTGCCATGGCATGCATGGTGAACCAGCCGAGCGGGATCGACAACAGCGCGAAGCCGAGCTCGACGGGATGGCCTCTGTCCTTCTGATTGATCAGCAGGAACAGTGAAACAATGGCAACGACGACCACGACCAGCGTTACAGCGAAGATGACCAGCACCGGCTGGTCGGTGGCACGCGCGTTCTTGCTGAGGTAGCGACCGGTAAGCCTTGGCATCTGGGCGACGACCAAAATGACATAGACGGCGAAGAACGCATTGGTACCGATCGAATAAGGAAGTGGCGCGCGCAACAGCAGCGCAACCGCCAGTGCGACGGCCCCTGTGCCGGCCGCCACGACGAATTGCTTGTGCCGATGCATTGGTGAATTGATCGAGGTGTCGGTGACCATGGCCCAGCTTTCGAAAAGCGCCCGGATCAGTCCGGTGTGGCGGATTTGAGCGCGCGCCGCAAGATGCGGTCGAGTTCGCCGAGAAACCGCGAACGGTCCTGCGGCGCGAAGCTGGCATTGTAGCCCTTGCTTTCGCCGGTCTCGCGCAGATGCTGCTTGAGTTCGCGCATTGCCACCGCCATGCCGATCGTTTCGGGTGTGAACAAGCGCCCGGTGGGCCCAAGCACATGGGCGCCGAGCGCCACCGCGCGGGCGGCGAGCGGAATGTCTGATGTGATCACGATGTCGTTGGTCCGCGCATTATCGACGATCCAGTCATCGGCGGCGTCGGCGCCCTTGGACACCACGACGTTGCGGATCATCGGATCGCGCGATGGCCGCAGGCCACCATTGGAGACGTAGGTGACGACGACGCCATGGCGCTCGGCGACCTTTTCCACCTCGGCCTTGACTGGGCAGGCATCGGCGTCGACGAGAATGGCGGGTGCAGGCATTGCTTGTTCCAAAAGGCATGGGGCCGGGCTATTTCGGCCGGCCCCATGGAGATAATCTGATCGGTTGTTACGCCGGCAAGGCCCCGGACTTCTTCGCGGTCCAGGTCGCCATATAATCCATCAGGCCGGGATTGAGGCAGTCATAGGGTTCCAGCCCGATTGACCTCAGCTGCGCGCGGATGCCGTCCATTCGCTTCGGGTCGACACCGGATTCGATGATCGACGAGACGAAGGCAGTGAAGCCAGGCGGCGACCAGCCGTCTTCCTCGAAGCGCTCGGGGTGGATGAAGGACAGGCCCTTGAACGGGTGGTCGCGCTCGACCGGCCCGTGCATGTGGACGCCACAGCCGGTGCAGGCATGGCGTTGGATCAGCGCACTGGGGTCGACCACTTTGAGCTTGTCGCCGTTCTCGGTGACGGTGACGTCGGCGGTGCCGGCCACGGCAACGACCGAGAACAGCGCGCCCTCCGGCTTCCAGCATTTGGTGCAGCCACAAGCATGGTTGTGGGCGATCTGGCCCTTGACCTTCACCTTGACCGGCTTGCTGGTGCAGGCGCAGACCAGCGTGCCGCCGGCAAAGCTTGCACTCTCCTTGGGCAAGCCATTGTCGATTTTCGGATGCAGTTTTTCCGGCATTCTTTTCTCCTCCCAGTTGTGAGCCACAAAGGTCGCAGGCCGGTTGGTCGGCGGCTTGTGGTCTTCTTCAGTAAACGACGACGCTTCGGATCGACTTGCCCTCATGCATGAGGTCGAACCCCTTGTTGATGTCCTCGAGCTTCAGCGTGTGGGTGATCATCGGATCGATTTGGATCTTGCCGTCCATGTACCAGTCGACGATCTTCGGCACGTCGGTGCGGCCGCGCGCGCCGCCAAAGGCGGTGCCCATCCAGGTGCGCCCGGTGACCAGTTGGAACGGCCGCGTGGAGATCTCCTGGCCGGCACCGGCAACGCCGATGACGACCGACTTGCCCCAGCCGCGATGCGAGGCTTCCAGCGCCTGGCGCATCACCTTGGTGTTGCCGGTGCAGTCGAATGTGTAGTCGGCGCCGCCGATCTGGTCAGCGCCGCGCTTGGTCATGTTGACCAGATGCGGGACCACATCGCCGTCGATCTCTTTCGGATTGACGAAATGCGTCATGCCGAATTTCTCGCCCCAGGCCTTCTTGTCGTTATTCAAATCAACGCCGATGATCATGTCGGCGCCGGCGAGTTTGAGGCCCTGGATGACGTTGAGGCCGATGCCGCCAAGGCCGAAGACCACGGCAGTCGCGCCTTGCTCGACCTTGGCGGTGTTGATCACAGCACCGATGCCGGTGGTCACGCCGCAGCCGATGTAGCAGATCTTGTCGAAGGGAGCGTCGGGATTGACCTTGGCGACCGCGATCTCGGGCAGCACGGTGAAGTTGGAGAAGGTCGAGCAGCCCATGTAATGGAAGATCTTGTCCTTGCCGATCGAGAAGCGCGATGAACCGTCGGGCATCAGGCCTTGCCCCTGCGTGGCGCGGATCGCCGTGCACAGGTTGGTTTTTCTGGACAGGCAGGACGGACACTGGCGGCATTCCGGCGTGTAGAGCGGGATGACGTGGTCGCCCTTCTTGACCGAGGTGACCCCCTTGCCGACATCGACCACCACCCCGGCGCCCTCATGGCCGAGGATGGCCGGAAACAGGCCTTCGGGATCAGCGCCGGATAGTGTGAATTCGTCGGTGTGGCAGATGCCGGTCGCCTTGATCTCGACCAGCACTTCGCCATCACGCGGACCGTCGAGGTCGACCTCCATGATCTCCAGCGGCTTTCCGGCGGCGACAGCGACAGCGGCGCGCGTTTTCATCAGGCAATTCCTCCATAGGCGATTTTGACCCAAGCTTTCAGGTTTTAATGATGCGATCAACTGGAAGCTGGTTCCAGGCTTGGGCCAGTGCGGAGAATTTTATCCCAAATCGATTGAAAGACCGCGATTGACCCGGCCGGCTTGACCACGCCGACACAGGCCATAAAAGGAACGGCCGACCCGAGGGATATTTCGCATGTTCACCAAGATCCTCATCGCCAATCGCGGCGAGATTGCCTGCCGTGTGATCAGGACGGCGCGCAAGATGGGCATCGCCACCGTCGCGGTCTACTCCGATGCCGATCGTGAGGCCGTGCATGTGGAGATGGCCGACGAGGCGGTGCATATCGGGCCTTCGCCCGCCGCGCAGAGTTATCTCATACCGGAGAAGATCATCGCCGCCTGCAAGGAGACGGGAGCGCAGGCCGTGCACCCCGGTTACGGCTTCCTGTCCGAGCGGGCGGCCTTCTGCGAGGCGCTGGAAGCGGAAGGTATCATCTTCATCGGCCCGAAGCCCAAGGCGATCAGGGCGATGGGCGACAAGATCGAATCGAAGAGATTCGCCAACGCCGCCAAGGTTTCCACCGTGCCCGGCTGGCTCGGCGTCATCGAGAATGCCGACCATGCCGAAAAGATCGCCGGCGAGATTGGCTATCCCGTGATGATAAAGGCCTCGGCCGGCGGCGGCGGCAAGGGCATGCGCATCGCCTGGAGCCAGGCGGAAGTGCGCGACGGCTTCGACCGGGCGCGATCGGAAGCCAAGAGCTCGTTCGGCGACGACCGCGTCTTCATCGAGAAATTCGTCGTCGATCCGCGGCATATCGAAATCCAGGTGCTGGCCGACGCGTATGGCAACGCGCTCTATCTCGGCGAGCGCGAATGCTCGATCCAGCGCCGCAACCAGAAGGTCGCCGAAGAGGCGCCATCGCCGTTCCTCGATGCCAAGACACGCAAGGCCATGGGCGAGCAGTCGGTGGCGCTGGCGAGGGCCGTCGACTATCAGAGCGCCGGCACGGTGGAGTTCATCGTCGACAAGGACAAGAACTTCTATTTCCTTGAAATGAATACACGATTGCAGGTCGAGCATCCGGTGACGGAGCTCGTCACCGGCATCGATCTGGTCGAGCAGATGATCCGCGTCGCCGCCGGTGAGAAGCTCGCCTTGACGCAGAGCGATGTGAAGCTGAACGGCTGGGCGGTGGAAAGCCGGCTCTATGCCGAGGACCCGTACCGCAATTTCCTGCCCTCGATCGGCCGGCTGACGCGCTACCGGCCGCCGGAGGAAGGGCAATTCGGCGATATCGTCATCCGCAACGACACCGGCGTCACCGAAGGCTCCGAAATCTCGATGTTCTACGATCCGATGCTCGCCAAGCTGTGCACCTGGGCACCGACGCGCATCCAGGCCATCGATGCCATGTCGGAAGCGCTCGACAGCTTTGTCGTCGACGGCATCGAGCACAACATCCCGTTCCTGGCTGCCCTGATGCAGCATCCGCGCTGGCGGGAAGGGCTGATATCGACCGGTTTCATCGCGGAGGAATATCCCGACGGCTTTGCGCCAATCGTGCCGAACAACGATGAGAAAGCCGTGCTGGCGTCGATTGCGACCGCGGTGGAACTGCTGCGCCGCGACCGGCTCGACCGGCTCGGCGGGCGACTGGCGCCGCATTCGGGGGCGCTGAAGCGCGACTGGGTGGTGAAGATCGGTGAGGACTATCTGTCGGCGTCCATCCTCGAAGGCATGATCTCCATTCCGATGGAAATCGATCTGTCGATCGAGGGCGGCAAGGCGCTCACCGTCGCCTCAGACTGGCGTCCGGGCGACCTGATCTGGCGCGGCACGGTCGGCACGCACAAGATCGTCGCTCAGATCAGGTCGGTTGCCAATGGCTTGCGCATCGCCTGGAAAGGCATGTCGGTGACCGCGCGGACCATGTTGCCACGCATCGCCGAACTGGAAAGGCTGATGCCGGAGAAGGTGGCGCCGGATACGTCGAAACTGCTGCTTTGCCCGATGCCCGGCCTTGTCGTGTCGATTGCCGTTGCCGAAGGGCAGGAGGTCAAGGCCGGCGAGACACTGGCCGTCGTCGAGGCGATGAAGATGGAAAACGTGCTGCGCGCCGAACGCGATCTTGTCGTGGCGAAACTCAACGCCAAGCCAGGCGACAGCCTGGCGGTCGATGCGGTGATCATGGAATTCGCCTGAGGTCTGTTGATATTCAGGTGAGGCCGGCCTGCAAATGGCTGATACCTGCGCTTCCGGTGCTCACGTACCCAAACGTAAGCTCCGCTCCGGTTCTCGGAATTCCACCATTTTCGGCTCGGCCTGACCTGAATCTCAGCAGACCTTAGGTGGGCTGGCCGCTGCAAGCCTGTGGTCAGCGGCGGTTTGTACTGGACTGGTATCGCCCGGTCCCGGACAATACATCTCCATCGACTCAAGTCCTTCGGGCAGCGCGAAAAACCATGGCAGATGACAGACTTCCCCGCGATCCCCTGATGCGCGAAGCCGCGATAGCGGCTGCGCGGCCGGAGGCGCCGGCGCGGCCGTTCGTCCATCTGCGCGTGCATTCGGCCTATTCGCTGCTGGAAGGCGCCTTGCAGATCGGCAAGGTGGTGGCCCATGCGGTCAAGGACGAAGCCCCGGCGATTGCCGTCACCGACACCAACAATCTGTTCGGCGCGCTCGAATTCGCGCAGAAGGCGGTGAAGGACGGGATCCAGCCGATCATCGGCTGCCAGATCGCGGTCGCCTTTTCCGGCGAGAACAGCGATGGCCAGCGCGACCGCAGGCGGCAAGGTCCGGATATGCGGCCGGTCGTCCTGATCGCCGCGACCGAGGCCGGCTACGCCAATCTGGTCAGGCTGGTCAGCCGCGTCTATCTCGAAACGCCGCCGGGCGAGGCGGTGCACCTGACCACCGAAATGATGGAGGGCTATTGTGACGGGCTGATCTGCCTCAGCGGCGGGCCGCGCGGACCGATCGGGATTGCGCTCAAGGAAGACCGCCGCGATCTTGCAGAGGCACGGCTTTTGACCCTGAAGACGATGTTCGGCGACCGGCTCTATGTCGAACTCGACCGGGTTTCCGGTTATGATCGCATGATCGAGAAATCCTCGATCGATCTCGCCTATGCCCATGAATTGCCGCTGGTCGCCACCAACGAGGCCTTCTTCTCGGCGCGCGACGACTATGACGCGCATGACGCGCTGATCGCCATCGCCGAGGGCTCGGTCGTCGCCGCCGACAATCGCCGGCGGCTGTCGCCGGACAATTTCCTGCGCAGCCAGGCCGACATGGCCAGGCTGTTCGCCGACCTGCCGGAGGCGATCGACAACACGGTCGAGATTGCGCTGCGCTGTTCCTACTATCCGAAGAACCGCAATCCGATCCTGCCGCGCTTCACGGGCGGCGATGTCGCCGACAATGACGCCGCCGTGCAGGCGGAAGCCGACGAACTGGCCCGCCAGGCGCATGACGGGCTCGACGCGCGGCTGGCTGCACACGGGCCGACACCAGGCTACACGGTCGAGCAATATCGCGAGCGGTTGAATTTCGAGCTTGGCATCATCACCAAGATGAAGTTCCCCGGCTACTTCCTGATCGTCGCCGACTTCATCAAATGGGCAAAGGCGCAAGGCATTCCTGTCGGGCCGGGCCGCGGGTCGGGCGCAGGCTCCCTTGTCGCCTATTCGACGACCATCACCGACATCGATCCCCTGCGCTTCTCCCTGCTGTTCGAGCGCTTCCTCAACCCCGACCGCGTATCGATGCCCGACTTCGACATCGACTTTTGCCAGGATCGCCGCGAGGAGGTGATCCGCTATGTCCAGCAGAAATACGGTCGCGACCAGGTCGGCCAGATCATCACCTTTGGTACGCTGCAGGCGCGCGCTGTGCTGCGCGACGTCGGCCGTGTGCTGCAGATGCCCTACGGCCAGGTCGACAAGCTGTCCAAGATGGTGCCGCAGAACCCGGCCAACCCGGTCAAGCTCGCCGACGCCATTGCCAACGAGCCGCGCTTTGCCGAAGAGGCCGAGCGGGAGCCGATCGTCCAGACGCTGCTCGACATGGCGCAGAAGCTGGAGGGCCTCTACCGCCACGCCTCGACGCACGCCGCCGGCATCGTCATCGGCGACCGCCCGCTGTCGGAACTGGTGCCGATGTACCGCGATCCGCGCTCGGACATGCCGGTCACCCAGTTCAACATGAAATATGTCGAGCAGGCCGGGCTGGTGAAGTTCGACTTCCTCGGCCTGAAGACGCTGACGGTGCTCGAAACGGCGGTCAAGCTGATCCGCCGGCGCGGCATCGAGATCGACCTGGCGACGATCCCGCTCGACGATCCCGAGACCTACGCCATGCTGTCACGCGGCGAGGTGGTCGGCGTGTTCCAGGTGGAAAGTGCCGGCATGCGCAAGGCGCTGATCGGCATGCGGCCGGACTGCATCGAGGACATCATCGCCCTGGTCGCGCTGTACCGGCCGGGACCGATGGAGAACATACCGACCTACAACGCCAGAAAGCATGGCGAGGAGGAGATGGCGTCGATCCACCCCAAGATCGACCATCTGGTGAAGGAGACGCAAGGCGTCATCGTCTACCAGGAACAGGTGATGCAGATCGCGCAGGAGCTAGCCGGCTATTCGCTTGGCGAAGCCGACCTGCTGCGCCGCGCCATGGGCAAGAAGATCCGCGCCGAGATGGACAAGCAGCGCGAGCGCTTCGTCTCGGGCGCGGTCGAACGCGGCGTTGGCAAACCGCAGGCCGACTTCATTTTCGATCTGCTTGCCAAGTTCGCCGACTATGGTTTCAACAAGTCGCATGCCGCCGCCTACGCGGTGGTCTCGTACCAGACCGCCTATCTCAAGGCGCACTATCCGGTCGAGTTCCTCGCGGCATCGATGACGCTCGATATGGGCAACACCGACAAGCTCGCCGATTTCCGCCAGGACGCGCTGCGCCTTGGCATCGAGGTATTGGCTCCGTCGGTGATATCAAGCTTCCGCGCTTTCGAGGTTGGCGAGAACCGTATCTATTATTCGCTGGCCGCGCTGAAAGGTGTCGGCGACGCGGCGGTCGAGCATATCGTTGCCCAGCGCGGCGAAAAGCCATTCAAGAACCTCGCCGATTTCTGCGAAAGGGTCGATCCAAAGATTGTCGGCAAGCGCGTCTTCGAAAGCCTCATCATGGCCGGCGCGCTCGATTGCTTCGGCCACGACCGCGCTGCGATGATGGCGGGCGTCGAGCGCATGATGGGGCTGGCATCGCTGGCACAGCAGAACGCGGTCTCCGGTCAGCACGATATCTTCGGCGCCTCGCTCGGCGCCCAGTCGCAGGCGCTCAATCTGCCGGCGACCGACCCATGGCTTGCCGCCGACCGGCTGCACCGAGAATTCCAGGTGGTCGGCTTCTATCTCTCTGCCCATCCGCTCGACGAGTACAAGGCGGCCTTGCAGAAGATGCGGGTGCAAAACTGGGCCGAGTTTTCGGCCGCCGTCAAGCGCGGGGCCGCCGCCGGACGGCTGGCCGGCACGGTCACCTCCAAGCAGGAGCGCAAGACGCGCACCGGCAACAAGATGGGCGTCGTCGCCTTTTCCGATACGTCCGGCCAGTATGAGGCCGTGCTGTTTTCCGAAGGACTGGCGCAGTATCGCGACCTGCTCGAGCCCGGCCGTTCCGTCGTCATCACGGTTGCGGCCGAGGACAGGCCGGAAGGCGTCAATTTGCGCATCAACTCGGTGCAGTCGCTGGAAGACGAGGCAAGCCGCATCCAGAAGGCGTTGCGCATTTTCGTACGCAATGCGGCCCCGATCGGCACGCTGGCCGGCCAGCTTTCAGTGAGGGGCGAAGGCCAGGTCAGCTTCGTGCTGATCAAGGAAGATGGCGAGGGGGAAATCGAGATCGAGCTGCCCAATCGCTACCGGATCTCGCCGCAGATCGCCTCGGCGATGCGCGCCGTGCCCGGCGTGGTCGAAGTGGAACTGGTGTGACGCCCGCTCTTGCGGGCTGGCGGCAAGTGTCGCGAACGCCGCCGCGATCGTCATGAAAGCGGCGGAAGACAGCTCAACAATCGCGCAGCTTCGCGACAGGCTGCGCAAGCTTTATCACGGACGCACCCCGGCGGCTTTCCGCTTCCAGCTGGTGGCTGTCGTCATCGACCTCGCCATCATTGCTTTCTTCATCGCGACGCCGGTTCTTCAGGACAAGCCGTCATTCCTCTGGCTCGACTATGCGGTGGCCGCGCTGGTTGCTGCAGACATGGCCGCCCGCCTGCTGGCGTCGAACGACATGTTGCGGCTGATGAAGCAGCCGACATCGTGGGTCGATGCCTTCATCCTCCTGACGCTGCTGATGCCGACGGCGCTCGCCAATCTCGGCTTCCTGCGTATCCTGCGGCTGTGGTCACTGTCGCGCAGCGGGTCGCTGTGGCGGCATTTCGAAATGCGCGGACTGCGGCCTTGGCGGGAGGCGAGCCAGGCGGTCATCAATCTCTTGGCCTTCCTGTTCGTCATCACCGGCTTCGTCTACACCTTCTTCTTCCGCACCGGGACGGGGCTCGAAAACTATATCGATGCCCTTTATTTTACTGTCGCCACAGTGACGACGACAGGCTTCGGCGACATCGTCCTGCCGGGCATGGCCGGCAAGCTGACCGCGATCGCCACTATGATCATCGGCATTTCGCTGTTCGTGAGGTTGGCGCAGGCGCTGTTCCGTCCCAGCAAGGTCTTCTTTCTCTGTCCGCAGTGCGGGCTGCAGCGGCACGAGCCCGACGCCGTCCACTGCAAGGCCTGCGGCCACCTCCTCAACATACCCGACGACGGCAATTGACCGGCTTGAGACCCATCCCGCCGGAGTACACAGGTTATCCGCTCAAAACTGCGGGCCACCTATCTGGCTGTAGTTGACGCCGCCGAAGCTGATGCCGGTCAGGCCGGGAGCCGCCATCTTGCGCTTGTGACCATCGCGGCAGTCGAACACGGGCCACTCCGTCTGTTTGCAAGGGATCTCGCGGCACATTCGGCTCAGGCAATCGCCCTCGGTGAGCAAGAACAGGCTGTTGCCCAGGCGCCGAACGGTGCTTCCGTCGTCGGAACGCCAAGTCCAGGGGACGCGCAGCGAGGAAATGAAATCGCCGACAAGGCTACCGGTTCCGGAATGCGCGCGCAGGCTTGTTCGATAATGTGCCATGGACGCGGAATAGTCTGCAACGACCGTCGGGCCATAGGAGGAAGCCATAGCGCCATCCGACTCGAGAAGGTGCGTTCCCGCTTCGGCTTCCGCTTTGCCGGTAGCTACCAGCGTCGACATCAGTAAAACAGCGACGATCACAAGAGGCATCGTTGCACCATCTCACGCTTGCTCTCTTTTTCCAGGAGCGTCTCATCCCGCCGCCCCAGCTGCAAGGCGGCAACGTCGGATCAGGGCACGAAATTGTCGTAGACTCAATCTCCCCCGGACTGGATCAGGGTCTGGGACGCGGCGATCTTCGCCGGTTGTGGCGCTTTTCGCTGCAGATTGAGCAGATTGCCCATCAGGATCAGCAGTGCGCCACCGGCGGTGAAGGCGTCGATCTGCTCCTGATAGAGCAGCCAGCCGATCAGAGCCGACAGCGGCACGCGCAGGAAATCCATCGGCGAAATCACGGTAGCGTCGGCATAGGCAAGCGCCCGGGCCATGCAGAAATGCGACGACATGCCAGTGAAGGCGATCAGCAGGATCCAGGGCCACAGCTCCAGCGGCGGGTTGCGCCACTCATAGAGCGCCGGGACGAGGCCGAGTGCCGACTGAATGATCAGCATCCAGAAGATGATGCGCACGACGCTGTCCGTGCGCGTCAACGACTTGACCAACACCAGCGATACCCCGAAACAGACGGCGGCACCGAGCACGACGAGATGTCCGGGATCGACCGCGCCGACGCCGGGGCGCACGATAATCACCACGCCGATCAGCCCCAGCACAATCGCCGCAAGCCTGGGCCGGGAGAGCCTTTCGCCAAGAAAAGTCACCGCCAGGATAGCCGTCCAGATCGGTGTGGTGAATTCGATCGAGATCAACACCGCCAGCGGGATCAGCGTCAGCGCGTAGAGCCAGGCCGCCTGACCGGTATAGTGGATGACGTTGCGGGCGATATGGGCGACGGGGCGCTGCGTGCGCATGGCTGCAAAGCCGCCTCTCATCATCACCAGCGGCAGAAGGATGAAAAAGCCGATCACCGAGCGCAGTTCCAACACCTGGAAGACATTGAGCTCGGCTGTCGTTGCGCGTCCGGCGACAGACATCGCCAGGAACGAGGCGATCGACAGCGCCATCCAGAATGCGGCCTTGGGGATGGAGGGGGTGGGGACCATGCCCGCTATCTCGCAGGCCGGAGCCCTTGCCGCAATCGCTAGAGGCTGCATTCTTCTGGGCCAGTGGTGATGCCTGGATGTTGCAAAACAGTCATGCTGCGGGCGGAACCTGATACGGCAACAGGCGTTGAGTCTCGAGATTCTGCCTTGCCCTGCCTTGCAGGCGGTCCTGCCTTTTCCAAATCGACAAGGAGAGCTTCGATGAGATCATTCGCGCAATTCGGGCTTGCTGGCTGTCTGTTGGCCGCGGCTGGCACGGCACATGCCGACGAAGCCAAGTTTCTCCAGTCGTTCAATGGCAATTTCGCTGGCAAGGGCACTGTCCAGGTAACCACCGATGTGCCGAACGTTAATGTATCCTGCAGCTTCAAGTCGAATGCGACCTCAACCTCACTCTCGCTGGATGGCAATTGCCGCGGTCTCGTCTTGGTAACGCGGGCCATCAGCGCCAACTTGAAGGTCATAGGTGCGAAGTACAACGGCGTCTATGTCGGGTCTCGCACGGGGCCGGCACAGCTGAGTGGCAGCCGCTCCGGCAACGCGATCAATCTCGGCATTGGCTGGGCCAAGGAGGTCAATGGGGATCGAAAGGCGCGGATGACGGTCGAGAAGAAGGGCGAGAACGGCATCCAGCTGACTGTCACCGACACCGACCCGAAAACCGGCAAGAGCGTGGTGACGAGCAGGATCGATCTGCAGCGCACCTGACGGATGGGCCGATATTCAGGTGATGCGCCTGAGGTACGCTCCGCTCCGGTTCTCGGAAGCCAACATTCTCGGCTCGGCCTGACGTGAATCTCAACAAACCCAACAAGCAAGGTCAGTCCTCGAGCGGCTCCGGCGGGTGGGCGTCGCGGCCCTTGCCGAAAGTATAGCCGGTTTCCACCGCCCTGCGGCCGAACTTGTCGCGCAAGGCATCGATGGCGCTTTCAGCCATGGCGCGTTTGCGTGACTGGACGTCGACAAGGTCGGGCGGGTCGGCCTTGTCGTCGTCCGAGAGGTCGCTGACGCCGATGCCGAGTAGCCGATATTTCGTGCCGTCGGTTTCCTTGCGCAGGAGCTCCACTCCGGTCTGGAAGATGCGATCGGCGAGCCGGGTCGGGTCGCCGAGCTGGCGGTTGCGCGTGCGCAGCTTGAAATCCTGGGTCTTCAGCTTCAGCACCACGGTGCGCCCGGCGATGCCGGATTTCTTCAGCCGCGCCGAGACCTTTTCCGAAAGCCCCCTCAGCACCGCGACCAGCTCATCGAGCGAAGCGATGTCGATGTCGAAGGTGGTTTCGGCTGATACGCTCTTTGCGTCCTGGTCCGGATCGACGCGGCGGACGTCCTCGCCGCGCGAAAGGCGGTAGAGCCGGTCGCCCATCGTGCCGTAGCGGCGCATCAGGTCGCCACGATCCATCTGCTGCAACTGGCCGATGGTGCGGATGCCGTCGCGCTCCAGCGTGGCGTTGAACGCCTTGCCGACACCCCAGATCATCGTTACCGGCTGGGCTGCAAGGAAGCCGACCGCCTCAGCCTCGCCGATGACCGAGAAGCCGCGCGGCTTGCGGAAATCCGACGCTATCTTGGCGAGGAACTTGCAGTAGGACAGGCCGGCTGAAACGGTGATGCCGATCTCCTTCTCGACCGCAAGCGCGAAGCGCGCCAGCACCACTGCCGGCGGCAGGCCGTGCAGCCGTTCGGTGCCGGCGAGGTCGAGAAATGCCTCGTCGATCGAGAGCGGCTCGACCAGCGGCGTCAGCGCCTGCATCATGGCGCGCACCTCGCGGCCAACGCGCACGTATTTTTCCATGTTGGGGCTGATGACGACGGCCTCGGGACAGGCTTCGAGCGCCTTGAACATCGGCATTGCCGAGCGCACGCCCTGGATGCGGGCGATGTAGCAAGCGGTGGAGACAACGCCACGTTTGCCGCCGCCGATGATCAGCGGCTTGTCCTTGAGCGCCGGATTGTCGCGCTTTTCGATCGCAGCATAGAAGGCGTCGCAATCGATATGGGCCAGATGCAGCCGGTAAAGCTCGGGATGGCGGGCCAGCCGGGGGCTGCCGCAGCGCTCGCAGCGACGCGTCTGGCTGCGCTGAAACGTCAGGCAGTCGCGGCAAAAACCGTGATCGGGATTGTTGACAGGGGCCGCCATCGCTGCGAACATAAAGAGAACAGAAGCAATGGTACGACAGTGCAAGGCCTGCGACAAGGCTGGCCTGGGGAGAACGCATGAGCACGACCATAGCGCCGCTGGCGCCCGAACTCTGGGCGGATTTCGAGGACCTCTTCGGCAAGCAGGGCGCCTGCTACGGCTGCTGGTGCACGCATTTCCGGCTGGCGCCGGCGATACGGCGTGAGAGCAGCCGCGAACGCAACAAGGACCACATCAAGGCGCGCATCGAAGCTGGTCCGCCGCCAGGCCTGCTGGCATTCGAAGACGGCAAGGCGGTCGGCTGGATGCAGATCGGGCCGCGCGCCGACGTGCCCGAATGGAACAATCAGGGCAGGGGGTCGGCACCAGTCGATGCCGCCGACGCCATGGATCCGGCCGTGTGGGCGATCTCTTGCTTCTTCATCCGCACCAAGGCGCGCGGCAGGGGTATCACGCATCGCCTAGTCGAGGGCGGTATCGATTTCGCCCGCAGGAATGGCGCCCGGCTGGTCGAGGCCTGCCCGATAGACCTGTCCCGGGATTCGCGTTCGATCGGCCTGTTCGTTGGCTCGTCGCGGGTCTTCGAGAAGGCTGGTTTCGAGCGGCTTGTCGAGCGCAAGGCAGGCCGGCCGTTGATGCGGCTTGTGCTATAATCAGCTTTTGCGCCTTGGCGGTATTGTTGATCTCACCTTGCGGTTGTGGCGGCAATTTCATACCAGACGACGAGGCGTTCCTCCCAAAACGCGTTGCACGGAAACGGATTCAGTCGACGCGCTTTGGGCTTTTGTTTTATGCATGTCGTTGTCCCAAACCGCTGCGCGCTTTTGGGCAACATTAGGTCAAACGGAGAATTCGCGTGAACCGTGCCCTGCCATTCGTTTTCCTTCTTGCGTTGAGCGCGCCTGCTTTCGGCCAGACCGTCGACAGCCAGGGTGCGAAGCAACTGTCTGAAGACCTGGCCCGTTATGTCGGCAAACAGGCGCTCGACAAAGGCATTCTGAAGGTGTCGCTGGAGGGCGATGCCTACAAGATCCTGTTTGATTTTAAGGCGCTTGCCGGATCACTGCCAGATCAAAAGCTGCTGAAAGTCGACGTTGCGCCCTATGCCCTGATGGTCAAGCCGCGCAGCGACGGATCCTGGGATGTCTCGATGGATTTTTCGCAGAGCGCTTCCTTCGAGTTCAACGGGCCCGAGGGTCTGCAAAGCACGCAGTTTTCGATCAAGGACGGCAAGGGTTCCGGGGTCTACGATCCCAATCTGGCGGCCTTCACCAGCGGCAGCAGCTCGATGGCCGGCATGACGATGGCATCGAAGGATGCCAAACAGCATATGGAAGCGAGCACCGGCGCCGGCACTGCAACGATCACCGCGACCAAGTCCGCGACCGGCGGCGTCGATTTCACAACTTCGCAAAAGGTGTCTGATTTCGTCGAAACGATCAATTTCGACGATCCTGAAAGCGGGCTGAAATTCCCGGTCAACGTCAAATCGCCGGAGCTGTCGGTAGAGGCCAGCGGCAAGGGGGTGCGGACAAAGCCGCTGCTCGATCTCCTGGCATTTGCCGTGGCCAATGAAGACGAGGCGACGCTGAAGGCAAACCAGGCGCAACTCAAATCGCTTCTGCTCGCTGCCCTGCCGGTTTGGGAGCATGTCGAGGGAACCTACGGCTTCAAGGATTTCATGGTGGAAAGCCCGGTCGGCAATTTCGGCGCCATGCAGCTCAGCACTGCGTTCGCGTCCGACGGCGTCGCCCAGAATGGCAAGATCAGCTATGCCATCAAGGCGTCGGGGCTGACCGTGCCGCAACAGCTTCTGCCGAGCTGGAGCGTTGCGCTGTTGCCCACCGATGTCGACCTGAACTTCGGCGGCGCCAATATCGATCTCGACAGCATGGCGAAGAAGGCGATCGAAGCCTTTGATCTCAATCAGAATCCGCCGCTGTCGGCTGATTTCGGCGACCAGCTCAAAGCCGACTTCATGGCCAAGACGCCGAAGGTCTTCATCGGCCGCAGCACCGTGAAGAACAAGGATACCGAGATCGCCCTGGAAGGCGAAATGACCTTCCCCAACGAGAAGCCGGAGGCAAGCGTGACGGTCGACGTCACCGGCTTCGACAAGCTCGTCGAGGGCCTGCAGACGGCGGCAAAGTCGGAGCCGGAGGTGGCGCAGTACGTACCCGCAGCTCTCATGGTGAAGGGTTTTGGCAAGACGCTGCCCGATGGACGCATCGAATGGGTCGTCAACGCCAAGGCCGACGGTTCAGTCATGGTCAACGGCGTCATGGTCAAGCCGGCCGATCCGGCCGCGGATGATAGTGTCGATGACAGCGGCGACGACAGCGGCGGGGCGGGAGCGAAGCTGAATCCCTGAGGCTGGCCTCTATCTCTCTGTTTGGCGCAATTCCGGGCGGAAAACCGTTTCAAACTTTTTCCTGGAATTGCGTTAGAGCCCCAGCGCGTTCGCAATCTTCGGCGCGGCTTCGTGCCAGTCCTGGACGACTATGATGTCGTCGGGCACCGGCGGCAGGAATGCGCGCAGCGAATTGTCGGCCATCAGATGGAACAGGCCGGCATCGTCGACGGATGCCCGCACCGACGCCAGATTGTGCGGCTGATCGTCGACGAAAACCACCGGCCGGCCGGTCTTGCCGCGAAGCCTGGCCACTGCCGGTCCCTTGGCCATTTCAGTGGTCAGGAGCGGGTAGCTCAGCCCGAGTGCATCGAGATGGGCGCGACGCACGGCACGGTGCTTGTGCGGCATGGCCGTCAGCAGAATGATCTCGGCGCGATCGCCCAATCCCGTCAGGGCATCCGCGGCACCGTCGGTGATGCTCTGCCAGTCGGCTTGAGCGTCAAAGAAATCGCCCAGAAGTGCTGTGACTTCTGGCTGTTCGATCAGGCGGCCGCTTGCCGTTTCGGCGATGTTTCCGGTCAGCCGGAACGAGGCCAGCGTCAGGCCGAAACCACGCGCCTTGAGGAAATGGGGGAAAGGGCGGATGAATTCGAGCACCACGTCGTCGACATCGAGCACCAGCAGCGGGCGGCTGTCCGCCGCCAGTTCCTCGATCTGGCGCGCTGTCTCGGGATCATCGCTCATATGGAATGCTCATGGTTGTCGTCGCCCAGCGGCAGCGCCCGCAAGGCCTTGCCGACAGCTGCCGGCGGCGTGCCGGTTTCCTCGGCAAAGCGCATCAGCGTCGGCTCGTGGGCGAGAATGAACTGCAGGACGCCAGCCAGGAATCCTGGTTCGCCGGCAGCCTTGCGGATCGAATGCGCCTCGATGCCGGTGATTGCCAGAAAGCGCGGCAACAGCTCCGGATCGGAGGCGACGAAGCCCAGGGCCTTCACCGCAATCGATTCCGCTTCCTCGCGCATTGACGCTGCGTTTGCCATCACTACCTTCGGTGTGTGGAATGAGTCTCTCCCGCAGTAATGGCAAGAGATGCTTGCGGCAAGCCATTAGAGCGGCGCCCGAGGTGGAATCCAGACAGCTTTTTGCGCCACGGATTTCCGTTTCGTCAATGATATTGCCGTAGAGTGACGCAGGGTTTGGTGCGTCTTGAGATGGACGCATGACGGCCGCCTTCGAGCGGAAGGACGGCCGGGACGGGATATCGATGCCGAAGAAGGTCATGATCGTCGAGGACAATGAGCTCAATATGAAGCTCTTTCGGGACCTCATCGAAGCAAGCGGTTACGAGACCGTGCGCACCCGCAACGGCCTGGAAGCGCTCGATCTGGCGCGCAAGCACCGGCCGGATCTCATCCTGATGGATATCCAGTTGCCTGAAGTGTCGGGGCTGGAGGTGACCAAATGGCTGAAGGAGGATGACGAGCTGCACGTCATCCCGGTCATCGCGGTGACCGCCTTCGCAATGAAAGGCGACGAGGAACGCATCCGCCAGGGTGGCTGCGAAGCCTATATCTCCAAGCCGATCTCGGTGCCGCGTTTCATCGAAACCATCAAATCCTATCTGGGCGATGCATGATGCGCCCTTCCAGCCAAGCCGGAGCCTTGTGACATGACTGCACGGATCCTCGTCGTCGACGACATCCCTGCCAATGTGCGGCTGCTGGAGGTCCGGCTGCTGGCCGAGTATTTCGAGGTGTTGACCGCCACCAACGGGCCGGACGCCATCGAGACCTGCGAGAACGGCAAGGTCGATGTCGTGCTGCTCGACGTGATGATGCCCGACATGGACGGGTTCGAAGTCTGCCGGCGGCTGAAGAGCGACCCGGCGACATCGCACATTCCCGTGGTGATGATCACCGCGCTCGACCAGGTTTCCGACCGCGTGCGCGGGCTCGAAGCCGGCGCCGACGATTTCCTGACCAAGCCGGTCAACGACCTGCAACTGATGACGCGCGTCAAGAGCCTGGTCCGGCTGAAGTCGCTGACCGACGAGTTGCGGCTGCGCGCCTCGACGACGCGCAACATTGGCATCGAGGAGCTTCTGAGCCGCAATTTCGCCTCCGAGGACACGACGCCGAAAGTGCTTTTGATCGACGAGCGCACATCCTCGGTCGAGCGCATCCAGAAGATGCTGCGCGACCGCGCCGACCTCGACGTCACCAGCGATCCGCATGCCGGCTTCTTCCAGGCCGCCGAGACGTCCTACGAATGCGTAATGATCTCGACGGCCTTTGCCGATTTTGATCCGCTCCGGCTCTGTTCGCAGTTGCGCTCGCTCGACCGCACCCGTTTCGTCCCGATCATCCTGCTGGCGGAGGCGGGCGAGGAGGAGCGCATCATTCGTGGCCTTGAGCTCGGCATCAACGACTATCTGATGCGGCCGATCGACCAGCAGGAACTGACGGCACGGTTGCGCACCCAGGTGCGCCGCAAGCGCTATAACGACCAGCTGCGCGCCAGCGTCACCCAAACCATCGAAATGGCGGTGACCGACGGGCTGACCGGGCTGCACAATCGCCGTTATCTCGACAGCCATCTGCAGACGCTGTTCGATCGCGCGGTGGCGCGGCGGCGGCCGCTGTCGGTGATGATCACCGACCTCGACCGTTTCAAGTCGATCAACGATGCGCACGGCCATGACGGCGGCGATGAGGTGTTGCGGGAATTTGCGCGACGGTTGCGCAAGAATGTCAGGGGTATCGACCTTGCCTGCCGCTTTGGCGGCGAGGAGTTCGTCGTGGTCATGCCGGACACAGATGGAACGGTTGCCGAAAAGGTGGCCGAACGCATTCGCGCCGAAATTGCCCAGGCGCCTTTTGCCATCGGCCCGGACGGCAAGACGACCGAAGTCACCGTCAGTGTCGGCGTGTCGTCTGTGCTGAAGGGGGTGGACACGGTGGCGGCGCTGATGAAACGTGCCGACCTCGCGCTCTACGAAGCCAAGAGCGGCGGCCGCAACCGCGTTGTCGCCAAGGCGGCGTAAACCGCAAAGGCCCGATTATCCAGTCAACCCGATAGGGTTACCCGTTTACCTTAATCCAAGCGATTCGCGAGCCTTGGTTAAGAAATGGTTGATTTTCATAAGCTCTTGCGCAAGTGTGCAGGCCAAGACGAAGCCGGCACGAGGATAGACAGCCGGCTCGATCCCTAGAAATACCCCATGATGCTCAGGTCCGCCGCATCTCCTGGGTCCGTGGGGTCGGCCGGCCGGCGCTGGCACATAGTGGCCTCCTCGTACCGCTGCCAAACGCCGACCGGCCCCCTCTCCAGACAAAACAACAGAGCTCCGTGCCAAGGCACGGACGACTCTGCTTTTTTCGTGTGAAAAATCCGGGTCCGATTCTCTTCGATCAACAGCGAGCCAAGTGACGCGCCCTTGTCACTGCGCGAGCAGTTTTGTTCGTGGCTGGAGACCTGAAGGGAAGAGTACTCTCTCCACTTCATACATATGGCGCACAAGGGGATTGCGGCAAGACCGGGCTCCTCCCGTAAAACCGTCGGCCTGAACAACGGCAAGAAACGGGAGTGACCGTAATGCCTGTAATGACCGATCATGCGGTGGTGATTGCCGGAGGCGGCCCGACAGGGTTGATGCTGGCAGCAGAACTCGCCCTGGCGAATGTCGACGTTGCCATTGTCGAGCGGCGTTCCAACCAGGAGCTTGTTGGCTTGCGTGCGGGCGGCCTGCATGCACGCACGATCGAGGTCCTGGATCAGCGTGGGATCGCCGACCGGTTCTTGTCGCAAGGACAACGCTTTCAGGCCGTCGGCTTCCACATGATCCGGCTGGATATCAGCGACTTTCCAACGCGGCACAACTGCCTGCTCGGGCTGCGTCAAAACCACATTGAACGGATATTGGCCGGCTGGGTCGACGAGTTGAAAGTGCCGATCTACCGCGGGCAGGAGGTTGTGGCGTTCGCGCAAGACGACAGCGGGGTCATCATCGAGTTGGCCAATGGCCAACGTACGAAGACACATTATCTGGTGGGCTGTGACGGGGGGCGAAGCATCATCCGAAAAGCAGCCGGCATCGAATTCGCAGGATGGGATCCGACGATGAGCTGGATGATCGCCGAGGTCGAGATGTCTGAGGAGCCGTCATTGGGCTTTCGGAACACCGACTCCGGTATCCACGCTTTGGGCAAGACCGGGGAGGGTGGGACAGTCGGCGTCGTGCTGACAGAACCGCGACTGAAGACCGGCGGAGAGTCCACGCTTCGCGATCTCAGCAAGGCGCTGGTTGCCATCTATGGGACCGACTTTGGTGTCCACAGTCCGACTTGGCTCTCGCGCTTTACCGACATGACGCGGCAAGCCGCGACCTACCGCGACGGACGCGTCCTGCTAGCGGGCGATGCCGCGCACATCCATCCCCCGATGGGCGGGCAGGGCCTCAACATCGGTGTGCAGGATGCGGTGAACCTCGGCTGGAAGTTGGCGCAGGTGGTTAAGCGGATCTCATCGGAGAGCCTCCTCGATACCTACCATGCCGAGCGCCACCCGGTCGCCGCCCGTGTCTTGCAGAACACGATGGCGCAGGTTGCGCTTCGGCGTATGGACGACCGCGGCAAGGCGATGGGCGACATCGTTGCCGAACTGCTCGGGATGGACGAACCGCGCAGACGGATGGCCGGCGAGATGTCCGGTCTGGGTGTTCACTACAATCTCGGCGAGGGGCATCCTCTGCTTGGCCGGCGGATGCCCGACCTCGACCTGCTGACTGCCAGCGGCCCGCTGCCGGTCTTTGCCCTGCTGCACCAAGCCCGGCCGGTCATGCTCAACTTTGGTCAGCCAGGCGGCTTCGACATCACACCGTGGGCTGATCGGGTCCAGCAGATCGACGCCACATATTCCGGGCCATGGGAGCTTCCGGTCCTTGGTCCCGTCGCCCCACCGACCGCCGTGTTGATCCGGCCCGACGGCTATGTGGCCTGGGTAGGGGATGGAACCCCTCTTGGACTTGCCGAGGCGCTGACCGCATGGTTCGGCCCGCCTGCCGTGGCGCCGCAGCCAAAACGAAGTCGACGCACGTAACCTCCTGAAATGCATCTCGTCGCCGCTTGTGGCGGCGCGGTCTGCTGACAACCGATTGACAGGAGCTTTTTTCCATGCAGAAATTGGTTGGACCATTGGACCACTTGGAGAGAGCGTGGACCAGAACAGCCTGCCACCCATTCAGACGACGGCGCGCGATGACGCCGTGCTGAAGGCGTTGGTCGGGTTTGTTCGCGCCGAAGCCTTGCAGCCCGGCGAGCGACTTCCGACAGAGCGTATTCTGGCCGAACGGCTGAAGGTCAGCCGCAACACGGTGCGTGAGGCTCTGACGCGCTGGGAAGGGCTCGGTCTGGTCGAGCGCCGGCAAGGCAGCGGCACCTATCTCAAGGCGGCCGTCTCACCCGACATGCTGCATATGCCGCTGACGCTGGCGGGCGGCAATGATTTCACCAGCCTGATGCAGACGCTGGAAATCCGCCGCGCGCTGGAGGCCGAGGCCGCCGCACTCTGTGCCGAGCGTGCAAGCCAGACCGACATTGCCGAGATCGCGCGCAAGCTCGACATCATGGAGCAGGCGTTTCGCACGCGCGACGGCATGTCGTCGGAAGAGGACTGGGAGTTCCATCAGGCGATCTACCGGGTCTCGGGCAATCCGCTGTTCGAGCAGATCATCGCCGCAATGCATGAGCTGTTCCACCGTTTCTGGGAGCATCCGCTCGGCGTGCGCGACTTCGGCCACGCCAGCTTTCCCTATCACCGCACCATTTACGAATGCATCGCCGCGCGCGACGCGCAGGGCGCCCGCGCCGAGGCGCTCAAGCTGATCGCCACCGTCGAGGACGATCTGAAGCGCGGCGCGGCCAAACTCAAACTTTCGAGCCAGACATGACCGAGCACCCATCCGGTTTCGACCACGATTATCTCGCTGAGGCGGCAACACTGCTGGCGCATGACGAGCCATTCCCGGGCGGCGCGGTGGTGCCGCCGATCTACCAGACCTCGCTGTTCACCTTCGCCAACTATGCCGAGATGGCCGACACCTTCGCTGGCAAACGAAAGCAGCCGATCTATTCGCGCGGCGACAATCCGACGGTGATGGAGTTCGAGGCGCGTGTGGCCGCGCTCGAGGGCGCTGAGGCCGCGCGCGGCTTTTCCAGCGGCATGGCCGCGATCAGCGCCACCGTGCTTGCCTTTGTCGGTGCCGGCGAGCGCATTGTGGCGGTGCGCAATTGCTACGGCGATGCCTACCGGCTGTTCGAGCGGCTCTTGCCGCGGCTCAACATCAAGGTCGACTACGTCGATGGCTCCGACCCGGACGCGGTCGCCGCGGCACTTCCCGGTGCCAAGCTGCTCTACCTTGAAAGCCCGACCTCGATGATGTTCGAGCTGCAGGACATCGCGCATCTGACGCGGATGGCCAAGGAGCAGGGCATCGTCACCAGCATCGATAATTCCTGGGCGACGCCGGTGTTCCAGAAGCCGATCACGCACGGCGTCGACCTGGTGCTGCACTCGGCGTCGAAATATCTCGGTGGCCACAGCGACACCGTCGCCGGCGTCGTGGCGGGATCCGCCGCCCATATCAAGCATATCAACGAGCAGACCTATTCCTATCTCGGCGGGAAGATGTCGCCGTTCGAGGCCTGGCTGCTGCTGCGCGGCTTGCGCACCCTGCCGCTCCGGCTGCCGCACCACATGAAGAGCGGCCTGACGCTCGCCGAGCGGCTGAAGGCGCATGCCAATGTCGAGCGCGTCAACCATCCAGCCTATTCGAACCATCCGGGCAAGGCGACGCTGGCCGGCTATGCCGGGCTGTTCTCCTTCGAGGTGACGGACGATATCGACATCCCCGTCTTCGTCGACGCGCTCAACTATTTCCGCATCGGCGTCAGCTGGGGCGGGCATGAGAGCCTGGTCGTGCCTGCCAAGGCGTCGCTCGAGCAGACGCCGGGCCTGAATTCGATGGCGCGCTTCGGCGTCAGCCCCCGAACCATCCGCTTCAATGTCGGATTGGAAAGTGTCGAAGACCTGTGGGCGGACGTCGCCCAGGCCTTCGAAAAAGCCAGAAAATAACAAGCGGGTTCAAAATGGGAGTCTTGAACATGAAAAAACTAACCGTCATGCTTGCCACCGTTGCGGGGCTGGCGATTTCCGCCGGAAGCGCTGTGGCCGATTCGACCCTCAAGATGGTCGAAGTCATCACCAGCCCGCCGCGCACCGAATTCCTGAAGAAACAGATCGCCGAATTCGAAACCGCCAATCCCGGCGTCAAGGTCGAGCTGATCTCGCTGCCCTGGGGCCAGGCTTTCGAAAAATTCCTGACCATGGTGCAGGCCGGTGACACGCCTGACGTGGTCGAGATGCCGGAACGCTGGATGGGCCTCTATGCCAACAATGCCCAGCTCGAGGACCTCGGCCCCTACATGGCCAAGTGGGACGACGCCAAGACGCTCGGCGAGCGCGCCAAGCAGTTTGGCTCGACCGTCAACAACACGCAGTTCATGATCCCGTACGGCTATTATGTAAACGCGCTGTTCTGGAACAAGAAGCTGTTCAAGGAAGCCGGCCTTGACGGCCCGCCGGCGACACTCGACGATTTCGTCGCCGACTCCAAGAAGATCTCGGCCCTTCCGGGCAAATACGGCTACTGCCTGCGCGGCGGTCCGGGCGCCTTCAACGGCATGCACATGTTCATGAATATCGCCGCCGGCAAGGGTGGCTACTTCAACGAGGATGGCACCTCGACCATCAACGACGAAGGTTCGGTCAAGGGTCTGCAGATGCTGGCCGACATGTACAAGAACGGGCTGGCGCCGAAGGATGCGGTGAGCTGGGGCTTCAACGAGACGGTCACCGGCTTCTATTCCGGTACCTGCGCCATGCTTAACCAGGATCCGGACGCACTGCTCGGCATCGCCGACAAGATGAGCGCCGACGACTTCGCCGTGGCGCCATTGCCGGTCGGACCGAGCGGCAAGTCCTATCCGACGCTCGGCTATGCCGGCTGGGCGATGTTCGCCAACTCGCAGCACAAGGACGACGCCTGGAAGCTGATGGCGACGCTTTTGTCCCCCAAGGACAATCTGGAATGGGCCAAGGAGGTCGGCGTCGTCCCGATCCACAACGGCGCCGACCAGGATCCCCATTTCAAGACCGAACAGTTCAAGGGCTGGTTCACGGAGCTGAGCGACACGTCCAAGTATGAAATGGTGACGCCACCGACGCATCTGGAGAACCTCGGCAATTTCGTCGACCAGGTGGCGATCAAGAATTTCCAGGAAGTGCTGCTTGGCCAGAAGACGGCCAAGGACGTCGCCGACCAATGGGCTGCCTTCCTGACCAAGGAACAGCAGGACTGGCTGGCGAAGAACAAGAAGTAGTTTTGTTCCCTTCTCCCCGTTCACGGGGAGAAGGTGTCACGAACTGACGGATTAGGGGCGACGCCATCGTTTGAAGGTTCGCGCAGCCCCTCATCGGCCTGCCGGTATCTTCTCCCCGTGAAACGGGGAGAAGGACGCCGTCGCCGACGCCGGCATCCACCATTCACCGTAGAGCCCCCAATGACCTATGCCGTGTCCGAAATACGATCCGTCGGCAAGCCACGTCGCAAGTGGCGATCGCACGCTGCCATCGAGCCCTGGCTCTATCTCAGCCCGGCGATCATCCTTCTGGTCGTGGTGCTTCTGGTGCCGCTGGTCATCGGCATCAGCTACTCCTTCCGAAAATTCTCCGCTTTCAAGTCGGAATATGTCGGGCTCGGACAGTATCGGGCGATGCTGTCGGACCCGGTGCTGGGGCAGGCGCTGGTCAACACGCTCTGGTGGACGGTCGCCAGCCTGTTCTTCCAGTTCTTCCTCGGTCTTGGCCTGGCGCTGCTGCTCGACAAGCCATTCCCAGGCCGCAAGGTGGTGCAGGCCCTGGTGTTCCTGCCCTGGGCGGTGCCGTCCTTCCTGTCAGGCCTGACCTGGGCCTGGCTGTTCAATCCGATCATCGGCCCATTGCCGCACTGGCTGTATGCATTGGGGCTGAAGGCCGAACCGACCAATGTTCTGTCCGATCCCTCGACCGCCATGTGGGGGCCGATCGTCGCCAATATCTGGTTCGGCATTCCGTTCTTCGCCATCACGCTTCTGGCGGCGCTGAAATCCATTCCATCGGAACTGCATGAGGCGGCGGCAATCGACGGCGCTTCGCCCTGGCAGCGCTTCACCAAGGTGACTCTGCCGTTCCTGGCGCCGACGATCGCCATCACCGTGATGCTGCGCACCATCTGGATCGCCACCTTCGCCGACCTCATCTTCGTCATGACCGAGGGCGGACCGGCCGGCTCGACCAACACGGTGCCGGTCTACATCTATGTCAGCGCCTTCAAGTCGCTGGACAAAGGCTATGCCTCGGCGGTGGCCGTGCTGCTGCTCGTCCTGCTCATTGCCTATGCGATCGCGCTGATCGGCATCCGCCGCTCCCTGGTGAGGCACGTCTGATGATCGCAGGACGCTCAGCCTCGCAGCGCTTTTTCGGCGGCATCGGCCTCTACGCCGCCATCGCGGCTTACGTGATCTTTGCACTGTTTCCGATCTACTGGACGCTGAAGATCTCGGTCACGCCGGAGCGGCTTCTCTATTCCGAAGGCATCACCTTCTGGCCGTCGCAGATGACGTTGCAAAACTTCGTCACCGTGCTCGAGGCCACCGATTTCCCGCGCTATTTCCTCAACAGCGTCATCGTCTCGGTGTCGACGGCGGCACTGGTGACGGTCATCGCCACGCTCGCCGGTTACGCCATGTCGCGCTTCACCTTTCGCGGCAAGGCGGCACTGGCGCTAATGCTGCTTTTGACACAGACCTTCCCGCTGGTGATGGTCATTCCGCCGATCTACCGCGTCATGGGGCAGATCGGGCTGATCAACAGCCTGACCGGGCTGATCATCATCTACACCGCCTTCAACACCGCCTTCGCCACCTTCCTGATGCAATCCTTCTTCGACGGCATTCCGAAGGACCTGGAAGAGGCGGCGATGATCGACGGCTGCACGCGCGCGCAGGCAATGCGCAAGGTGATCGTGCCGCTGACGCTGCCGGGCATGGGCGCGACGCTCGGCTTCGTCTTCACCGCCGCCTGGAGCGAGCTTCTGTTCGCGCTGATGCTGATTTCCAGCGACGACCAGAAGACCTTCGCGGTCGGCCTGCTCACCTTCATCGGCAAGTTCGCCGTCGACTGGGGGCAGATGATGGCGGCGTCCATCCTGGCGCTGATCCCGGTCTGCATCTTCTTCGCTTTCCTGCAACGCTATCTCGTCACCGGCCTGACCGCCGGCGCCGTCAAAGGATAGATCGATGGCCTCTGTTACGCTCGATAAGGTCCGCAAGGATTATGGCACTGTCCGTGTCCTGCACGCGGTCGACCTTGAAATCGCCGATGGCGAGTTCGTCGTCCTGGTTGGTCCGTCAGGCTGCGGCAAGTCCACGCTTCTGCGCATGATCGCCGGGCTGGAGGAGGCTTCCGGCGGTGAGATCCGCATCGGCGAGCGGCTGGTCAACGACGTCGCGCCGAAGGACCGCGACATCGCTATGGTGTTCCAGTCCTACGCGCTCTACCCGCATATGGATGTATCGAAGAACATGGGTTTCAGCCTGATGCTGCGCAAGGCCGAGAAGCCGGCGATCGACGCGCGGGTGGATGGTGCGGCCAAGCGGCTCGGGCTCGACACGTTCCTGCAGCGCCTGCCGCGGCAATTGTCCGGCGGCCAGCGCCAGCGCGTCGCCATGGGCCGCGCCATCGTGCGCGATCCCAAGGTGTTTCTGTTCGATGAGCCGCTGTCGAACCTCGACGCCAAGCTGCGCGTCCATATGCGCGCCGAGATCAAGGCGCTGCACCAGCAGCTGAAGACCACCTCGGTCTATGTGACCCACGACCAGATCGAGGCGATGACCATGGCCGATAGGATCGTCGTCATGCATGACGGGCTGATCCAGCAGGTCGGCGCGCCGCTGGATCTCTATGACCGGCCGACCAACATGTTCGTCGCCGGCTTCATCGGCTCACCGGGTATGAATTTCCTGCCAGCGACGGTGCGAAAGGGGGGCACATCGGGCGCCGTGCTGGCCGACGGCCAGGCGTTGCGCCTGCCGGATGGCCTGCCGCTGAACGACGGTGACATCATCACCGTCGGTCTGAGGCCCGAGCACATCAGGCTGGCCGATGACGGCGAATTGCAGGGCGAGGTGGGGGTGGTGGAGCCGCTCGGGCTTTCGACGCAGTTCTACGTCAAGCTGGCTGGCCAGCAACTTTGCGTCTTCGCCATGGGCCGCGCCGGCGTGAAAACCGGCGACGTGATACGGCTGTCGGCCGACCCGGCGTCGCTGCATCTGTTCGATCCCAAAAGCGGTGATCGCATTGGCTAAACCGGTGCCGGCTGCTGCATAGTGATTTGCGGAAGCAGGAGGAGGGGGAGGCCATGAAACTCGGAATTCCGGTCTATGACGGCGTGGATCTGCTCGACGTGGCCGGGCCCGGCGAAAGGTCTCGATTGCCAGATCCTCTCCGCCGACGGCGGCCCGGTCACGACCGTGAACGGGTTGCGGTTCGAAGCCCATGCCAGCTTTGCCGAAACGCCAAGGCTCGATGTCCTGTGGGTCCCGGGCGGTGCGCCGGAAGCGTTGGGCGCAATCATGTCGAATGCCAATTCGCCTTTTCTCGCCTACCTCCTAAAAGTGGCGGTGGATGCGCTCTGGGTTTGCTCGGTATGCGAGGGGGCTCTGCTACTCGCACGCGCCGGGCTGCTCGACGGTCACAAAGCCACGACCCATTGGGCGTTCGTCAAATGCCTGCAGAGTTTCCCCAAGATCGAGGTCGATACGACGCATGCGCGCTTCATCAAATCCGGCAACCGGCTGACCGGTGGAGGCATTTCATCAGGCCTCGACGAGGCCTTGAAGCTGATCGCGCTGCTGTTCGATGAGGCGACGGCAGAGGCGGTGCAGGTCACCACGCAGTATTTTCCGCGTCCGCCGGTGGCCGGCAAAATTCCAGCCACGCCGGCCTGCCCGGTGAAATGGCGATCCAGGCGACCGCGGCATCACGGCAATTCTGAAGAAATTCCGGGAAAAGCGTAACGCCGTAACGGACTGCCGTCCGATGGTCCTGCAAACGAAAACGCCGCCCATTGGGCGGCGTTTCGGCATTTTTTTGAGAAACCAGATTACTTGATCTTGGTTTCCTTGAACTCGACGTGCTTCTTGGCGACCGGGTCGTATTTGCGGAACGACAGCTTGTCGGTCTTGGTGCGGCTGTTCTTGCTGGTCACGTAGAAGAAACCGGTGTCGGCGGTCGACAGAAGCTTGATCTTGATGTTTGCGGCTTTGGCCATGATTTCAGTCCGTTATGTTCGTGGGGTTTTGGCCGCTGGAGCACGGGGAAACACCCGGACGCGGGAAACTTGGCGCGACACATAAAGAACGTGCCTGGAAAGTCAAGCCCGGCGGAGCTCATACCATCCGCCGGAACTGGCCAGTGGCCTCAAATCATGCGCTTTCTCTCGCGGGCGCCGCAACCTTCTTCCAGTCTCCGGTTGTGTTCCACCAGCGATTCGGATTGGCGCGGTCGTCCAGTCCCTTGGAACGGCTGGCCAGGATCGGCTGGATGCGGATCACCGGCTCCTGATAGGAGTGCGCCTGGAAAATCGCCTCGGCGACGCGCGCGGCCAGCGCCTGGTCGTCGGGGAGTTCGAACGAAACCTCGACCGTGCCGGGGCGCCGCCGCAACTCGGTCTCGGCGCCGGCGGCCGCACCGTCGAGCGGCCTGTAGTGTTCGATGCCATGTGCCGACTGATAGGCGTTGCGGTCATATTTGCCCATCGCCAGCGGTGCTATCGCCACGACCGCATCCATGATGCGGTCGACATCGGCGGCCGGCGCCTGAAAGGTCACAAGCAGGAGCAATGTCATTCGCAATGAAGTGGTTTCAAAGCCGCTGTCGATCATGGGAGGATCCTCAACTTCATATATTTTGAGGCAACCTTATAACCGGGGGCTGCTGACACGGTTCTGTCAGCAGCCTGTCGTGTCGCCTGGTGAAATGCAGGCTGGAAGCAGCGTCGCGCTACAGGAGGATCTTGCGGATGAGCCTGACGCTGACCAGGCCGATGTAGGCAGCGAAGAACAGGCCGAGCGACCAGCCGAAGCCGGACGGACCGAACGCATCCATGCCGATGCCGATCGCTTGCGGGCCGAGCACCATGCCGACGCCGTAGCAGAGCACGAAGGCGGCGTTGGCCGACGCGAGTTCGTGGCCGGAAAGCTGCGAGCCGAGATGGGCAAGGCCGATCGTGTACATGGCTGCAACGACGCCGCCCCAGACGAACAGAAGGGCCGCCATCAGGTGCCAGTTCTGCGCAAAGAAGGGCATGAAGACCGTGCCGGCAAGGCCGACGGTGGCGCAGGCAATCAGCAGATAGCGGCGGTCGCTGACGCGGTCGCTGATCATGCCGATCGGGATCTGCAGCAGCACATTGCCGAGGCCGATCATGGTCAGTAGGAGGGCTGCGTCGGCTTCGGAGTAGCCGATGCGGTTGCCATAGACCGGGAACAGCGCAAAGCCGCCGGTTTCGACCGCGCCGAACACCAGCACGGCGGCGGTTGCCGAGGGCACCAGCCAGATGTAGCGCAGGAAATTGCTGGTTTCGCCATCGGAGGCGATGGTCGGGCTCTCGTTGCGCGCCGCCAGCACCGGAATGGCGGCCAGCGTCACCAATGCGATGATGACGCCGAATGGCCTGAAGCCCGAACTGCCGAGATGGGCGAACAGCCACGGCCCCGCGGCAAAGCCGAGCGACAGGACAGTGGCGTAGATGCCGAGGACAAGGCCACGCCGATGCGGCGGCGCCGAGGTGCTGATCCAGAACTCCGATAGGATGAACAGCACCGTCAGCGCGATGTGCAGCACGATGCGAAGTGGAAACCACATCCAGAAATCCGGCGCGAAGTGGAAGCCGACGAAGGCCAGGGCGCCGGTGGCAATCATGGCAATCATCGTCCAGGCCACGCCGAAGCGCATGGCGAGTGGCGTGGCCAGTGGGGCACCGGCGATCGAAGCCAGGCCGGCGACGGCCGTGTTGAGGCCGATCATCGACGCCGAATGGCCGCGCGTTTCGAGAATGACGCTGAGCAGCGGCATCCCGAGGCCGATAGCGATGCCGACGACGCTGATCGACGAGATCGCCGCCACCATCGGCAGCCAGTGTACGCGTTCGTCGCCCTGTGGTTGGGTATCGACCGTCATGGGGATGTCTGAATACTCGATGTTCTACAGAATTTCGCGGGTGAAGCGGTTGCGGACAAGCCGGTAGAAGGGCACGGGACCGCCGGGACGCAACTGCGGATCATGGGCGAGGCGCTTTTCCAGCTCGTCCAGGATCGTTCGGGTGATGTCGGGTATGTCGGCTTCCCTGGCCTTGGCCAGCGGCAGCCAGACCAGCTCTTCGAGTTCATTGGTCGGGCCGCCACCCGGCAGTTCGACGGCGACATCGTCGCGCCAGGCGCTGAAGAAACGTGTATCGAAGCGGCGCACCCGGTTGGGCGGCGTGATGGCGCGCGCGACGAAGCGCAGCATGTCGAGAGAGGGTTGCACGCCGTGTTCGGCAAAGCCCTGCCAATCGGGTCTGGCGGTGGCGAAAGCACCTTTGCGGCCGATCAGCAGCCCGGCTTCCTCATAGGTCTCGCGAATCGCCGACAGGGCAATGGCGCGGGCCCGCGCAACACTTGTGCGGCCCGGCCCGGCGATCAACTTTGCTTCCTGCTCCGGATGCAATGCGGCGGCGACCGCGATGCGGCTGTCGGCCGGATCGGTGCGGCCGCCGGGAAAGACGAATTTGCCTGGCATGAAGGCGTGGCCGGCATGACGACGGCCCATCAGGACCAGCACCTCGTCGCCCTCGCGGTCGAGCAGGATCAGGGTCGCCGCGTCGCGCGGACGAATTGGCTGGTCGCTGTGAGCGATCATGCTCCGCTCGATCCTGTCGACTTCCGCCTTGGTCATACCGTCCATGCGCAGGACCTAGCGGAAACTTCTGGCAAGCGAAAGTGGCCTTTCACGGTCGGTATGTTGCACCAGCGGGCTCAGCCAACTTTGACCTAGACCCCGTTATGGGGGTCGATCACGTCATGCTCGCCGCCGAATCCGTGCATATAGAAGGCCCATTGCAGTCCGATGACGGCGCCCTTGACCGGCTGTAGCAGCCCCACCGCCAGAATGATGGTCAGCGGTACCCAGATCGCGATGTGCTGCCAGGTGGACAGTGTCGATGTCGCCTCGACAGCCATGAAGGCGCCAAGCACGATGTGTCCGACGATGACGATGACGAGATAGGCTGGAAGGTCGTCGGCGCGGTGGTGGTACAATTCCTCGCCGCAGACGCTGCATTTGTCGACGGTCTTGGTGAAGGCGCAAAACAGCTTGCCTTCGCCGCAATGTGGGCAGCGGCCGAGCATGCCGCGTTTCATCGCCGTCCATAGCGGGCGGGCGGCCCGACCCGATTGATGTTCGCCGCCGAAAACCTGGTCTTCCATGGCTGTTGCCATCATCTTCTCCTGCCGCGCGAACCCGGTCGCGATTGCGACGCGCGGGCGCGGCCCTTGGCCTTGTGAAACGACCGCTTGGAACCTGGCAAAGGCTTCGGGTCGGTCAACATCTCGAAGCGCATCGCGCCGGCCATTGGTGCCACCTTGACGAGCCGGACCTCAACGCGATCCGCGAGCTGGTAGCCTTTGCCCGAACGTTCTCCGAACAGGGAGCGTGCCGCTTCGTCGTATATATAGTAATCGCCATTCAAAGTTGACACCGGGATGAAACCATCCGCGCCATACTGCGGCAATTGGACAAATAGTCCCGATTTGGTGACGCCGGAGATGCGGGCGTCGAACCGGTCGTCGACGCGCTCGGCGAGATAGGCGGCGATCAACCGGTCGACTGTGTCGCGCTCAGCCGCCATCGCGCGCCGTTCCGTGGCTGAGATCAGCACGCCAATGTCTTCGAGCCGCGCCTCCTCGTCCTGCGTCAGCCCGCCCGGACCGAGGCCGAGTGCGGCAATAAGTCCGCGATGTACGATCAGGTCGGCGTAGCGGCGGATCGGCGAGGTGAAATGCGCGTAGCGCCGGAGGTTGAGGCCGAAATGGCCGATGTTTTTGGGCGAATATTCGGCCTGGCTCTGCGAGCGCAGCACCACCTCATTGACCAGGCCTTCATTGTCGGCGCCACGCACGCCCTCCAGAATGCCGTTGAACTGGCTTGGCCGCATCTGCGCGCCACGCGCCAGCGACAGCCCAAGCGTCTGCAGGAATTCGCGCAGCGATTCCTGCTTGGCCAGCGAAGGCGCGTCATGAACGCGGTAGACCAGCGCCTGCTTCCTCGCCTCAAGCGTCTCGGCCGCGGCGACATTGGCCTGGATCATGAATTCTTCGATCAGCTTGTGAGCATCGAGCCGCTCCGGCACGATGACGCGATCGACGGTGCCATCGGGCTTGAGCAGGATCTTGCGCTCCGGCAGGTCGAGCTCGAGCGGCTGGCGGCCGTCGCGGCCACGCTTCAGGATCGCATAGGCGTCCCACAGCGGCTTCAGCACGGTGTCGAGGATCGGACCGGTCTTGTCGTCCGGCAGGCCGTCGATCGCGGCCTGGGCTTGTTGGTAGGCAAGTTTCGCCGCCGACTTCATCATCACGCGATGGAAGGAGTGCCTGAGCTTGCGGCCGTCGGCCGAAAAAACCATGCGCACCGCCAGCGCCGGCCGGTCCTGGCCTTCGCGCAGCGAGCAGAGATCGTTGGAAATGCGCTCGGGCAGCATCGGCACGACGCGGTCGGGGAAGTAAACCGAATTGCCGCGTTTCAGCGCTTCGCGGTCGAGTGCCGTGCCATAGCGGATATAGGCGGCGACATCGGCGATCGCCACCGTGGCGACCACACCGCCGGGGTTCTTCTCGTCGAGATCCGATGTGGCGAAGACGGCGTCGTCATGGTCCTTGGCGTCGGCCGGATCGATAGTGACCAGCGGCAGGTCGAGCCAGTCCTCGCGGTGATCCATCGTTGCCGGCTTGACCGCTTCGGACTCGGCGATAACGTCGGCTGGAAAAATATGCGGAATGTCATGCGCGTGGATGGCGATCATCGAGACCGCCTTTTCGCTGGTCAGCGAGCCCAGCACGTTGAGCACCTTGGCTCTCGGCAGCCCATAGCGGGAGGCGCGCGCGGGCTCGACCTCGACCAGGTCGCCGTTCCTGGCGCCGTTCTGGAATTCCTTGTCGACGATCAGTTCGGGCTGGCGCCGCTCCACCGGTTCGATGCGGAAAGTGCCGTCCTGCAGGATGCGAAAGACGCCGAGAACCGCATCGCTGCGCTTCTCGAAGATCTTCATCACCCGCCCGGTATAGGCGGGGCCTGTCGCTTCGTTGGTCGGAAAGGTCTTGGCCAGTACGCGGTCGCCGATGCCCGGTGCCGGTCCATTGCCACTGCGCGACACCCGGATCGAGACGACCGGCGGTTCTCCGGTGCCGACGGCTTCCGCCGGATGCGCCAGCAAAATGCCGTCGCCGTCACGGCCAAAAATGTCGAGCACGGCGACATGGGGCAGGGCGCCGACGCGGGCGAGTTTCTTGCGCTCCTTGGTCAGGACGCCTTCGTCCTGCAGGTCGCGCAAAATATCCTTCAGCCAGATGCGGTCGTCGCCGCGCAGCGCGAACGCCTTGGCGATGTCGCGTTTGCCGGCGCGATCGGGATTTTCGGCGATGTAGCGCAGGATTTCGTCACGCGAGGGCCGATAGTCGTCCTTGACCTTGGCCCTCGTGTCGGCGGTGCGCGGATCGCCGTGGCTTCTACCGGTGATCCTGCGCGCCACGTCCTACCCTTTTTTCTTCGCGGCCGGCTTCTTGGCCGCCGCTTTCTTGGCCGTCGTCTTTCCGGTTGCCGACACCTTGGCCGCTGCCGCCTTGCGGAACGGCTTCTTGCCGCCGCCGCCCTTGGCTTCCTTCTCGGCTATCAGCGCCAGCGCGTCCTCAACCGTCACCGATTGCGGATCCTTGCCCTTGGGCAGGGTGGCATTGACCTTGCCGAAATTCACGTAGGGCCCGTATTTGCCGTCACGCACGACGATCTTGCCGCCGCCATCGGGATGGTCGCCAAGCTCCTTCAAGGCGGCGGCTGTGCCGCCATTGCGACCGCCCTTGCCCTTCAGCTGCTTCTCGGCGATCACCGACACGGCGCGGTTGAGGCCGATCGAGAACACGTCCTCGATACTGTCGAGATTGGCGTAGGTGCCGTCATGCAGCACGAACGGACCATAGCGGCCGAGCCCGGCCGAGATCATCTTGCCGGATTCCGGGTGCTGGCCGACATCGCGCGGCAGCGACAGCAGGGCGAGCGCCTTCTCGTGGTCGATGGTTTCAGCCGTCCAGCCCTTGGGCAGGCTGGATCGCTTGGCCTCCTTGCCGTCGCCGCGCTGCAGATAGGGGCCGAAGCGGCCGCTGCGCAGCGTGATTTCCTCTGACGTATAGGGGTCCTTGCCGATGACCTTGGTGCCGTCCTCGCCATTGCCGTTCTCGCCATTGGGGTTGGCGGCATCGCCGAGCTGGCGGGTGAAGGAGCATTCGGGGTAGTTCGAGCAGCCGACAAAGGCGCCGAATTTGCCAAGCTTCAGTGACAGATTGCCGGTGCCGCATTTCGGGCAGATGCGGGGGTTCGAACCGTCTTCGCGCGTCGGAAATACCAGCGGGGCCAGTTCTTCGTTGAGCGCGTCGAGCACGTCGGTGACGCGCAATTCCTTGATGTCGGCGACGGCGCCTGAAAAATCCTTCCAGAAATCGCGCAGCACGTCCTTCCAGGCGAGCTTGCCGTCGGAGATCTCGTCGAGCTTCTCCTCAAGCGAGGCGGTGAAGTCGTATTCGACATAGCGTTCGAAGAAGCTTTCGAGAAAGGCCGACAGCAAACGGCCCTTGGCCTGCGGCACCAGCCGGCGTTTGTCGATGGTGACGTAGTCGCGGTCCTCGAGCGTCTTCAGGATCGCCGTGTAGGTCGACGGCCGGCCAATGCCGAGCTCTTCCAGTTTCTTTATCAGCGACGCTTCAGAGTAACGCGGCGGCGGCTCGGTGGTGTGCTGGGTGGCGTTGATCGCTTGGCGGGCAAGCTGCTCGCCGGCGCGGATTTCCGGCAGGCGGCGATTTTCCTCGTCTTCCGAATCGTCGTCCTTCTGGTCGGTGTAGGCAGCGATGAAGCCGTCGAAGCGAACGACCGAACCGATGGCGCGAAGCTCGGCGGTGCGGGCGCCGTTGACCGCCTCGATCTCGGCCGTGGTGCGTTCGATCTCGGCCGGCTGCATCTGGCTGGCGATGGCGCGCTTCCAGATCAACTCATAAAGCCGCATCTGGTCGGAATCGAGATATTGCCTGACTGAAGCCGGGGTGCGCATGAAATCCGTCGGGCGGATCGCTTCGTGCGCTTCCTGGGCGTTCTTGGCCTTGGTGGTATAAAGGCGCGGCTTTTCCGGAAGGTATTTGGGCCCGAACTCCTTGGCGATGGCGTCGCGGGCGGCCGAGATCGCCTCCGGCGCCATCTGCACGCCGTCGGTTCGCATATAGGTGATCAGGCCGGTCGTCTCGCCGCCGATTTCCATGCCTTCATAGAGGCGCTGCGCCACC
This sequence comes from Mesorhizobium sp. CNPSo 4670, assembly GCF_057784235.1. Taxonomy (NCBI): domain Bacteria; kingdom Pseudomonadati; phylum Pseudomonadota; class Alphaproteobacteria; order Hyphomicrobiales; family Phyllobacteriaceae; genus Mesorhizobium; species Mesorhizobium sp. CNPSo 4670. The sequence continues at coordinate 234,328 of NZ_JBWJFQ010000002.1, read as the reverse complement.
TGCATGGTGCGGCTGGCCGAGAAGCCGAGGCCCGATGAGGCGGCCTGCTGCAGCGTCGAGGTGGTGAAGGGCGGGCCGGGATTGCGCTTGGTCGGCTTGGCTTCGACCGACACCGCCTTGAAGGTCGCGCCTTCGAGCATCGACTTGATGTCGTCGGCCTGCGCCTTGTTGGAAATGTCGAGCTTTTGCAGCTTCTTGCGATCGAAGGCGGTCAGCCGCGCTTCGAAATTCTCGTTGCGCGGCGTGCCGAGGAGGGCAGCGATCTGCCAGTATTCCTCGCGGATGAAGCGCTCGATCTCGGATTCGCGGTCGCAGACCAAACGCAACGCGACAGATTGGACGCGGCCGGCGGAACGGGCGCCCGGCAATTTGCGCCACAGAACCGGCGACAGCGTGAAGCCGACGAGATAGTCGAGAGCCCGGCGCGCCAGATAGGCATCGACCAGCGGCGCATCGATCTGGCGCGGATTGGCCATCGCTTCCAGCACCGACGACTTGGTAATGGCGTTGAAGACGACGCGGCTGACCGGCTTGTCCTTCAGCGCGCGCTTCTGCTTCAGCACTTCCAGCACGTGCCAGGAAATGGCTTCACCCTCACGATCCGGGTCGGTCGCGAGGATCAGGCCATCAGCATCCTTGACCGCCTTGGCGATGTCGGCAAGCCGCTTGCCCGAGGCGGTGTCGACGGCCCAGGACATGGCGAAATCCTCGTCCGGACGCACCGAGCCATCCTTGGCCGGCAAATCGCGGACATGGCCGAACGAGGCCAGAACCTTGTAGTTCTTGCCGAGGTATTTGTTGATTGTCTTTGCCTTGGCCGGCGATTCGACGACGACGACGTCCATGAGGTCTCATATCAGCTGTGATGCGGCAGAAGAATTCCGCTGCGCGCGACGAAATCTCGTTCTATTTGCCGCTCACATGGCCGCGCTTTTGCATCTGGTCAAGGGGAAGTGCCCAAATTGCAGGGCTGTCCGCAGCAATACACTCTTAGAGTGTATGGAGAAAATCACAGTATTCCGGGAAAGGGAGATGGCAGTCCGAGGCAGCGGAAACGAGCCGATTCATTCTACCGCCGAGTCGAGGAAACCCGGCCGGGTATCGCAGGGGTAGACGCTATGAGCGCTTGTTTGGTGCCAGCCGCCGGGTTGGAGGGATACCCGGCAGCCAGCCGAAGTCCCGCCAGCGGCAGGACCCGGATTGAGAACTCAGTCGGCCTTGACGATGTGCCAGACCTCGCCGACACCGTCGCCGGTCACATCGCCGGCCTTCTTGTCCTTGATGAAGGTATAGACCGGTTTGCCATCATAGGCCCACATCTTGGTGCCGTCGGTGCGGTCGACGACGCTCCATTCGTCATCCGCCTTGGCGCCGGCCTCGGCCTTCAGCGGCGGCCAGTTGGTGGCGCATTTGTCGTAGCAATTGGTCTTGCCCTTCTCATCCTTGTCATAGGTATAAAGCGTCATGCCGTTGGCGTCGGTATAGATCTTGGTGCCATTGACCTCGGCTTCCTTCCACGCCTCGCCGGCGAAGGATGCGGCGGTGCTGAGCAAAAGCGCGGCCAGCCCTACGGTTATGGTTTTCATGGAAATCTCCCTGGCTGATATCTGGAGGCGCGCGGGAAATCGCGGCCTCGCTGTATCAACGCTTGCGAGCTGGCGTTTCTTCCCTGACCTGCACATGCCGCGACGACTTGCCACAAAATGGTGATTGGTGGAGAAGCGAGGTCGAGCCTATATCGGCGCCGGAACGGTCGGAGCTTTGGAATGGCATTGGACATCGGCTATGTCAGCGCGGTCGGGGCGGGAGCGATCTCGTTCCTGTCACCCTGCGTGCTGCCGCTGGTGCCGCCCTATCTCTGCTATATGGCCGGCGTGTCGGTCGACGATTTTCGCGGCAATGCGGGCGTGACGGCTCGGGAGGGCGCGCGCGGCGCGCTGCTCTATGCCTCGATCGCCTTCGTGCTCGGCTTCTCGACCGTGTTCGTCGCGCTCGGCGCCGGCGCCTCGACCATCGGCCACTGGCTGAGGGTCTGGCAGGAGCCGCTGGCGATGGCCGCTGGCGTGCTCATCATCCTGATGGGCCTGAATTTCCTCGGCATCTTGCGCATTCCGCTGTTGTCGCGCGAGGCGCGCTTCCAGTCGCAGGGCAAGCCGGCAAATGCGGTCGCCGCCTATGTCATGGGTCTGGCCTTCGCCTTCGGCTGGACGCCGTGCATTGGCCCGGTGCTTGGGCCGATCCTGACGCTGGCCGGTGGCCGCGAGACGGTGGGCGAGGGCGCGTTGCTGCTCGCCGCCTATTCGCTCGGCCTCGGAATCCCGTTCCTCATCGCGGCGCTGTTTTCCGGCGCTTTCATGCGCTTCCTCGGCAAATTCCGCGTCCATCTCGGCCGCGTCGAGAAAGCCATTGGCGCGCTGCTGGTCGTCGCCGGGGTGTTTTTCCTCACCGGCGGCGTGCAGACCGTGTCCTACTGGCTGCTCGAGAATTTCCCGGTGCTCGGACGGCTGGGCTGATCTCCTTGCCTCAGATGCGAAAGCGCGTCGCGGACCCGCTGATTAAGAGTCAGCTGCTCTGCCATCTCACCGGAATTTAACCGCATTGGTGCAGCAAGGCGCCACTGCTATCCTGTCTTGATTCCCAACCCTTTTCATATGGTTGTTCACCCATGAGCCAGAGATCCTGCCTGTCCGTCATCCTCGCCGCCGGCGAAGGCACGCGCATGAAGAGCGCGCTGCCGAAGGTGCTGCACCAGATCGCCGGGCTGCCGATGGTCGCCCATGTGGTGAAGGCGGCCGAGGCCGCCGGTGCCGGCAGTCAGGCGCTGGTAATCGGTCATGGCGCCGACGAGATGCGCAAGGCAGCCGCAAAATTCGCGCCGAAGGCCGAGACCTTCGTGCAGGAAAAGCGCCTTGGCACCGCGCATGCGGTGCTTGCCGCGCGTGAAGCGATATCAAAGGGTTACAACGATATCCTGGTGATGTTCGGCGACACACCGTTGATCGAAGCCGACGCGCTCACCGTGGCGCGGCTGAAACTGGCGGAAGGTGCAGCCGTCGTGGTCATCGGTTTCCGCCCGCCCAATCCGACCGGCTATGGCAGGCTGATCGAAAAGGGCGGCAAACTGATTGCCGTCCGCGAGGAGAAGGACTGCAGCGCGGAAGAAAGGAAGATCGGCTTCTGCAATGCCGGCATGATGGCGGTGGCCGGCAGCCAGGCGCTGACGCTGCTCGATGCGGTCGGCAACAAGAACGCCAAGGGCGAGTATTATCTCACCGACATCGTCGAGATTGCCACCGCGAAAGGCCTCGATGTCGTGGCCACCGAGGCCAGCTTCGAAAGCGCGCTCGGCATCAACAACCGCGCCGAACTGGCGCAGGCCGAAGGTATCTGGCAGGCTCGCCGCCGCCATGAGGCGATGCTGTCGGGCGTGACGCTGATCGCGCCCGAGACCGTGTATTTCTCGCATGATACCGAAATCGGCGCCGACACGATCGTCGAGCCAAATGTCTGGTTCGGTCTGGGTGTGAAGATCGCCACCGGCGCCAAGATCCATGCCTTCAGCCATTTCGAGGGTGCTACCATCGCCTCGAATTGCGAAGTTGGGCCATTCGCCCGGCTGCGACCGGGGGCCGATCTCAGGAACAAGGCCAAGGTCGGCAATTTCTGCGAGGTCAAGCAGGCGACCATCGAGGACGGCGCCAAGGTCAATCACCTGACCTATATCGGCGATGCCCGCGTCGGCGCGGGCGCCAACATCGGAGCCGGCGCCATCACCTGCAATTACGACGGCTATTCGAAATTCTTCACCGACATCGGCGAGGGTGCCTTTATCGGATCGAACTCCTCGCTGGTGGCGCCTGTCACTATCGGTAAGCGCGGCTATATCGCCTCGGGCAGCGTCATCACCGAAAGCGTGCCGGACGATGCGCTGGCCTTCGGTCGCGCCCGCCAGAAGACCATCCCCGGCAAGGGCAAGGAATTGCGCGAGCGCTTTGCTTCGGTTGCGGCCGCGAAGAAAAAGGCTGCCGGCGCCGACCACTAGCGATTAGCCGGTCATGTCCTTGTCGAAGGCGGCAGTCACCTCGATCTTGCCGACGATGGCCTTGTTGAAATCATCGAGGTCTTCGGCTGGTATCCAGTATTCGAGATGCGCCTTGCTGCCGGCCTGCTCGACCCGGTAGCGGTCGAGAAAGCTTTTCAGCACGTCAAACCGCGTCACGAAGCCTGCTCCGCTTGCCGGCACGTTCCAGTCGCGCGCGATCTGCACGGCATAGGCTTCCGACAGGACCGGATAGAAGATCGGCTGTTCGGGCAGGCGCGGCGGAAATGCCCTCATGTCCGAAGCCTCGATGAGCTTCAGTTCTGTGGGCCCGACCGGGCGCCAGAGTGTAATGGTTGATATGGTTTCGTTCATGGTCGGAGCTTAGCCAAACATTTCCCGAACGGAAACCGAATGGCTGAAAAACCGAATGATTGCAGTAACCGGATTGCAAGAGCGGTCTGTCATGGTGCATGCGTGCAGAAGCGTTCCGTTACACGGGGCGAAATGCAATGTGACTTTCGCGGCAGGCCGGCCATCCCTAAATAGTGCTGGTTTTCCATGGGGAATTGGGGGCTGTCTGCATGTGCGGTATCGTTGGAATCGTCGGCCATTCGCAGGTTGCGCCGCTCATCGTCGACGCGCTGAAACGGCTCGAATATCGCGGCTACGACTCGGCCGGTGTCGCCACCATCGAACATGGTGAGCTTGCCCGCCGCCGCGCCGAAGGCAAGCTGATCAACCTCGAGCGCCGGCTCAAGGACGATCCGCTCGATGGCACGATCGGCATCGGCCACACGCGCTGGGCAACGCATGGCGTGCCGAACGAGACCAATGCGCATCCGCATTTTTCCGACGGCGTCGCCATCGTCCACAACGGCATCATCGAGAACTTTGCTGAATTGCGCGACGAACTGAAGCGTGACGGCTACAGCTTTTCTTCGCAGACCGACACCGAGGTCGTCGCGCATCTGGTGGCGCGCGAACTGGCCAGGGGGCTGAAGCCGGTCGAGGCCGCGCACCAAGCGTTGAAGCGGCTGGAAGGCGCCTTCGCGCTTGCGATCATGTTCAAAGGCGACGAGGACCTGATCGTCGGCGCCCGCAATGGCCCGCCCTTGGCTGTCGGCCATGGCGATGGCGAGATGTTCCTGGGCTCCGACGCCATCGCGCTCGCCCCGTTCACCAATTCGATCACCTATCTCGAAGATGGCGACTGGGCGGTGGTACGCCGCGGAGGCGTCACGATCTTCGACATCGATGGCAACAAGGTCGACCGCAAGCGGCAGCAGTCGCTCTCGACCAGCTTCATGGTCGACAAGGGCAACCGGCGCCATTTCATGGAGAAGGAAATCCATGAACAGCCCGAAGTGATTTCGCACACGCTGGCGAATTATCTCGATTTCGTCGGTGGCGTGTCCAAGCCGCTCGACCTGCCTTTCGATTTTGCCAAGATCGACCGGTTGGCGATTTCGGCCTGCGGTACAGCGTATCTCGCCGGCCTGATCGGCAAATACTGGTTCGAGCGCTACGCGCGGCTGCCGGTCGACATCGATGTCGCCTCGGAATTCCGCTATCGCGAAATGCCGCTGTCTGCGAATGATGCCGCCTTCTTCATCTCGCAATCGGGCGAGACGGCCGACACGCTGGCCTCGCTGCGCTATTGCCGCAAGGCGGGGATGAAGATCGGCGCCGTCGTCAATGTCCGTGAATCGACCATGGCGCGCGAATCCGACGTCGTGCTGCCGACGCTCGCCGGCCCGGAGATCGGCGTTGCCTCGACCAAGGCCTTCACGTGCCAGCTTTCGGTGCTGGCATCGCTTGCCGTGCGTGCCGGCGTGGCGCGCGGCACGATCTCGCGTGAGCAGGAAAAGACCTTTGTGCGCGAGTTGTCGGAGGCGCCGCGTTACGCCAACCAGGTGCTGAAGCTCGACCATCAGATCGAAAAGATCGCGCGCGACCTCGCACACTGCAAGAACGTGCTCTATCTCGGCCGCGACACCAATTTCCCGCTCGCCATGGAAGGCGCGCTAAAACTCAAGGAAATCTCCTATATCCACGCCGAGGGCTATGCGGCGGGCGAGCTGAAGCATGGGCCGATCGCGCTGATCGACGAGAACATGCCCGTCATCGTCATCGCGCCGCACGACCGGATTTTCGAGAAGACCGTGTCCAACATGCAGGAAGTGGCGGCGCGCGGCGGCAAGATCATCCTGATCACCGACAGCAAGGGTGCGGCACTTACCAGCGTCAAGGCAATGGAGACGATCGTGCTGCCGGACGTGCCGGAAATCATCTCGCCGATCATCTACGCGCTGCCGATCCAGATGCTCGCCTATTTCACCGCCGTGTTCATGGGCACCGATGTCGACCAGCCGCGCAATCTGGCGAAATCGGTGACGGTGGAGTAGGCGCCCCCTTCCAAAAACTTCGCAGTCCAAAGCGCCTTCCGGTTCACAGAAGCAGCTGTAATGGTATTTGCATCACAGCTGCTCTTTTTCTTTTTTTGCATGATCTTTTTCCGAAAACCGGTTCCCACTTTTCGGGATCATGCTCTAATGTTGCGCTGCAACCCGTGTCCCCGGTGACCCATGTCCGATGCGCCCAAGACCTCTGGCATGACCCGGCTGAGGAACTATTTCCTCACGGGCTTCGTCGTCTGCGCGCCGCTGGCGATCACCGCCTATATCGCCTGGTCGTTCATCGGCTGGGTCGATTCCTGGGTGAAGCCCTATATTCCGGCACGCTATAGCCCCGACAGCTACCTGCCGTTTCCGGTCCCGGGGTTTGGACTGATCGTCGCGCTGATCCTGATCACGCTGATCGGTTTTCTGACGGCCAACATTGTCGGCCGCGCCATCGTCAATTTCGGCGAGCGCCTGCTTGGCCGCATGCCGCTGGTGCGCGGCATCTATGGCTCGTTGAAGCAGATTTTCGAGACCGTGCTGTCGAACAAGGGCGACATGTTCCGCCAGGTCGGGTTGGTCGAATATCCGCGCAAGGGCGTCTGGTCGCTGGTGTTCGTCGCCAGCGAGAAGGAAACCGAGATCAACCAGAAACTCGACCAGGAAGGCGATCCGCTGATCGCCGTGTTCATGCCTTGCACGCCGAACCCGACCACCGGGTTTCTGATGTATGTGCCGAAGTCCGACATCGTGCTGCTCGACATGACGATCGAGGACGGCGCCAAGCTGATCGTCTCCGCCGGGCTGGTGGCGCCCGAAGTCAAGCCGATGGTCGTGGTGAACGGCGAGCCGATCGATGTGCTTGCCAACCCATCGGTTGCCGCCTTGGCTCAGCCGGCGCGCAGGAGCCGGACGGCTTCGTCGCGGCCGAACAAGTAAAGCAACAGGCGCAACGCCTCGCCACGCTCGGATTGCAGCTCCGGGTCACGTGACAGGACCAGCCTGGCGTCGTCGCGGGCGGCCTCCAATAGATCGGCATGCGCCTCGATGCGCGCCACCTGGAAACCAGGCGTGCCGGACTGGCGGGTGCCCAACAATTCGCCTTCGCCGCGCAGCTTCAGATCTTCTTCAGCGATCAGGAACCCGTCCTCGGTCTCGCGCATCACCGACAGCCGGCGTTTTGCGGTCTCGCCGAGCGGGTCCTTGTAGAGCAGCACGCAGGATGACTTGATGTCACCGCGCCCGACGCGACCGCGCAACTGATGCAGCTGGGCAAGGCCAAAGCGCTCGGCATGTTCGATGACCATGACGGTGGCGTCCGGCACGTCGACGCCGACCTCGATGACCGTGGTAGCGATCAGGATGCGTGTCTCGCCCTGCTTGAAGGCGCGCATCGCTTCGTCCTTGTCGGCACCCTTCATGCGGCCGTGGACGAGGCCGATGCGATCGCCGAAGAGCGGTTTCAGGGACGCAAAACGGTCCTCGGCCGACATCAGCTTGATCTCTTCGGATTCCTCGACCAGCGGACAGATCCAGTAGATCTTCTGGCCGCTGGCGACGGCGTCGACCATGCGGCCGACCAGCTCGTCGAGCCGCTCGAGCGGCAGCGTGACGGTGCGGATCGGCTGGCGGCCGGCCGGCTTCTCCGTCAGCTTCGACACGTCCATGTCGCCGAACGCGGTCAGCACCAGCGTGCGCGGGATGGGCGTGGCCGTCATCACCAGCATGTCGGGCGCGTCGCCCTTGGCGGTGATGGCAAGCCGCTGGTGGACGCCGAAGCGATGCTGCTCGTCGATGACGGCGAAGACCAGATCGTGGAAGGTGACCGTCTCCTGGAACAGCGCGTGGGTGCCGACGACGATGTCGATCTCGCCGCTCGCCAGGCCGGCCAGCGTGTCGGTGCGCTCGCGGCCTTTCTCGCGGCCGGTGAGGATTGCGATACGGAGCCCGACCTTGGCCGCAAGCGGCGCGATCGTGGCCAGATGCTGGCGCGCCAGGATTTCGGTCGGCGCCATCAGTGCTGCCTGGCCGCCGGCCTCGACCGCACGCGCCATGGCCAGCAGCGCAACGACCGTCTTGCCGGAGCCGACATCGCCCTGCAGGAGCCGCAGCATGCGTTCGGGATCGGCGAGGTCGGCATTGATTTCGGCGAGCGCGAATTCCTGGCTCGCGGTCAGCGAGTAGGGGAGTGCAGCGCGCAGTTTCTCGACGATGCTGCCGTCGCCGACCAGAGGACGGCCGGACAGGCGGCGGATTTTTGCCCTCACCAGCGCCAGCGAAACCTGGCCCGCCAGCAACTCGTCGTATGCGAGGCGCCGCCACGCGGCACCATCGATGGAGACATCGATCGGGTCGGCCGGATTGTGGATGCGGGCGAGCGCATCGCCAAAGGTGGGAAAGGTGTGCCGGCGCATGAAGGCGCCGTCCTGCCATTCGGCGAAAGTGGGCAAGCGCGCCAGCGCCTGGCCGATCGCCCGGCGCAGCACCTTGCCCGAGAGCCCGGCGGTGAGCGGATAGACCGGCTCGACCAGCGGCAGGTTTTCCGCTTCGCTGGCCAGCGCGATGTGGTCGGGGTGGACCATGGTCGGGCGGCCGTTGAACCATTCCATGCGACCCGAGACCACGACATGCTCGCCCTCGGGCATCGCCTTTTCGAGATAGGAGGCATGAGCATGGAAGAAGGTCAGCGCAATCTCGCCGGTATCGTCATGGGCGTAGACCCGGTAGGGCACCGACCTGTTGCCGCGCGGCGGCGGCTGGTGGCGGTCGATGCGCACCTCAAGCGTGACGATCGAGCCTTCGGCGGCGAGTGCGATGCCCGGGCGGTTGCGACGGTCGATGACGGTGTGCGGCAACACGAAAAGAAGGTCGCCGGCGCGCGCGGCGCGATCACCGAGATCGGCTGTGACGACTTTCTCGATCAGCGCGCCAACCTTCGGTCCGACACCGGCAAGCGAGGTGATCGGGACGAACAACGGATCGAGGATGGAAGGACGCATGATGTCAGCTTATGTCGCGAGGGCCGCAGCGCAAGGCTGACAGCCCCTTCTATCCACGCTATATGCGCCGCAGCAAGTGAGGATGCGGCACAATGACCGGGACGACGAGATCAAGCGTGGGGCTGGACGCCCGCCGCCGCAAGCTTCTGTTTCGCTCCTGGCATCGCGGCATGCGCGAGATGGACCTGATCCTCGGCACCTTCGCCGACGCCGAGATCGGCGCCTTGACCGGCGAGGAAATCGACCAATATGAGAGGCTCCTCGACATTCCCGACACCGAATTCCTGCCCATGGTCACCGGCGAACGCCCGGTTCCCCGGGACATAGACTGTGCCGTCCTGCAGAAGATCCTGGCTTTCCGCCATTCCATGACATTCTGAACACAAGCAATTCCAGGAAAAGTGCGAAGCGGTTTTCCGCCCGGAATTGCGACAAACAAGACCGTGATTTCATGAGCCTCATTCCCACCATCGGCCTGCCGAAAGGCCGCGCCGGCCAGTTCATCGTCGATGGCGTCGCCGACGGCTATGAAGCCTTTGCGTTGGTGCAGGCGGCACTGGAGATCGCGCCGGACAAGCCGGTTCTGTTCGTGGCGCGCGACGGCCAGCGCCTGCCGGCGATCATCGAGGCGCTGTCCTTCGCGGCGCCCGGCCTTCCCGTACTGGAACTGCCGGCCTGGGATTGCCTGCCCTATGACCGGGTCTCGCCCGGTTCGGACGCCGCCGCCAAGCGGCTCGATGCGTTGACCGCCATGATCGCGCTGGCGAAGAAGCCGCACCGCGCCGTCATCCTGACCACCGCCAATGCGCTGCTGCAGCGCATTCCGCCGGCCGATTTGGTCGAGGCGCAGACGTTTCATGCGAGGCCCGGCAACCAGATCGACATGAATGCGCTGGTGTCGCGGCTGGAGACATCCGGGTTCGAACGCGTGCCGACCGTGCGCGGCATCGGTGAATTCGCCGTGCGCGGCGGCATTCTCGACCTGTTCGCGCCCGGCTGGACAGAAGCGCTCAGGCTCGATTTCTTCGGCGACACGCTGGAGTCGATCCGTGTGTTTGATGCCGCCACGCAGCGCACCACCGGCCAGCGCAAGTCGATGGCGCTACAGGCGATGAGCGAAGTGGCGCTGACGCCGGAAACCATCAGTCGTTTCCGCCGCTCCTATATCGAAGCCTTTGGCGCGCCCCAGCGCGACGACGGGCTCTATGCTGCGGTCAGCGAAGGACGACGCTTCGCCGGCATGGAGCACTGGCTGCCGTTCTTCTACGAACGGCTGGAGACCGTGTTCGACTATCTGCCGGACACGCCTGTTGTGTTCGATCATCTGGCGCATGAGGCGCTGGCCGAGCGTCACACGCTGATCCTCGACCACTACGAGGCGCGCAAGAAGCAGGCCGACGGCGCGCTGAAGGATGCGGTGCCCTACAAGCCGGTGCCGCCGGACCTGCTCTACCTCTCGCCGGAAAACCTGATTGCTTCGCTCGGGCCGCGCGAAGCGATCGATTTTACGCCCTTCGACGCGCCCGATGCCGGCGCCAAGAAAGTGTTCCATGCCGGCTCGCGCCACGGCCGCAGTTTTGCTGGGGAACGCGCCGACCCCAGCATCAATGTCTTCGATATCGTCGTCAGGCATATCGCCGACGAGCGTGCTGCGCGCCGCCGTATCGTCATTGCCGGCTGGACAGAAGGCTCGCTCGACCGGCTTGGCCAGATCCTCAGCGAGCACCATCTCGGCAATCTCAAGCAGGTCGCCACGCTGGCGGAAGCGGAGCAACTCGAGCCGGGGCAGGCGGCATTGGCCGTGCTGCCGCTGGAATCCGGTTTCGAGACCGAAAGACTGGTCGTCGTCGCCGAACAGGACATTCTCGGCGACCGGCTGATCCGGCGCTCGAAGCGCAAGAAGCGCGCCTCGGACTTCATCGCCGAAGCCTCGGCGCTGTCGGCCGGCGACATCGTCGTCCATGCCGACCACGGCATCGGCCGCTTCATCGGCCTGCGCACCATCGAAGCGGTCGGCGCGCCGCATGACTGCCTGGAAATCCACTATGCCGGCGACGACCGGCTGTTCCTGCCGGTCGAAAACATCGAGCTCCTGTCACGCTACGGTTCGGATTCGGCCGAGGCGACCCTGGACAAGCTCGGCGGCGGCGCCTGGCAGTCGCGCAAGGCGCGGCTGAAGAAACGCCTGCTCGACATGGCCGGGCAACTGATCCGCATCGCCGCCGAACGGCAGATGCGCGCCGCGCCCGCGCTGGTGCCAGCGGACGGTCTCTATGGCGAATTCTCGGCCCGCTTCCCCTATGAGGAGACCGACGACCAGCAGACGGCGATCGACTCGGTTCGGGACGACCTTGCCGCCGGCAAGCCGATGGACCGGCTGATCTGCGGCGATGTCGGCTTCGGCAAGACCGAAGTGGCGCTGCGCGCCGCCTTCATCGCGGCCATGGAAGGATTCCAGGTCGCCGTCGTGGTGCCGACGACGCTGTTGTCACGCCAGCATTTCAAGACGTTTTCGCAGCGCTTTTCCGGCCTGCCGATCCGCGTCGCCCAGGCGTCGCGGCTGGTCGGCACCAAGGAGCTGGCCGAGACCAAGAAAGGCATCGCCGAGGGCCAGGTCGACATCGTCATCGGTACCCACGCGCTACTTGGGTCCGCGATCTCGTTCAAGAACCTTGGCCTGTTGATCATCGACGAGGAGCAGCACTTTGGCGTCAAGCACAAGGAGCGGCTGAAGGACCTGAAGACCGATGTGCATGTGCTGACGCTGTCGGCGACACCGATTCCGCGCACGCTGCAACTGGCGCTGACCGGTGTACGCGAGCTGTCGCTGATCGCCACGCCGCCGGTCGACCGCATGGCGGTGCGCACCTTCATCTCGCCCTTCGATCCGTTGGTGATCCGCGAGACGCTGCTGCGCGAGCGCTATCGCGGCGGCCACTCCTTCTATGTCGTTCCGCGTATCAGCGATTTGGCGGAAATCCATGATTTCCTGAGAGAATCCGTGCCGGAGCTGAAGGTGGCGGTGGCCCACGGCCAGATGCCGCCGGGCGAACTCGACGACATCATGAATGCCTTCTACGACGGCCAGTACGATGTGCTGTTGTCGACAACCATCGTCGAATCCGGTCTCGACATCCCGACCGCCAACACGCTGATCATCCATCGCGCCGACATGTTCGGCCTGTCGCAGCTCTATCAGCTGCGCGGCCGCGTCGGCCGCTCGAAGGTGCGCGCCTATGCGCTGTTCACGCTGCCGGCCAACCGCAAGCTGACCGACACGGCCGAGCGCCGGCTGAAGGTGCTGCAGTCGCTCGACACGCTGGGCGCCGGCTTCCAGCTGGCGAGCCACGACCTCGATATCAGAGGCGCCGGCAATCTTCTCGGCGAAGAGCAATCCGGCCACATCAAGGAGGTCGGCTTCGAACTCTACCAGCAGATGCTGGAGGAGGCCGTCGCCGAGGTGAAGGATTCCGGCGAGGTCCAGGATGGCGGCTGGTCGCCGCAGATCGCCGTGGGTACGGCGGTGATGATCCCGGAAAGCTATGTGCCGGACCTGCAGCTCAGGCTAGCGCTCTACCGCCGCCTCGGCGACCTCGAAAACACCGAGGAGATCGACGCCTTCGGCGCCGAGCTGATCGACCGGTTCGGCCCGCTGCCGGAAGAGGTGAAGCATCTCTTGAAGATCGTCTTCATCAAGGCGCTCTGCCGCAAGGCCAATGTCGAAAAGCTCGACGCCGGGCCGAAGGGTGTCGTCATCCATTTCCGCAAACGCGAATTCTCCAACCCGGTTGGCCTGGTCCAGTTCATCGGCGAGCAGGGTTCGCTGGCCAAGATCCGGCCCGACCACAGCGTCGTGTTCGCGCGCGACTGGCCGACGGCCGAGAAGCGGCTGGCGGGTTCGGCGGTCGTCATGACGCAGTTGGCGCGGCTGGTGGCGGCTTAGGGCAGGGACAGGGACAACGGCTGGCCGGGCGCCGCCATTCGCCAGGCAGCCAAATCCGGTCTAGAATAGGAAATCGGCTTCGTGTATGGAGCCGCGATCCCCACATGGGGTGGATCGGCGGGCGACGGCGCTCGCTTTGTTGTTTGATGCAATTCCGGACGGAAACCGTTTCACGCTTTTCCTGGAATTGCTCGGAAAGAGCTTTGGGTGCAGCGATGACGAAATGGTCGCCGAATTCGTGGAGAGCGATGCCGATCAAGCAGGTTCCAGCCTATCCGGACCTTGCCGCGCTGAAGAACACGGAAGCCCAGCTCGCCACCTTTCCGCCGCTGGTTTTTGCAGGCGAGGCGCGCAAGCTGAAGAAGCAGTTGGCGGCTGTCGCTGCCGGCGATGCATTCCTTCTCCAGGGCGGCGATTGCGCCGAGAGCTTTGCCGAACATGGCGCGGACAACATCCGCGACTTCTTCCGCGTGTTCCTGCAGATGTCGGTGGTGCTGACCTTCGCCGGCGCGCAGCCGGTGGTCAAGGTCGGCCGGGTTGCCGGCCAGTTCGCCAAGCCGCGCTCGTCCGACAACGAGACCAAGGGCGATGTGACGCTGCCGAGCTATCGGGGCGACATCATCAACGGCATCGAGTTCGACGCCAAGTCGCGCATTCCTGATCCGGCACGCCAGGAAATGGCGTACCGCCAGTCGGCGGCGACGCTCAACCTTCTGCGCGCTTTCGCGCAGGGCGGCTATGCCAGCCTGGAGAATGTGCATAGCTGGATGCTCGGCTTCGTGTCGGACAGCCCGCAAGGCGAGAAGTACGGTGAGCTTGCCAACCGCATCACCGAGACGATGGACTTCATGAAGGCCGTCGGCATCACCTCGGAAACCAATTACGCGCTGCGCGAGACCGATTTCTACACCAGCCACGAGGCGCTGCTGCTCGGCTATGAGGAGGCGCTGACCCGCGTCGATTCGACCTCCGGCGACTGGTACGCCACGTCGGGCCACATGATCTGGATCGGTGATCGCACGCGCCAGCCCGACCATGCGCATGTCGAGTATTGCCGCGGCATCAAGAATCCGCTTGGCCTGAAATGCGGTCCGTCGCTGACGCCGGATGGGCTGCTGGAACTGATCGACCTGCTCAACCCTGAAAACGAGCCGGGCCGGCTGACGCTGATCGCGCGCTTCGGCTCGGACAAGGTCGCCGACCATCTGCCGAAGCTGGTGCGTGCGGTGCAGAAGGAAGGCCGCAGCGTGGTGTGGTCGTCGGACCCGATGCACGGCAACACGATCGAGGCTGCCGGCTACAAGACGAGGCCGTTCGACCGCATCCTGAAGGAGGTGCAGACCTTCTTCGAGGTGCACCGCGCCGAAGGCACGCATCCGGGCGGCATCCATGTCGAGATGACCGGCAAGAACGTCACCGAATGCACCGGTGGTGCCCGCGCCATCACCGCCGAGGAATTGCAGGATCGCTACCACACCCATTGCGATCCACGCCTCAACGCCGACCAGGCGATCGAACTGGCCTTCCTGGTCTCGGACCTGTTGAAGAAGAGCCACCCGGTGCAGCACAAGCAGGCTGTTAACGGCTAGCAGCTTGATTTCGGCCCGAACGTTGACAGAGAAAAGCGCTGGGGAAATCCGGCGATAGACGAGGGACGCTCAGTCCTTCTTGTAGAGCAGCCAGCTCTTGCCGGCGCGGCCGGCCATCGTCGAGTGCTTGGTGACGCGGTTGCGACCGCTGACCTTGGAGCGATAGAGCGCCCGGTCGGCCTTGGTGTAGAGGTCCTCCGGCCCCTCGGCCTCGGATGCCATGCAGATGCCCATCGAGACGGTGACGGTGCCGTAGTTCGTGCCGGTCTGGCTGCTGGTGAACGGCGTCTGCTCGATCAGGGCGCGGATGCGTTCCGCAATCTCGTAGGTGGCGTCTTCGCTGGCGCCCTCGATGATCAGCGCGAACTCCTCGCCGCCGGTGCGGGCGACGAACATGTCGCCGCGAATGCTGGTCTGGAAAATGTCAGCGATGATCTGGATGATCTTGTCGCCGACCGGATGGCCATAGCGATCATTGATGTCCTTGAACCGATCGATGTCGGCAAGGATCAAGGCGTTGAACAGGATACCCTTGTTGCTGTTGTAGATCCTGGTGATTTCCTTGTCGAAGGCACGGCGATTCCAGATATGGGTCAACGGATCGGTGTCGGCCAGCCGCTTGTATTCCTCGAGCTTCGACTTGACGCTCTCGAGTTCGGCCGTCTTGTCGCTGAGCGTCGAGGCGACCTGCCGGCCGTGATCGATCGTCGAATTGGTGGCAATCGCCATGGCGTTGGCGATCTTCTGCAAAAGATCCTGAGAGAGAGAACTGCGGTTGCTTAGTCCGCTCGATGTCTCATCGAGGATCCTGCCGTATTTCTCGATGTGGCTGCGCTCGCTCCTCAGTAGCGAAGCCACCTCCTCAAGTTCCCTGGCAATGACGTCCCTGGCATGCTCGACGATGCCGGGGCCATGGTTGTGGGCAAAGAAGGCGCGGCCGATCTGGTCCAGATCGTCCTGTGTCGGCCGGTTGCTCAGCGAAACGACGGCGAGGCTGAGTTCACGATTGGTGCCGCTCAGTGCCTCGTAGAAAATCTCGTAGTTGCGGGGAAGGCCGAGCACGCCCAACTGGCGCATTGTGGCGACGACAGTGGCCGCGATATCGGTGCTTCGTTCGGTTGGGACAGCTGCCGCCTGCATGTTCTGATCACTCTTCCCCTTGGATCCCGCCGCAGAACTTTGGGGGTTCCATTTGTCGCCAACCGGGGAAGACTACCCGATAATCCAGAACAACTTGCGAACAGACGCGTCCCCACCTGCGACATTCGCTCGCCATGACCATAAATGCGGGAGCGCTAAAGTTTCCTTAATTCGCTGAGGTTCCACGGCTTTTCTCTCTCTCTCTCTCTCTCTTGCGCTGTAGAGGCAGCAATTTGCGCACCGGCAAACCGGGATGAACGCCAGGTTTGGTGGCTTGAATGCATTGCGTGCTGCAGAAAGGTGAGACTGGATTTCGGCTCGCCACACCAGCAAATGTCGCATTTTCTTGCGTATGGCTGCCGCAAAACTGGAATCCTGACGACGAAGCTGATGCCAGGCACAGGTTCTTCAAGGAGGGCGAAATGAGTGACAGTCACCGCGGATCGTGTCTGTGCGGAGCGGTTCGCTTCAGAACCCGTGGAGCGCTGCGCGGCGTCGTCTATTGCCACTGCTCGCAATGCAGGAAGCAGAGCGGACACTTCTACGCCGCGACCAATGTTGCAGACGCCGACATCGTCATCGAAGGTGGCGAAAGCATCACCTGGTACGAAGCGTCTTCCTTCGCCAGGCGTGGTTTTTGCAAGGCATGCGGGTCTCTGCTGTTCTGGAAGCCGCAGGACCAGGGCTACGTTTCGGTCATGGCGGGATCGTTCGACGCGCCGACGGGCCTTGAGGCCGAATGCCATATCTTCGTCGGCGACAAGGGCGACTATTATTCGATCGACGACGGTCTGCCGCAGTTTGAAAAGTCGACGCCGTCCATACCGGTCGCTGAATGAATCTTGGACAAATCGCCTTATTCCATTGATCTGGCCAGCCATTGCATTATCCCGTGCCGGTGATTCGCAAAGGGGTTTGGCATGCAGCGGCTGATCGACGCTTTTTTCAATTCAGTGCGGGCGTTTCGCAAGCTGGCGGTCAGCGAGAAGGCTTTCCAGCAGGAGCTGATGTTGCTCGCGCTCGCTTTGCCGCTCGGCTGGTTCGTCTCGATCTCGTGGCGCGGCTATGCCTTGCTGATCGGCGCGGTGTTGCTGCTGATCATGGTCGAAGTGCTGAACACCGGCATCGAGGCCGCCTGCGACGCCTTCAGCCGCGAATTCAATGTCGATATCCAGCTAGCCAAGGACTGCGGTTCGCTGGCGGTTCTGATTTCGGTGATCATCGTCGCCGGCGTCTGGGGCATCGCCATCATCGAACGCATCACCGGGCTACCGATCTAGCATCCCGGCTCCTACATGACGGTAACTAAAGGAAACCGTCATGTCTGAAGTCACAAACCTTCTGCTTCTGGAGCGCAAAGGGCTACCGGACGATTTGCGCTGGCTGGCCGAGAAATACCCGCGCGAAAACTGGCAGGGCCACGCCAACATCCACGGCGTCGCCAATATGTGGCTGCAGCGTCACGACATGTTCCGCGAACTCGGCGGCATGCTGACCAACGGCATTGGCGACTACGGCGAGGGCAGGCTGACGGCGCCCGATTTCGCACGCTGGTTCGCGCCGCGTCTCAATCATTTTCTCGGCAATCTCGATGGTCACCACAATGTCGAGGATCATCATTATTTCCCGGTCTTCGCCAAGGCGGAGCCTCGGCTGAAGCGCGGTTTCGAGATCCTCGATGCCGACCATCACACCATCCATGAAGGTCTGGAGCGCAATGCCGAGGCCGCCGACGCCTTCATCAAGACGCTTCAGGAGAGCGAAGACAGACAGCGCTTTGCCGCCGACGCCTATGCCGACGAAACAGCAGGCTGATCGCCATGCTGACCAGGCACCTTGCCGACGAGGAAGACCTGATCATCCCGCTGATCCTCGATCGGGGTGATGTCGCGCTTGGTATTGACTGATGCATGTCGCTCAAAGTGCTTGGCCGCTTTGGGGCAACGACATACATGGAAACCAAAGATCTCAGCTTTCCCTGGTCCGTTCCTTTTTCGCGACGTGGCGGGCGATCAGCCAGGCGAACACGGCCACCGTCAAACCAATGCCAAGCCCGACCAGCAACCGCTCGTGATGCATTAATGCCTGGCCGACGAAGTGTTCGGCCCCCAAACCAAAGACATAGCCAACCGTGCTGAACAGCACCGCCCAGATCACCGATGATATGGCGTTGAGGATAATGAAACGCGGCGCCGCGATGTTGGAAAGCCCGGCTGCGATGCCGCCGACAAGGCGCATGCCGTAGATGTAGCGGTTCGACAGCACGAAGATGTCGGGATGGGTGTTGAGCAGGCGAAAGGCCCGGCGGAAACCAGGTCGCCTGCGCAATCTGACGACATAGGGATGGTCGGCAAAGCTTCGTCCAAGAATGAAGAAGAAGGTGTCGCCGACGAAGGCGCCGAGGGCGGCCGCCAGGACGGTATGCCACGGCACGAAGACTTGCTGGTGTGCGAAGAAGCCGCCGAGGATGGCCGCACTTTCACCCTCCGCGACACAGCCGAGGAAGACGGCAAGCAGTCCGTATTGTTCGATGAGGTGATGGATCGTTTCGGTCATGAGGACGGCTGCTGCTGCGACAGCCTTTCGTCGATCCGCTTGACGAGGTCGGCCAGCCGCACGATCTCGTCGCGCATGCCGAGAATCTGGCCGTGGCGGAGTTCGTCCAGCTTTTCATGCAGCGCCATGATCTCGATCTCGGCTTTCAAATTGACCTCGTAGTCGTGGGCGGCGTCGATGCGGTCGCGCTCGGTCTGGCGGTTCTGCGCCATCATGATCACCGGAGCCTGCAAGGCGGCGATCATCGACAGCACGAGGTTGAGGAAGATGAACGGGTAGGGGTCGAAGGCGTTGCGCGACAGGAGCCAGACATTGCCGGCGGTCCACACGACCAGGAACGCGATGAAGGTCAGGATGAAGGACCACGAGCCGCCGATGCGGGCAATCGCGTCGGCGAGGCGGTCGCCAAAGGTCTGATGGAAGGCGACGGCCTTGTTGGTGTCCCGCGAAATGGTGGTGCGTTCGAGCGTCGATTGCAGCACGCGGCTTTCGAGCTGGCTGAGGCCGTCCGGCCGTCGCTTGAGCCAACGGTTCGCCAGGTCGTCGATCGTCTTGTTCATGGCCGTCTCCAAGGTCTTGGCTTGCCCAAAGCGCGTCGCGTTGAAACGGATCCAAGCGACGCACTTTAGGTCTTTGTTCTCATGCATGTCGTTGTCTCAAAACCGGGGCCACTTTTGAGCGACATGCACTAAGAGGTAGAGGCTGCCGGCCCTCACGGGAAGTGTTACATTGTCGCGAACAGCGAGGGATCGATGGTCGATTTTCAGAAAATTCGCCTGCGTGCGGCAAAACGCAAGGGCGGCGAGGCGGAGCTTTCGTCACTTTTGGGGCCGGTGCCCGACAATGCCGCCGTGGCTGACATCTCGGACGATCGCATTCTGTCTGTTATGGCCGAGCGCGTCTTTGCCGCCGGTTTCGTCTGGCGCGTCATCGAACAGAAATGGCCGGGCTTCGAAGAGGCCTTCCTCCACTTCGAGCCGAAGCGGCTGTTGTTCCAGCCCGATGATTTCTGGCACGATCTGACGGCCGACCAGCGCATCGTGCGCAATCCGCAGAAGATCAAATCGGTGCGCGACAATGCTGCCTTCGTCGAGCGCGTGTCGAAGGAATATGGCGGTTTCGGCAAATTCCTTGCCGACTGGCCAGCGGACGACCAGGTCGGGCTAATGGCCTATCTCGGCAAGCATGGCAGCCGGCTCGGCGGCAACACCGGCCAGTATTTCCTGCGCTGGCTGGGCTGGGATGCCTTCGTCATTTCGGGTGATATGGCGGCTGCACTGCGCGATGCCGGCCTCGACATCGCCGAAAGCCCGGCCTCGAACAAGGATTTCGACAAGATCCAAAACCAGATCAATCAGTGGGCGGCGGAGACGGGCCTGCCGCGCCGGCATATTTCGCGCATCCTGGCGATGTCGATCGGCGACAACCATTCGCCGGAAGCGCTGCGCGAATATATGGGCGACTGATTCCCGGTCGCCCATCCACGATCTGACATTCGGTCTGGACACGAATGACATATGTCATTCGGTCTGGATTGGTCCAAACGAACGCCATTGCTCGGGCAAATTTGCCGCGCTAAGTCAGCAGCATGACCAAGAAGCTCGACACCCTGCGCATCGCCGTCGCCCAGCTCAATCCGACTGTTGGCGACATATCAGGCAATCTCGCCAAGGCGCGCGAGGCGAGGGCGGATGCTTCCCGCCAGGGCGCCGATGTCGTGCTCTACACCGAGCTTTTCCTCGCCGGCTATCCGCCGGAGGATATGGTGCTGAAGCCGGCCTTCCTGAAGGCCTGCGAAAAAGCGGCGCAAGACTTTGCCGCCGATACCGCCGATGGCGGCCCGGGCGTCATCATCGGCACGCCGCTGAAGCGCAAGAGCGGCACGCACAATTCGATCATCTTCGCCGATGGCGGCAAGATCATCGCTGAGCGCTACAAACTCGATTTGCCGAACTACGGCGAATTCGACGAGAAGCGCGTCTTCCAGGCTGGACCCGAGATCCAGGGGCCGGTCAATTTCCGCGGTGTGCGGATCGGGATTCCGATCTGCGAGGACATCTGGGGCGATGTCGGCATCTGTGAGACGCTGGCCGAAAGCGGGGCCGAAATCTTGCTGGTGCCGAACGGCTCGCCCTACTATCGCGCCAAGATCGATGTCCGCCACCAGGTCGTCATCCGCCAGGTCATCGAATGCGGGCTGCCGATGATCTATGCCAACCAGCTTGGCGGCCAGGACGAGCTGATCTTCGACGGCGCGTCGTTTGCCATCGGTTCCGACAAGACGCTGGCCTTCCAGATGAGCCAGTTCGAGGAAGCGGTCGACGTCACCACCTGGAAACGTACGGATGGTGGATGGATCTGCTCAGAAGGGCCGATGTCGAAGATCCCGGATAGGGAGGAGGCCGACTACCGCGCCTGCATGCTCGGCCTGCGCGACTACGTCAACAAGAACGGTTTCAAGAACGTCGTGCTCGGCCTGTCAGGCGGTATCGATTCGGCGATCTGCGCGGCGTTGGCCGTCGATGCGCTTGGTGAGGAACGCCTTCGCGCGGTGATGATGCCCTACCGCTATACCTCGAAGGACTCGCTTAAAGACGCCGAGGATTGTGCCCGCGCGCTCGGATGCCGCTATGACATCGTGCCGATCTTCGAGCCGGTTGAGGGGTTTCTGCACACGCTGACACAGCTTTTCGAGGGCACCAAGGAAGGCATCACCGAGGAGAATTTGCAGAGCCGCGCGCGCGGCACCATCCTGATGGCTATCTCCAACAAGTTCGGCTCGATGGTCGTCACCACCGGCAACAAGAGCGAGATGTCGGTCGGCTACGCCACGCTCTACGGCGACATGAATGGCGGCTTCAATCCGATCAAGGACCTCTACAAGATGCAGGTCTACGCGCTGTCGCGCTGGCGCAACAGCCACGTGCCGCCGGGCGCACTCGGGCCGTCGGGCGAGGTCATCCCGAAGAACATCATCGACAAGGCGCCGTCGGCGGAATTGCGCGAAAACCAGACCGACCAGGATTCGCTGCCGCCCTATCCGGCGCTGGACGATATCTTGGAATGCCTGGTCGAGAACGAGATGGGGGTCGACGACATCGTCGCACGCGGCCACGACCGGGCAATGGTGACACGCATCGAACACCTGCTCTACATCGCCGAATACAAGCGCCGGCAGGCAGCACCGGGCGTGAAGATCACCAGGAAGAACTTCGGCCGCGACCGCCGCTATCCCATCACCAACCGTTTCAGGGACCGCAGCTAGATGCCGGTCGCGGACCGAAAGCTCGCGCCGTCTCGCGGGCAAGGGTACAGCCGTGCCCGACTGTGAAATCAGCTTCGACATATCACAGATCGATTTCCGGGCGACATCCGACCTGTTGATGGCCAGCTATTGGGGCGCTGGACGCAACGATGAGTTCCATCGGCGAGCCTTTGCCAATTCGTTTTGTGTCGGCGCATATCTGGATGGAAAACAAGTCGGTTTCGGCCGGGCGATCACCGACCGCGTGGTGTTTGCCTATCTTGCCGACATCATCATCTGGCCGGAGCATCGCGGGCAGGGCATAGGGTTGCGACTGGTCCAGGCACTCATCGACCACACCGAACTCAGGACGGTTTCGCACTGGAGCCTTTCGACCAGCGACGCACATGGCGTCTATGAGAAACTGGGCTTCAAGGCATCGACGGATGGTCGATACATGCGCCTAGATCGCATTCCACAATGAAGAGTGCGCGACCATGGCGACATCGCCGTTGTTGCAAAATAACCTCAGTGCTTGGACCAGATAGACTTTCGGCGTGAGCCGATCTTGGCGATGCATCGGGGCGTCTTTATAAGGACCGTTCCGCGATTCATTTGCGGGAGGTCCGAATGGCAGTATTTCAAATGGTAATGCGAGGCCGCGAAGCCTAGGTCTCATCAGGCGTTCGGCGAGGGTCTTGTCCTCGCGCTGATGCCGGATCGAGCACAGGCTTATGCCGATGCCGGTCGCCGCCCGATTACGGGCGAGACGCCAAATATGCCACTCCGCATTCTGGGCAATCATTCGCCCTTGCGCGGCTTCTTCAATTTTCGACCTTACTGGGATCGGGCTCGTTTGCGCCCGAAAGACATCATGGCTCGTTTTAGAATCGATTTGCGCGCAAGCGCCTTTCGCAGCGTTCTTGGTTTCACGCTCACCCATTGGCAGCGTCAGCCGTGGCGGCTTTCGCTCATCATGGGCGGCTTCCTGCTGTCGACGCTGGCCGACGTTTTGACGCCGCTCTATTCCGGCCGGCTGGTCGACGCCGTCGCCAGCAGTGCCGGCGCCGACGCTGTTGCCTGGAATGCCGCGATGACGGCGTTTTCGATACTGATGGCTCTGGCCCTGAGTGGCGTCGTGCTGCGCAACCTTGCCTTCATGGCGATCGTCGAGCTGACGCTGAAGATGATGGCCGATATCGCCGCTGACGCCTTCCATCGCGTCCAGCGCTTTTCCACCGACTGGCATGCCAACAGCTTTGCCGGCTCGACCGTGCGCAAGGTGACGCGCGGCATGTGGGCGCTCGACCTGCTCAACGACACGATCCTCATCGCGCTGCTGCCGTCCGTCGCCATGCTGGTCGGCTCGACGCTGCTGCTCGGCTGGTTTTGGCCGCTGATGGGCGTGGTCGTTGCCGCCGGCTCGGTGCTGTTCATCGCGGTGACGGCGATGCTGTCGCTCGGCTATGTCGCACCGGCTGCGCGGCTCGCCAACACCTGGGACACGCGCCTCGGCGGCTCGCTGGCCGACGCGGTGAGCTGCAACGCCGTGGTCAAGGGATTTGGCGCCGAGGAGCGCGAAGAGCGACGCCTCGCCAGGGTCGTCGCCAAATGGCGTGCGCGCACGCGGCGGACCTGGGTGCGCGGCACCATCAACGGCACCACGCAAGGGGCGCTGTTGATGGTGATGAGAGCCGCGGTGATCGGCCTGGTGTTGATGCTGTGGTCGTGGGGGCAAGCGAGCGCCGGTGACGTCGCCTTCGTGCTGACGTCGTTTTTCGTTCTGCAGGGATATCTCAGAGATATCGGCACCCATATCCGCAACCTGCAGCGTTCGATCAACGACATGGAAGAGCTGGTCGACTTCCAGTCCGAACCGCTCGGCATCGAGGACCGGCCTGGCGCCAAGCCGATCCGGATCACTCAGGGACGTATAGGTTTCGACAACGTCACCTTTCACTACGGCAACCACCGATCGCCGCTCTATCGCGACTTTTCGGTCGATATCGCGCCGGGTGAACGTGTCGGGCTCGTCGGCCATTCGGGTTCGGGCAAGACGACCTTCGTCAAGCTGATCCAGCGGCTCTATGACGTGAATGCGGGAGAAATCCTGGTCGACGGGCAGGACATCTCGCAGGTGGCGCAAGCGTCGCTGCGCGGGCAGATCGCCATCGTCCAGCAGGAACCGATCCTGTTCCACCGGTCGCTGGCCGAGAACATTGCCTATGCCCGGCCGACGGCGACGCAGGATGAGATCGAGCACGCGGCGCGGCTGGCGAGTGCGCATGACTTCATCGCCAACCTGCCTAAGGGCTATGGCACGCTGGTCGGCGAGCGCGGTGTGAAACTGTCGGGCGGCGAGCGTCAGCGCGTGGCTATCGCGCGCGCTTTCCTTGCCGATGCGCGCATCCTGATCCTCGACGAGGCGACATCGAGCCTCGATTCGGAATCGGAGGTGCTGATCCAGCAGGCGATGGAACGGCTGATGGTCGGCCGCACGACGCTGGTCATCGCGCACCGGCTTTCCACGGTGCGAGCGCTGGACAGGCTGCTGGTCTTCGATCGTGGCAAGATCGTCGAGGAAGGCTCGCATGACGAGCTGATCCGGCTGAAGGGCAGCATCTACCGCCGGCTGTTCGAGCGTCAGGCGCTCGAGCTGACCAAGGGCCTGGTCATCTGAGCTGGGTGGCCTCCATCGGGCGCTGTTACGGTTGCAACAGCGCGCGCTTTCGTCAGTCGCGAAGCGGTATCCAGTGCTTTTCCAGATCCCGAGTTAGAGACGTCTTGTTTACATTGTTTCTACTACTGGTTGGTATACATCTTCTCCAAGCAACCCAGAGACGGTCTATGCATATCCTGGAATCCGATTAACCTGCGCAGGATCACGCTCTGCGGCAGATAGGCTTCACGATGCATCTTGTTTCCGCAAATGCCGGTCCGGGAAAGGTGGCTGCGCCGTCGGTGCTGGAAACTCAGCACGGGTCGGTACGGCCGCTCGCGGCCGAAGATCTCGAGCACGTCGCCGCACTCTTCCTGACGAAGTTTCGCCGGCGGCGGCGTCACCTCCTCGATCGCGCGATCGCGGAGACGGCCGAGTATATGAGGGAGATTTACCTTGGCCCTGCCGGCCAGCCCGGTGAGAGCAACGCTCTGGTCCAGATCACCCCGCAGGGTCGTCTGGGTGGGTTCCTCGGCGTCCTGAAAGCCCGCTACGAGCTCAACGGAACGGCATTGAATGCGGCGATCATCGGTCCGCTCATGGCCGACCCCGGCACCGATCACGGCTCGGCCGGACCGCAATTGCTGCGTGCCTTGAATCAGGGCCAATTCGATCTGCAGCTGACCGATTCGGCCAACCGGACATCCCTGCCCTTCGCGCGCCCGATGAAGTATCAGCTCCTGCCTGTGCATTGTCTGGGATGGACCTGTATTTTCCGGCCGGCCGCGATGGCCGCCGCCGCGCTGCACCGCAACTGGCCTGGCCTACCTCGCCCGGTACTCGATCCCTGCGCGCGAGCATTCGATGCTCTTGCGAAAAGAAGGTTCGGACCCCCGGTCCCGCTTTCATCGTCGCAACGGGTCCACCGCGAGTCGATCGATGCCGCGCAATTTGCCGAGCGGCTGCCGACACTCCTGTCCGAATACGTCCTTCGGCCGAGTTGGAAGGATGGCGAACTGCCCCGGCTGCTCGCGCTGGCGGCCGAGAAACGGGCCGACGGCCCCCTTCATTTCGGTGGGACTTACGACGAAGCGGGCAAGATGCTCGGTTGTTATGCCTTCTACGGTCAAGCCGGCGGCATCGCGAGCCTGTTGCAAATCCAGGCTTCCGGATCCCATTGGGGCGCGACATTGGATGGCCTTATCGCGGCCGCGTGGGATATGGGCTGCGCAGGGATCACCGGGCAGACGCAGAGCAGATTCATGCCTCAACTCTTCGGCTACAAGAATGTCTTCTTCCGCTATGCCGGGGGGACGATGGTGCGCTCGCGGATCGCCGAGGTGACGGAAGCGGTCCGCTCGGGCGACATCTTTATCGGTGGGTTGATGGGCGACCGCTGGACCCGCCTCAGCTCCGATGACTTCGGCCGCTGATCGCTCTTCGATGACCTGTTGGTCGCATGTCCATACGCCGCCTGAGGCGCACGCCGCCCTGGTCTTTTCATTGCGCGCGTCCTGTTCTATGTCTGCCGCACCGCGCGGGGGCGCGTCTTGTCAATCACAAAAGCATCCGGTACGCCCCGCTCATGACAGTTACCGTTCGTTTCGCCCCTTCGCCAACCGGCCGCATTCATATCGGCAATGCGCGCACCGCCCTGTTCAACTGGCTGTTTGCCATGAATAACAAGGGCCGCTTTATCCAGCGTTTCGACGACACCGACATTGCCCGGTCGAAGCAGGAATTCTCCGACGCCATCCTCTATGATTTGCATTGGCTCGGCATTTTCCCGGATGCCACCGAATACCAGTCGCGGCGTTTCGAGGTCTATGACGCGGCGGTCGAGAGGCTGAAGGCGGCCGGCGTTCTCTACGCCTGCTACGAGACGCCGGAGGAACTTGACCTCAGGCGCAAGGTGCGCCGCACGCGTGGGCTGCCGCCGGTCTACGGCCGCGAAGCGCTAGCACTTTCGCCGGAGCAGATCGCCGAATACCAGGCCGATGGCCGCCGGCCGCACTGGCGCTTCCTGTTGCCCAATTTCCCTGGCGATCCGCTCCAGCCCGAGCGTACTGAAATCCACTGGAACGATCTGGTGCGTGGCGAGGAAACCGTCGACCTTGCCTCACTCTCCGACCCGGTTCTGGTGCGCGAGGACGGCACCTATCTCTATACGCTGCCTTCGGTGGTCGACGACATCGAGATGGGCGTCAGCCATGTCATCCGCGGCGACGACCACGTCACCAACACCGGCGTGCAGATCGCCCTGTTCCAGGCGCTGGCTGCCGAGCCGCCGGTGTTCGGCCACCACAACCTTTTGACCACGGCATCGGGCGAGGGGTTGTCGAAACGCACCGGCGCGCTCTCCATCGAAAGCCTGCGCGAGGACGGCATCGAGCCGATGGCCGTCGCTTCGCTCGCCGTGCTGGTCGGCACTTCGGAGAATGTCGCGGCTGTGCCAACGATGGCCGAACTCGCCGAACGCTTCGATCCGGCGGCGACATCAAAATCCGCGGCCAAGTTCGATCCTGACGAGCTCTTCGTGCTCAACCGGGCGCTGTTGCACCATATGCCGTTCTCCGAGGCGCAAGACCGGCTGATCGTGCTAGGCGTCTCGGGTGACCAGGCCGAGCCGTTCTGGCTTGCGGTGCGCGGCAATCTCGACAGGCTGGCCGATGCGACAACCTGGTGGCGCACCTTGCGCGAGGGCCCGCAGGAGAGGCCGGAATTTTCCGACGACGACCGCGATTTCCTCGGTCAAGCGTTCGACCTGCTGCCGGAGGAACCCTGGAACGGGACAGTCTGGAAAGAGTGGACGGGCAAGATCAGGGAAGCAACCGGCCGCAAGGGCAAGGCGTTGTTCATGCCGCTCAGGCTCGCGCTTACCGGATTGCCTTCGGGGCCGGAGCTTGCAGATCTATTGCCGCTGATGGGTCGGGAAGGAACGTTGGCCCGACGACCCTGACCTTGCGTTGGTCCGGTGGCAAGGCGGACACCGGCGACGTCACCGGCTTGGCGGAAAGCCGCTTGATCGTCTCGCGGTCGAGTCCGCCCTCCGCATTTGCCAGGGTTTCCGGATCGGTACCCGGATCGGGTTTGGTAGCCGGAACCGGAATGGACGGTGTCGCGTCCGTTTCGGGCTGGGACTGCTCAGGATTCGGCGGGTTGCCGGCGATGACCTGGAAATTCCGCGCGGCGTTGCAGCCGCAAGCCGGCGGCCGCGGCATGTTGGACTGCTTGTAGAGATAGGCGGTCGGCAATTCGCTGTAGGGCCGGCCGGTGACCGATGACGTCATCTCAGCCGAATCGTCATCCATGCCGCGCGAATAGAAAACCTGCATTTCGGTGCCAGGGCAGCTTGATTCGCAATTCTTCTGGTCGCGCTCGAAATCGTTCGTCGAAGCCGAATTCGACATCGGGAAGAAATAGCCGTCGCAGGTGCGCACGCATGTGGTGTGGAACTCGCCGCCGCCGACGCTCGAAAAATCCGGTACGCCGGGCCGGTTGAGCACCCTGCTGACATCGCGCTCCTCACCCGGATCGTCAGGCTCATCGAGCGCATCGAGCTGCTGGCTGTTGCCGCCGAAAAGCTGTTCGAACAGGTTTGCGTTGCCGTCTTCACGGTTCGCTTCCTGTAGCGGCGCTCGCTGCGGTGCAACGGTGTCGTCGCGGCAACCCTTGGCCTCGAGCGCCGCCAGGATGCGGCCGCGGTCGCGACGCGAGCCGCCGCTGGAGAGCCGGGCGCGCTTGGCCTGCAGGCTATCGAGATTGGCATTCATGCGATCGATGGTGGCGTTGAGCCCGGCGCATTCTCTGACATTGCGGCTGAACAGCGAAAAGCCGCAACCGGCGTTGCTGGATTGGCTGCGGGCCCTGGAGATCTGTTCGCGCTGCCTTTCGATTGCCGCGTCGTATTTGCGGATCAACGCCGGGCCACCACCGCCGCCGCGCGAGGCAGCGGCAAGATCGGCTTCCAACTGGCGGCAGACGCGTGAGGCGGCCTGCGGCTCGGTGACCGCGATGGCTGAAAGCACGAGCGCGCCAAGCAGCGCAGCAACATGCGTCAGCTTCCACCTTTCGCCCGTCATAGTCCGAAAACCCCGCCTGCTTGCCTGTGCGATGCTACCGGATTCGCGGTTAATCGTTCCCTCAATCTACAACCAAAGATGGTCTTAGCCCAGAGACGCGCCGTCGCGGATGTTCGGGTTCAGTCTCTGCCGTGAGATTCCGACGCTGCATGAAAAAGGCGTATTCGCCCAGAAAAAATGCCCGAATCCAGCGCGACCCGGAGGCTTGGCATGACCGCGATTACCCGTCGAACCGCGCTACAACTCGCTCTCTTGTGCCTGGCGCCGCCCGCTGCCATGGCGCAGCAGGAGCCCGATGCGCCGGACTGGCGCAGTCGATTGGTCGACGCCGCGCGTGAGCAGATCGGTGTCACCATCCTCTACGACCCAACCTATATGCGCTTGACCTATCCGGGTGGCGATGTCGCGCCGGAGCGGGGTGTGTGTACCGATGTCGTGGTCCGCGCCTATCGCCGCGCCTTCGGGCTCGACCTGCAAAGGCTGGTGCATGAGGATATGTTGGCTGATTTCGCGGCCTATCCGAAGATTTGGGGCCTAAAAGCGCCCGACCGCAACATCGATCACCGCAGGGTGCAGAACCTTGCCGTCTTTTTTGGACGACGGGGTGTTTCCTTGCCGGTCGGCCAGGATCCCGTCGACTTTCAACCGGGCGATCTCGTTACTCAGATGCTGCCCGGCAACCTGCCGCATATCGCTATCGTCTCATCAAATCGTTCAGCGAAAGTGCCGGAAAGGGCGATGGTCATCCACAATATCGGCCAGGGCGCCCACTAGGACGACACGTTGTTCGCCTTTAAGCAAACCGGACATTTCCGCTTCGCGCCGGTCTGATCAGCCCAGATTGACGACCGCTTGTGCCTTGTGAGCGGCTTCCACCACGGCAAGAGCTGTCATGTTGACGACGCCGCGCGAGGTGACCGACGGCGTCAATATATGCGCCGGCATGTCGGTGCCGAGCAGGATCGGCCCGACATGCAGCGCGTCCATCATGGTCCTGAGCGCGGACAGCGTGATGTTGGCCGAATCGAGGTTGGGGAACACCAGCAGATTGGCTTCGCCCTTCAGCCTGGAGTGAGGATAAACGCGCTGGCGCAGATGCTCGGACAAGGCTGTGTCCGCATGCATCTCGCCGTCGCACTCCAGTTCGGGCGCGATGCGCGCCAGGATCGCCGCCGCTTGCCGCATCTTGAGCGCGCTCGGCGAATCGCGCGAGCCGAAATCCGAATGTGACAGCAGCGCTGCCTTCGGCTCGATGCCGAAGCGCTGGATCTCTTCCGCCGCCAGCACAGTCATCTCCGCGATTTCCTCGGCGGTCGGGTCGACCGAGACATGCGTGTCGGTCAGGAAGATGATGCCGCGCTGCGAGATCAGCATCGAAAGCGTCGAAAGGTCGTGGTCCTTGATGCCGAGGCGGGGGCCGATGATCAGGGTGACGTTGCGCAGGTGCCGCTCGAAGCGTCCTTCGAGGCCGCAGACCATGGCATCGGCATCGCCACGCTTCAGCGCCAGTGCGGCGATCACCGTGTTGTCGGTACGGACCATGGTGCGGGCGGCTTCCGTCGTCACGCCGCGCCGGCCGGCGAGTTCGATCAAGAGGTCGACGTAGTTGCGATAGCGCGGATCGTCCTCCGGATTGATCAGTCCGAAGTCGACACCGGGCTTTATACGCAGGCCATAGCGTTTCAGGCGCACTTCGATGACGTGTGGGCGGCCGATCAGGATCGGTTCGGCGATGCCTTCCTCGAGCACCACCTGGGCGGCGCGCAGCACGCGCTCGTCCTCGCCATCGGCATAGATGACGCGCTTGGCGGTCGATGCCTTGGCGGACGAGAACACCGGCTTCATCACCAGTCCGGAGCGGAAGACGAAGCGATTGAGCTTGTCGATATAGGCGGCGAAATCGGTGATCGGCCTTGTCGCGACGCCAGTGTCGCAGGCTGCCTTGGCGACGGCCGGGGCGATGCGCAGGATCAGGCGCGGATCGAAGGGCGAGGGGATCAGGAAGTCTGGCCCGAAGATTGGCGTCTCGCCGGAATAGGCGCGCGCCGCGACATCGGAGGGTTCTTCGCGGGCAAGCGCCGCGATCGCCCGCACCGCCGCCATCTTCATCTCCTCGTTGATGGCGCTGGCGCCGCAGTCGAGCGCACCGCGAAAAATGTAAGGAAAACACAGGACGTTGTTGACCTGATTGGGAAAATCCGACCTGCCGGTGCAGATCATCGCATCGGGACGGGCGGCGCGCGCCGCTTCCGGCATGATCTCCGGATTGGGGTTGGCCAGCGCCAGGATCAGCGGTTTTGGCGCCATGTGCTGCAGCAGTTCCGGCTTCAGCACACCGGCCGCCGACAGACCGAGGAAGACGTCGGCGCCGGGGATCACGTCAGCCAGCGTGCGCGCGTCGGTGTCCTTCACATAGGGGTCTTTCCAGCGGTCCATCTCGTCGACGCGGCCCTTGTAGGCGACGCCGAAACGGTCAGTGACCCAGATGTTTTCCACCCGTGCGCCAAGCGAGACCAGCAGATTGAGGCAGGCAAGGGCGGCCGCACCGGCGCCCGACGTGACGATCTTGATGTCCGATATCGTCTTGCCGGCGAATTCCAAGCCGTTGAGCACGGCGGCGGCGACGATGATGGCTGTGCCGTGCTGGTCGTCATGGAAGACCGGAATGCCCATGCGGGCCTTCAGCTGCTCTTCCACTTCGAAGCATTCCGGCGCCTTGATGTCCTCGAGGTTGATGCCGCCGAAGGTCGGTTCCAGCGCCGAGATTGTCTCGACCATGCGGTCGATGCCCGGCGCGTCGATCTCGATGTCGAAGACGTCGATGCCGGCGAACTTCTTGAACAGGACAGCCTTGCCTTCCATCACCGGCTTGGAGGCGAGCGGGCCGATATTGCCGAGGCCGAGCACAGCCGATCCGTTGGAGACGACGCCGACCAGATTGGCGCGCGCCGTATAGTCGGCGGCGGTCGCCGGATCGTCGCGGATTTCCAGGCAAGGGGCGGCGACGCCTGGAGAATAGGCGAGCGCAAGGTCGCGCTGGTTGCCGAGCGGCTTGGTCGCCTGGATTTCGAGCTTTCCCGGCCTTGGGTGCTTGTGGAAGTAGAGGGCGGCTTCGTCGAGGTCCGAACGTGCCGTCTTCTTGGTCTCGCCTTCCATGCGGCCGCTCCCTCGAAATCTGCCTGGAGAGTCCTTTTAGCATGCGGCCAAGGTTTGTCGCGACGCTAAATGACGCGCCGGCAGCTTTACCCGGCGGCGCGCCTAAAACAATATTATATCAAACGTTTATGCCGGTTTCATCGCACGTGAGTCCTGCTGCGCCCATGGCGCATCGATCAAAAGGCGCTGACGTATAGACCGCCGTCGACCGGTATGTTCTGACCAGTCAGATAACCGGCATGGACCGAGCACAGGAAGGCGCAGATCTGGCCGAATTCCTCCGGCGTGCCGAGCCGCTTGGCCGGAACATCGGCGCTGATGCGGGTCTTGCGCGCGGCGGCCGCCGCTGGATCCTCCGGTGTGCCGGCCTCATGCGGGCCACGCAGCCGGTCGGTGTCGAGTTTTCCCGGCAGCATGTTGTTGATGGTGACGTTGCGGGCGATCACTGTTCGCGCCACGCCGGCGAGGAACGAGGTCAGGCCGGCGCGCGCGCCCGACGACAGGTCGAGGCCGGGAATGGGGACGTAGACCGACAGCGAGGTGATGTTGACGATGCGGCCGAAGCCGCGCGCTGCCATGCCGTCGATGACGGCCTGCACCAGCTCGACCGGCGTCACCATGTTCTGGGTGACGCCTTCAAGGATCTTCGCCCGATCGAGTTCACGGAAATCCCGCAGTGGCGGGCCGCCATTGTTGTTGACGAGGATGTCCGGTTCGGGACACGCGGCGAGCAGCGCCTTCTGCACCTCCGGCTTCGAAACGTCGCCGACGACTTCGGTCACCGTCACGCCGTAGCGCTCGCGCAGCCCGGCGGCGGTCTTGGCCACCAACTCGGCATTGCGCCCGTTGACGACGATGTCGCAACCGGCCTCGGCCAGTGCCATGGCGCAGCCACGCCCAAGCCCCTTGCTGGAAGCGCAGACGATGGCTTTCTTTCCGCGAATGCCGAGATCCATGATGATTTTCTCCTTGTGAGCCGGCGGCAAGCTAGTCCTTCGGCTGGACCAATCGCAACCGTCATACGGTTGTTGCATGAATCGGGGCATAGCCTGCGCGAAAGCAAGGGTGAAATCGCGATGTCAGGCCAAGAGCCCCGCACTTTCCGCAGCATGTTCATTTCCGACGTTCATCTCGGCTCGAAGGCGGCCAAGGCCGAATTCCTGATCGATTTCCTTAGATATCATGACGCCGACATCATCTACCTGGTCGGCGATATCGTCGATGGCTGGCGGCTGCGGCGAAGCTGGCACTGGCCGCAAAGCCACAATGACGTCGTGCAGAAATTGCTGCGCAAGGCGCGCAAGGGCGCCAACATTACCTACATCGCCGGCAATCATGACGAGTTCGCGCGCCAGTTCCAGGGCGTGCATTTCGGCGGCATCGTCGTCGCCGACCGCGCCATCCACGAGACCGCCGACGGCAAGCGGCTGCTCGTCATCCATGGCGACCAGTTCGACACCGTCGTCCACAACGCGCGCTGGCTCGCCTATCTCGGCGACCACGCCTATGACGCGGCCATGCTGGTCAACCGCGTGGTGACGCGGCTGCGCCAACTGCTTGGCCTGCCGTACTGGTCGTTCTCGTCCTGGGCCAAGGTCAACGTCAAGAAGGCGGTGAATTTCATCGGCTCGTTCCAGACCATGCTTGCGGAAGAGGCGCGCCGCTCGCATGTCGACGGCATCATTTGCGGCCATATCCATCATGCTGCCATCGAGAATTTTGGCGACGTCCAATACATAAATACCGGCGACTGGGTGGAAAGCTGTACGGCGGTGGTCGAGCATTTTGACGGCCGGATGGAAATCCTGACCTGGGCGCAGGTGCTGCCCGAGGCGCCGGACGAACCCTTTATCCCGTTGCTCCTCGAAGACCGGGTCGGGCAGGCGGCCTGACGCGACCCTCACGGCGGGTTTTCGGGGATCAATCGATTAGGCCAACCGGTTTCGCCCGGTTTTCGCCCATGTTAAGGGATCGACACGTTGCCGGCCGTAGAGCGCAGCGTTATTGGATCGATTCATGTCGCTACCGCCGTTGTCGCCCGAACAACTCGTCAAGCCGAGCCATTTCGAACTGCGCATGAGCCTGATCTTCGCGACGCTGTTCGTGCCGCTCGGAACGCATGTGCCCTATTTCCCGCTGTGGCTAGAGGCCAAGGGTTTCCACGCCGAGCAGATCGCCGTCATTCTGGCGGCGCCTATGTTCCTGCGCGTGGTGACGACGCCATTGCTGACATCACTTGCCGACAGAGCCGGGGACCGTGCCAATGTCTATATCGCGCTGGTGGCGGCGTCGCTGCTGCTGTCGGCCGGTTATTTCCTGACGCCGAGCTACGCCATGGTGCTGGCGGTGTCGCTGGCGCTGACCATCGTCTGGACGCCGCATTCGCCGCTCGCCGATTCGCTGGCACTTTCGGGTGTGCGCCGGTTTGGCTCGAACTATACGAGCATGCGCAAATGGGGCTCGATCTCCTACCTGTTCGCCAATGTCGCCGGCGGCTTCATCCTGTCGGCAACCGGCTCCGGGGCCGTTCCGGTGATCATTTTCGCATCGCTTGCCGCGGCCCTTGCGGCCGGCTTGCTGGCGCCGCGTCTCGGCCGTCCGCGACGCGCCTCGCCGCTGTCGGCAACCGACATCCAGCACGTGGCGCCGAAGCTTCTCAACGCATATTTCCTGTATTTTTCCATCGGTGTCGGCGTCATCACCGCCAGCCACGCATTCCTGTACGGCTTCGTCTCCATCTACTGGAAATCGATCGGCCTCAGCGATTCGGTTGTCGGCCTTTTGTGGGCCTGGGGCGTGGTCGCGGAAGTCTGCATGTTCATGATGTTCACCCGCTATTTTAGCTCGTTCTCGGTCGTCTCGATCATGGTGATGGCGGGGGTCGGGGCGATCGTGCGCTGGATTGCCTTTCCGCTTGTGTGGCCGCTCGGCCTCGGCGTTGCCGGATTTTTCGGCGTCCAGACACTGCATTCGGTCTCGGTGGCGCTGGTTCTGATCGGCCTGCAGAAGATGATCGGCGAAACGGTCTCCGAGGAACGGACAGGTGCTGCGCAAGGCATCGCCTACTTCTCCAACGGCTTCTTCATGGCGGTGGTGACGTTGGCGTCCGGCCCGCTTTACCACCGCTTCGGCGTCGACGGCTTTTTTGCCATGATCCCGATCGCCTTGATCGGACTGGTGCTGATCGGGCTTGCGGCGCGCTCAGCCCCACAGCGCCGTATCAGGCGGTGACACCAGCGATCCCTGGTAGACAAGGCCTGGCACACGGTCGCGGGCAAGCAGGAGCGGACCGTCGAGGTCGACGAAATCGGCATCCTGGGCGAGCAATACCGCCGGCGCCATCGCCAGCGACGTGCCGACCATGCAGCCGACCATAACGCCGAAACCCAGCTCGCGGGCGTGATCGCGCAGCACCAACGCCGCCGTCAGTCCGCCCGATTTGTCGAGCTTGATGTTGACGGCATCATAGAGGCCGACGAGCGCTTCGAGATTGTCAGCCTCATGCACGCTTTCATCGGCGCAGATCGGTACGGGATGCGCGATATGGCACAGGATCTCGTCTTTGCCGGCCGGCAGCGGCTGTTCGATCAGCGCGATGCCTTGCTCGGCGGCAAAGGCGAGGTTCGCGGCGATGTTGTCGTCGGTCCAGCCCTCATTGGCGTCGAGGATGATGCGGCTGTCGGGCGCGGCTTGCCTAACGGCGCGGATCCGGGCGACGTCGTTGTCGCCGCCGATCTTGACCTTGAGCAGCGGCCGCGCCGCATTGGCACGCGCCTGCGCCGCCATCGCTTCCGGTTCACCCAACGACAGCGTGTAGGCCGTTTCAAGTGCCCTTAACGATACAGCGCCAATGGCAGCAGCCACCGGCATTCCGCTGATCTTTGCCTCCAGGTCCCACAAAGCGCAGTCGATGGCGTTGCGGGCGGCTCCGGCCGGCATGGCGTCGAGCAAGGCGCTCCGGCTGATCCCACCTGCGATCCGGTCCCGCATGGCCTCTATCGCGTCACGGACGCCATCCATGGTCTCGCCATAGCGCTTGTAGGGAACGCATTCGCCGCGACCAGCGTGGCCGTTTTCGCTGATCGTGCAGGTGATGACCT
The DNA here is from genome assembly GCF_057784235.1 of Mesorhizobium sp. CNPSo 4670. Lineage (NCBI taxonomy): Bacteria > Pseudomonadati > Pseudomonadota > Alphaproteobacteria > Hyphomicrobiales > Phyllobacteriaceae > Mesorhizobium > Mesorhizobium sp. CNPSo 4670. The sequence goes on along the minus strand of NZ_JBWJFQ010000002.1, from coordinate 198,419 downwards.
CGGCCTCGGTCTTGGAACCGCGTGAAATGGTGAAGGTTCCGGCGATGGGGAAACGTTCTGCCTCAACCGAAATGACACGCGCCATATTTTTCTGCTCCGGCTATGCAACAACGGGCGAGTCGGCAAATCGACAGCTTGGTTCCGTCAGGCTAAACAGGACGCCATGTTGACCATCGGCAAGCGCGACGCAAGCGGCACGACCGCGGGGGAGGCTGACCACGAACCGCGCGTGGCGATCGGCGAGGAGGACGGCGTTCTCGGCTGCGTCTTCTCGGGAATCTGGACGACACGGACCGTCGCGCTGATCGACGCCGACATGCGCAAGATCGAGAAGCGAAGTGGTTTCAAGACCTTGGCGCTCGATCTTTCCAAGATCGAGAAGATAGATACCGCCGGCGCCTGGCTGATCGACCGGCTGGTCAGTGCCTTCGAGAAGAAGGGCGTCAAGATCAGCATGCAAGGCCAGAGCGAGATTGCCAACATCCTGCTCGATGCGGTGGGCGAGGCCGTCCGGCGCGAACCCGAATCCGGTCCGGCACGGCCACCCAACATCATCATTCGCGCGCTGGAGGCGGTGGGCCGGCGCGTCTACGAGATGCGCGACGACTTCCTCGCCTCGATGAACATCCTCGGCGCCACCATCCGCGGCGCGCAGATGAAGCTCGGCCGTGGCCATGCCGTCAACCCGGCGGCGATCTTCAACCAGATCGACCGCATGGGCGTCGGCGCCATTCCGGTGGTGGTGCTGATGTCGGCGATCGTCGGCGCCATCGTTGCCCAGCAGGGTGCCTATCAGCTCAGCTATTTCGGCGCCGATATCTTCGTCGTCGACCTGGTCGGCGTGCTGATCCTGCGCGAACTCGGCGTGCTGATGACGGCGATCATGATTGCCGGCCGCTCCGGCAGCGCGATCACCGCCGAGATCGGCTCGATGAAGATGCGCGAAGAGGTTGACGCGCTGAAGGTCATCGGCCTCAACCCGATCGGCGTGCTGGTCTTTCCGCGCCTCGTGGCGCTGGTCATCGCCTTGCCGTGCCTCACCATCATTGCCAATTTCGCGGCACTCGGCGGCGGCATCGCCGCGGCTTGGCTGTACTCCGATATCGCACCTGCTGCCTTCATCGACCGGCTGCGCGTCGCCATCGATCTCAGCACCATTTTCGCCGGTCTGATCAAGGCGCCGTTCATGGCCATGATCATCGGCACGATCGCCTCGGTCGAAGGCATGAAGGTCGGCGGCAGCGCCGAATCGCTCGGCCAGCACGTCACCGCCTCGGTGGTGAAGTCGATCTTCGTCGTCATCATCCTCGACGGGCTTTTCGCCATCTTCTACGCAGCGATCGAGTTCTGAGATGGCGCTGCTGAGCAGAAAAAAAGCGGTCGCGATCGCGGACGAAACGGGCGAGGGCGACATTGTGCTCTCTGCGCACAACATCACCGTCTCGTTCGCCGACAAGCTCATCCTCGACAAGCTGTCGCTCGATATCCGGCGCGGCGAGATCCTCGGCTTTGTCGGTGCCTCGGGCGCCGGCAAATCCGTTCTGCTGCGCACCATTCTCGGCCTGACGCGCAAGCAGTCGGGCACGATCAAGCTGTTCGGCGTCGATGTCGAGAAGGCGAGCGACGTCGAGCGTCTGCGCGTCGACATGCGGCTTGGCGTGCTGTTTCAGCACGGCGCCCTTTTTTCGGCGCTGACGGTGCTGGAAAACGTCCAGGTGCCCATGCGCGAATATCTCGACCTGCCGCGAAAGCTGATGGACGAACTGGCGATGCTCAAGGTCGAGCTGGTCGGGCTGCCGCCGGACGCGGCGCAGAAATTTCCGTCCGAACTTTCCGGAGGCATGATAAAGCGGGCGGCGCTGGCACGTGCGCTGGCGCTCGACCCCGACATCGTCTTCCTCGACGAGCCGACATCCGGCCTCGATCCGATCAGCGCGGCGGAGTTCGACGAACTGGTCGTCAAGCTGCGCGATACGATGGATCTGACCGTTTATATGGTGACGCACGATCTCGACACGCTTTTCACCGCTTGCGATCGCGTCGCCGTGCTCGGCAAGAAGAGAGTGCTGGTCGAAGGCACCATTGACGACATGCTGAAGAGCGAGGAGCCGTGGGTAAAATCCTATTTCCGCGGAAAACGTGCCCGGCAACTTGATCTTGCGGCACGCGCATAGCCATAAGTGGGACAATGGAAACCAGAGCCAACTACGTTATTGTCGGCATTTTCACGCTGGCCGCGATCCTGGCGGCGTTTGCCTTCGTCTACTGGACGGCGGCGATCGGCGACAAGGGCGAGACCACGTTGCTGCGCGTGCGTATTCCGGGCTCGGCTTCCGGACTTGGCCGAGGCAGCTTCGTGCTGTTCAACGGCGTCAAGGTCGGTGATGTCAGGCGTGTCTATATCGATGTCGACAATCCGACCGTCGCCATCGCCGACACCGAGATCGATCGCCTGACGCCGATCACCAAGTCGACGCAGGCCGATATCGGCCTCGCCGGCCTCACCGGACAGGCCAATATCGAACTCAAGGGCGCTGACCCCAAGGAAGTAAAGCTCCTCGACCAGGCCGAGAAGGAAGGCAAGGTCGCCGAGATCGTCGCCAACCCATCGGCGGTGACCAACCTGCTGCAGACGGCACAGAACATCTTCTCCCGCGCCGACAAGGTTCTTTCGGAGCTTGAAGGCTTCACCAAGGACGTGCGCGGGCCGCTGACGCAAACGGTCAAGAACGCGCAGACTTTCTCCGATGCGCTGGCCAAGAATTCGGACGGCATCGACAAGTTCCTGTCCAGCGTCAGTGCGCTCTCCGACGAGCTGAAAGGCGTTTCCGGCAAGCTCGACGGCACGCTGAAAGCAGCCGAAGGCCTGCTCAATGCCGTCGACAAGGACAAGATCAAGAGCATCGTCGCCAACGTCGATACGGCAACCGCGAATCTCAAGCAGACGTCGACGCAGCTCGACGGCGTGATCAAGAATGTCGACACCGCGGTCGGGTCGGTCAACGATTTCGCCAAGCAGACGCAAGGCACGCTGGCCAAGGTCGACGGCGTGCTCGATGGCATCGATCCGGCGCAGGTGCGCTCCGCACTGGCCAACATCCAGAAAGCCAGCGAAAACGCCGACAAGGCCGCCGCCGACATCGCTAAGGTGACCGACAAGTTCGCCAACCGGGCCGACGACATCGACCAGACGATCAAGGATGCCAAGCAACTCGCACAGCGGCTCAACGATGCCTCGGTGCGTGTCGACGGCATCCTGGCCAAGGTCGACACCTTGCTCGGATCGGGGCAGGCCGACGGCGTGATGGCCGATGCCAGGGATACGCTCAAGTCGTTCAAGCAGGTTGCCGACACTTTGAATTCCCGCCTGGGCGTCATTACCGACAATCTGGCACGCTTCTCGGGCCAGGGGCTTTCGAATGTCGAGGCGCTGGTGCAGGACAGCCGCCGTTCGATCAGTCGCATTGAGGAAGCCGTAACGGATCTCAGCCGCAATCCGCAGCGCATCCTTTCGGGTGGCGATGGCGAGGTCCGGCAATTCGATGGCAGGGCGCGGCGTTGACTTCGGCTTCGGCACGCCCCAAGAACATGAGCCAAGAAAGCGGGTTGATCTTACGATCCGGGGACAACGGGGATCGCGCGTGAAGTCTGTGTGGGTGAGAACGGGCGGATTGACATCGGCTGCGGCACTGCTTGCCTTGACGCTAGCAGGCTGCGCTGTGTTGGGCGGCAAGCCCGCGCCGCTCGATACGTTCGAGCTGTCGGCGCCTTCGGTCGACGCGCATGGCCACAGCCGCCGACAAATCCTGATCGCGCAGCCGTCGGCACTCAAGGCGTTGGACAGCCAAAACATCGTCATCAAGCCCTCGGATCGCTCGATCCAGTATCTCAAGGGCGCGCAATGGGCCGACCGGCTGCCGCTGATCGTGCAGGCGCGGCTGGCCGAGACCTTCCAGCGTTCGGGCAGCTTTGCCGGCGTCGGCAAGCCGGGCGAGGGCCTGGCGATCGACTACCAGGTGATCGTCGAGGTCCGGTCTTTCGAAGTCCGCGTCGACGGCGGCGAGCACGCCGAGGTTGACCTGTTCGTGCGGATATTGAACGACCGCAATGGCGAGGTGCGAGCCTCCAAGAGCTTCACCGCATCGGCGCCCGTTTCAGGCAGCGGCAATCCTGCCTATGTCAGCGCGCTCGACAGCGCGTTTGGAGATACCGCCAAGCAGATCGTGCGTTGGACGGATTCGGTCATCTGAAGGGGTCAAATAGCGATGAGCCGGTGAGCCGAAACGGGTTAGGCCGCGTATTCGACAAGCGTGTGATCTTCACCGGCGAGTTCGTCCTCGATGATTGAGGCTATCGTTTCCCAATCACCTCCAGCCAGCCCTGCGCCAATTTTCGGGTACCCGATCCTCTTGCCTGTGAATTTGGCTTTGATGGCCTGCATGACTTTCCGGATTGCTTCGTAGTCTGCCCTCATGCCTGTTCCCTGCCAATGGAACTGCGTGTAGCCGTTGATGACATGGAACGTGCGGCCCTCTCGCCTGATCTCAGCAACGGACAGGCTTCCCAGCTTGGCCGGGTCGCCCTTCGGTGTTGCGCAGTCTGCGGCGTAAGCCTCGGGAAAACGCTGCTTTATCGAAAGACCAATTCCCTTGCCCATTTTGCACTGGCAGTTGCATCCGTGCACGATGACATCGAACTTTCCATCGAGTGCAAGCTGAAGCAGATCACCACGAATTGTCTGCATTGCCACGAAATCCCAGCCTCAATCCACAGCACTAGCATCCAACCAAATCGCGAGATTGGCGGCATTCGAAACGATCTTTTCAGGATTGGCTCCAAACAGAAAGGGCAGGTCGCCCTTTCTGTTTTGCTGTCCCGCCCTTAGTGCAGACGGCCGCTGGCATGGGCCAGCATGGTGTAGACCTTGCCGGTGTCCGACGTCAGGTAGGTCTGCGCCATGATGTTGTCGCGGTCGTTGCGCGAGACATCCTTGAGCAGCTTTTCGAAATCGTCGCAGTAGCGGTCGACGGCGGTGCGGAACTCGGCCTCCGCCTGATACTTGCGACGGATCTCGTCGAACGTCTGCTGGCCCTTCAGCGTGTAGAGCCGCCGCGTGAAGACGTCACGCTCGCCACGCCTGTAGCGGTTCCACAGCTCGATCGAAGCATCGTGGTCGATGGCCCGCGCGATGTCGACGGAGAGCGAGTTCAGCGATTCCACGACATGCAGCGGCGAGCGCTGGGCAGGAGCCGCGCGCGGTGCTTCCGCGGGCGTCGCCGGCCTGGCGTCCTCTTCGCGCGATGCCCCGGTCAGGAGATCGCGCACCCAGCCGCCCTGTGGCGTACGGGCGCCGGCATCTGCACGCTGGCGCGGTGCCGCCTCGGCCGGACGCTCCAGGTCGAGCGTGCCGCGCAGTGGTACGCCGCCCAACGGCGCCTCCGGTGTACGCAGCTCCGGCTGCGGTGCCGGTGGTGCACGCCGTGGTGGCTCGGCAGGGCGTGCGGCCGGCGCTTGCGGTGCCGGGCGCAGGTTGCGTTGCTCGGAGGCATCGCCGCCGCCGCGACCGGACTTCGCTACGATCTCGGAAAGCTCTTTCAGGGCGTTGATCTGCTCGGAAACGGCACGGCGGATGGCCGAGGTCGATTCCTTTGCCTCTTCCGGCATCTCGATGACGCCCTTCTTGAGCTCGGCGCGGGTAAGGTCGAGCTCGCTCTTGATCGAGCCCGCGGTGCGCCGCATCTCTTCGGTCGCATCGGCGAAGCGCTTGGTCGCCGAATCGACGACGTCGGTGATGGCGTTGCGGATCTTGTCGGCCGACTCCATCGTCTTGCCCTCGGCGTTCTGCAGCGTCTGGCCGACGAGATTTTCGAACGAGCGCATGACCCTTTCGAGATCTTCCGATTTCTTGACCAGGCCGACGGCGAGATCCTCGAGCGACGACTGCCTTTCGAGCGTGTGCTCGAGGTTGCTCTGGGCCGAGCTCAGCAGGTCCGAGGCGCTGGCCAGCAGGCGGCTGTGTTCATCGAACTTGGTGGCGATCGATGCGACTTCGCGCAAGGTAGACGACGACAGTTCCGTCAGCCTTGTGGTGTTCGAATCGACCAGCCGTGCCGAGCTGGCGAAGGTTTGCGCGGCCTTCTCGGTGGTGGCGGCGAAGCTTTGCGTGCTGCCGCTCAGACGTTCGTCGACCTGGCCGAGATTGACCGCGGCCTGCTCGATCAACTGACCGAGCTGCGAGCTGGACGTGGTCATGCGGCCAATGAGATCGGCGACGCTGTCGGACAGGGACGAACGGGCGCCTTCGACCGCCGACAAGGTCTCGGCGGTGCGGTTGGCGAGCGCGTTGACAAGTGCGGCATTCTCGCTGCGCAGCTTCTCGGTGGCGCGTTCGGTGACCTCTTCCATGCTCTTTTGCAGTTCCGAGCCGCCCTGGGCGAAGCGCTCGACCAGCGGCCGCGCGGTTTCGTCGAGGATCTTCGACATTTCGGCCGAACGCGCCGCGAGCATGGTGTTGAGCTCGCGGGTGTTGGCGCCGATCGTCTTGGCGGCGTCGTTGGTGCTCTGGCCGATATGCTGGCCAACCGCGGTGAAGGTCTCCGCGATCACATTCGCGCGCGAGACGAGTTGCGCCTCGGCATTCGCCACCTGTTCGTTGATCCTTTGGCCCATCGTCTCTGCCGTGTAGGCGAGGCGGTTCTCGACGCCTGAGACCTGCTCTTCGACACGAGCGGCGGCCGCCGCCGCGCTCGATGCGAGCCGCTCGTCGGCGCCGGTAAGCGCCTGCTCGATTTCGCGGGCATGCACGGCCATTTCCTGACCGGTCCGCCTCGCACGTTCGGCGACCCTCTGCTCGGTGTCGGTAAAGGCGCCGACGATGGTCTCGGCATGCTCGCCGATCGTCGACGAGCTGCTGGCGATGCGCGACACCAGACGCTGATCGGCTTCGTCGAAGATGCGGCCGATTTCCGACGCACGGCTCGACAGCGCTTCCGAACCTTCGGCGATGCGCGAGACCAATTGCTGGTCGGCGGCATCGAAGATACGGCCGAGATCCGATGCTCGTGCGGCAAGCGCCTCGGCAGATTCCCCGATGCGCATACCGAGCCGCTGATCGGCGCCTTCGAAGTTACGCAGGATGTCGCCTGCGCGGGCGGCCAGCGACTGTGCGGTTTCAACAGCGCGGGCGACCAGCTTCTGGTCTGCCGCATCGAACGCGCCGGCAATCTCGGCCGCACGGGTGGCCATATGGTCGGCGGTGTCCTGGGCCCGGGCGGCTAGCTGATCAGCGGTTTCCTGGGCGCGGGCGGCGATCCTCTGGTCCGCCACGTCGAAGGTACCGGCTATCTCGCTTGCACGAGCGGCCAGCTGGTCAGCGGTTTCATGGGCGCGGGCCAGCAGGGAGCTGGAGGTGTCATCCGCGCGGGCAAGCAAGGCGTTCGACGTATCTTCCGCACGGGTGTGGAGGCGACGATCGGCCTCCTCGAAGGTGCGGGCGATGTCTTCGGCCCTGGCCAGCAGGGCGGCGGAGGTCTGCTCGGCGCGCTCGGCGATCTTGCGGTCGGCGTCGCTGAACGCGGCACCGGCCTGCTCATGCAGCGTGCTGGTGACTTCGAGGACCTTTTCGCGCAACGCGCCGGCTACGAAGACCGCACTCTTCTCGAGCACGGCTCGGACGTTGTCGACGCCTGTCGAGAGCGCACGCTCCATGGTGCCGGCGCGCTCCTCGATGACACCGGTCTGGCGGCTGAACGCCTGCTCGATCTTCTCGACATCGGCAGCGATCGCGGCAGAGATATCGGTGCTCCTGGCGGCGATCTGGTCGATATGGCCCGACAGCGAGCGGTCGACGTCCTGGCGGGTCTCGGCGAGCTTGCCGAGATCGTCTTCCAGCGCCCGGGCCAGCATGTTGCGGCCTTCCGACAGCTTGCCGACATGTCCGGCGATGATGTCGTCGATATCGCTGCGGCTTGCGGAAAGCTTCTGCAGGTCGGCTTCCAGCGCACGCTTGAGGATATCGCGGCCTTCGGCGAGCTTTTCGACCTGGCCGGCGACCAGTCCGTCGATGCTGGAGCGACTTTCCGCCAGCTTGGCGAGATCGTCTTCGAGAGCTTTCGACAGGGTCGAGCGCTCGCCGACAAGTCTTTCCGAATGGCTGTTCACCAGGCCGCTGACGTTTTGGAGATCAGCCTCGAGTGCCCGGGCGAACTGCGCCCGGTCATCGACCAGTTTCTGCGACTGGTCGGCAACGGTGCTCGTGATCGCATTGAGGTCGGCTTCCAGCGCGCGCCGCAGGATGTCGCGGCCTTGCGACAGCTTCTCGACTTGACCGGCAACCAACCCGTCGATGCTGGAGCGGCTTTCGGCCAGCTTGGCAAGATCGTCTTCGAGCGCCTTGGACAGGGTCGAGCGCTCTCCGACAAGCCGTTCCGCATGGCTGCCTACCAGGCCACTGACGTTTTCGAGATCAGCCTCGAGTGCCTTCGACAACGTCGAACGATCCTGGGCGAGCCGTTCGGAGTGGCTGTTGACAAGGCTGTTGACGCTTTCGAGATCGGCCTCGAGCGCACGGGCGAACTGTGCCCGGTCATCGACCAGTTTCTGCGACTGGTCGGCAACGGTGCTCTGGATCGCATTGAGGTCGGCTTCCAGCGCACGCCGCAGGATGTTGCGGCCTTCCGACAACTTCTCGACCTGGCCGGCGACCAGCCCGTCGATGCTGGAGCGGCTCTCCGCCAGCTTGGCGAGATCATCTTCAAGCGCCTTCGACAAGGTCGAACGATCCTGAACGAGCTTGTTCATGTGGTCGGCGATGACGCTGTTCACATTCTGCAGGTCGGCTTCCAGCACCCGCGAAAGCTGCCCGCGATCCTCGGCGAGCCTTTCCGACTGGCTGGCAATGACGCCCTTGATCGTGTTCAGATCGGATTCCAGCGCCCGCTTGAGAATGTCGCGGCCTTCGGCGAGCTTCTCGACCTGGCCGGCAACCAGGCCATCGATGCTCGATCGGCTTTCGGCCAACTTGGAAAGGTCAGCCTCGAGCGTCTGCGACAGCAGGCTGCGATCCTCGACCAGCCGTCCCGCATGGCTGTCGATCAGGCCGCGTATGCTGGACAGATCGTTGTCGAGCGACTGGGAAAGCTGCGTGCGGTCGTCCGCCAGCTTGGCGGAATGGGCTTCGATCAGGCTCTTGATGCCGCTGATGTCGTTTTCCAGTGCCTTGGCGAGTACGGCGCGACCCTCGGCGATCTTCTCGACCTGGCCGGCGACGAGACCGTCGATGCTGGCGCGGCTGTCGGACAATTTGCCGAGATCGGCTTCCAAAGCGCGCGACAGGATGCTGCGGCCCTCGGCCAGCTTGCCGACGTGCCCAGCAACCATTTCATCAATGATTGTACGAGCTTGTACCAGTTTCCCGGAGTCTTCGTTCAAGGCAGCAGAGAGTCTGTTGCGGCCTTCTTCCAGCCTTTCAAGATGGCCGCCGAGCGACGCATCGATGGCCGCCCGCGATTCATTGACCTTGCGCAGATCCTCCTCGAGGGCGCGCGCGATCAGGCTGCGGCCTTCGGCCAGCTTCTGCACCTGGTCGGTCACCGCGGCATCGATGCCAGCGCGACCTTCTTCGAACTTCGCCAGGTCGGCCTGCATGGCCTCGGCCATGCGCTCGCGGCTTTCCGAAAGCTTGCGGCTGTGGTTTTCGACGGCTTCCTCGATGCCGGCGCGGGCATCGGCGAGCCGCTGAATGTCGCTATCGAACGAACGTGAGACGACGTGACGTGCGGCTTCCATGCGGCCGGCGAAGTCGCTGGCGCGGGCTTCGAGCATGGAGGAGGTCGAGGTGACGATGTCGGCCATGTCGGCACCGATCTGGGTCTTGCCCTGATCGATCATCGCCGACAGCGTGTCCTTGCTCTCGGCAAACGTGTGCGCGATTTCGCGGGCACGCTCAACCAGCGTCTCATTGATCTGGCGGGCGCGGGCCTCGAGCGCCGCGTTGAGCTTCTGCGTTCCGGTGTCCAGCGCCTCGGCGCGGGTTTGGAACTCACTGATCAGCGCCTGGCCGCGCTCGGCGAGCGTCCGCTCGATGCCGTTGAGGCTGGCCTCGAATTCCGAATTGAGGGTGCGCGCGGCACCGCCGAGCAGAGACACCATGCCGGTGGTGCGATCGTCGAGGAGATCGGTCAACGACCGTGTCAGGCCGTCGGTGGTGTCGGTCAGTTTGGCTATGCGGGTGTCGAGAAGGCTGGCGAAGGCCTCGCCCGAGGTCGACAGCTTGTCGGTGATCGTATCGAGCCGGCCTTCCACCGAATCGAAGATCGACAACGAGCTTTCATTGATGCGGTCGATGAGCGTGTCGCCGGAATTGGTGATCGTCATCGAGAGTTTGGTAGACGCATTGAGGATGCTGTCGCGGATGATGTCGGAGGCGGCGCCGATCTCGTCCTTCAGCGTCTCATGCGCGCCGGTGATCGAGGCGCGGACGCGCTCGGCATGGCTGACGACGGCTTCACGCTCGCTGCCGAGCCCGTCGACCAGCGAACGGATGCGGGACTCATTCTCCGAATAGGAGCGCTCGATCTGGTTGACTTCGCTGTGGACCAGCGTTTCCAGTTCGACGGCGCGGGCAAGCGTGCGCTCGATGCCTTCGCCCATGGCGGCGACTTCGCGACGAACGGCCTGGCCGATCATCATGACGCGATCCTGGGCAAGGTTTTCCGGCTCGGTCAGGCGGAAGGCCACTTCGGTCATCGACTGGGCGGCAATGCGCATTTCCTGAGCGCGGCGAATCATCGCCGCGAAGGCCCAGAACAGAATGACGGGCACAATTGCCGCAACTGCCAGACCGATCAGTTCGGGACGGGCGAGAAACTGGTCGAGCGTGCGGATTCTCCAGATGCTCGGTCCGAAAAGGAGGTTGGCCAGACCGCCTGCACCGGCGAACCAGGCGAGCGAGACAAAGGCAACGACCCAGTAAATGGTGTTCGAGGCACGCCTGTTGAGGCTGTGCAGCAGCGTCTTGTAGTCCTTCTGGCGATCGTCGTTGGCTGGCGCGAAACCCGCGGGCTGGGCGCCATTGCGTGTTTCGACGGGGCGCAACTCGGCGGGCTTAGGCTGGGGCGCGGGTTTCGTGGCCTCACTGCGCGCGGTCTGGCTCTGATTGACCGCTGGGGCCGGCTTATCGTTGCGTCCCTCGCGCGCCAGTTCGTCGGCGGCCTGCGATATCTGCGCTTCCAGATCTTCCATCGAAGCCGCGATGTCGAGGTCGCCGGCATCGCTGCTGAGGTCTAGATCAAGCGCCTTTTCCAGTTCCCTGGCCACATCGTTGTCGAGAGTTCTCGTCGTCGTTGTTTTCTTTGCCATGCCTACTACCCTGTACTAGCTGCCGCGGCTTATTATTCTGTTTTTATCGTACCCCGCGCAGGAGGCTGAAAATGGACCCCTCGTATCGTAATGACACAGGGGGGTAAAGAAAACATGCATTCCGCGAGATACGTAAAACTTTAAATATAAGGTTAACGGAAGCGTGATTTCGGCGCCGCTTTCGCAACATTTTTCCCGGCCACTCATTAACCCGTTGTCCACTGGAATCGCCTAGTTTTTCGGGCGATCGAAGAAACGGAGTTCGAGTTCATGCGTGGCGAAAGCGGCATTGCCTTCTCAATGCCCGGGGGCGACGTATCCGGACCTAGGCGGTCACGGCCGGTCGATTTGGCACACCTTGCCCGCCAGACCATGGGCGACCGCAGCCTCGAGCAAGAGGTGCTGGCGCTGTTTGTACAACAGGCCCTGTCGGTGCGCGAGAAAATAGTCGATGCCGACATCAAGGACCGGCTTCTGCTGGCGCATGGGCTGAAGGGTTCGGCACGCGGTGTCGGTGCCTTTGCCATCGCCGATTGCGCCACCGAGATCGAGCACCGGCCGGAAGACAACCAGACGCTCGGGCGGCTTGGCGCGCTGATCGACGAAGTGCGCGATTTCATCGCCGCCATCAGTCGCTGAACCCGGTTTGCGGAAAAACGTCACCGAGCGGCGCTTTCGCGCGCAGTTGACTTGTCAGCCGGAGTGATTATCTCGGCTGAGACTCCCTTCAGGTGACAAATGACCAAGCTGACTTTCATCGCCCATGACGGCACACAATTCGACATGGACGCCGAGAACGGCTCGACGGTCATGGAGAACGCGATCCGCAACGCGGTGCCGGGGATCGAGGCGGAGTGCGGCGGCGCCTGCGCCTGCGCGACCTGCCACGTCTATGTCGACGAGGGATGGACGGCGCAAGTCGGCGAGCCGGAAGCGATGGAAGAGGACATGCTGGACTTCGCCTACGACGTTCAGCCGAACTCGCGGCTGTCGTGCCAGATCAAGGTGCGCGATGCGCTTGACGGTTTGGTCGTGCGGGTGCCGGCCCGCCAGGGCTGAGACACTGATTATTGCCGGCTACTGCTTGGCAGCGGCGGATTGCTCATGCAGTGTCGCTCGGGTTCCGCTACAGCGCCGCGCGTCCTCTTGGACGCGCAAAGGACGCTGTAGCACTTTTATTTGGGGCATGATCCTTTCCGAAAATCGATTACGATTTTCGGGGTCATGCGCAGCGAGGCACACCGCATGGCCGACATCACCAAGACAGACGTCCTCATTGTCGGGGCAGGGCCGGTCGGCCTGTTTGCCGTGTTCGAACTCGGTCTGTTCGACATGAAGTGCCACCTGATCGACATCCTCGACCGGCCGGGCGGCCAATGCGCGGAACTCTATCCGGAAAAGCCGATCTACGACATTCCAGGATGGCCTTCGATCTCGGCGCAGGGACTGGTCGACAAACTGCTCGAGCAGATCGCGCCGTTCAAGCCTGACTTCACCTACAACCGCATGGTTTCCAGCCTGGAAAAGCTGGAGGACGGCAGCTTTCGCGTCACCACCGACGAGGATGAGGTGTTCGAAGCCAAGGTCGTGGTGATTGCCGCCGGCGGCGGTTCCTTCCAGCCCAAGCGGCCGCCGATCCCGGGCATCGAACCCTATGAAGGCAAAAGCGTCTTCTATTCGGTACGCAGGATGGAAGATTTTCGCGGCCACGACCTTGTCATTGTCGGCGGCGGCGATTCGGCGCTCGACTGGACGCTCAACCTGCAGCCGGTGGCCAAGAGCGTGACGCTGGTGCACCGGCGGCCCGAATTCCGCGCCGCACCCGACAGCGTCAACAAGATGTATGCCATGCAGGAGATGAAGCAACTCGATTTCCAGGTCGGGCAAGTGACCGGACTGACCGGCGCCGACGGCCATCTCTCATCGGCTGTCATCAAGGGACCGGACGGCGATATTGAGGTGCCTTGCACGCGCATGCTGCCGTTCTTCGGCCTGACCATGAAGCTCGGGCCGATCGCGGAGTGGGGGCTCAATCTGCACGAGAGCCTCATTCCGGTCGATACCGAGAAGTTCCAGACATCGGTGCCCGGCATCTTCGCGGTCGGCGACATCAACTGGTATCCCGGCAAGCTGAAGCTGATCCTGTCGGGCTTCCACGAGGTGGCGCTGATGGCGCAGGCGGCCAAGCGCATCATCAGCCCCGGCGAACGCATCGTGTTCCAGTACACGACCTCGTCGACCAGCCTGCAGAAGAAGCTCGGCGTCGTCGACTGAGCCGCTGGATCGACTCAGTTTCGCCGACCGCTTCTATTCCGCCATCACCGGAGGATGGTCGGCCTGACCGCGAAGGGGCTTTTCCGGCATCAGGCCTAGTGTGATCAGCGCCAGCAGCAGCGTTGCCGCGGCGACAAGGAAGATCATCACGAAGGGCACCACTGAAATAGCCTGTCCGACGGCAAGCGTGCCCTCACCGGCAAGCGGCAAGCCGTAGCCAAGCGCGACAGCGCCGAGCATGGCGACGCCGAGCGCGCTGCCCAGCGATCGCAGGAAGGTCAGAACGCCGGTTGCGACGCCAAGATGCGCGCGATCGACGGCATTCTGAACCGATACGGTGGCGACCGGGAAGGTGGTTCCGCTTCCCAGGCCGATGCAGATCGTCAAGATCTCGACAACCAGCAGCGAGGCGTGCCCGGCGACCAGAGCAAGCAGTCCGAGACATAGGATCGAGAAGAACACGCCGACCATCGCGATCCGCTTGTAATGGACGAAGCGCGGTATTGTCCGTCCGCTGAATGTGGCGCCGGCCACGGTGCCGAGCAGCAGGCCCAGCATCGCCAGACCCGACTCGCTGACCGAGAGGCCGACAATCGACTGCAGATAGACAGGCAGATAGACCGCCAGACCTATGTTGGCGGCCTGCAAGAGGAACATCGACGATGTGCCGGCGAGAACGATCGGGTTGCTCAGCACTTCAAGCGAGATGAGTGGTTCGGCCGCGCGCAGCAGCCGCAAGGCAAACGCGACCCAGAAAACCACCGAGACGGCCAGCAGCCCAACAATTTCGCGCGACAGCCATGGATATTCGCTGCCGCCCCAGTTCAGCGCCAGCAGCAGCAATGCCGTGGCCACGACAAGCAGCAGCGCGCCGAGGGCGTCGATGCGATGCTGCTTTGCGGCAATAGGCAGCTTCTTGAGCGGGTTGTTGATGATCGCCATGGCCAGCAGGCCGAGCGGAATGTTGATCCAGAAAATCAACGACCAGTGCAGATGTTCGGCGAAAGTGCCGCCGAGCAGCGGCCCGGCGATGCTGGCGACAGCCCAGGTGCCGGAGATCCAGGCAGCGTAGCGCGCCCGCTCGCGTGGCGGAACGAGGTCGCCGATGACAGTCTGCGTCAAGGTGAAAAGGCCGCCACCACCGGCGCCCTGGATCGCCCGCCCGACAACCAGCACAAACATGTTGGGGGCCATGGCGCTGACCAGCGAACCCAGGAGAAAGATCAGGATCGCCGCATAAACGGTGGGCCGGCGGCCATAGACGTCGGAAATCTTGCCGTAAAGCGGTGCCATGGCGGTCGCGGTCAAGAGGTAACCGGTGACGATCCACGGCAGGTATTGCGCATGGCCGAGCGCATGCCCGATGGTCGGCATGGCAGGCGCCACGATGGTCTGATCGAGTGCCGCCAGCAGCATTGACAGCAGCACGCCGGCGATGATGGCGTTCTTTTCGGTTTCGCTCAGTGGCACGCCGGCTTCCACCATCGTTGGCTTGTCGACAGCCTGATCCATGATCGTTCATCCGTAAGCTTGCGATTGACCGGCACTGTCCGGCCGTTCCGGTCCCTTTGACCGTTTTGATCGCATTGGCGTTTTGAAGCCCGCGCCTGGCGAGCCCTGCTATATGTCGTTCCGTAATAGGCCGATTTCGACAGGCGCCCGAAAGTTTTTCGAGGCTGGCACTACGCTTCGGTGGATTTGGCTTTCGCCGGCGCCGCGGGTTTTCGAGTCAGGCCGGCGGCAGCTGACCCCTCTCGATGCGTTCGATGCGATAGCGCAGCAGCCTCAGGATGCGGCTTTCGAAATTGACGCTTTCGACACGGTCGAACTGCAGCTGCGCCCGGTCATGCCTGGCCAGAACGGCCGCGGTGATTTCGGCGGCCTTGGCCTTGGCAGCGTCGCAATTCCTTTGCGGGTAGGTGGCTTTCAGGTCCTCTTCGAGTTCCCGGCCATGGTTCTTGGCAATCTCGACATGGCGCTCTTCATGGCGTCTGATGTCGGCGGCCAGCGTGTCCCAGAACAGCCTGACATCGGCATCGGCCTTGCGCGAGCGGCGCCATTCGGGAAGGATCACCTTCACCTTGACGGTCACAACCGCGTCGGCGATCCGGCAGGAGTTCGAAGTCTTGGCATAGCTGATGCGGGTGGTGAAGGCCATCTGGGTTGCGCCCGGGTGCCGCGTGCCCGTGCTTTTGACCTCCGGCCCGCGTTTGGAGAGTTGTGCCTCGATGTCGTCGAGGGTGCTGCCGCCAATGGCGAAATAGCTGTACGTCTTGACGAGATTGGCCGCACCAGCCGGGACGGCAGTGGCGGCAAGCAGCAGCGCACAGAGCAGGGATGGTTTCACGCCAAGCATGGATCGGTTCATCATGTTGCCTCTTCGACCACCTTGCTTTACGGCCGTTGCCAGCGCAACGGAATTGATCCGTAGCGGATCACACATCGTTGATGAGCCTCTTGGTTGATGAGCCCATGGTTGCTGAGCAAATGACGGCTAGGCGATGGCAGCTGGCACATGGACGCCATCTCGACCTTGGCGGCAAAGCCGTAGTCGTCGGCATCCTCAACGTCACCCCCGACAGCTTTTCCGACGGCGGACTGTTCGACGCCCCCGAAAAGGCGTTGGCCCAGGCACGGCGCATGATGGGGGAAGGGGCACTGGTCGTCGATGTCGGCGGGGAATCAACCCGCCCGGGCGCCGCCGCGATATCGGCGAGCGACGAACAGGCCCGCATCCTGCCGGTGATCGAAGCGCTGGCGAGTGCCGGCGGGGTGCTGATTTCGGTCGATACCTACCGCGCCGACACCGCCCGGCTCGCGGTCGCCGCCGGCGCACACATCGTCAACGATGTCTGGGGGTTGCAGCGCGAGCCCGACATTGCCCGCGTCGCCGCCGACACCGACGCCGGCCTTGTCATTATGCATACCGGGCGGGGCCGCGAGAAGCTGCCGGACGTGATTGCCGATCAGTTGGCGTTCCTGCGAAAATCGCTGGAAATCGCCCGCCAGCATGGCATCGCCGACGACCATATCGTGCTCGATCCCGGATTCGGCTTCGCCAAGGAGACGGCGGAGGAAAATCTCGATCTGATGGCGCGCTTTTCCGAGCTCAGTGCACTTGGCTTGCCGCTGATGGCCGGTACCTCGCGCAAGCGCTTCATCGGCACCGTGACCGGCCGCGACGCGGCTGGCAGGGGTGTCGGAACGGCGGCGACCAGCGTCATCCTGCGGCTCAAGGGCGCCGATCTGTTTCGCGTCCATGATGTCGCATTCAACGTGGACGCGCTGGCGCTCGCAGATGCTATGCTGGCGCGTCAAAGCGACCAGGCGAGAAACTGAGCGATGTATGTCATCCGCATGAAGAATTGCGCGTTCTTTGCCCGGCACGGTGTGCTGGACGAGGAGGAAAGGCTCGGCCAGCGCTTCTATGTCGATGCCGCTCTCACCGTCGATCCCGGCCGGGCGCTTGTCGATGATTCCATCGAGGACACGGTCAACTACGGTATCGCTTTCACGGAGATCGAAAAGATCATCACAGGACAGCGCCGCTTTCTGATCGAATCCCTGGCACTCGAGGTCGCCCGTGCACTGGCGGCGCGTTTTCCGCAGATCAAAAAAGCCGAGATCACGGTGCGCAAGCCAAACGCTCCGGTCCCCGGTGTGATCGATTACGTCGAGGTGACCGTTGTCTGGCCCGAATAGCACGGTCTATCTCAGCCTTGGCGGCAATCTTGGCGACCCGGCGAAATCGATGAGCGCGGCGCTGCGCATGCTGGATGCCGACGCAGATACGCGCGTCACCGGCGTATCCTCGCTCTATCGCACACCGCCCTGGGGCAAGCTCGATCAGCCGGATTTTCTCAATGCGGCTGCCGAAATTTCCACCGGACTGGTGCCGCGCGCCTTGCTCGACCTCTGTCTGGATGCCGAGCGCAGACTGAAGCGGGTGCGCGAGGAGCGCTGGGGACCGCGGCTGATCGACATCGACATTCTGGTGTTCGGCGACCGCGTCATTCACGAGACCGGACTGGAAGTGCCGCATCCGCGCATGCTGGAACGCGCCTTCGTGCTGGCGCCGCTGGCGGAGATTGCGCCGGGCCTGGTTGTCGGTGGCCGCAGCGTCGCGGACCGGCTGGTCGCGGTCGACACTTCCGGTATCGAGCGATTGCCGTCCGGCCGGGATTGGTGGCTGGTCTGATGCCCGGGCGGGGCGACAGCAGGACCTTCTAACCGGAGAAGCCGCCGCCATCCAGGAACGCTTGCTCCTGGGGTGTGGTCTCGCGGCCAAGCATCCTGTTTCGGTGCGGAAAACGGCCAAAATTCCGGATGATATCGCGGTGCTCGAGCGCATATTTCAGGTTGAACTCGGCTTTGGCCTTGTGCAGCTCGACCGATACCTCCTGGTCGGCAAGGTTTTCCGAATGCTCGAACGGCAAATACAGGAACACGCGGACTTCAGGTTCCAGTGCCAGATCATGGCCGGCCGCGACGGCCTTTTGAGCAAAATGCTTCGCCAGCGGATCGGTCGCGCACATATGGCCGGTGCCGCGAAAGCAGTTCCGCGGAAACTGGTCGAGCAGGATCATCAGCGCCAGCGAGCCTTCGGCGTGTGCCGACCAGTCGTCGCATTCACGCCGCGCGGCGGCATAGTGGAGATCGAGAAAGCGGTTGCGGAAGTCGGCATCGAAAGCCTCGTTCTTCTCGAACCATGCATCCTCGCCGGCGTCGCGCCAGAATTTGGTGACCGACAGGGCTCTGCTGTCCAATTCCATGCAAAACTCCTTGTTCAGTCCGCGGGTTCGGATTTGTGCAAAACACCGGCTGTCTCTTCATTGAGTGCCCGGCCGGTGCGGCGCGGCTGGGTGAGGGGCGTGGGAATGGGCGTGCCGATATTACCCCTCAGGAAGCGTTGTCCGGCGCGAACACCTTCGGCGAGCTGGGTTTCGAAGCGGGCGGTATCGCGGCGTCGCACATCCTCGATCACCTCTGCCACGTCTTCGGGATCGACGCCGAGCGATTCCAGTGCCGAGCCGCCGAAAACCAGCGCCGATTCGAAGGTTTCGCGCAGCTGGAAGTCGACGCCGGCACGAATGAGCTGCAGGGCTGTGCCGCGGTCGAAAGCCCGGGCGAGCACAGTGAGTAGCGGAAATTCGGCCTTGATCAGCTGGGCGATGCGAACGGCCACATCCGGCTTGTCGACGCAGATCAGCACGGCGCGCGCGCGGCCAGCCCCGGCTGCATGCAGGATGTCCAGCCGCGTGCCATCGCCATAATAGACCTTGAAGCCGAAATCGGCCGCCGCCTGGATCATTTCGACATCGTTGTCGATGATCGAGACATCGATGCCGCGCAGGAGCAGCGGCTGACTGGCGATCTGACCGAAGCGGCCGAAGCCGATGATCAGCACGCTGCCGGTCAGGCCATCGGCTATCTCGACCCCGTCGAGCGACTGCTCGTCGCGCGGTGTGAGATACCGCAGGGCGATGATCGCCAGCGGCGTCAGCACCATCGAGATGATGACGATCGCGGTCAGGGTCGCGTTGGCCTGGTTGTCGATGATGCCGACAGCGGCGGCAGCCGAATAGAGGACAAAGGCGAATTCGCCGCCTTGCGCCATGAAGACCGCACGCTCCAACGCTTCGCGATGGCGGGTTTTCAGGACCCGGGCCACGATGTAGATGCCGAGCGCCTTCATCACCATGTAGGCGACGACATAGATGGCAATCAGCCGCCAGTTCGCGACCACCACATGCAGGTCGAGCGACATGCCGACGGCAAGGAAGAACAGGCCGAGCAGGATGCCGCGAAAGGGTTCGATGTCGGCTTCGAGCTGATGCCGGAAGGTCGATTCCGACAGCAGCACGCCGGCCAGGAATGCACCCATCGCCATCGACAGGCCGCTGAGCTGCATGGCGAGCGCCGATCCGAGGACGACGAGAAGGGCGGCAGCCGTCATCACCTCGCGGGCACGGGCATCCGCCAGGATGCGGAAGAACGGATTGAGCAGATAGCGTCCAGCCAGCACCAGTCCGACGATCGCGGCAAGGCCGATGCCTATCTCGGTGAAGCGCTCCGCCAGGCTGGTGTCGGCGCCGCCGGGCGCCAGGAATGCGATCAGGGCCAGCAGCGGCACGATGGCCAGGTCCTCGAGCAGCAGCACCGAGACGATGCGCTGGCCTTTCGGCTCGGCGATTTCGCCGCGTTCCTCCAGAAGCTGCATGACGATCGCCGTCGAGGTCAGCACGAAGCCGGCGCCGGCGACGAAGGATTGCGAGATTGGAAACCCTCCCGCAACGCCAACAGCGGTCAGCAAGACCGCGCAGACGGCAACCTGCAGTGCACCGAGGCCAAATATCTCGCGGCGCAGACCCCATAGCCGCGACGGCTGCATCTCCAGTCCGATGATGAACAGGAACATCACCACGCCGAGCTCAGCGACATGAAGGATGGCTTCCGATTCGGAAAAGACGCGCAGGCCAAACGGGCCGATCACCACACCGGCGGCCAGATAGCCGAGAATCGAGCCGAGGCCCATGCGCTTGAAGATGGGAACGGCGACAACGCCGGCTGCAAGCAGCGCCACCACCTGAACCAGATCGTTGCTCGATGCCTCTACCGCCATTCCGCCATTCCGCTCGTTTGAGGACCGATTCCGATTTCGAAGTTCTTTGACAAGCGGCGAAGATAGGGGCTTCGGTGGGTATCGAACAGCCCGAATCCGGATCACCAGCGATGTTGCGGGCGCGTTACACAAGTTGACGCTGGGAACGCGTTGCATCTTGCCACAATCGAAGGCTAAGGACGCTCGGCTTCGGCCATTGGAGGGTGAGCGACGATCAAGTCGAGCCCTTTTGAGGAGATGACTGACATGAAGAAGTTTTTGTTTGTTGCCGTCGGCCTGGCGGTGCTAGCCGGTTCGGCTTGCTCGAAGGCGCCCGAGTGCACGGCCGAGATCGCAACCAAGAAAGCGCAGGACATGGCTGCCGCGCTGCAGGAGGCTATCACCAAGGACCCGTCCAAGGCGGCTGATCTGACGGCCAAGGTGCAGGCGGTCACAACCAAATATCAGGGCACCACGACATTGGCCGACGCCTGCAAGGCCTATGACGAGGTGACGGCCGCGATCAAGGGCTAAGCGCAGGATTGAAGTGGTTTGAACGAGGCGGCGACCCTTGGGTCGCCGCCTTTTTGCTTTTAGTGATCTATGATTGTTCAGTTTGGCGCGATGGAGCCGACTTCGATGGAATCGACGCGCTTCAGGCTCATGCCGATCACCGGCACCAACTGGTCGTCGACGCGCACGGCAATGGTCACCGTCATCGAATTGTCGTCGGGGATGCGGGCCTGCATCACGCCGCGAAGCTGGTTGCGGTTGATGGTGAAGACGACCTTGCGGGCGTCGACGACATTGCCGCCGATGATGTCGAGGCCGGAACCGGTCGCGCCGCCCATGAAGCTGCCCTTGTAGCCCTCGCGGCCCTTGCGCTCGATCGTGGCCGACATTTGCTGGGTGAACATGCCGACCCGGCAACCGCCGTCGAGTGTCATGCCGACCTTGCCGTCCGGCGTCGAGCCGGTGAAGCTGCAGTTGAATTTGGTGCCTTTGTACTTGCCGGCGACGATTTCGCCGGGTCCGATCCATTTGCCTTCGGCCGACTGGAAGAACTGCTTGTCCGGCTCCGCGGCGGAAGCCGCTCCGGCAATGCCGACGAGTGCTGTTATCACGGTTGCCAGGGGCAAGACGCTGGACAGATTTACACTTTTCATCGACGACACCCGGCAACAAAGAGGCTGTTTGGAACCGGTCTGACCATGAACAAGATTGGTTAATGCTTCGTCACCGCGGGGCCGCCGTAAAGCAGTCCGGTAACAATTCCGAAGATCCAAAAGCTGCAGCCCGGTTCACTTGCCGGATGGGGCCGTTTCGGCATCCTTCCTGGTTGCAAACGATGTCAGCGCCGAGAGGAAATCGCCCAGTCCCGGACGCTTCGCGGCGCTGAAGGGCAGGGGACGCGTTGTCTCCATCGCCGCGATGCCGATGCGCGCCGTCATCATGCCATTGACGACACCCTCGCCCAGCTTGGCCGAAAGGCGCGCCGCCAGGCCGTGGCCGACGATCTGCTGGACGAAACTGTCGCCGACGGCGATCGAGCCGGTGACCGCCAGATGCGCCAGCACGCTGCGGGCCAGGCGGAAGAAGCCGAGCGTTCCCGGCCGCCCGCCATAAAGCTCCGACAGGCGGCGAATGAGCCGCCCGGCCTCGAACACGACATAGGCGACATCGACTAGCGCGCGCGGGCTGACCGCCGTCACCAGCGAGACGCGTTTGGCGGCCTCGAGAATCATCACCTTTGCCCTGGCGTCGAGGGGGCCGAGAATTTCGGCTTCGGCCAGGCGCACCAGATTGCCGCCGTCGATGATTTCGCCGCGCAGTTCGGCCAGTGCGTGCCGGCCGGCGGCCGTCTCGGGCTTGGCCGCGACGAAGGCCGACAGCTCGTCGACCACCGATCGTGCCGCCTTGGGATCGTCGCGCGCAATCGCATCGAGCGCCCGTTTCTGCAGCTTTACGACCTCGGCGAGGCGGGCGATGGCCAGGAACTCGCGGATCAGGATGACCATCAGCGCCAGCACGGCAATGGCCGCCATGCCGGCGGCCAGCCAGCCCAGCCACTCGGCGCGTGCAAAGAGGTCACGTATGAGCTGATCGGTCCACAGGCCGACAGCCAGCGAAACCAGCACGCCAAAGGCGCCGAAGAAGATGCTGCCGAGCAGCGACCGCCTTCTGGGGGCGATCGCCGGCGGCGGTTCGGCGGCAACGATGTCAGGCTCGTCGAAGACATCGACTTCCGCCGGGATGACCATCGCGACATCGGTCTTCATCGCGCGGGGCTTCCGCTGGGAGTCAACCTGGGCCTGGACACGGCGTGCCTCAGGCGCCTCTTGTTTCGATTTGGCTTCCGGCTCGATACGAAATGCGGCCGGCTTGCGGGGCGCGGTCATGCCAGATGATCTCCAATCAGGAACTGCAAGGCACGGTCGAGCCGGATGTGCGGCAGCGACAGCGTGACACCTTCGGCGGTGCGTTCGAGTTTTGGTGGACGGAAGCGGACGAAGCGGATTGTCGGGTCCACGGAGTCCTGCTTGTGATCGGGCCCCGAAACATCGAACACCGCATCAATATTCTCCGGTAAATCACCGGGAAATATGGCAGTTTCCGTTTTGCCGTCAAAGGTTTCGCCGTTGATCTTCTCGCCGGCGATAGGTCTGCCGATGATGACGGGAAGCGTCTCTCGGCCCTGCTTGACGGTGCCTTCTCGCGTCGCGCGCACCGCCGCCATGGCGACCACATCGACATCGGCGCCGGTGAAATTCGCCCGGGCCACGGCACGGTCGGCAAGGCGCCGCACGATCGCCTGCAAGCGGTCATGGCTCTCGTGGTGCAGATGGTCGGCCTTGGTAGCGGCAACCAGGATGCGGTCGATGCGTCGCGAAAACAGGTCAGTGAGGAAGCTGCCGCGGCCGGGACGGAAACAACTGAGGATCTCAGTCACCGCGCGTTCCAGGTCGGCCATGGCGCCGGGGCCGGCGTTCAGCGCCTGCATGGCATCGATCAGCACGATCTGACGATCGAGGCGCGTGATGTGTTTGCGGAAGAACGGTTTGACGACATGCGTCTTGTAGGCCTCGTATCGCCTGTCCATCATGGCGTGCAGCGACCCTGGGCGTGGGCGCCTGTCGCCTAGCCCAGCCAGGGGCGCGAAGGTGAGTGCGGGCGAGCCTTCGAGATCGCCAGGCATCAGGAAGCGGCCGGGCGGCAAGGTCGAAAGCGCCCGCTCGTCGAGCTTGCACGCCTTCAGATAGGCGGCGAAGCTTTCGGCCAGGCGGCGCGCCATCATCTCGTCTGCATCGGCGTTCGGGTCGATCTCCGTCGACAGCGCCCGCCAGCCTTGCGACAGGTCCTCGCGCACCGGCAAAACGGCCATCTCGAAGGCTTCGTGGGAAAAATCACCGAAGGATTTGCCGAGCAGCGGCAGGTCGAGCAGCCATTCGCCGGGATAGTCGACGATATCGACCGACAGTTTGCCGGAGGAAAACATACGGCTCCAGCCGGAGGCCGATTCATATTCGATGGTCAGCCGCAATTCGGAAATGGCGCGCGTCGAATCGGGCCAGGCGCGATCGTTTACCAGTGCGGCGATGTGATCCTCGTACTGGAAGCGCGGCACGGCGTCGTCAGGCTGCTGTTCGAGGAAGGCACGGGCGATGCGCCCGGATTTTTGGGCCTCGAACAGCGGCAGGCGTCCGCCATGGATCAGATTGTGGACGAATGCCGATATGAACACCGTCTTGCCGGCGCGGGAAAGGCCCGTGACACCCAATCGCAGCGATGGAGAGAAAAGCCCGGTGGCGCGGCCCGACAGCGTGTCGAGGGCAATCCTCGCCTCGTCGGTGAAAGTGGTCAGCGATGATGCCAAAATGTGATCTCTCGGGCTTCGGTCCGCCCGATATAGGCTGTAGATCCCGGCTTTGAAATGGCTTCAGAGATCCGCCGGCGTCAGGAACGCTTCGAGATGGCCGGTGCCCTGGGCGGCTTTTGCCAGATCGCCGTCAAAGCGGACGACCGCCAGACCGGTGGTCGGGAACCCGTGGTTGAGTGTGGCCCGCGCCGTCTCGTCGCCGTCGCCCGAAACCGCCATGGCGAGATCCTCCGTCATCGGGTTGTGGCCGATGACCAGCAACGAACCCGATCCGCCATTGTCGCGGATGAGGCGGAGGTAACCGGCGGCGTCTTCGCTGTAGAGCGTGTCGAAGAACAGGACCCGGCCGGTATCGGTCTGACCGGCCAGGCCTTCCAGCGTTTCCTTGGCGCGTTTGGCGTTGGAGCAGATGGTCAGGTCCGGAACATAGCAGCGGGACCGCATGGCGGCGCCCATCATTTCGGCATCGGCGCGGCCGGATGCGTCGAGCGGGCGGTCGAAATCGCGCATGCCGGGCAGTGCCCAGCCGGCCTTGGCATGTCGCAACAGATAAAGCGTGCCCACCCAACCTCCGCTGACGCCGAATGCCGAACATCCTGGATTAGCCACGAGAAAGCCGTTGCGCACAATGCCCCGTGTTCTTCAAACACAGCGAATCATCGATGTGCGGTGCCGCAAAAGGCGCTTGTGCTTCGGCGCGAAGATCATGCCGGTCTTCGAAAAGCATGTTGCACGGGATCCAAAGTGTCGAAGCGTAGTTTGGAATCAAAACGACCATTCGCTGCTGCAAAGGCGCCCGCCACCGAACATTAACAATTGCGTGAGACAGCGGCCGATTGCGCTTGTGCAGGCGTCGGACCGCGAATATATAGGCGCCAAAATAGGGGCAGTTTGGGTGAGTCGAATGAACGACATCGTTACCGCCGATTACATACCCTCCGAAGACGAGCCGTTCATGAACGAACGGCAGAAATCCTACTTCCGCCAAAAGCTCGTCACCTGGAAGAATGACATATTGCGCGAAGCGCGCGAAACTCTCGAAATCCTGCAACAGGAAAACGCCAACCACCCCGATCTCGCCGACCGCGCTTCTTCGGAAACCGACCGCGCTATCGAGCTCAGGGCTCGCGACCGCCAGCGCAAGCTCATCGCAAAGATCGATTCCGCCCTGCAGCGCATCGACGAAGGCACTTACGGCTATTGCGAGGAGACCGGCGAGCCGATCGCGCTTAAGCGGCTCGATGCGCGTCCGATCGCGACGTTGTCAATCGAAGCGCAGGAGCGGCACGAGCGCCGCGAAAAGGTCTATCGCGACGACTGAAGCGGCGCCGATGGGCCGTGCTCAAAGCGATCTGCAGCGATGTTGATAATCAAAATGGCCGGTTTGCCGGCCATTTTTTGTTGCCCACAACCTTGACCGGTTCATTTCCCAGCCCGCTGGGCAGATCAGCATCTGATCATCTCTTCTGGCTGGAGAGTTCGCCCAGAAGCTTGGTCATTTCGTCGTCGAGCGACTGCGGTGCCTTCGCCGCCGGGCTGCTCACCGGGCCGCTCGTACGCGGCTGGTCGAGCGATACTTCGAGTTCCTTCATCAGCTTATCGTCGATGCTGTCCTGCTTCGGCGGCGGTGGCGCCTGCCTGACGGCATTGGCGTTCGCGGATCCATAGGCGGGCAGCGGTGTGACATTGGTCGGCTGGTAACTTTGCGGCTTTGGTAGCGGTGCTGGTGCCGGCACCGGTGTTGGCGCCGGCGTTGCCTGGCGCGGGCGTGCGGGCGGCGCCGCGTTCACCGGCTGCGGAGCAGGTGCCTGCCTGGCCGGCGGCGGAGGCGCGGGTTGAGGTGCACGCGGTTTCGCCGCGGGGGCAGCGGCGGCCGGGACCGGCTGCAAGCCGCCATCTCCGGTCAGCGCCGGGCGGCGTGGTGCCGAAAGCCTGATGTCCCGTTCGACCACAACATCGGTTGGACCGCCGATCAGCAGCAGATGTTCGATATCATCGCGGCGTATCAGCACCAGCCGGCGATGGCTGTCGACGGCGGTGGCGTCCATGACGGCCAGCCGCGTCTTGCGGTTCCTGCCGCCGGCAACGAAGGTTCCGAACGTCAGGTTGCGCACGAGCTTGATGATGACGAGAACGATGACCAACAGGACAAGCGCTGCAAACGTCCACAACAGTGCTGCGGCATAACCGGGGCCCGCCACGCTATCCAGCCATTGCATTGGTTTTCCCTGATTGCCCTTGGAAGGTGACGCGACACTAGACCGTTGCGGCGGGCTACCGCAATGCGTTTCGCGCTTGATGAACAGCTTGAAAACTCCGAAGGCCGGAAGATATCATTTTTATCCGACATTTGCCGCCCAGGCCTTTTCCGGACTAGGAGAATATGATTCAACCCGCTAGGGGCGGGTGTCGGAACACCGGAATTCACGAGCAGGGGGCACATGGCCAAGGAAGCGCGCGGCGATTTCTATCCGGTACCGATCGTCGACCAGAATACGCGACCGGGCGCGGTTACCCGGCTCATCATTTTCATCGTCGTTCTGACCGGGGCCGCTATTGTCTTCGGCCTTTTCCGCGAGCGCCTGGGCGACCCTTTCCTGCTCGGCATGCTCGGTGTGCTGGCGATGATCGGCGTCGGCTTCCTGTTCGCCACGGCGATCGGCTTCGTGCAGATCACGCCACGCTCGACCGGTGACGAACTGTCGAAGGCATTCGTTGATTCGATGTCGCAGGGCCTTCTCGTCACCGACACCAAGGGCCGCGTCGTCTACGCCAATCGGGCCTATGCCGACATGACCGGCGCGACGTCAGCGGCCGACCTGAAGACGGTCGAGGGGTTGCTTTCGGATGTCCCCGAAGCCTCGGTGACGATCTATCGGCTGGCGTCCGGCCTGCGCGACGGCCAGTCGGGCGACGGCGAGTTTCGTCTGGCGCAGTCCATTCGGCCCGGCGCCGAGCCCGGCGCCCGCTGGTACCGGGCGCGTGCCCGCGCCTTCCGCGTTCCGGGCCAGCGGCTGCCGATGCTGGCCTGGCAGCTTGCCGACATCTCGCAGGAGCGGGCCGAGCAAGAGCGTTTCTTTCTCGACCTGCAGAAGGCGATCGATCACCTCGACCATGCGCCGGCCGGCTTCTTTTCTGCCGACCAGGACGGCCGCGTCACCTACATCAACGCCACGCTTGCCGAATGGCTAGGCATCGACCTTACCAGTTTCACGCCCGGCTCCGTCACCCTGCCGGAGATCGTGGCCGGTGACGGCATGGCGCTGGTCCGCTCGGTCAAGGCCGACCCCGGAACGACACGCAACGCGGTCATCGATCTCGACCTGACGACGATGGCGGGCGAGGCGCTGCCGGTGCGCTTCATGCACCGCGTTTCGGCCAGCCGCGAAGGCCTCAACGGGCCGACGCGCACGATCGTGCTCAACCGCACGCAGGGCGAGGACGCCTCTGCCGACTTGCGTGCTTCGGAAGTGCGCTTCACCCGCTTCTTCAACTCGACACCGATGGCGATTGCCGGCGTCGACCACAGCGGGCGCATCCTGCGCACCAATGCGCCGTTCCTGTCGCTTTTTTCGTCCGTCGTCGACCGGGACGCCGTCGATCGCCGCGTGCGGCTCGACACGGTGATCCACGAGCGCGACCGGCCGGCCTTCGCCGCGGCTTTCGAGAAGGCGCAACAGCGGCAGGCCGACATCGAGCCGATCGATACCTTGCTGCCCGGCAACGACGACCGGCACATCCGTTTCTACGTCAACGCGGTCGCCGACGGCACCGGCGGCGAAGGTGCCGAGGAGTCGGCGATCGTCTACGCCGTCGAGACGACGGAGCAAAAGGCGCTCGAAGGGCAGATGGCGCAAAGCCAGAAGATGCAGGCGGTAGGCCAGCTTGCCGGCGGCATCGCGCACGACTTCAACAATGTGCTGACCGCCATCATCATGGCGTCCGACCTTTTGTTGACCAACCACCGCCCGTCGGACCCGTCTTTCCCCGACATCATGAACATCAAGCAGAATGCCAACCGGGCGGCCTCGCTGGTACGGCAATTGCTGGCCTTCTCGCGCAAGCAGACGCTGCGGCCGGAAGTGCTCAACCTGACCGACGTGCTCGCAGATCTCAGGATGCTGCTGGCCCGCCTTGTCGGCAACGACATCAAGCTGAAGGTCGACCATGGCCGCGACCTGTGGCCGGTCAAGGTCGATATCGGGCAGTTCGAACAGGTGGTGGTCAACCTTGCGGTCAACGCGCGCGACGCCATGCCGGCCGGCGGCGATCTCACCGTGCGCACGCGCAATGTGACCGCAGACGAATGCAAGGCCTTCTCCTATC
Organism: Mesorhizobium sp. CNPSo 4670; assembly: GCF_057784235.1. Taxonomy (NCBI): domain Bacteria; kingdom Pseudomonadati; phylum Pseudomonadota; class Alphaproteobacteria; order Hyphomicrobiales; family Phyllobacteriaceae; genus Mesorhizobium; species Mesorhizobium sp. CNPSo 4670. Next base: position 169,983 of record NZ_JBWJFQ010000002.1, on the reverse strand, counting down.
GTGAGCTCACCCCGGCCGACTATGTCGTGGTCGAGGTCGAGGATACCGGCAGCGGCATCGCGCCCGACGTGCTGAAGAAGATTTTCGAGCCCTTCTTCACCACCAAGGAGGTCGGCAAGGGCACCGGGCTTGGCCTGTCGATGGTCTACGGCATCATCAAGCAGACCGGCGGCTTCATCTTCTGCGATTCCGAGGTCGGCAAGGGCTCGACTTTCCGCATCTTCCTGCCGCGTCATATCGCCGAAGCGAAGAAAGCTGGCCAGCCCGACGATCTGCCGGCAGCACCGGCGAAAGTGGCCGATGCGGCCAAGGATCTCTCCGGCTCGGCTACGGTGCTGCTCGTCGAGGACGAGGACGCCGTGCGCATGGGCGGCATGCGGGCGCTGGTGTCGCGCGGCTATACCGTGCACGAGGCATCCTCGGGTGTCGAGGCGCTGGAAGTGTTCGAGGCGCTGGGCGGCAAGGTCGACATCGTCGTCTCCGACGTGGTGATGCCTGAAATGGATGGGCCGACGCTGCTCGGTGAATTGCGCAAGCGCCAGCCGGACATCAAATTCGTCTTCGTGTCCGGCTATGCCGAGGACGCATTCGCCAGAAACCTGCCGGCAGATGCGCATTTCGGCTTCCTGCCAAAGCCGTTTTCGCTCAAGCAACTGGCGACGATCGTCAAGGATGTGCTGGAGTCTTAGAATTTCCTGATGTTCTCCCTTGCACGACGCCGTGACAACGCCATGATTGCGGGGTGAAACGGCAGGCGGGCTTGGGGGAGAAGCGGGTGACGCCACACAACGAAGCAGACAAGGGTGCCTACGCCGACACGGTGTTGTTGCCGGGTGACCCGCAGCGCGCCGAATGGATGGCGCAAACTTTTCTGGAAGCGCCGCGCTGCATCAATCGCCGACGTGGCGCCCTTGGTTTTACCGGACGGTTTCGTGGCAAACCCATCAGCATTCAGGCGACAGGCATCGGCGTCTCGTCGTTTCTGATTTATGTGCATGAATTGCTTGACTATTATGGCGCCCGGACGTTGATCCGCACGGGCACCTGCGGCAGCCTGACCGCCAAGGCCAAGCTGCGCAGCCTTGTCATCTCGCAATCGGCGCGGGCGGAAAGCGCTCAAAGCGGTCAGGTCTTCGGCCTCTACAAGGCTGTCGCCGGTCCGGATCCGGCGCTCCTCGCAAGTGCGCTGGCCAAGGCAGCCGAACTTGGCATCGACCATTGTGCCGGCCTGACGGTTTGCAGCGACATCTTCTATCATCCTGAAGGACGCAGCCGCTTTGCCGAGGCGCAGGCAGCCGGAGCTCTAGCCGTGGATATGGAAACCAGCGCGCTCTATCGCATCGCCGGGCATTTCGGAGCCCGGGCGCTGTCGATGTGCACGGTGGTCGACAACATAGAGACCGATGAACTGACCGACTACCGAGAGCGCCAGGAGCTGTTCACCGATATGAGCCGGCTGGCGCTCGAAATCGCGGTCGACAGCTAGGCGGCTTGCCGCTTCGGCATTGCCTGCTCATCCATGCCTGGCCGATGCCCGCGCAAATAGAGCGCGCAGGTGGTGCGCAGCATGGAGGCAAAGTTTGGAATGGCGCCATTGATCTCGATGGCTTCGTCGTAGAGCTTGGAGATGAACTTCGGCGTCGTCAGGCCCTGGTTTTCGGCGATTTCATCGAGCAACGCCCAAAATGTCGCCTCAAGCTGGATGCTGGTCGAGTGGCCGTCAATGCGAATCGACCGATTGATCTGGCGATAGCCTTCGGGGTCCTGGCCCGCAAATACCCTACACATCCGACAAACCTCCCATGCTTGTTGGTCTTGGGCGGGCAGGCGTACGGTCTGATACTGTTCGACCTGTCCCCATCCGCATTCTCGGGCATATTTGCCGGAACGGCAATCGGACTTTCGTCCCTGTCCCCTAAAGCGCGTCGCCAGTTCACGGTTTTGGGCGTGGTAACCGGCTGCCACCACCTTTTCCCCGCTCTGCCCATAATTGGCTCCACACAAGGGCGGAGACTGATTTGGCCAAAGCAATTCATTCCATGATCCGGGTTCTCGACGAGGCCCGATCCGTCGATTTCTACAGGAATGCCTTCGGGCTCGATGTCGCCGACAGGTTGGACTTCGAGACGTTCACACTCATTTACCTCAGCAACGCCGAAACCGGGTTCGAGCTCGAACTGACCGTGAACAAGGGCAGGGTCGAGCCTTACGGGCTCGGCGATGGTTACGGCCACCTCGCCGTTTCGATCGCCGACCTCGACAGCGAACATGACCGGCTCGGCGCGCTCGGCCTCAACCCGAAGAAGATCGTCGAGTTCAACCATGACGGTTCGCCGATCGCCCGCTTCTTCTTCATCGAGGATCCGGACGGCTACAAGATCGAGGTTCTGCAACGAGGAGGTCGCTTCCAATAGGAGACAATGCGGCCGCACCGGCGCGTGCCGCGCCAGCAACGGCGCTCTCAAGCATTTCACCCAAAAGTGCGCAGCGGTTTTGGGACAACGAGATGCACAAACAACGTCTTGAAGCACGTCAATTGTGATGCGCTTCAAGGGGCGCAAATAGCAAGCAGGGAGGAATATTATGGTCACGATCTATGACGGGAAGCCTGGACTTTCACGTCGTGAGCTTCTCAAACGCGGTGGTATCGGTGCGTTGCTCGTCATTTCCGGCAGCGCGGTCATCAGCCCCGAACATGCCTGGGGGCTCGAGACATCGGCGCTCAAGCCCGAAACCATGGCGACGCTGATCCAGATGGCGCGCGACATCTATCCGCATGATCAGATTCCCGACAAATATTACGCCATCGCCGTGAAAGGCCATGACGACCAGGCCGGCAAGGATGCCGCCTACAAGACGATGATCGAAGACGGTATCGCCGACCTCGACAAGAAGTCTGGGGACGGAGGCTACCGTGGCCTTGGCTGGGAGGAGCAGCGCGTCGCGGTGCTGAAGCAGATCGAGGCGACGCCGTTCTTCCAGGCCATCCGTGGCGGCCTCGTCGTCAGCCTCTACAACCAGAAAGAGGTCTGGCCGATCTTCGGCTACGAGGGCGAGTCCTTTTCCAAGGGCGGCTACATCGCGCGCGGTTTCAACGACATCGAGTGGCTCTGAGCCCCGTCGTTTTGAACCCGCAAACAGAAATCATGGGAGGAAACCGTGGCAACAGCATTTGACCTGAACAACGACGGCGTGGTCGTCATCATCGGCTCGGGCGCCGGCGGCGGTACGCTCGGCAACGAACTTGCCCAGAAGGGTGTCGACGTCGTCATCCTGGAGGCCGGCGCGCGCCACGAATATGAGGATTTTGTCAACGACGAGTGGGATTCGTTCACCCAACTCGCCTGGAAGGACAAGCGCACCACCTCCGGCGACTGGCGCGTGGCCAAGGATTTTCCGAACCTGCCGGCCTGGATCGTCAAGTCGGTCGGCGGTTCGACGACCCATTGGGCCGGAGCGTCGCTGCGTTTCCAGGAGCACGAGTTCAAGGCGCTGTCGACCTACGGCAAAGTGCAGGGCGCTACCCTGCTCGACTGGCCCATCACTCTGGCCGAGATGGAGCCCTACTATGCCAAGGCCGAAGCCAAGATGGGCGTCACCGGCACCAATGACTGGCCGAGATTGCCGGGCAACAACAATTTCAAGGTGTTGAAGGCCGGCGCCGACAAGCTCGGCTACAAGGAATGCCACACCGGCAACATGGCGATCAATTCGGTCGAGCGCGACGACCGTTTGTCCTGCCAGCAGACCGGCTTCTGCTTCCAGGGCTGCAAATGGGGCGCCAAATGGTCGACGCTCTACACCGAGATCCCCAAGGGCGAAGCAACAGGTCATCTCGAAGTCAGGCCGAACGCCATGGCGATCAAGATCAACCATGACGCCTCGGGCAAAGTGACCGGCGTCGTCTACGCCGACAAGGACGGCAAGCTGCAGGAGCAGAAAGCCCGTATCGTCGCCGTCGCCGGCAACTCAATCGAAAGCCCCCGGCTGCTGCTCAATTCGTCGTCGGGCAAATTCCCCGACGGCCTTGCCAACTCATCCGGGCAGGTGGGCAAGAACTACATGCGCCACACCACGGGCTCGGTCTATGCCATCTTCGACAAACCGGTGCACATGTATCGCGGCACCACCATGGCTGGCATCATCCGCGACGAAGCGCGCCATGATCCGTCACGCGGCTTCGTCGGCGGCTACGAGTTCGAAACGCTGTCGCTCGGCCTACCTTTCATGGCGGCCTTCCTCGATCCAGGGGCCTGGGGCCGCTCGTTCACCACGGCGCTCGACCACTACGACCACATGGCCGGGCTGTGGATCGTCGGCGAGGACATGCCGCGCGGGGAGAACCGCATCACGCTGCATGCCGACATGAAGGACGAGCACGGCATGCCGATCGCCGACGTGCATTTCGACGATCACCCGAACGACACCGCGATGCGCAACCATGCCTACAAGCAGGCCTCGGCGCTTTACGCCGCGGTCGGCGCCACGCGCACCTTCCCGACGCCGCCCTATCCGTCGACCCACAATCTCGGCACCAACCGGATGAGCGAGAAGGCGGACGATGGCGTCGTCAACCAGCATGGCCAGACGCACGACATCAAGAACCTGTTCGTGTCGGACGGCAGTCAGTTCACGACGGGCGCCGCCGAAAACCCGACCTTGACGATCGTGTCGCTGGCGATCCGCCAGGCCGATTACATCGCCGCGCAGATGTCGGCCAAGACGATCTGAGCCGGCAAGACATCGCCCCATAACCGGGGCGGTGCCAACTTCAGTGTCCTCCCGGGCAGCATGCGGAACGCGTAACGCGCGTTCCGCCTTTTTGTGGGACCAGACTGACTAGGCGCCGACCGGCTGCCCGTCCTTGCGGCGGATGGCGACCACGGATGGGCGCGGCAACTGGCCGTCCTTGAAGTCGGGCCACAGTGTCTGCACCTTGTCGAGCGTCTCGGCGTCCTCGGCCGGGTGCTGGACCGACAGGAACAAGGTCGTGCCGTCGGGGGTGAAGCAGGGGCCGGTTGCTTCGGCGCCATGCGGGCACGTGAACAGCAGCTTCGGCAGGCCACGCGCCGGGCCTTCGGTGTCGACGCCGTAGACGCCGTCCGGCAGGTCGAAATCATTGGCACCGTCGGTCGCCACCCAGAGCCGGCCGGCCGGATCGAAGGTGATGTTGTCGGGGCAGACGAACCAGCCATTGTCCGATGTGTCCGGGTGGAAGGTGGCGCCGACCGCGGCGTCCTTCGGGTTGCCGCACAGCACGAACAGATCCCAGGCATATTTGTCGGCGGTATGGTCGGCGTCCACGCCGCGGCCGCCTGGCGGGATCAGTTCGACGATGTGACCCCAGAGGTTTTCCGGACGCGTGTTGGCCGGATTGATCTTCGACTGGTCGCGCTTCTTGTTCTTGGTCATCACCGCATAGACGCGGCCTGTCACCGGATTGGTCTCGATGTCCTCGGGGCGGTCCATTGGCGTGGCACCCAGCGCGTCCGCCGCCAGTCTTGTTTTCAGCAGCACTTCGGCCTGATCGGCAAAGCCGTTTTCAGCCGTAAGCTTGCCCTGACCGTGAACCAGCGGCAGCCAGGTCATGGAGCCGTCGGCGTCGTAGCGCGCGACCGAAAGCACGCCATCGTCCAGCAGGTCGTTGCCGGACGCCGGTTTGGCCGGGTCGTAAGCCTTGCTCGAGACGAAGCGGTACATGTATTCGAAATAATCGTCGTCGCCCATGTAGACGACGACGCGGCCGTCCTTGTTGAGGACGACCGTCGACGCCTCATGCGACATGCGGCCAAGTGCCGTGCGCTTCACTGGCTTGGACTGGGGATCATAGGGATCGATCTCGACCACCCAGTCGAAACGGTTGGCCTCGTTCGGCTCCTTGTCGATGTTGAAGCGGTCGTGGAAGCGGCTACGGCCGTAGATGTCGGAACCGTCGAAGCCATAACGATCGAGGATGTCCGCGGTCGGCGCCTTCTTCGGATCGCCGCCGAACAGGTCGGAAACACCCTCCTCGCAGGTCAGCACGGTGCCCCACGGAGTGAAGCCGCCGCTGCAATTGTAGCTGGTGCCGAGCACTTTCGTGCCTGTGGCATCGGCCGAGGTCTGCATCAAGGCGTGGCCGGCAACCGGGCCGGAGACGGTCATTTCGGTGTTGACGGTGATGCGGCGGTTGAGCGGGCTGTCCTCAACCAGCGACCACTTGCCGTCCTTCAACAGCACTTCGACGATCGAGTGACCCATGGCCGCCATGCCGAGATCGACCTGTTCCTTGGTCATCGTCTTGCCGGCGTCATCCTCGGTCATGCCGGGAAACATGACGTTGGGCGAGATGTATTCGTTGTTGACGCAGAGCAGGCCGTGGTCGGAATTGACCGTGCCTTTCGGCAGCGGCAGGAAGGCGATGTAGTCACAGTTGTAACCAAAGCGCTTTTCCTGCGCGTCGGCGGCGACCTTGTTGCCGTCGAAATCCGGCAGACCCGCGACGAGCGGGTCGCCCCAGCGTGCCACGATCGTGGTTTCATAGCCCTCGGCGGCGGCGTGCGTCTTGTCGTAGACGCGCTTCAACTCGGGAAAGCCAAGTGTGGAAAGCGCCGCCGCGGCATGTGTTTCGCCGGCAAACAAGGAACCGACGAAGCTGCCGCCGGCGATCAAGGCACCCGATGCGAGGCTGCCCTTCAGGAGAGTGCGGCGCGAGACGCGCTCGGCTATGACGTCGCGAATGACAGGGGAGGATGAAGACCGGGAGTTGGCCATTGTGTGTGCCTCTCAAGGTGGATGGTGACGGCGCACCGCTGCCTATCCAGTTTCGGCAACATCCAGATGACATGAGAGACAGGCAGGCCCGCCGAGGCGGCTGCTATTGCCAAGGAATATTTACGGGCCGCTTCCTTTGGTGCACGTCGAGGCGGTGAAGGCGCCGTCGGGCTGCTTCATGATGATGTCGAAGGAGGGCGCACTCTGGCCGTCGAGCGTGGCCTGGGTCAGCGACAGCGAGTTGCCGCCAGCGGTATAGCCACCCAGTGGTCCAAGCCACGAGATCACACCGTTTGCATCCATCTGGTAATTGTAGCCCTGCTGGGCGGTCCCGAAGGTGACCGGGCCGCTGTAGACGTTGCCCTTGATGGTGATATCGCCGAGGTTGAGGAACATTCCAAGCAGGTACACTTCACAGTGGTAGGTGCCGTCGGGCATCTTGCCGTCGCTGAAGTCGGCTCGGGCAGTGCCGGTCGCTGCCGCCAGAACCAATATGCCGATAAAAATGCGTGAAATGCCGGATACCATGACGTCGCTCGTTTGAGGTGCGAGCTTGCCCTATTTCTGCGCCGAGCCGCAACCTGTGTCACTTGCGATCCGCCGGCGAAGTTCAAAAACTAGGCAGTTTGCCAATTTGGGCGAAAATTAGGCAAAGTCCTTGTGCGCTGCGCAAATTTCTCTCAATCAATTTTTAACGGATCCTCTTTGTTTTCATAAAGCTAATATACCAAACATCTGATAATATTGATCTATTGTCTATTGTTCGGCATCTCCCCGGCGATTGGCATGGGGGTTGCATTGCATTGTTGCGGTGCAATCAACCAGCCTGGGAGTGTTAGGCATGAGGGGTAATTTCTCGACAATAACAAAAATGTTTTCGGCGAGCGTCGTTGCTGCCGGCCTGTTGATGTCCGTGCCCGCCAGGGCGGCCGACGACACGATCAAGGTCGGCATTCTCCATTCGCTGTCGGGGACCATGGCAATCTCGGAGACGACGCTGAAGGACGCCATGCTGATGCTCATCGACGAGCAGAACGCCAAGGGTGGCCTGCTTGGCAAGAAGCTCGAGGCCGTGGTCGTCGATCCGGCCTCCAACTGGCCGCTGTTCGCCGAAAAGGCGCGCGAGCTGATCTCCAAGGACAAGGTCGCCGCGGTGTTCGGCTGCTGGACCTCGGTGTCGCGCAAATCGGTGCTGCCGGTGTTCAGCGAACTCGACAACATCCTGTTCTATCCCGTCCAGTATGAGGGCGAGGAAAGCGAGCGCAACGTGTTCTACACGGGTGCGGCGCCGAACCAGCAGGCCATTCCGGCCGTCGACTATCTGATGAGCGAGGACGGCGGTTCGGTGAAGCGCTGGGTGCTCGAAGGTACCGATTACGTTTATCCGCGCACCACCAACAAGATCCTCGAGGCCTATCTGAAGGCCAAGGGCGTCGCGGCGGAAGACATCATGGTCAACTACACGCCGTTCGGCTTCTCCGACTGGCAGACCGAAGTTTCAGCAATCAAGAAGTTTGGTTCGGCCGGCAAGAAGACCGCCGTCGTCTCGACCGTCAACGGCGACGCCAATGTGCCGTTCTACAAGGAACTCGGCAACCAGGGCATCAAGGCCGAGGATATTCCGGTCATGGCCTTCTCGGTCGGTGAGGAAGAGCTTGCCGGTCTCGACACGGCGCCGTTGGTTGGCCATCTCGCCGCCTGGAACTACTTTGAAAGCGTCGATACGCCTGAGAACAAGAAGTTCATCGCCGACTGGCACAAGTTCATCAAGAACGACAAGCGCACCACCAACGATCCGATGGAAGCCCATTACATCGGCTTCAACATGTGGGTGAAGGCGGTCGAGAAGGCCGGCACCACCGATCCGGACAAGGTCATCGACGCCATGATCGGCGTTTCCGTGCCCAACCTGACCGGCGGCTATTCGACGATGATGCCGAACCACCACATCACCAAGCCGGTGCTGATCGGCGAAATCCAGGCCGATGGCCAGTTCGAGACGGTTTCGCGCACGCCGGGCCTTGTGATGGGCGACGAATGGTCCGACTACCTGCCTGACTCCAAGGACCTCATCTCCGATTGGCGAGCGCCTCTGTCCTGCGGCAACTTCAATGTCGCCACCGGCAAATGCGGCGGCAAGGGCACAAACTGATCCTCCCGGGCTGACCAGGTCTGGGCCGCAGGTCCATGACCTCAGACCGCAGCGTCCGGACGGTTTCCTCCGCCGTCCGGACGCCCAATTCAAACCTTCAAGGGTTGCCTGAAGCCGATGAACCTGTTGCGCGCGATTGGCCTGACGCTTTTGTTCCTGCTGGCGACGCTGTCGTCGTCGGGTGCTGGCGAAGCCGATTTGCGTGGCATCATCGCCAAATTCGCGACGGCCAAGGGCTTTTCGGAAACAGGTGCTGTCGTCCACGACCTTGCGGCTACAAGTGATCCGGCTGTCGAACGGCCGCTTGCGGCACTCGCCGACGGCAATCTCTATATCCGCAAGGCGGATTCGCTGGTCTTCGTCGGCAAGGAGGCGGGCGACAGCGTTGAGCTGTTCGATCCGCTGAGCGGCGAGAAGTCGGCGGATGCCGCCAAGGACGACATCACCAAGATCAAGGTCAACAACACGCTGCGACGCGTCATCCGCGATGCGCTGGGCACGCTGACGCTCGGTGCCAAGGATCCGGCCGTGCGCATCGCCGCTGCCGACACCATGTTCAAGACACCCGATGCCGCAAACATCGGGCCGCTCGACACCGCGATCGCCAGCGAGGCCGTGGCGAGCGTCAAGGCCCTGCTCGAACAGGCCCGTGCCGCCTCTGTCTTGGTTTCCGACCGGACGGATGCCGACAAGCTCGCTGCAATCGCGCTGATCGGCGCACGGAGCGACCGCGATGCGGTTTCGCTGCTCACCTCGGTCGAGGCGAACGCCTCGGGTGCGGTCCAGGAGGCGGCGACGGCCGCAATCGCCGATATCAATTCTACGCTGGCATTCTGGGATGCTGGCCAGAACATCTGGTACGGGATATCGCTGGGCTCGGTGCTGCTGCTGGCGGCAATCGGGCTTGCCATCACCTTCGGCGTCATGGGCGTCATCAACATGGCACATGGCGAGATGGTCATGCTTGGCGCCTACACGACCTTCGTCGTCCAGCAGGTGATCCGCACATCCTTTCCCGGCCTGTTCGACTGGTCGCTGGTCATCGCGCTACCGCTCGCCTTCCTCGTCGCGGCGCTTGTCGGCTTGGCCATCGAACGCGGCGTCATCCGCTTTCTCTACGGGCGGCCGCTGGAGACACTGCTGGCGACATGGGGCGTCTCGCTGATCCTGCAGCAGGCCGTGCGCAGCATTTTTGGGCCGACCAACCAGGAAGTCGGCAATCCCTCCTGGATGTCGGGCTCGTTCAATGTCGGCCAGCTCGCGATCACCTGGAACCGCCTCTGGATCCTGGTTTTCGCGCTCACCGTCTTTGCCGTGCTGCTCTATGTGATGAGGCGCACGCCCTGGGGCCTGCAGATGCGCGCCGTCACAGCCAACAGGCGCATGGCCGCCTCGATGGGCATCAAGACGCCATGGGTCGACGCGCTGACCTTTGCGCTCGGTTCCGGCATTGCCGGCATTGCTGGTGTCGCGCTCAGCCAGATCGACAATGTCTCGCCCAATCTCGGCCGTGGCTACATCATCGACAGTTTCATGGTCGTGGTCTTCGGCGGCGTCGGCAATCTGTGGGGCACGCTGGTCGGTGCGTTCTCGCTCGGCATCGTCAACAAGTTCCTCGAGCCCTATGCCGGCGCCGTGCTCGGCAAGATCGTCGTCCTGGTGCTGATCATCCTGTTCATCCAGAAGCGCCCGCGCGGCCTGTTCGCGCTCAAGGGCAGGGCGGTGGAAGCATGATCACCGGACGCTTCTTCGCCGCGGGGGCGGACCGCCGCATCGCCATCACGATTCTCATCCTCTTGGCGGTGGCCGTCATCGTGCCGCTGCTTAACCTGGCGGTGTCGCCGACCAGCGCCTTCTACGTGCCGTCCTATATCGTCGCGCTCACCGGCAAATATCTCTGCTATGCGCTGCTCGCTTTGGCGCTCGACCTTGTCTGGGGCTATTGCGGCATTCTCTCGCTCGGCCACGGCGCCTTCTTCGCGCTCGGCGGCTATGCGATGGGCATGTACCTGATGCGCCAGATTGGCGCGCGGGGCGTCTATGGCAATCCCATCCTGCCGGACTTCATGGTGTTCCTCAACTACAAGGAATTGCCCTGGTTCTGGACTGGTTTCGACCATTTCTGGTTCGCCGGCCTCATGGTGCTGGCGGTGCCCGGCCTGCTCGCTTTCGTCTTCGGCTGGTTCGCCTTCCGCAGCCGTGTCACAGGAGTCTACCTCTCCATCATCACCCAGGCGATGACCTACGCGCTGCTGCTCGCCTTCTTCCGCAACGACATGGGTTTCGGCGGCAACAACGGCCTGACTGATTTCAAGGATATTCTCGGCTTTAACGTGCAGGCCGACGCGACGCGTTCGGCGCTGTTCGCCGCCAGCGCGGTGATGCTGGCGCTCGCCGTCTTCGTCACCTGGGCAATCGTCGGTTCCAAATACGGCAAGCTCCTGATGGCGGTACGCGACGCCGAGAGCCGCACGCGCTTCCTCGGCTGGCGGGCGGAGAATGTGAAGCTGTTCGCCTTCACAGTGTCGGCGGTCATGGCCGGCATCGCCGGCGCCCTCTATGTGCCGCAGGTCGGCATCATCAATCCCGGCGAGTTCGAACCGTCCAATTCGATCGAAGTGGTGGTCTGGGCTGCCGTCGGCGGGCGCGGCACCATCGTCGGGCCGATCATCGGCGCGTTGCTGGTCAATGCCGGCAAATCCTGGTTCACCGGCGTGCTGCCGGAATTCTGGCTGTTTGCGCTCGGCGGCCTGTTCGTCGCCGTCACACTTTTGCTGCCCAAAGGCATCGTCGGCATGTGGGATTCCTGGCGCGGCAACGCCAAGGCGCTGCGGGCAGCATCTCTGGCGGAGGAGGCCGGCAGCGACCCCGTCGCCCCGCCACCGCAGAAGATCGTTCGCAGCGCGGCGACAAAGCCGGGCGACTGGTCGTCGACCAGTCCCGAACCGCAGCCGGCGGAGTGAGCGATCATGAGCAAGTCGCACACGATCCTCTATCTCGACGGCGTCTCGGTGTCCTTTGACGGCTTTCGCGCGATCAACAATTTGTCGCTGGTGCTCGACAAAGGTGAGATGCGCGCCATCATCGGCCCTAACGGGGCCGGCAAGACGACGATGATGGACATCGTCACCGGCAAGACGCGGCCCGACGAAGGCGAGGTGTTTTTCGATGGCCAGATCGACCTGACCAGGCATGATGAAGCCGAGATCGCCATGATGGGCATCGGCCGCAAATTCCAGAAGCCGACGGTCTTCGAAAACCACACGATCAAGGAGAATCTGATGTTGGCGCTGAAGGGGCCGCGCTCGATCTTCCCAGCGCTGTTCCATCGCCGCTCGACCGTCGAAGCGCGGCAGATCGACGACATTCTCGGCATCATCCGGCTCGGCGACAAACGCGACCAGCTGGCGGCAAATTTGAGCCATGGACAAAAGCAGTGGCTGGAGATCGGCATGCTGCTCGCTCAGGACCCGAAGCTGCTGCTGGTCGACGAGCCGGTCGCCGGCATGACCGATGCAGAGACCGAGGAAACCGCGCGGCTGCTCAAGGAGATCGCGCGCGACCATTCGGTCATCGTCGTCGAGCATGACATGCATTTCGTGCGCGAGCTGGGCGTCAAGGTCACCTGCCTGCACGAAGGCTCGGTGCTGTCCGAGGGCACGCTCGATTTCGTGTCTGCCGACGAGCGCGTCGTCGAAGTCTATCTGGGGAGATGAGCATGGTCTGGCGGGTTCAATTCCATCGCTTCGATCTGTCCTTCCTGCGGTTCTGGAGAAGGCGCTGACATGCTCGAAGTTTCTGACGCCACGCTCCACTACGGCGCCGCTCAGGCGCTGCGTGGCGTGTCGCTGAAGGCAGGTGCCGGCAAGATCACCTGCGTGCTCGGCCGCAACGGCGTCGGCAAGACCAGTTTGATGAGATCGATCGTCGGCCACCATCGGCTGACGAGCGGAAGCGTTGCCTTCGAGGGGAAGGCGCTCGACCGGAGCGCGGCGTATGACCGCGCCCGGTCGGGCATCGCATTCGTACCGCAGGGCAGGGAGATCTTTCCGCTGCTCACGGTGCGGGAAAACCTGGAATCGGGCTTCGCGCCGCTGAAGCGTGCCGACCGCAACGTGCCCGCCCATGTCTTCGAGCTGTTCCCGGTGCTGAAGCAGATGCTCGGTCGCCGTGGCGGCGACCTTTCCGGTGGCCAGCAGCAGCAGCTCGCCATCGGCAGGGCGCTGGTGATGCGGCCGAAGCTGCTGGTGCTCGACGAACCGACGGAAGGCATCCAGCCGTCGATCATCAAGGATATCGGCCGCGCCATCCGCTATCTGCGTGACCAGGCGGGCATTGCCGTGCTTTTGGTCGAACAATATCTCGATTTCTGCCGCGAGCTCGCAGACGAGGTCAACATCATGGACCGCGGCCTGATCGTCCACACCGGCCCGGCGGAAGATCTCGACAGGGCGGATGTCCGCAAATTCCTGACCGTCTAAAGCGCGTCGCATCCAGACGGATTCAAACGACGCGCTTTAGATCTGTGGTTTTGTCCATGTCGTTGTCCCAAAACCGCTGCGCACTTTTGGGCGACATGCACTAGAATCAGCATTGGACTTCAGGTGACGGTCCGAAGTCTTTCGCAAGTCCAATATTTCGTCGATCCAGACATCCGTGTCTCTGGCGTAGCAGCGGCTGCGTGCTAGTCTTTTCTTGGCTTTTGTGAGTCGGCCGTTTTCCGTATCAGTCTGGCTTTATCGCAGATCGAGGGGCGCGGCGAAGGCCGGGCAAGTTCCACGCAAGCATGCATTCCTAGCTTCCCTCCTGCGATCTGATTGTCGTTCAACGCGTTTGGGCACACAGGCTAAGGGACAGCCATGGAACGTTACGTCGAGGACTACCAGAAGCGGCGGCTAACCGAGCGCGTCGACATCATGACAGCCATCAACATATTGAGGTCCCAGGGGTACGATCGCGACGAGCTGATCGAGGAAATCACCAAGGTCTTCTATGTCGACCTCGATGCTTTCAACGAAATCGTCATGGCGGCATAGGGCTGCCTTCACTCACGATAGTCTTGCCGAAAAACAGGCAAGACTGTCCCGACAATACGGTCGACATATCAGGATCGCAGTTAACCCACGCGCCGAATTGGCGAGGCCGTGACGCGGTTGCGGCCGCCGCGCTTGGCGGCGTAGAGCGCGTTGTCGGCGGCGCTGAGCACCTTGTCGAAGCTGAGGCCCTCCTTGGTGCCGAAAGCAAATCCGGCACTGACCGTGCATGCCAGGGACCCCGTCTCGGTCTCGATGCGACACGCGGCGAAGGCAGCCCGTATGGCCTCGGCGGTGGCCTCCACCGTTTCGGGCAAGGTCCGCTTCAGCACCAGCGCGAATTCCTCGCCGCCCATGCGCGCGGCAACGTCGGTCGGGCGAAGATTGCCGGCGAGTTCCCTGGCAAACACCCTCAGCACCTGGTCGCCCGCGGCGTGGCCGAATTCGTCGTTGATGGCCTTGAAGCCGTCGAGGTCGAACACAACCACAGCGGTGAAGGCGCCAACCGGGGCATTGCCATGCAGGTCGAACAGTGCGCGCCGGTTGAGCAGGCCCGTCAGCGGGTCGGTCAGGGCGTTGTGGCGGTGATGCCTGGCCAGACGCCCCTGATTGAGCGCCAGTGACAGCGCGCCAATGCCGGTCATGCTGGCGATGACGATGATGAGGCTCAACTCCTCGGCCCAATTGCTTGGTGCATGCCCAAGGATCAGCTTTCCGTCCCAGGCGAGAACCATGGCGCAGAGAGCGAAGGACGCGGCCGTGGCCGAATAGAGTGCGGTGATGCCGATTGTCAGGGCAGGGGCTTCATTGCGACCCTTCCAGTATTCGAACGCCGTTGCGAACAGAAGCAAGGCGGCGAACAGGTTCTCGAACATGAAGCCGAGACCGTCATAGCCGAGAGCCATGGCAGGCAGCGCAACGGCCAGCGAAATGCTGCCAAACACCGTTCGCGGGATCGGCGAGCCGCCGGTTCTGAACTGGTAGGCCGCGCCCAGCATGGCTGAAAAACCAAGCAGGAGGAGGGCAAGGGTCGCAATGCCGAGCAGGCGCCCGGGCATGTCGATATAGGCGTCATAGGCAAAAATGTCGGCGACCACCAACAGCAGGCTGACCGCCCATGTCAGCAGGAATTTCTCCGAGCGGGCAGTCAGCCACATGCCAAACAGTGTCAGGCCCAGACAGGTGGCGGAAAAACCAACAGCCAGCAGAAGTGAAGTGTAGTCGAGCGACATGCCCCTCGTTCCTTGCCGGCGGCGATCCCAGCTCTGCGGCTTGGCCAGGCTGGATTCATGCAGCAAGGAGGTATCGATAAGGTTACGAAGGCGCCGAAATTGCCACGATTGGACGCCTTGCAGCGCCAAAACGCATAGGAGAGGCGCTTGGCGTGAAATCCTTATGCCGATATTCTTAGTCGGCCACCCGCTTCAACAGCGCCATGGCGCCGAACGGCGCGCGCACCTTGCCCTCGGTGATGAAGTAGACGAACACGTCGCGCGGTTTGACCGGCGCTTGGGTCGAGGGATCGGCGCGCGGCAGGTCGGCCGGCACCTTGCCTTCCGCCCAGGTCCTGGCGCGCTCGGCCCATTCATCCAGGCCTTTCGGCGTGTAGCAATCGGGATTGTCGTCGCTGCCGGTCTGCAGCCGGGCATAAATGAAATCGTCAGTGACGTCGGCGATCGCCGGATACTTGGCGTGGTCGGCATAGACGATCGCGACCTTGTATTTGCGCGCGAGCGCCGCGAATTCCGGCACGATGAAACTGTCGTTGCGAACCTCGACCGCGTGGCGCAGCGCAACGCCGTCCTGCTTCTCCGGGAGCAGCTTGAGGAAGGCCTCGAAATCGTCCGGATCGAACTTTTTCGTGGGCGCAAACTGCCACAGGATCGGTCCGAGCTTTTCGCCCAGCGCCGTCACGCCCGAGCCGAGGAAGCGCATCATCGATTCACCGGCCTCGCCGAGCACGCGCCGGTTGGTGACGAAGCGGTTGCCCTTGAGCGAATAGACAAAACCGTCTGGTGCTTCGCTCGCCCATTTGACGAAGGTCGGCTCCTTGAAGCTGGAATAATAGGTGCCGTTGACCTCGATGCTCGACACCTGTCGGCTGGCATATTGCAGTTGCTTGGCCTTGGAGAGCTTTTCAGGATAAAAGGACGTATCCCAGGGTTCGAACGTCCAGCCGCCCATGCCGGAGCGGATTGTTCCCGATTTACTCACTGTCATCCTCCCGAATTCAGAAAAATCAGCCCGTCGTGATCTTGTCGACCGGTTTCGCCATGTCGACGAGCACCCATCCTGGCCGGTATGGATTGGGCCGGCGACCCGTTTCGTGAAAACCATAGGCCAGATAGAGCGCAATGTTCCGCTCCATTTTGGCGTTGGTGTACAGCCGCACCGCAGGCAAGCCCCATAGGCGGGTCTGGTCATCCGCGTGTTTGAGCAGGGCGATGCCAAAGCCCTTGCCCTGAAATCCTGGCGCGACGGCGACGGAGAAGATCATCGCGTGGTCGTCATGACGTTCCAAAGTGAGCAGACCGGCAAGCTCGCCGTCACGCTCCAGAAGCCAGACCTCGCCGCGTTCGATCCTCGGCGCGTAGTCCTCGGTAACAGGGATCGGCGGCGCGCCGAGCAGCGCGGAATAGGGCGCGTAGGCGGCCTCCGTCAGCGAGACGACCGTTTCGAGATCACCAGGAAGCGCTTTTCGGATGGTCATTCAAATGCTCTCCAAGCGCCGACTGGTTCGCCATCACTCCGCCGCTTCGCGCTTGCCTCCGGGGCGCCGCTCCAGCAGCTCCTTGAGGAACTGGCCGGTGTAGCTGCGCTTTTCACGCACGATCGCTTCCGGCGTGCCGGACGCCACCAGTTCGCCGCCTCCGTCGCCCCCCTCGGGGCCGAGGTCGAGCACCCAGTCGGCGGTTTTTATCACCTCGAGATTGTGCTCGATGACCACCACCGTGTTGCCCTGGTCGACCAACTCGTGCAGCACTTCCAGGAGCTTGGCGACGTCATGGAAGTGCAGGCCGGTGGTCGGCTCGTCCAGGATATAGAGCGTCTTGCCGGTCGCCTTGCGCGACAGTTCCTTGGCGAGCTTGATGCGCTGCGCCTCGCCGCCGGACAGCGTTGTCGCCTGCTGGCCGATATGGATGTAGCCAAGACCAACCTGCTTCAGCGTGTCGAGCTTGTCGCGCACGCCGGGCACGGCAGCGAAGAAATCGACGCCTTCCTCGACCGTCATGTCGAGCACGTCGGCGATCGACTTGCCCTTGAACAGGACATCGAGCGTCTCGCGGTTGTAGCGCTTGCCGTGGCAGACGTCGCAGGTGACGTAGACGTCGGGCAAAAAGTGCATCTCGATCTTGATGACGCCATCGCCCTGGCAGGCCTCGCAACGGCCGCCCTTGACGTTGAAGGAGAAGCGGCCGGGTTGGTAGCCGCGCGCCTTGGCTTCCGGCAGCCCGGCGAACCAGTCGCGGATCGGCGTGAAGGCGCCGGTGTAGGTGGCGGGGTTTGAACGCGGTGTGCGCCCGATCGGCGACTGGTCGATGTCGATGACCTTGTCGAGGAATTCGAGGCCCTCGATGCGGTCGTGGTCGGCCGGATGCTCGCGTGAGCCCATGATACGGCGCGACGCCGCCTTGAACAGCGTCTCGATCAGGAAGGTCGACTTGCCGCCGCCAGACACGCCGGTGACGGCGGTGAAGGTGCCGAGCGGGATTTCCGCGGTGACGTTCTTCAGATTGTTGCCGCGCGCGCCAACGATCTTCAGTCGCCGGTTCTTCTTGGCCTCGCGCCGTACGCCGGGCGTCGCCACTTCGAGCGCGCCCGACAGATATTTGCCGGTGATCGAATTGGGATTGGCCATCACCTGCTGCGGTGTGCCCTGGGCAATGATCTCGCCGCCATGGATGCCGGCGGCCGGACCCATGTCGACGACATAATCGGCATGCAGGATGGCGTCCTCGTCATGCTCGACGACGATCACCGTGTTGCCGATGTCGCGCAGGTGCTTCAGCGTGTCGAGCAGGCGCGCATTGTCGCGCTGGTGCAGGCCGATCGACGGCTCGTCAAGCACATAGAGCACGCCGGTGAGGCCGGAGCCGATCTGCGAAGCCAGGCGAATGCGCTGGCTCTCGCCGCCCGACAGCGTGCCGGAATTGCGCGACAGCGTCAGGTAATCGAGCCCGACATCGTTGAGGAAGCGCAGCCGCTCGCGGATCTCCTTCAAGACGCGCACGGCGATCTCGTTCTGCTTGTCGTTCAGCGACGCCGGCAGGTCGGTGAACCACTTGTCGGCGTTGCGGATCGACTGTTCGGTGACTTCGCCGATATGCTTGCCGGCGATCTTCACGGCCAGTGACTCGGGCTTCAGCCGATAGCCTTTGCAGACCGGGCAAGGCGTCGCCGACATGAAGCGCTCGATCTCTTCGCGCATCCAGGCGGATTCAGTTTCTTTCCAGCGGCGCTCGAGATTGGGGATGACGCCTTCAAAAGTCTTGGTGGTCTTGTAGGCGCGCAGGCCGTCATCATACTGGAAGGTGATTTCGCGCTCGCCGGTGCCGCGCAGGATGGCCTCCTGGGCTTCCGCGCTCAAATCCCGGAACTTGTCGCCGAGCTTGAAGCCATAGGCCTTGCCCAGCGCTTCCAGCGTCTGCGCGTAATAGGGCGAGGTCGACTTCGCCCACGGGCTGACGGCGCCGTCGCGCAGCGAGATGTTCTCGTCGGGAACGACCAGATTGGGGTCGATGGCGCGCTGGCTGCCGAGACCGTCGCAAGTCGGGCAGGCCCCAAACGGATTGTTGAAGGAGAAAAGACGTGGCTCGATTTCCGGAATGGTGAAGCCGGAGACCGGACAGGCGAACTTTTCCGAGAACAGGATTCGCTCGTGCGTCTCGTTCTTGGACTTGTTGACCGAATCCTCGCCCGTCTGGCTGGCGTCGAGCGGCTTGTCGGCGAATTCGGCGACCGCCAGCCCATCGGCGAGCCTCAGTGCCGTCTCGATGGAATCTGCTAGCCGGGTGGCGAGATCGCCACGCACGACGATGCGGTCGACGACGACGTCGAGGTCATGCTTGTACTTCTTGTCCAGCGCCGGCACGTCGGCGATTTCATAGAAGACGCCGTCGACCTTGACGCGCTGAAAGCCCTTCTTCTGCAGTTCCAGCAATTCCTTGCGGTACTCGCCTTTGCGGCCGCGCACCATCGGCGCCAGGATGAACAGGCGGGTGCCTTCCTCGACCGCCAGCACACGGTCGACCATTTGGCTGACCGTCTGGCTTTCGATCGGCAGGCCGGTGGCCGGCGAATAGGGGATGCCGACGCGCGCGAAGAGAAGCCGCATGTAGTCGTAGATTTCGGTGACGGTACCGACGGTCGAACGCGGGTTCTTCGAGGTCGTCTTCTGCTCGATCGAAATGGCCGGCGACAGGCCGTCGATCTGGTCGACGTCCGGCTTCTGCATCATTTCGAGGAATTGCCGCGCATAGGCCGACAGGCTCTCGACATAGCGGCGCTGGCCTTCGGCATAGATGGTGTCGAAGGCAAGCGACGATTTGCCGGACCCGGACAGGCCGGTCATGACGATCAGGCTGTCACGCGGCAGGTCGAGATCGACATTCTTCAAATTGTGTTCGCGCGCCCCGCGAATGGAAAGATATTTATGGTCGGCCATGGCCGGTCGCCGCCTCAGAAGCTGGAATTTCCTGGAATGGCGGGTTTTCCCGGCCATCCCCTATGTAGGTAATTTTGCCGCCACGTCGAGAGACGCCACAATTCCCGACAAAAGCGTTTAACCGTCTTTCTCGTGAACCGGCAAGCGGAAAGAACAAAGGCCGAACACGCTCCTGACAAAGCTGTGCAAAAACTGACTTGTACGTAACCTCCCGGTGATCACGTTTTTCGGTAACCGGCTATTGATGGTTGACGTCCCCGACTCAGGGGAGCAGTGTCCAGAAGTCAACTGAAGCCGGCCGTCTTTCGATGGCCTCGCCGCCAGAGGCGGCCTGCGAGACGCCGCAGGCATCTGCGATTTGTGCTTCGGGACGACACGTCGCAACGGACAAGGGAGTGGAGCCATGACGCCACCGGATCGTCCCCTAGGGTTCCAGTTGTCACTGGAGCCGCGGCAGGCATAAGTGCCAGGGTTTAGCGTTTGCGCCACCCGGCAAACCGTGACCTGCCATATCCCACAAAAATCAGAGACTGCTAGTCGGATCGACGGCTGAATGCCGCGAAGCATCCGAAATCAAACGCCGGCAGTACACTCCCGGCAAAAATTGGATTTGAGATCCAAAAAAGGCCCCGTCCGTTTGCGCAAAGCACGGCGGGGCCGTTTTCATGCGCGACGCGCTATACCGGTACGCAATATCAGTGGCGCGGCAGCCCGGTGGCGCCAGCGCCGACATCAACAGTGATGCTGCCGGAAATCCTGACATCCGTGTTGCCGATCTTGAACTGGCCGTTCCCATTGCCAGGGGATGCGTCGTCGGGTTCTGGCTGCGGAGCCGGCTTGGCGATGCGATAGTCGCTGGTCACGCCGGGCAGGGCGCCTTTGGGCGCCGCTGGCGAGCTGTCGTCGGCAAGGGCGGTGCCGCTCATGGAGCCGGCAATAGCGACCACGACAACAGCGATGACGCGATGCAACGTTCTGGACGGATGAGTGTCGGTCATCGCCCAGTTATAGTGGCGTGTCGACGAGGCGACCAGACCGGCGTCGTCAAATCTTCGACAGCCGGCGACGCGCTTCAGCCTCACGCGGCCTGTTTGCGCGTATCGAAAACATGGTCGACAAGACCCCAGGCCTGAGCCTCGCGGGCCGTCATGAAGTGGTCGCGGTCCAGCGTGCGCTCGACCTCTTCATAGGTGCGGCCGCAATGCTGCGCATAGAGTTCGGCCATATGCCGCTTTGTCTGGCCGATGCGCTCGGCATGGCGCTGGATGTCGGAGGCCTGACCCTGGAATCCACCCAGCGG
Organism: Mesorhizobium sp. CNPSo 4670; assembly: GCF_057784235.1. Classification (NCBI taxonomy): domain Bacteria; kingdom Pseudomonadati; phylum Pseudomonadota; class Alphaproteobacteria; order Hyphomicrobiales; family Phyllobacteriaceae; genus Mesorhizobium; species Mesorhizobium sp. CNPSo 4670. Next base: position 149,080 of record NZ_JBWJFQ010000002.1, on the reverse strand, counting down.
CTGATGCAGCAGGATGGTGGCGTTCGGTAGCGAGATGCGACGCCCGGCCGTGCCTGCCATCAACAGGAACGAGGCCATCGACGCGGCAAAGCCCATGCACACCGTCGACACCGGGCAGCTGATGTATTGCATGGTGTCGTAGATGGCGAAGCCGCTGGTCACCACGCCGCCAGGCGAGTTGATGTAGAGCGATATCTCCTTGTCGGGATTGTCCGATTCCAGCGACAGCAGCTGCGCGCAGACCAAGGCCGAAATGTCGTCGTTGATTTCACCGTTGATGAAGATGATGCGCTCGCGCAGCAGGCGCGAGAAAATGTCGAAGGCGCGTTCGCCGCGGCTCGATTGCTCGATCACCATCGGAACCAGACTGGCAAGGCCGCTCATTGTTTTGTCTCCGTCCGTTTCGTTGTTCAGGCCGCGCGCAGCAACAGCAAAGGCGTGTTCGCTGCGGCCGGCCGTCTTGAATTGCGGAACCCCAACGAAAGCCTGCAGCCGGCGCCGGCCATGGCAACAGCGGGCATTGCCGTTCGGGCAAAACCGTCATGGACGATGCGCAGATGCGTGCCGCCGGAGACGGTGCGGGCGAGTGTGAAGGTGACAATGCTGTCGAGCGGGCTGTCGAGCCGAGCCTGCGGCCCGGCATCGCCTGGCTGCGGCCGCTCGCGCCAGGAATAGCGCAGCAGCCGTTCGGGCTCGGCGTCGATGATCTCGCATTCGATCGCCGCCTCTGGCCCGGCGAAGGCAAAACGGCTGCCGGTCTCAGGGCTGATGTCGTTCGGCATCATCCATGCGGCGAGCAGCTCGGGCACGGTCAGCGCGCGCCACACCTTTTCCGGTGGCTCCGGCAGGTCGCACTCAAACTCGATCGCGTCAGGCGCGGTCTCGGTGTCCGCGTGGTTTTGGTGTGTCATTGATCCCATATTCTTCATTGATCCATGTCCTTCAAAACCGCCTTCAGCCTTTCGATGCGCTCCGGCCAGAAAGTCCGGTAGCGTTCGATCCAGGAGAGCAAGGGGGCAAGCCCTTGCGGATCGGCGCGGTAATATGCGTTGCGGCCCGCGCGCCGCTCGACCACCAGGCCGGCGCCGCGCAACACCGCCAGATGCTGCGACACAGCGGGTTGCGAGACGGTCATGCCGCTGCGCAGTTCCGAGACGCTCATTTCGCCAGCGGCGAGCCGCTCAAAGACGGCGCGGCGCGTCGGGTCGGCAAGGGCGCGGAAAATCTCTGCTTCGATCATGGTGAAAGCATAAGTCGATACTTATTGATTTGGCAAGCGCTGTTTTTACGAGCTGGTCGGAAGCCAGCGCCTCACCACCCCGGCAGGTCCATCAAACGTCGCCTCGAAGATTGGCGACGCAAGCACAGCGTGGATGTGAAGCGTTCCGGTGCCGACGTTCTTGAACCCGTGTTTCCTGTTCGCGGGAACAACGAGAGACTGGCCCGAAGTCAGGACGTTGTGCTCATCGTCGATCCACATCTCGGCCCTGCCGGCGATAACGGTCAGCACTTCCTCGACGGGATGCCAATGCGTTGGGGCACCTACCGTGGGCTCGACCCATTGCTCGAATATGCAAAGTTGCGATGCACCGTTGCTTGCCGACACATGCATACGCGTTCCCACACCTGCTCGCCATTGCTCGCGTGGCTGGTCCTCATGTGTGACGGAGTTCATTGATTGCCCCCGACCCATTCCCGATTTCATGGAAATTTCGGACCGGAACACTACATCTTGCTGACAAACATTGACAGAACGCCACGGGCGTTATAGAACAAAAAGGGAACAAAAACCTTGTGGGAAAAGCCAGCCATAGCAGGCGGCGATGGTCTGCAGCCTGTAAGGTGCTGCGACAAAAATTTGTTTCGGATGAGCGCGGAGAAATATCATGGCGGGTAGCGTCAACAAGGTCATTCTGGTCGGCAACCTCGGTGCAGATCCGGAAATCCGTCGCCTGAACTCGGGCGAGCCGGTCGTCAACATCCGCATTGCGACGTCGGAAAGCTGGCGCGACAAGAATTCCGGCGAGCGCAAGGAAAAGACCGAGTGGCACAACGTCGTCATCTTCAACGATCAGCTTGCCAAGGTGGCCGAGCAGTATCTGAAGAAGGGCATGAAGGTCTATGTCGAGGGCCAGTTGCAGACGCGCAAATGGCAGGACCAGACCGGCAACGACAAGTACACGACGGAAGTCGTGCTGCAGAAATTCCGGGGCGAGCTGCAGATGCTCGACGCACGCGGCCAGGGTGAGGGCGGTCAGGTCGGCGGCTATGCCGGTGGTGGCAGCAGCCGTGGTTCCGATTTCGGGCAGTCCAGTCCGAGCGAAAGCTTCAATCGTGGCGGCGGCGCCAAGAGCGGCGGTGGCCGTGGTTCGTCGCGCGAACTGGACGACGAAATCCCGTTCTGAGGACAATCAGCCACCGGAGAGGCGGCAATGTCGCTGCAACCGCTGCTTGCCGCCCCTTCTCCGGTTCCCTGGCATGCCTTTGCGGCTTTCGCCGCACTGGCGATAGGGGCCACGCAGCTGGCGCTGCCGAAGGGAACGCCGCGCCATCGCATCGCGGGCTATGTCTGGGCCGCGCTGATGCTGGTCATCGCCGTCTCGAGTTTCTGGATTCATCAGATCCGCCTCGTCGGTCCTTTCAGTCCGATCCATCTCCTGTCGATCCTGGTGCTGGTCGCCGTACCGCTGGCGGTGTGGCACGCGCACAATCATCGCGTCGCCAAGCATCGCAAGTCGATGATTGCGCTGTATGTCTTTGCGCTGGTCGGGGCCGGCATCTTCACGCTGTTGCCGGGCAGGGTCATGCACGATGTCGTCTTTGGCGTCGCGCGAGCCGGACCATGATCCTATTTAATCCTTGAGGCGGATGACCCCAAGTGGAAGGAATATCAGGTGAAGGCACGTGTAAAGTGGGTGGAGGAGCGCACCTTCGTCGGCGAATCCGGCAGCGGCCACAAAGTAGTGCTGGGAACCGCGCTCGGACCGGAAGGCAAGACGCCAGGACCTAGCCCGATGGAACTGGTGCTGATCGGCACCGGCGGCTGTTCGGCCTACGATGTCGTGCGTATCCTCGAAAAGGGGCGCGAGGCGATCGAGGATTGCGTGGTCGAGCTCGACGCCGACCGGGCCGAAACCGAGCCCAGGGTGTTTACCCGCATCCACATGCATTTCGTGGTCAAGGGCCGGTCGCTCTCCAGCGACAAAGTCAAACGGGCGATCGATCTTTCGATCGAAAAATATTGTTCCGCCTCCGCGATGCTGGCCAAGACCGCCACGATAACCCACGATTTCGAAGTCATCGATACAACGGCGAAGTAGGGCCGGCTTCGGCGGCGTGTCGCGCGCTATCCCGCCATAAGCGCCTTGATGCCGTCGGCGACGAACTGCACGGCAAGTGCGGCCAGGATGACGCCGAGCAGCCGGGTCAGGATCGAACGCCCGGTCTGGCCGAGGATGCGGTCGATGCGTTCCGACAGCACGAACACCAGATAGGTGATGGCAAGGCAGACGAAGATGATGCCGACCAGCGCCGCCTGCGCGGCGAACCCCTGGAATGAACTGGATAAAAGCACCGTCGCCGAAATGGCGCCGGGGCCGGCGATCAGCGGGATCGCCAGCGGGAAGGCGGCGATGTTGTGGATCATGTCCTTGGTGATGGCGACGTCGCCGATCTTCTCCTTGCGGTCCTGCCGCCGCTCGAACACCATTTCGAAAGCGATGAAGAACAACAGGAAGCCACCGGCGACGCGGAAGGCCGGCAGCGTGATGCCGAAGACCGACAGGATCGAGGCGCCGGCAACCGCAAACAGCGCCATCACCAGAAAACCGATGATCGAGGCGCGGGCGGAAACCTGCTGGCGCTCCTCGCGGTTCATGCCGCGCGTCACGGCAAGGAACAGCGGCGCCAGGCCAGGCGGATCGATGGTCACGAGAATGGTGACGAAGGCGTTGAACAGGCTGTCGAAGCTCGGCATCTCTGACCCCTCCCGCCGGGCCGCGCCCGCACCATGGCATTGGTAGAGCAAAGCCCGGTCGGTGGGAACTGTCAGCGGGACGAAACCGAAGACTTCGACCCTCCTTTCATCTTGACGCAATTCCGGACAGGAATTCTGGAGTTATTTTAGCCGGCAGCGCCGCAATAGGCCTCGATGCGATAACCGTCCGGATCGACGACAAAGGCGGCATAGTAATTTTCGCCACAGTCGGCGCGCAGGCCCGGTGCGCCATTGTCGCTGCCGCCTTCGCGCAAGCCGCCGGCATGGAAGGCGTCGACGCTGCTCCGCGTAGGTGCCGCGAAGCAGAAATGCAGGCCGGATTTTGCGTCCGATGGCACCGGCCGCGCGGCCTCGTTGACCCATAGCACGACGCCTTGCGCGCCATAACCCAACGAGCCCGGCGACTGGCTGAGGCAGCTATAGCCGAGCGGTTTCAGCGCAGCATCGTAGAAGCGCTTGGAAGCGGCGGCGTCGCGAACGCCGATCGAGATATGATCGAACATATTTTTCTCCATTGTTACAATGGCTTGTAGCGTCAGGTTGTTGCCGTTCGGCGCGCCAGGAATTCGACTTCCAGCCGCCATGTCGCGCCATTGTCGTGTGAGCGCTCGCCGAGCCAGCGGAAGGAATTCTCGGTGATGCGCGAAAAGCTCCAGCGCACCGAGGAGCCGGCGCCATCGGCGCCCACTTGCACGATCGTGTCGCCTTCGGCACGGCCGAGCTGCCGGCTGTAGTACTGGTTGCGCGGGTCGCTCCAGAAGATAGCCCAGGCGTCGGCGGCGGGGTCGTAGACGCGCAATGTCGTGCCATAGAACGTCCATTTGCCGAGCGAAGGCGAGGGGCCGGCGTCCCGCGCGGGCAGAATCCAGACATCCTGGATTGCGCGGCCTTCCAGCACCCAGCCGAAATGCACTTCGCCACTTCCGCTCAGCACCGTGCCGTCCTCGAGATGGCGGGAGGCGTCAAAAGTCCAGGCACCGACGAAACGGCCATAAAGTTTCAGTTTTTCAGCAAGTCCGTCGATTGGTCCGCCACAGTGCAAGGCTTCGGCAAAGGAGGATTGGTCGTACATGGTTCCGGTCTCTTCTTGTCAGGAGACCGGGAGGAGTAGGCCGCGATGGGGTTCTGGGCTTGGGAAAAATTGCTATATTTCGGTCATGACAGCGACCACGCGTACTCTCGCATCAGGGGCCGGCTGGCACGTGGCGGATGTGATCTGCACGGCCGGCGCCGGTGAGCGGCCGTTCGAGGAAGCCCATCGGGATTTCTGCGTCGCCGCGGTCTCCAGCGGCACGTTCCGCTATCGCGCGCAACAAGGCACAGCGATGCTGGCGCCCGGCGCGCTCCTGCTCGGCAATCCCGGCACATGCTACGAATGCGGGCATGAACATGGCAGCGGCGACCGTTGCCTCTCGTTCCATTTCGGGCCTGCCTATATGGAACGGATCGTGGCAGGTGTGCCGGGCGCGAAGAAGTTGGCTTTCACGGCGCCACGCCTGCCGCCGTTGCCGGCCCTGGCATCCTTACTCGCCGAAGCGGAAACCGCTCGCGAGATGGCCGACATCGACGCCTTCGAGGAACTCGGGCTGCGCATTGCGGGTGCCGCGGTGGCAGCAGTCGCTGGCACGACGCCTGTCAGGCGCGCGCTAAGCCGCCGCGATCAGAAGCGGGTTGCCGAAGCGGTGCGGCGGATCGAACTCGATGCCGACAGGCCGGTCTCGCTTTCAGCGCTTGCCGACGAGACCGCGACCAGCCCCTATCATTTCCTGCGCATCTTCCGGCAGGTCGCGGGCATGACACCCTACCAGTTCTTGCTCAAGACCCGGCTGCACCGCGCTTCGGTGCGGCTGCGGCTGTCCGACGATGCGGTCTCGGTGATCGCCTTCGACGCAGGCTTCAACGATTTGTCGACGTTCAATCGCCGCTTTCGGCGCGTCATGGGCGAGACGCCAGGCCAGTATCGCGCCCGCCGGACGAGCGACGTTGTCCCGCCTTTGTCCGTCGCTGCGGCCTTGCGGCGTCAGTCGGACGTCGGGCCGCACCAGCCCGGCAGGTAGTCGGCATCCTTGGCCTTGGCCAGGTTCAGGGCCTCCTTCATCGCCTTGTCGAAATTCTTCGCCACCGCATCCCGGTCGATGCGCCGGCGCAAAAAGTCGGCCCACAGGAATTCGCTGAACGGGGTGGTGTCCTTGGCGAAACCACCTTGCCGGCGCAGTTCGCCGGCCATGCTCCTGTAGGGGTCGTCGACGAGTTCGGCCATGGTCTTGGGAATGGCGTCGTAGCCCCGGCGCCTGCCGTTCTCATCGAACGGATGCATCCAGCCGCGATTGTCGAGCACGAAGAAGAAGGCGTCCTTGTCTAGGTCCGACAGGTCGCTGATCACCGTCACCAGAACATCCCCGATGCCTTCCTCGAGCAGGGCGCGGGCGAGATGGTGGTGATCGGTGACATAGTTGCGCTTCTTCGGCCCCAGTACGACGGGGACCATATGGGTACCGAGAAAAGTGCCGGTCTTCCTGGCGCTCTGTAAGCGGAGCATCTGGCGCTTCAAGGCGACTTCCCGCATGCCGACGGTGATCTGCGTCGGCCGTAAATCTCTGACTGCGACGGGGGTCAACAAGGGTTCCCGTGTGGTCGTCATTTGGCTTCGTCCTGTTGTTGCGGCTGGTGATCCGGAGCGAGCGTCCTGATGGCGGCATCGACACTGTGAAAAATCCGCTGCGGGCCGATCAGGTCGGCGATGCCAAATCGTGCCAGCGCCGCCTGGGCGCGCAGCGATTCCATCCGCGCGATGGCAAAGATCGCGCCCGCATTGCGGCAATGGGTGATGGTGTCGATCAGGGCTTGCGCGGCCGTGTAGTCGATCTCGACGATGTTGCTGGCTTCCAGCACGACCAGCTTCACGCTCTCACGCCTGGCATCGACAAGATCGACAAAGCCGCGTTTGAAGCCGTCGGCATTGACGAAGGACAGCGGCGCCTGGAATGCCGCGACGAGCACGCCGGGGAGCTGTTCGCCGGCAACTGGTTCGCTGGGCGGCCACCACACCGAAGTCCCCGGCACCTGTTCCAGTTCGATCAGCTGTGTACGGGTTGCGGTCCAGATTCCATGCAGGAGCGACAGGCCGATGCCGATCGCAACGCCGGTCTCGATGGGCAGCACGACGATGGCTGCCATGGTTATGAGGATCAATGCGAATTCCACCGGCGCCTGCCGGTAGACATTGGCGAACACCTTCCAGCGCAGAATGTGCTGAGCGACGAAAAGCAGAACACCGGCAAGGGCGGCCTGTGGAACATCGGCGAGAAGGCCGCCACCGAAAGCACCCAGCGCCAGCACAACGGCCGCGGCAATGAGGCCCGCGACCTGTGAGCGGCCACCCGACTGGGAGACGATTGCCGTGCGCGGCGGGCTGGCATTGACCGCAAAGGCGCCGAACAGGCCCGATGCGATGCTGCCGGCACCGACGCCGACGAAATCGCGATTGACGTTGGGAGCGTCACCCTGTTGCGGCGCGAAGGAACGGGAGGTGGCCGCTGTCTGCACCATGACGACGATGGCGATCAGCAATGCCAGCGGGACCAGCGCCTGCACATCGCTAAGGCTGGCAAGCGGCAGGCCGGCCCGTGGCAGGCCATTGGGCAAGGCGCCGAGCACCTCGACGCCGCGATCCTCGAGGCCGAAGACGGCAACCGCAGAGGTGGCGAGCACCATGCCGATCAAAGCGCCGGGGATGCGGGCGCTGATGCGTTCGGCGCAGAATACGGTTCCGAAGACGCCGAGGCCGAGTCCGAGGCTCCAGGGATTGGTGAGGTGCAGGCTGCCGGCGATCTCACCGATGCGCCGCAAGGTTTGACCGTTCTCGGCGGGCAGGCCGAGCAGTCCGGGCAATTGCGAAAAGATGATATGGACGGCGATGCCGGCCAGAAAACCCGTCGTGACCGGCACCGACAGGAGGTCGGCGACCCAACCAAGGCGAAAGACACCGCTCAGAATCACGATCAGCCCGACCATCAGCGCCAGCATGGAAGCCAGCGCCAGATAGTGCGGCGACCCGGCTGAGGCGAGCACGGCGAGACTGCCGGCAAAGAGAGGCGTGATCGTCGAATCCGCACCGGCCGACAGGTGCCGGTTGGCACCGAACAGGGCGAACGCCACCGAACCGGCAACAAAAGCGAAGAAGCCGACCTCGGGAGCAAAGCCGCCGAGGCGGGCGGTCGCCATCTGTTCGGGAATGGCGATCGCGGCCAGTGTGAGGCCCGCGACCAGATCGCCGTTCAGATCCCTCGGCGTCCAACCACTCAGGGCTCGCAACGGCAGCCAAGAGGTCCAATTCATCGCGCTCGTGGCTTTCGCTGGGGGAAAACGGTCCATCGCAGGCTTTTGCCTTGGTGGCGGCGAAACCGCCTTGGCCATATCGTCGCAATCAGTGGTATCCTTTTGAAATTACCACCAAAATTGACACTGGAAAAGTGTCGCGGATATTGGAGTTTCGGGCTTGCTTCCTATATAAGCAGCAAGTGATTCCTGATTAGATTGTGATCCGATTTGACCGACCAAAAGACACCGCGCGGCGCCGACGGCGGCCCCACCGGCATCGAGCCGATATCCATCGTCGAGGAGATGCAGCGCTCCTATCTCGATTACGCCATGAGCGTGATCGTCAGCCGTGCGCTGCCGGACGTGCGCGACGGCCTGAAGCCGGTGCATCGCCGCATTCTCTTCGCCTCGCATGAGAGCGGTTACCACTGGAACCGCAAATATGTGAAGTCGGCGCGCCCTGTCGCCGACGTGATGGGTAAATACCATCCGCATGGCGACGCCTCGATCTACGACGCTTTGGTGCGTATGGCGCAGGACTGGTCGTTGCGCGTGCCGCTGATCGACGGACAGGGCAATTTCGGCTCCATTGACGGCGATCCGCCGGCGGCGATGCGCTACACCGAATCGCGGCTGACCAAGGTCGCGCATGAGCTGCTGGAGGATATCGACAAGGACACCGTCGATTTCCAGGATACCTATGATGCGTCCGGCAGCGAGCCCAAGGTTCTGCCGGCACGGTTCCCCAATCTGCTGGTCAACGGCTCCGGCGGCATCGCCGTCGGCATGGCGACCAACATCCCGCCGCACAATCTCAGCGAAGTCTGCAACGGCGCCATCGCCATCATCGACAATCCGGCGATCGACCTGCCGGCGCTGATGGAGATCATCCCGGGCCCGGATTTCCCGACCGGCGGAATCGTGCTTGGCCGTTCCGGCATCTACAGCGCCTATTCGACCGGCCGCGGCTCCATCGTCATGCGCGGCAAGGTCAACATCGAACAACGCGGCAACGACCGCGAGTCGATCATCATCACCGAGGTTCCCTACCAGGTGAACAAGTCGTCGATGATCGAGAAGATGGCCGAACTGGTGCGCGACAAGCGCATCGAGGGCATTTCCGACATCCGCGACGAGAGCGACCGCCAGGGCTACCGCGTCGTCATCGAACTGAAGCGCGACGCCGTCGCCGACGTCATCCTCAACCAGCTTTACCGCTTCACGCCGCTGCAGACCTCCTTCGGCGCCAATATGGTGGCGCTCAACGGCGGCAAGCCGGAGCTGCTGACGCTGACCGACATGCTGAGGGCGTTCGTCGCCTTCCGCGAGGAAGTGATCACCCGGCGCACGAAATTCCTGCTGCGCAAGGCGCGCGACCGCGCCCATGTCCTGGTCGGTCTCGCCATCGCCGTCGCCAACATCGACGAAGTGATCAAGCTCATCCGCACCGCGCCGGATCCGCAGACGGCGCGTGAGCAGTTGATGGAGCGGCGCTGGCCGTCCGGCGATGTCGAATCGCTGATCCTGTTGATCGACGATCCGCGCCATCGCATCAACGAGGACGGCACCTACAATCTGTCCGAGGAGCAGGCGCGCGCCATACTCGAACTGCGCCTGCAGCGCCTGACCGCGCTCGGCCGCGACGAGATCGCCGACGAGTTGAACACGATCGGCGCCGAAATCATTGATTACCTGGACATTTTGTCTTCCCGCGCGCGGGTCCAGCAGATCGTCAAGGATGAGCTTGCCGCCGTGCGCGACGAGTTTGGCACGCCACGCCGCACCGAGCTCACCGATGGTGGCGCGGACATGGAAGACGAGGACCTGATCCAGCGCGAGGACATGGTCGTGACGGTGAGCCATTCCGGCTACATCAAGCGCGTGCCGCTGTCGCTCTACCGGGCGCAGCGCCGCGGCGGCAAGGGCCGCTCCGGCATGTCGACCAAGGAAGAGGATTTCGTCACCCGGCTGTTCGTTGCCAACACGCACACGCCGGTGCTGTTCTTCTCCTCGCGCGGCATCGTCTACAAGGAGAAGGTCTGGCGGCTGCCGATCGGCAACCCGCAATCGCGCGGCAAGGCGCTGATCAACATGCTGCCGCTGGAGCAGGGCGAGCGCATCACCACCATCATGCCGCTGCCCGAGGACGAGACCAGCTGGGGCGAGCTCGATGTGATGTTCGCCACCACGCGTGGCACCGTTCGACGCAACAAACTTTCCGACTTCGTCCAGGTCAACCGCAACGGCAAGATTGCCATGAAGTTGGAGGAGGAGGGCGACGAGATTCTAGGCGTCGAGACCTGCACCGACAATGACGATGTGCTGCTCACCGCCAGCTCCGGCCAGTGCATACGCTTTTCGGTCGGCGACGTGCGCGTGTTCCAGAGCCGCAATTCGGTCGGCGTGCGCGGCATAACCATGGCCGAGACCGACCGCATCATCTCGATGTCGGTGATCGAGAATGTCGATGCGCCGCCGGCCGAACGCGCCGCCTATCTCAAGCGGGCAGCGGCCGAACGGCGGCTTGCCGCCGGCATCGCGGCCGGCGAAGAGGAAGAGATCGCGCTGACCAACGAAGAGGTCGGCGAGGAGACGGAGCTTTCCGACGAGCGCTACGAATTCCTCAAGCAGCACGAGCAGTACGTGCTGACGGTGACCGAATATGGTTACGGCAAGCGCTCGTCGTCCTATGATTTCCGGCTGACCGGACGCGGCGGCAAGGGCATTCGTGCCACCGACGTTTCGAAGGTAGCCGAGATCGGCAGGCTGGTGGCGACCTTCCCGGTCGGCAATGACGACCAGATCATGCTGGTGTCGGACGGCGGTACCGTCATTCGGGTGCCGGTGAACGGCATCCGTTTCGCCAGCCGCGCCACCAAGGGCGTGACCATCTTCAACACTGCTGAAGGCGAAAAGGTGGTTTCGGTCGAGCGGATTTCGGAACCGCAGGCGGACGAGGAAGCCGAGGACGGTATCGAGGGCGGCGCTGAGTCCAATCCGGCTGCGGATACCGGCCCGGATGTCATAGAATAGGTTCTGACATAGCACCGCCGGCCCGTTGGCCGGCGTGGCGGCAAGTTTAAGCGAAACTTAGTAGTGGCGATATGGCTTGCGGGGGCCAAAACCTTCGAAGCGCTTGGCGTTGGCCTTGATGCGGACGCGCTGAGCCTCCTGATGCAAGCCGAAAACGGTGGCGATCAGCATGGCGACGGTCATTGCGGTGGCGAGCATGTAGATCAGCATGTGTGCGTTCTCCTGCGCCTAACAACGAAGATGTGGGATTTTGGTTTCATCCTAATAAGGTGCAACCTAGTGAACGCTGCGTGAAGGCTTCGTGATCAGCGTGTTCATCTGTCGTTCATGCGGCGGAAAAGGTTCACGACCGGCTCGCCAATCGGATTTGCCTTTGCGAGAGAGGCTCGTTAGAAGCACCAGCCATGACTGAACGCATCGCCCTCTATGCCGGCTCCTTCGACCCGTTGACCAACGGCCATCTCGACGTGCTGAAAGCGTCGCTGGCGGTGGCCGACGTCGTCTATGCGGCCATCGGCATCCACCCGGGCAAGCAGCCGCTGTTTTCCTTTGAGGAACGGGTGGCGCTGATCGAGAGTGCGACGAAGACCTTATTTGGCCGCGACGGTGCGCGCATCAAGGTTGTCGCCTTCGACGGGCTGGTCATCGAGGCGGCCAGGAAGCATGGCGCCTCGATCATGATCCGCGGCCTGCGCGACGGCACCGACCTCGACTACGAGATGCAGATGGCTGGCATGAACGAGACCATGGCGCCTGAACTGCAGACGGTTTTTCTGCCTGCCAGCCCGTCCGTGCGCACCATTACCGCCACACTTGTCCGCCAGATTGCCTCGATGGGGGGCGACATCCGCCCCTTCGTGCCGGCGGCGGTTGCCGGTGCGCTCACCGCCAAATTCGCGAAATAAAGACTTCGGAGAAAAATCCATGCAGCTGAAAAAGCTTGCCTCGCTCCTCATTGTGCTTGCCGGTCTTGTGACCGCATCGGTCTCGGCTTTCGCCGCCGATCCCGAAAACACCATGATCATCACGCTGAAGGACGGCGACGTCACCATCGCGCTTCGGCCCGATCTCGCGCCCAAGAACGTCGCGCAGATCAAGAAGCTGGTGCGCCAGGGCGCCTATGACAACGTCGCCTTCCATCGCGTCATCGACGGCTTCATGGCGCAGACCGGCGACGTCAAGTTCGGCAACATGAAGAAGGGTTTTAGCGCCGAGGCCGTCGGCACCGGCGGTTCCGATCAGCCCGACCTGCCGGCCGAATTCTCGAAGACCGAGCACTACAAGCGCGGCGTGGTCGGCATGGCCCGCTCGCAGGATCCCAACTCCGCCAATTCGCAGTTCTTCATCATGTTCGCGCCGGCGCCCCCGCTCGATGGCCAGTACACGATCGTCGGCAACGTCGTCAGCGGCATGGAACTGGTGGACCACATCAAGAAAGGCGACGAAGCGGACAATGGCACGGTCACCGACCCTGACCGGATGCTCAAGGTGCGCATCGCCGCAGACAAGTAAACTTGTCGAATAACTCTGTTTTCTGAAAAGGATATCTGACATGGCCGAGATCAAGGACCGCGAAAACGCGCTCATCATGGAGACGACCAAGGGCAACGTCGTCATCGAACTTTTCCCCGACCTGGCGCCCGGCCATGTCGCCCGTATCAAGGAACTGGCACGCGAAGGCGCCTATGACGGCGTGGTCTTCCACCGCGTCATCGACGGCTTCATGGCGCAGACCGGCGACGTCAAGTTCGGCAATTCCAGCAAGCCCTCTTTTGCTCCGTCGCGTGCCGGCATGGGCGGCTCCGACAAGCCGGACCTCAAGGCTGAATTCTCCAATGCCAACCATGGCCGTGGTACCTGTTCGATGGCTCGTTCGCAGAACCCGAACTCGGCCAATTCGCAGTTCTTCATCTGTTTCGACGATGCCGCCTTCCTCAACCGCCAGTACACGGTCTGGGGCCAGGTCATCGAAGGCATGGACAATGTCGACAAGATCAAGCGCGGCGAGCCGGTGCCGGATCCCGACAAGATCGTGTCGCTGAAGGTCGCGGCCGACATCAAGTAAGGTAAAACGACAATGATGGGCGTCGTCTGGTCGCTTCTCGGCATCCTGTCCGGCGCCTTCATTGCCATTCAGGCGCCGATCAATTCGCAGCTGGCGCGCGGCCTGGGGCTCCCGGTCGCGGCGGCTGCGTTTTCGTTCCTGTCGGGTGCGATCGCGCTCGGCGTCATCTCCGTTACGGCGGTGAAGCTGCAAGGCATCACGCTCGACTGGAAGGCGCCGGTGCCGTGGCTGTTCGTCGCCGGCGGCCTGCTCGGCGGCTTCTATGTCACCTTGTCGACGATCCTGACGCCTCGCATCGGTGCTGCCGCATTGATGGCGTTTCTGGTGGCCGGCCAGTTGCTGGCGGGCATGCTCATCGACCGCTTCGGCTTCCTCGGCGTCGCGGTGCGCGAGATCTCGCTCGGCCGCGTCGCCGGCGCGGTGCTGCTGCTGGCCGGAGCGCTGCTCGTCCGGCTCTACTGATGCGCGTCGATCTCTTTGACTTCGCCCTGCCGGAGGAGCGCATCGCGCTTCGCCCGGCGGAGCCGCGCGACAGCGCCAAGATGCTGGTGGTCAAGCCCGGCGAAGGGCTGGACGACCGGACGATTGGCGACCTGCCGTCCCTGCTCAGGGCCGGCGACGTTCTGGTCTTCAACGACACCAAGGTCATTCCGGCGCAACTGAAAGGCATCCGACGGCGCGGCGAAGCACAGGCGCAAGTCGAAGCCACGCTGCACATGCGCATGGCGCCGGACCGCTGGCTGGCCTTCATGCGGCCGGGCAAGCGCATCGCCGCCGGCGACCGCATCCATTTCGGCTATGACGGCAATTCCTGTTTCCTCGGCCAGCTCGACGCTACCGTGATCGAGAAAGGCGAGGCCGGAGAAGCTCTGCTTGGATTCGACCTGTCGGGGCCCTTCTTGGACGAGGCGCTGCATGCGGTCGGCCATATTCCGCTGCCGCCTTATATCGCCTCGAAGCGCGATGATGACGAGCGCGACCGGGCCGACTACCAGACCATCTATGCCCGGGAAGAAGGCGCCGTTGCCGCGCCCACGGCAGGCCTGCATTTCACGCCGGAGCTTTTTGCGGCACTCGACGCCAAGGGTGTCGAGTGCCGCTTCGTCACCTTGCATGTCGGCGCCGGCACGTTCCTACCGGTGAAGGCGGACGACACCGCCGACCACAAGATGCACGCCGAGACCGGCTCGGTCAGCGAGGCAACCGCCAAAGCGCTCAACGCTGCCAGGGCCAGGGGCGGGCGTATCATCGCGGTCGGCACGACCTCGCTGCGCCTGCTGGAGAGTGCCGCGCGCGGGGATGGGACCCTGGTTGCGTGGTTCGGTCCGACCGATATCTTCATCACGCCCGGCTATCGCTTTCGCACCGCCGACATGCTGCTGACCAATTTCCACCTGCCGCGCTCGACGTTGTTCATGCTGGTATCGGCCTTCAGCGGCCTCGACACGATGCGTGCGGCCTATGCGCATGCCATCGAGAACCGCTACAGATTCTACTCCTATGGAGACGCAAGCCTGCTTTATCGAGCGGAGATGAGCGATGGACGATGATCTCGAGAGCCTGGATCGCGACGCACTGATCGCGGAAGTGAAAAAATTGCGCACCGGCATTCGACAGCATCGCGACGCAACCGGCCATGATCTGTGCTGGCATCATCCGGACCTATGGGATCTTCTGCCGGAGAAGACCGAGCCGTCGATCGCCGTGCCGCCCTGGCCAAAATTCATGCGAGGCTGCATCAAATACCGCCAGTCGCTCGACAAAGAGGCACCTAGTGCCCCGGTTCATGACAAGGAATTCAATGGCTAAGCCGTTCAGCTTCAAAGTTCTGGCGACGGACGGCAGCGCGCGGCGCGGTGTGATCGACATGCCGCGCGGCGAAATCCGCACGCCTGCCTTCATGCCGGTCGGCACCGGCGGCACGGTCAAGACCATGTATATGGACCAGGTGCGCGGCCTTGGCGCCGATATCATCCTGGGCAATACCTACCATTTGATGCTGAGGCCCGGCGCCGAGCGTGTGGCGCGGCTGGGGGGCTTGCACGAATTCGCCCGCTGGCCGCATCCAATCCTGACCGACAGCGGCGGTTTCCAGGTGATGTCGCTGTCCAAGCTGAGGAAGCTGACCGAAAAGGGCGTCACCTTCCGCTCGCACATCGACGGCGCCGCCTACGAGATGTCGCCGGAGCGCTCGATCGAGATCCAGGGTTTGCTCGATTCCGATATCCAGATGCAGCTTGACGAATGCACCGCGCTACCGGCCGAAATCAAGGAGATCGAGCGCGCCATGGAACTGTCGCTGCGCTGGGCAGAGCGCTGCAAGACGGCGTTCGGCGACCAGCCGGGCAAGGCGATGTTCGGCATCGTGCAGGGCGGCGACGACGCGGCACTCCGGGTACGGTCGGCGCAGGCGCTGAGCGCGATGGAGCTGAAGGGCTATGCCGTCGGCGGCCTGGCTGTCGGCGAGCCGCAAGCGGTGATGCTCGATATGCTCGACATCACCTGCCCGGAACTGCCTGAAAACAAGCCGCGCTATCTGATGGGCGTCGGCACCCCTGACGATATTCTGAAATCGGTGGCGCGCGGCATCGACATGTTCGATTGCGTGATGCCGACGCGGGCCGGCCGGCACGGTCTTGCCTACACCAGGCGCGGCAAGGTCAATCTGCGCAACGCCCGCCATGCCGACGATCCGCGCCCTCTCGACGAGGAAAGCGATTGCCCGGCGGCGAGGGATTATTCGCGTGCCTATCTGCACCATCTGGTGCGCTCGCAGGAGGCGCTTGGCGCGATGCTGCTGACCTGGAACAATCTCTCGTATTACCAGAAGCATATGCAGGACATCCGTGCCGCAATCGAGGCTAGTGCGTTCGAAGCACGCGCGGCGGAGATTTCGGAAGGTTGGGCTCGGGGCGATATCCCTGCCATTTAGTCGTGCGTTCTCCAGCGATTGACGGATCGGCTGCCCAAGAGCAGATTTGTAATCGAGGGATTGGCTATGGCCGTGACATACGACTTTGCCGGCAAGACGGCGATCGTAACCGGTGGCTCCAGAGGCATCGGCAGAGCCGTGGCCACACAGTTGGCAGGGTCTGGCGCCGACGTCTGGGTATGGGATGCCGATCCAGTGCCGGGTGCGGGAATCCGTAGCCAGACGGTCGACGCCACCAAGGCTGGCGACATAAGGGAAGCCTTGGCTGACATCGTCGCCCGAGCGGGGCGCATCGACATCCTCGTCAACAACGCTGGCTATCTCGGTCCCTACCTCGGCTTCGAGGCCTTCGAGCCGGTTGAGTGGCAGCGAATTATCGGTGTCAATCTCCTTGGAACGTTTGAGGTCACGCATCAGGTTCTGCCGATTATGCGCAAGGCGGGCACCGGCCGCATCGTCAACATGGGATCGCTTGCAGGCAAGGAGGGCTTGCCGAACCTTGCCGCCTACTCGGCGGCAAGCGCAGGCATTATCGCTTTCACCAAGGCATTGTCGCGGGAGGTTTGCGACACCGGCATCCGCGTGAACTGCGTAGCGCCCGGTCCGATCGATACCGACCTTATCAGGCGCCTTGGCAATGAGGTCGTCAGCGACATGATCGGCGCCAGCCCACTGAAACGGCTCGGCTCCGCCGATGAAGTCGCTGCGTTGGTGCTCTGGCTGTGTTCCGATTCCAGCAGCTTCAACACAGGTGCTGTATTCGACATGTCGGGCGGCAGGGCGCGCTACTGATATCGGCCGTATCAGGTGCTGAGCGAATTCGATGCGCGCAGGCTGCAGCCCGTGATCTGGAAGCTGCCGTCGGGCTGTTGTTGCAGCGTGTAGACAGCCTCGTAATCCTTGCCGTCGGGGCCGACGATCAGCACCTGCTGGACGATCGATGTCGGGCTCGTCTTCTCGACCTTGCCAAAAGAATAGGTCTGTGGGTTGCGCACCGGCGGATAGCCGTTGGTCACCATGTTCATGAAGGTGTCGACGGTCGGGAAGATCTGTTTCACGTTGGGTGCGGCGAAGCTGTAGGCGGCGACGCCGTCATCGGCGATGAACGCTTTCAGCTGGCCGTCGATGGCGGCTTGCGCCGCCTTGACCTCGGCATCGCCGGCAAACGCAGACGACGCCAGGATGAGTGGAACGAACGCGAATGCGAAAAACATGCGGCGCATGGCCGGCCTCCGTTGCCCCTCGAGAAAGCTGCCTCCCAAAACTGTTCCAAGAGGCATCTTAACATACGCTTGGTGACGCTTCACGGTTTCATCGGTGGCGAACATTCGTATCGCCCCCGCGCGCTGCGGGAAGTCGTGGCCCAGGCCCGAGCCGGCTGAGCATTCATCCGGCGCTTGAAAGCCCGCCTCCAGTCTGTCAGAAGGG
Source organism: Mesorhizobium sp. CNPSo 4670 (assembly GCF_057784235.1). NCBI lineage: Bacteria > Pseudomonadati > Pseudomonadota > Alphaproteobacteria > Hyphomicrobiales > Phyllobacteriaceae > Mesorhizobium > Mesorhizobium sp. CNPSo 4670. The sequence continues at coordinate 131,305 of NZ_JBWJFQ010000002.1, read as the reverse complement.
CCGCTTGGACTTGGACGTTTAGGGACGAAGCCATGAGGGCGTTTTTCGTGCAGATCAAATGCGAACTGGGCAAATCCTATGAGGTTGCCAGCGCGCTTGCCGATGCCGAGATCGCTTCGGAAATCTACTCGACTGCCGGCAACTACGATCTGCTCGCCAAATTCTACGTCGACGATGAGGAAGATGTCGGCCATTTCGTCAACGAGAAGGTGCAGGTTCTCCCCGGTATCAAGGACACTTTCACCGTCGTCACGTTCCGCGCCTTCTAGAGCCGTTCCATCTCGATAGAATCGGGGTGGGGCTCTATCTCAGTGTTTGAACATGATCTCTGGACAAGCGGTTCGCGTTCGTTCGAGAAAATCGGGTTCCATTTTTCGGGTCATGCTTCAGCCGCTGAACGCACCTGCCCGGCCACGAGGCAAAGCCTGACCAAGGTCATATTTCAGCTGCCTCAATTTTGGGCAGCCGCCACATACTGGTCGTCCGTATCGCTCAAATCACCGATTGCGCTTGATTTTCTCCGGCGACGCCAGTGAAATGGCGTCACAGGGGAGTATGCGATTGGCAGCGTTCGATGAAATGCTTCCGGAAGTCTCCGGATTGAGAAGACCGTATTCGGCTTATGATCGTTGGCTGAAGGAGCAGGATCCGGCCAGGCTTACCGAGAAGATGCAGGACGCCGAACGCGTCTTCCGCAAGACCGGCATCACCTTCGCCGTCTACGGCGAGCAGGAAGCTTCCGAGCGGCTGATCCCGTTCGACATCGTTCCCCGCATCATCTCGGGCAATGAGTGGCGGCGCCTGACGCAAGGCATCGAGCAGCGCGTGCAGGCGCTGAACGCTTTCCTCGACGATATCTACCATCGCCAGGAGATCTTGCGGGCAGGGCGCGTTCCCAGGGAATTGATCGCCAAGAACGAGGCGTTTCTGCCGGAAATGATCGGGGTCAGGCCACCTGCCGGCGTCTACACCCATATCATCGGCGTCGATATCGTCCGCATCAGCGAGGACGAATTCTACGTGCTGGAGGACAATGCGCGCACGCCGTCGGGTGTCTCCTACATGCTGGAAAACCGCGAGACGATGATGCAGCTGTTCCCCGAGCTGTTCCAAAAGATCAAGGTGCGGCCGGTGGAAAACTATCCGCAGCTCCTGCGCCAGTCGCTGGCGGCGGTGCGGCCACAAAGCACCAAGGGCACGCCAACCATCGCGGTGCTTACACCCGGCAGCTTCAACTCCGCCTATTTCGAACACGCCTTCCTTGCCGACCAGATGGGCGTACAGCTTGTCGAAGGGCAGGATCTGCGCGTTGTCGACGGCCATGTCGCGATGCGCACCACCGAAGGCTACAAGCAAATCGATGTGCTTTACCGCCGTGTCGATGATTCTTTCCTCGACCCGCTGACCTTCCGGCCGGACTCCGCACTTGGCATACCCGGCATCATGGATGTCTACCGTGCCGGCAACATCACCATCGCCAATGCGCCGGGCACCGGCATTGCCGACGACAAGGCGATCTACTCGTACATGCCCGAGATCGTCGAATTCTACACCGGCCGCAAGGCGATCCTCGGCAACATTCCGACCTGGCGCTGCTCGGAGCCGGACAGCCTGAAATACGTGCTCGAGCACATCGACGAACTGGTGATCAAGGAGGTCCACGGTTCCGGCGGCTACGGCATGCTGGTCGGGCCGGCGGCGACCAAGAAGGAGTGCGAGGATTTTTCCAAGAAACTCGCGGCAAAACCGTCGAACTATATCGCCCAACCGACGCTGGCGCTGTCGACGTGTCCGATCCTGACCGACAAGGGCCTTGCGCCGCGCCACGTCGATCTCAGACCCTATGTGCTGGTTTCCGACCGCATCCAGATCGTGCCCGGCGGGCTGACGCGCGTCGCGCTGAAGGAAGGCTCGCTGGTCGTCAATTCCTCGCAAGGCGGCGGCACCAAGGATACGTGGGTGCTGGATGATTGATTTTCACTTGAAGGGATTTTGATGCTTCTCGGCCGCACCGCCAACGGGCTTTATTGGATGAACCGCTATATCGAGCGGGCGGAAAACATGGCGCGCCTTGTCGATGCCGGGTTGCGCATGGCGCTGACCCGCACCCAGAGTGCTTCGGAAGAATGGAATTCGGTGCTGCTCAGCGCCGGCTCGGACGTCGCCTTCACGCAGAAATACCAGGATTATACCGCCGCCAATGTCGCCGACTTCCTGTTGCGCGACACGACGAACCCGTCGAGCACGATGGCGGCGATCGAGACGGCCCGCAACAATGCCCGCATGGTGCGCACCGCGCTGACGCGCGAGACGTGGGAAAGCATCAACGAAGCCTGGATGTCGCTGAAGCGGATGCTGGCAAGGCCGATTGACGAACGCGACCTGCCGAGCGTGCTCGATGCGATCAAGCGCGAGACGGCGCTGATCCGCGGCTCGTTCTACGGTACCATGCTGCGCAACGAGATCTTCGATTTCTCGCAGCTCGGCACCTATGTCGAGCGCGCCGACAACACGGCGCGCATCCTCGACGTGAAATACTATGTGCTGTTGCCCTCGATCTCCTGGGTCGGCTCGACACTCGACAACTACCAGTGGGAATCGATCCTGCGCTCGGTGTCTGCGCATCGCTCATACCGCTGGGTCTATGACGCAGACTATAAGCCGACCAACATTGCCGACTATCTAATCCTCAATGTCCGCATGCCGCGATCGCTGACCTTCTGCTACCGCTTCCTGGCGGAGCATCTGAAATTCCTCGGTGACGACTACGGCGAACGCCACGCCTGCCACGCAACGGCCGACAAGACGCAGGCCATGCTGAGAGCCGGTTCGATCAAGGACATATTCGACGCCGGCCTGCATGAATTCCTGGCGAATTTCATTCGCGACAATACCAGGCTGGGCGACGAGATCGCGCAGGACTACCGGTTCAATTGAGCATGATCGCGAAAAGTGGGACAAGATCGTGCTCACAAACGGGACATAGCGCATGCGGCTGAAGATCACCCACAGGACCGAATATCGCTACGATGCACCGGTGCACTATCTGTTGCAGCGGCTGCGGCTGCTTCCGGTCAGCGGATCCACGCAGACCGTTCTGTCCTGGGCACTGGCCATCGAAGGCGCGCGCGAAGAGGTTCGTTTTGTCGACCATTTCGGCAACGACACCAGGCTGCTGAGCGTCGAGGGCGAGCGCGACTTCATCACGGTGGAAGCGGCCGGCGAAGTGGTGACGCGCGATACCGCAGGCGTCTCTGGACCACACCAGGGTTTTACGCCGCTCTGGCTGTATAGCCATGAAACGCCGTTGACCGCGATCGGCAGCGGTATTCGCGAACTCGCCGCATCAGTCGGCAAGGGCACCGACATCGAAAGGCTGCATCGTCTGATGGCAATGATAGGCGAGCGCGTCGCCTACACGCCCGGCACCACCAATGCGGCGACGCCGGCAGAGGAAGCCCTGACGTTGAAGACCGGTGTCTGCCAGGATCACACCCATATCTTTGCCGCAGCCGCGCGCGCCATGGGCTTTCCTGCACGCTATGTCAGCGGCTATCTGATGCTGGATGCCGCGGTCGAGCAGGCCGCAAGCCATGCCTGGGCCGAAGCCCATGTCTCGGGTCTCGGCTGGGTCGCTTTCGATGCCGCAAACGGCATCTCTCCAGACGAGCGCTATGTAAAAGTGGCTACCGGCCGCGACTATCGCGACGCCACGCCGGTGTCGGGAATTCGGCTGGGACAGGCGGAAGAACAGCTTGCGGTCACCGTCACGGTAGAGCAGTAATCCGCCAGGATTGCCGCAGGAGCAATTCCAGGAAAAGCGTGAAACGGTTTTCCGGGGAAGAGCGCATAGCGCTTTCCCTTGGGAATTGCGTCAAAACAAGGAGATAGAGCGGTTCTGTGTTTCCGTGAAACGATGAATCGCTCTAGAAGAGATTCCATGACCTATTGCGTCGGCCTGAAGATCGATCGCGGGCTCGTGTTCATGTCGGACACGCGCACCAATGCCGGCATGGATTCGATTTCCACCTTCCGCAAGATGCATGTCTGGGAGCAGCCGGGCGAGCGCGTCATCGTGCTGATGTCGGCCGGTAACCTGGCGACGACGCAGGCGGTGGTCAGCCTGCTCGACGAACGCACGAAGGCAATTGCCGACCGTCACGCCACGCTGCTGGAGACGCCGTCGATGTACCAGACGGTGCGGCTGGTCGGCGATACGGTGAAGGAGGTCATTGCCAGTTCGTCACCCGCGGGCGAGAAGGCAGATTCCTACTTCAATGCCTCCTTCATCCTCGGCGGCCAGATCAAGGGCAGCGAGCCGCGCCTGTTCATGATCTATCCCGAAGGCAATTTCATCGAATCGACTGAGGACACGCCATTCTTCCAGATCGGCGAGACCAAATATGGCAAGCCGATCATCATCCGCGCCTACGAAAAGACGATGAGCCTTGCAGAGACTGTGAAGTTGCTTCTGGTGTCGTTCGATTCGACACTGAAGTCGAACCTGTCGGTCGGCTTGCCGCTCGACCTGCTCTTCCTGGAGAAGGATAGTTTCAAGGTTGGGCTGAAGAAACGGATCGGCCAGGACGACCAGTACTACCGCACGATCTCGGATGGCTGGTCGAATGCGCTGAAGACAGCTTTTGCCAGCCTGCCCGATTTTCCAGGGTAGGCGCGCGGCACCAGATGGCGGTTGCGTATATTTCACATGTTAAATAATATCGAATCCTGAAGAGCCGGCCGTGACGGGGCGGGGGCGAGAAATCTTGTCGGGAGGACACGATGAACAACGATGATTTCCGGCAATGGTCGCGGCGCGCCGCCGACTGGGGCGCCGACTACCGCAACACGCTGCGCGACCGCCCGGTGCGACCGCCGGTCGAGCCGGGCGATATTTTCAGAAGCATAGAAGCTTCGCCGCCCGAAAACGCCGAACCGATGGACAGGATTTTCGCCGACTTCGAAGAGAAGATCCTGCCGGGGATGACGCATTGGCAGCATCCGCGCTTCTTCGCCTATTTCCCGGCCAATGCGGCGCCGGTCTCGGTGGTGGCGGAATATCTGGTCTCGGCGATGGCCGCGCAGTGCATGCTGTGGCAGACTTCGCCGGCGGCGACCGAGCTCGAAACGCGCACCGTCGACTGGATGCGCCAGGCGCTTGGCCTGCCGGAAGGGTTCTCAGGCGTGATCCAGGATTCGGCATCCTCGGCGACACTGGCTGCGGTGCTGACCATGCGCGAGCGCGCGCTCGACTGGCAAGGCAATAAAAAGGGACTGGCGGGGCAGGCGCGGTTGCGCATCTATTCTTCCGATCAGGTGCACACTTCGATCGACCGGGCGATCTGGGTGTCTGGTATCGGTGAGGACAATCTCGTGCGCATTCCCGTCGGCGGCCGCTTTCGCGCCATGGATACGGCAGCGCTCGAGGCGGCAATCATTTCCGACCGGGAAGCCGGCATGCTGCCGGCCGGGATCATCGCCAGCGTTGGTGGCACGAGCATCGGCGGCACCGACGACGTCGTTGCCGTGGCGGCGGTGGCCAAGCGGCATGGACTGTATCTGCATGTCGATGCAGCGTGGGCGGGATCGGCGATGATCTGCCCGGAATACCGACATTTCTGGGCCGGTGCCGAGCAGGCGGACTCCCTTGTCTTCAACCCGCATAAATGGCTCGGCGCACAGTTCGACTGCTCTATCCAGTTCCTGCGTAATCCCGAAAGTCATGTACGCACTCTGGCTATCAAGCCGGAATTCTTGAAGACCCATGGCCATGACGGCATCATCAACTATTCCGAATGGTCGGTGCCGCTCGGTCGTCGGTTCCGGGCGCTGAAATTGTGGTTCCTGCTGCGCGCCCATGGGCTGGAAAGCCTGCGGACGATGATCCGCAACCATGTCGCCTGGAGCGAGGGCCTTGCCGTGCGGTTGGCAAAGGAACCGGATTTCGAGATCGTCAGCGAACCGATGCTGTCGCTGTTTTCGTTCCGGCACAAGGCTGCCACTGGCGCCGACGCGGACGAGCACAATCTGCGGCTGGTCAATGCGATCAACGGCGATGGCCGCATCTACCTGACGCAGACGAGAGTCGACGGACGAGTGGCAATCCGCTTCCAGGTCGGACAGTTCGAGGCGACCGCCGGCGATGTCGATGCCGCCTTCGTCGTCATCACCGAAATCGCGCGCAACATAGGCTGAATCTGCCTTGATGAGGTTGCGTACGGCTTTGGCTTTGCAATCAGGTAATTTCTATTAGCCGGCTTATGCCTTTTCATCGGTTTCGTTTTCGACTATAGACAAGAAAAACGAAAACGGGAGGTTGCCCATGTATCTGTCGCCGCGCCATGCCGAAATCATCCAGATGGCCAAGGATCATGGTCGCGTGCTGGTCGACGATCTGGCCACCCACTTCAATGTGACGCCGCAGACCATACGCAAGGATCTCAACGACCTGTGCGATCAGCGGCTGCTTTCGCGCATCCATGGTGGTGCGTTGTTCCCGTCCGGCATCGAGAACATGGAGTATGAGGCCAGGCGCAAGATCGCCGCCGACGAGAAGGAAGCGATCGGCCGCGCCGCAGCCAGGCTGATCCCCGACAATGCCTCGCTGTTCATCAATATCGGCACGACTACGGAGTCGGTTAGCAAGGCGCTACTCGATCACAATGGGCTGATGGTCATCACCAATAACATCAATGTTGCCAACAGGATGCGCATATATCCCTCGATCGAGGTGGTGATCGCCGGTGGGGTTGTGCGCGGTTCCGATGGCGGCGTGGTCGGCGAAGCCGCGGTCGATTTCATCCGGCAGTTCAAGGTCGATTATGCGGTGATCGGCGCTTCGGCCATCGACCATGACGGCGCCTTGCTCGACTTCGACTTCCGTGAGGTTAAGGTGGCGCAGGCGATCATCGCCAATGCGCGTCATGTCATCCTGGTTTCCGACCGGACCAAATTCGAGCGCACCGCGCCGGTCCGCATCGGCCATCTGTCGCAAGTCAACACCTTCATCACCGACCGTTGCGACATTCCGTCGGTGCGCAAGATTTGCCAGGAGGCCGAGGTTCAACTGATCGAGACGGCGCTCGGCTAAGCGGCATCGGCATATCATCACGCGCCTGTGATATTTCGTTTGACATTCGTTCTTATTTCGAAATAATCCCGATACGGTTTCGTAAAAACCTAAAAATGCTGCAATGCGAAATCGCGGGAGGGCTTTTTGGACGCAATCCGGGACATCTTCGTCATCGGTGGCGGCATCAATGGTTGCGGCATTGCCCGCGATGCCGTCGGGCGTGGCTTTTCCGTCTTTCTCGCCGAGATGAACGACCTCGCCAGCGGGACCTCCTCAGGCTCGACCAAGTTGATCCATGGCGGCCTGCGCTACCTCGAATTCTATGAATTCCGCCTGGTGCGCGAGGCGCTGATGGAGCGCGAGGTCCTGTGGAAGAACGCGCCGCATATCATCTGGCCGATGCGCTTCGTCCTGCCCTATGCCAAGGGCCTGCGTCCGGCCTGGCTGATCAGGCTCGGTCTCTTTCTCTACGATCACATTGGCGGCCGCAAATTGCTGCCGGCGACCAGGACGCTGGACATGACCAGGGATCCGGCCGGCAAGCCTTTGAAGCCGCTGTTCAAAAGGGCCTTTGAATATTCGGATGGCTGGGTCAACGATGCGCGGCTGGTGGCGCTGAACGCGCGTGATGCCGCCGATCGCGGTGCAACCATCCGCACCCGCACGAAAGTGGTCGAAGCGCGCCGCGAAAACGGGCTGTGGACGATCAAGATCGAGAACCTGCAGACCGGCGAGACCGAGGAGATCAAGGCACGGCTGCTGGTCAACGCCGCCGGGCCCTGGGTCGATCACGTGCTGTCCGGCGTCGTCGGCCTCAACGATGTGCACAATGTCCGCCTCGTGCAGGGCAGCCACATCGTCATCGCCAAGAAATTCGACGATCCGCGCGCCTATTTCTTCCAGAACAAGGATGGCCGCATCATCTTCGCCATTCCCTACGAGGAAGAGTTCACCTTGATCGGCACCACCGACCAGGATTATCCCGGCGACCCGCATGACGTGAAAATCAGCGACACCGAGATCGACTACCTCTGTGCCGCGGCAAGCGAATATTTCGCGCAACCGGTCAAGCGCCAGGACATCGTCTGGACCTATTCGGCCGTCCGTCCTCTCTACGATGACGGCGCTTCGAAGGCGCAGGAAGCGACGCGCGACTATGTGATCAAGGCCGATGGCGGCGAGGGCGCTGCGCCGGTCGTCAATGCGTTCGGCGGCAAGATCACCACCTATCGCCGGTTGTCGGAATCGATGCTGGAAAAGATCGAGAGCTTCCTCGGCAAGCGCGGCAAGCCGTGGACGGCAAACGCGCCGCTGCCGGGCGGAGATTTCCCGGCCACCGGCTTCGACGCGCAAGTGACGAGGCTGAAGTCGGCCTATCCCTTCCTCGACGCACGCCTGGCCCGCAGGCTGACGCGGCTTTACGGGACGCGGGCGCAGGTTCTGCTGGGCCTGGCCAAGTCGAATGCCGATCTCGGCCGCAATTTCGGTGTCGATCTCTACGAGGCCGAGATACGCTACCTCGTTGAGAACGAATGGGCTGTCACCGCCGAGGATGTGCTATGGCGCAGGACCAAGCGCGGCCTGCATCTTAGCCGTGAGCAGGTGGCATCGCTCGATGAATTCATGCGCGGCATAAGCCGGCGGCATGTCGCAGCTGCCGAATGAAGAGGGGTTTGAGCTGATGCGGAAAGCCTGGGAGGAGGCGTCATGCTGGAACTGAGAAGCGTCACCAAGACGGTCGGTGCGGCCGAGCATATCCGCGACGTGTCGCTGACGCTTCAGCATGGCTCGCTCAACGTCCTGCTTGGGCCCACGCTTTCGGGCAAGACCAGCCTGATGCGGCTGATGGCGGGCCTCGATGTGCCGACCTCCGGCTCGGTCTGGTTCGACGGCCAGAATGTCACCGGCGTGCCGGTGCAAAAGCGAAAGATCGCCATGGTCTACCAGCAATTCATCAACTATCCGGCGATGACCGTCTATGAGAACATCGCCTCGCCGTTGCGGGTGGCCGGCACCGAGCAGGCCAAGATCGACAAGGAAGTGCGCAATGCCGCGGCCCTGCTCAAGCTGACGCCCTATCTCGACCGCACGCCGCTCAGCCTATCGGGCGGGCAGCAGCAGCGCACCGCTCTGGCGCGCGCCATCGTCAAGAATGCCAGCCTGGTGTTGCTCGACGAGCCGCTCGCCAATCTCGACTACAAATTGCGCGAGGAGTTGCGCGCCGAACTGCCGAAGATCTTCGCCGCCGCCGGCACCATCTTCGTCTATGCCACGACCGAGCCGCATGAGGCGTTGTTGCTCGGCGGTAATACGGCGACCCTTTCCGAAGGACGCATCACCCAGTTCGGCCCGACCATCGAGGTGTTCCGCAAGCCGGCCGACCTGGTGACGGCAAGGACCTTCGCCGATCCGCCGCTCAACACCATCGTGCTCGCCAAGAAGGGCCCGGATTTCCTGCTCGACGGCGGCGTGAAACTGCCGGTGCCGGCCGAGCTCTCGGGCATTGCCGATGCCAACTATACGATTGGCTTCCAGCCGCATCATCTGTCGCTCGAACGGCCCAATACCTTGGCCGTGCCGGTGCGTGCAAAGGTCACGATCACCGAGATCACCGGGTCGGAGAGCTTCATCCATCTCGATTTCGCCGATGTGCGTTGGGTGATGCTGACCCACGGCATCCGCCATTTCGAGCCTGACGAGGTGGTCGAGGTGTTCATCGATCCGCGCCACATCATGGTTTTCGACGAGCACGGCCGCGCCGTCAGCGCGCCGAAGCTGGCGGCATAGGAGGGCGATATGGCGCGCATCGACGTCAATCATGTTAGGCATTCCTATCTGCCGAACCCGCGGACGGATGCCGATTTCGCACTGCGTGAAGTGCATCACACCTTCGAGGATGGCGGCGCCTATGCGCTGCTCGGCCCGTCCGGTTGCGGCAAGACCACGCTGCTCAACATCATTTCAGGCCTGCTTCATCCCTCGCATGGCCAGTTGCTGTTCAATGGCAGGGACGTGACCAACCTGTCGACGCAGGAGCGCAACATCGCGCAGGTGTTCCAGTTCCCGGTCATCTACGACACCATGACGGTCTACGACAATCTGGCCTTCCCGCTGCGCAATCGCGGCGTGCCGGAAGCCGATGTCGACCGCAAGGTGCGCGAGACGCTGGAGATGATCGATCTGGCGTCCTGGGCGAAGAAGAAGGCGAGGGGCCTGACCGCCGACCAGAAGCAGAAGATTTCGCTTGGCCGCGGACTGGTGCGCTCCGACGTCAATGCCATCCTGTTCGACGAGCCGCTGACCGTCATCGACCCGCACATGAAATGGGTGCTGCGCTCGCAGTTGAAGCAGCTGCACCGCCGTTTCGGCTACACCATGGTCTATGTCACCCACGACCAGACCGAGGCGCTGACTTTCGCCGACCAGGTCGTGGTGATGTATGATGGTGGCATCGTGCAGATCGGCACGCCGGCCGAGCTGTTCGAGCGGCCGCGCCACACTTTTGTCGGCTATTTCATTGGCTCGCCCGGCATGAACGTCATGCCGGTGGCAATCGACGGCAAGACGGCGACGCTCGGATCGCAGCGGATCGAACTGCCGGGCGCGCCGAAGGCAGGCAGCGGCGCCATCGAGCTTGGCATTCGTCCCGAATATGTGCGGCTTGGCCGCGACGGCATGGCCGTCTCGATCAGCAAGGTCGAGGATGTCGGCCGTCACAAGGTGGTGCGCGCGAAGCTGGAAGGCCGCGACATCGCGGCTGTCATCGGCGAGGACGAGACCGTGCCCGCCGAACCGAAAGTGCGGTTCGACCCGGCCGGCATCAACATCTATGCCGATTCCTGGCGCGTCGAGATGGGGGCATAGATGGAAAAGACCTGGAACAACAAGGCCTGGTTCCTGGTGCTGCCGGTGCTGGTGCTGGTGGCGTTCTCGGCGGTCATTCCGCTGATGACGGTCGTCAACTATTCGGTGCAGGACACGTTCGGCAACAATGTCTTCTTCTGGGCCGGCACCGAATGGTTCGAGGAACTGCTGTCCTCCAGCCGCTTCTGGGAAGCGATGGTCCGCAACCTGATCTTCTCCTTCATCATCCTGGCCATCGAAGTGCCGCTCGGCATCTTCATCGCGCTCAACATGCCGAAAAAGGGCTGGGGCGTACCGGTCTGCCTGGTGCTGATGGCGCTGCCGCTGCTGATCCCGTGGAACGTCGTCGGTACCATCTGGCAGGTCTTCGGCCGCAACGACATCGGCCTGCTCGGCTACTACATCAACGCGCTCGGCATCGACTACAACTATGTCCAGGATCCGTTCGACGCCTGGGTCACCATCATCATCATGGATGTCTGGCACTGGACGAGCCTGGTGGTGCTGCTCTGCTATGCCGGCCTGGTCTCCATTCCCGATGCCTTCTACCAGGCGGCCAAGATCGACGGCGCTTCGCGCTGGGCGGTGTTCCGCTACATCCAGCTGCCCAAGATGCAGCGTGTGCTTTTGATCGCCGTGCTGCTGCGTTTCATGGATAGTTTCATGATCTACACCGAACCTTTCGTCGTCACCGGCGGCGGCCCAGGCAATTCGACGACGTTCCTGTCGATCGACCTCGTCAAGACCGCGCTAGGCCAGTTCGACCTCGGTCCGGCCGCGGCGATGTCGCTGGTCTACTTCCTCATCATCCTGTTGTTGTCGTGGGTGTTCTACACCGTGATGACCAATTACGACGCGGAGCGCTGAGATGAGTGGCGCCAACGAAAGAGCGGATAGAGTGAGCGAGACGACAGCTTCGGGAGAATTGGCCAGCACGCTGTCGCAGGATGAGGTTGCCCGGCTGATGCGGCGCCGCGGCGAGGAATCGCGCTGGTGGTGGATCGTGCCGACGGTCTACATCATCGTGCTCTTGCTGCCGATCTACTGGCTCATCAACATGAGCTTCAAGACCAATGCCGAGATCGTCTCCTCGCTTACCCTTTATCCGCACGCCCCGACGATCGCCAATTACGTCACCATCTTCACCGATGCATCCTGGTACTCGGGCTACATCAATTCGATCACCTATGTGGTGATGAACATGGTGATTTCGGTGACCGCGGCCTTGCCGGCGGCCTACGCCTTCTCGCGCTACCGCTTCCTCGGCGACAAGCATCTGTTCTTCTGGCTTTTGACCAACCGCATGGCGCCGCCGGCGGTGTTCGCGCTGCCGTTCTTCCAGCTCTACTCGGCCTTCGGGCTGATTGACACCCATATCGCGGTGGCGCTGGCACACTGCCTGTTCAACGTGCCTTTGGCGGTGTGGATCCTCGAAGGCTTCATGTCGGGCGTGCCAAAGGAAATCGACGAGACCGCCTATATCGACGGCTATTCGTTCCCGCGCTTCTTCGTCAAGATATTCATGCCGCTGATCGCCAGCGGCATCGGTGTGGCCTGCTTCTTCTGCTTCATGTTCTCATGGGTGGAACTGCTGATCGCACGCACGCTGACGACCACCTATGCCAAGCCGATCGCCGCCACCATGACCCGCACGGTTTCGGCCGCCGGCATGGATTGGGGTCTGCTCGCCGCAGCCGGCGTGCTGACACTGATCCCCGGCGCGCTCGTCATCTGGTTCGTGCGCAACTATATCGCCAAGGGCTTCGCCCTGGGGAGGGTATGACAATGAACTTCGACCTCTCCTGGATGGCGTGGACGTGGCCGACGGCGGCCTTCTTCGCAACCATTCTTCTGCTGCTGTGCGGCATGGCGGTGTGGGAATACGCTTCGCCGGGTGGCAATCCGCGCGTCGGCATCCTGCGCTTCGAGACGACGCGCGGCGACCGTCTTTTCCTATCGCTGCTTGGCAGCGCCTTTATCCATCTCGCTTGGCTGGGTCTTGTCGGACCCAGCCTCTGGTGGGCTCTCGCTCTCTCCGTGGTCTACGCCATCGGCGTGTTCCGCTACGTATAGAGGGGGAAACTGTTGGAGCGACCGCGTGCCGGCGGCCGCTCCAGATCGCACTTGAAACCTGAAACAGTGGAGGAAACTTATGCGACGGCAATTTTTAACATCAACGACTGCCCTTGTCCTATTGCTCGGCGTGGGCAACGCCTACGCCGGGATGGACGAGGCAAAAGCCTTTCTGGACAAGGAGATAGGTCCGCTGTCGACGCTTTCGCGCGCCGACCAGGAAGCCGAAATGCAGTGGTTTATTGACGCAGCCAAGCCGTTCGCCGGCATGGACATCAAGGTCGTCTCCGAAACCATCGCCACGCACCAGTATGAATCGCAGGTGCTGGCGCCGGCCTTTACCGCCATCACCGGCATCAAGGTCACGCATGACGTCATCCAGGAAGGCGACGTCGTCGAGAAGATTCAGACCCAGATGCAGACCGGCCAGAACCTCTATGACGGCTGGGTCAACGATTCGGATCTGATAGGTACCCACTGGCGCTACCAGCAGGTACGCAACCTGACCGACTGGATGGCGGGCGACGGCAAGGATGTCACCAACCCGAACCTCGACCTGAAGGACTTCATCGGCACCTCGTTCACGACGGCGCCCGACAAGAAGCTCTATCAGCTCCCCGACCAGCAGTTCGCCAACCTCTACTGGTTCCGTTACGACTGGTTCAATGACGAGAGGAACAAGGCCGACTTCAAGGCCAAGTACGGCTACGACCTCGGCGTGCCGGTCAACTGGTCAGCCTATGAGGACATCGCCGAATTCTTCACCGGCCGCGAAATCGACGGCAAGAAGGTCTATGGCCACATGGACTACGGCAAGAAGGACCCGTCGCTCGGCTGGCGGTTCACCGACGCCTGGCTGTCGATGGCCGGCAACGGCGACAAGGGCATTCCGAACGGTCTGCCGGTCGACGAATGGGGCATCAAGGTCGACGAGAATTCGCGGCCTGTCGGCTCCTGCACGGCACGCGGCGGCGACACCAATGGCCCGGCCGCCGTCTACTCGATCCAGAAATATCTCGACTGGCTGAAGGCCTACGCCCCGGCGGAGGCCCAGGGCATGACCTTCTCTGAATCCGGACCGGTTCCGGCGCAGGGCGCGGTTGCCCAGCAGATCTTCTGGTACACCGCCTTCACCGCGTCGATGGTCGACGCCGGCGCCAAGGCCGTGCTGAACGACGACGGCACGCCGAAATGGCGCATGGCACCGTCGCCGCATGGCGTCTACTGGAAGGACGGCATGAAGCTCGGCTATCAGGACGTCGGTTCCTGGACGCTGATGAAGTCGACGCCGACCGACCGCGCCAAGGCCGCCTGGCTCTACGCGCAGTTCGTCACCTCGAAGACCGTGGACGTGAAGAAGAGCCATGTCGGCTTGACCTTCATCCGCGAGAGTTCCATCCACGACAAGAGCTTCACCGAGCGTGCGCCGAAACTCGGCGGCTTGATCGAGTTCTATCGCTCGCCGGCCCGCGTCCAGTGGTCGCCGACCGGTACCAACGTGCCGGACTATCCGAAGCTGGCACAGCTCTGGTGGCAGGCGATCGGCGATGCGTCGTCGGGTGCCAAAACCGCACAGGAAGCGATGGACTCGCTCTGCGGCGAGCAGGAAAAGGTCATGAGCCGCATCGAGAAGTCGGGCGTCCAGGGCGATATCGGCCCGAAGATGGCCGAAGAGCATGACCTCGCCTACTGGAACGCCGACGCGGTCAAGAAAGGCAACCTCGCGCCTCAGCTCAAGATCGAGAACGAGAAGGAAAAGCCGATCACCATCAACTACGACGAACTGGTGAAGAGCTGGCAGAAATAGGACTGTCCTATGCGGGCGTCTGCGCCCGTGTGACATTGGGGGAGGCGGCATGTTGCCGTCTCCCCTGTTTGTATCAAGGCGGAGGACATCTGAATGAGCGGTTTTGTGCTGGCAATCGACCAGGGAACGACATCGACCCGGGCGATCCTGTTCGATGGTCAGATGAAGGTCGTCGGCAGCGGGCAGAAGGAATTCGCCCAGCATTATCCCGCGTCCGGCTGGGTCGAGCACGATCCCGAGGAAATCTGGGCAAGCGTCGTGACGACGGTAAAGGCTGCTCTGAAGAAAGCCGGCCTCGCCGCTTCGGATGTCACGGCCATCGGCATCACCAATCAGCGCGAGAGCGTCGTCATCTGGGACAGGGCGACCGGCAAGCCGATCCACAATGCCATCGTCTGGCAGGACCGGCGCACCGTGCCGCTCTGCCAGAAGCTCAAGAAGCAGGGGCTTGAGAAGAAATTCACCAGAAAGACCGGCCTGCTGCTCGATCCCTATTTCTCAGGCACCAAGATCGCCTGGATGCTCGACAAGGTGAAAGGCGCGAGAAAACGCGCCGAGAAGGGCGAATTGCTGGCCGGCACCATCGACAGCTTCCTGATCTGGCGGCTGACCGGCGGCAAGGTCCATGCCACGGATGCGACCAACGCCTCGCGCACGCTGGTTTACAACATCGAGAAAAACGCCTGGGACGACGAGCTGCTGTCGGTTCTCAACATTCCGGCAAAGATGCTTCCCGAGGTAAAAGACTGTGCCGATGACTATGGAATCACGGAGAAAAATCTCTTCGGTGCCGAGATAAGAATCCTCGGCGTTGCGGGTGACCAGCATGCCGCGACCATCGGCCAGGCCTGCTTCGAGCCGGGCATGATGAAGTCGACCTATGGCACCGGCTGTTTTGCGCTGCTCAACACCGGCAGCGATCTGGTGCGTTCGAAGAACCGGCTGCTGACCACCATTGCCTACCGGCTGAATGGCGAGACGACCTACGCGCTGGAAGGCTCGATCTTCATCGCCGGGGCTGCCGTGCAATGGCTGCGCGATGGCATCAAGGTGATCGGCAAGGCCGAGCACAGCGGCAAACTCGCGGCCGAGGCTGATCCGACCCAAAACGTCTATCTGGTGCCGGCCTTTGTCGGGCTCGGCGCACCGCATTGGGATGCCGACGCTCGAGGCGCCATTTTCGGGCTGACGCGCAATTCTGGTCCGGCGGAGTTTGCACGCGCTGCCCTGGAATCCGTCGCCTACCAGACGCGCGACCTGCTCGATGCCATGCACAAGGACTGGAAGGGTGCGTCGGTCGAGACAGTGCTTCGCGTCGACGGCGGCATGGTGGCGTCGGACTGGACCATGCAGCGCCTGGCCGACATCCTCGATGCGCCGGTCGACCGCCCTACCATTCTGGAGACGACGGCACTCGGTGCCGCATGGCTGGCCGGCTCGAGGGCCGGCGTCTGGCCGGATGCCAGGAAGTTTGCGAAAAGCTGGGCACTCGAACGGCGCTTCCAGCCGGACATGGACACGCCGACGCGGTCCACCAAGCTGGCCGGCTGGCGCGATGCTGTGCGCAGGACACTGAGTGTGCCATAGGCAATCAGCTGGCTGGCTGATGCTACTTCGATACGGCGAATGAAAAGGCCCGCGCCATGGCACGGACCTTTCTACGCGGCACTATCAGTAACTGTACTCAACCCGCGATCAATAGGGCGAACGGCATTCCTGGCGAGGACCGTAGTTCGGCTGGAACGTGTTGTCCGAAGCGCGGTAGCTGCGATAGCGGTCATAGCACCACTGCACATGCGAATTGCCTTCATAGACACGATTGTTCTCGCTGTTGATGATTGCGCCCGTGATCAGGGCGCCGGTGGCGAAGGCAGCCAGCGGGAACCAGTTGTCGCCATGGCGACGATAACCGCGATGGTATTCGCGGTAGCCGCGATGACCATTCCAGTAGACAGCACCGTCGTTGTTGCGAGCAAAGTTACGACGGTTGCCAAAATCGCGGTTGCTGAAGTTGCGGTTGAAATGTCGGTTATGACGCCACTGCGAAGGGCCGTAGCGTGACTCTGCGACATTCAGAATATTCGACGACGACTCCGATGCCTGTGGCACGAACATCTGAGCCGCATTGGCCGGCATGGCGGCCGCGGCAAACGAAACTGACAAAGTGGTCGCCAGTATACCCGATACGATCTTGTTCATTGTTCTTCTCCTTCGAAAGGGTGATTGACGTCCCTTGTGCTGGGAGAACGGGCGAGCTCGGCAATAGTTCCGCGCTAAAATATCAAGTTGCTGATTTATAATGTTTCTTTGGCCTGGCGATGGCACCAAGGGCCGTTCGTTCGGCTGCTCTGGACGACCCTTGATACCCTGCTCGAAGCGGACAGGCAGCCAACATGGCATTGCTGGAAAAGCTTGGCTTGCCTCTGTTCTTTTTCCGGTTGACCGGTCGAAGCACTCTCCCTATGTTCCGCGCAATTTCGAGGGCAGCGTTTCGAGCCCGCGGGAGCGCGTAGCTCAGCCGGTAGAGCAACTGACTTTTAATCAGTAGGTCATGGGTTCGAATCCCATCGCGCTCACCATTGTTTCAGATCAGCGCCGATAGTGGTCGAGGTCCAGCGCCTAGGCGCCGGAAGGCAGAAGCTCGACTTCCCGCGACGCGTGCTCCCGGGCGCTTTCCGACATAAGTTGCTGCGCAACCGGCTGCACATTTTCCTTAAAGGTGATGCACCTGTCGTAGATCTTCTTGGCCACGCGGTCCTTGCCAATGCGCTCCCATTCGGGCGTCCAGGGCGCATCCCAGTCAAAGTGCTGCGAGATGAGAAGTTCTCGGTCAAAGCATTGCGGATCCCGTTCCAAAATTTGGCGGGCTTCATCGGCCAATGGCGTATAGGCTTGGACCGCAGCCGTCTTTCTGGCGCGAGCAGCCGAATCCAGTTGGATTTCCACTTCGACAGCCCCCGGCACGTTGGGAACCGCGGCGGAGCAAAGCTGCTTGCGCCCCGGCTTCGTGCCTTGCAGACGCCTGTTGAGGGCATTGCCGAATGCAAACGCCAGATCATGCATCGGATTGTAGCCATCGACAGCGTCCGAGACGATTTGCACGTCCTGCATGTCAGGCAGATCTGCGCGGATTCTCCCCAGCACATCGGCAAAGACGCCACTATCCCTGGCCAACAGCGCTTTATACCAGGTGGCGTCCGGAATATCGCCGAACACCGCGCCTGCTGTTGCGCCGGCAGCTTCCACCAATTCGCGTGAATACCGGGTTCGGGAAGAGTGGCGTCCCCCGGAACCGTCCGTCAAAAGGTAGATTCGCGGTTTCTTGAGCTCAAGCCAGTGATGGATCCTGAGCTCATGCCCCGGATGGGCAAGGATCAGCACATGTTGCAACTTTTCAGGCAAAAAAACGGCTCCAATCCAGGTTTCGGCATACATCCGCCTTTTAGACCGCATCAAAGGCGACCAGGCATCAAAGGGTTTCACACATGAGTTGGCGCCGGCAATCTTTGTGCAACTTGTTTGGCCGATGCCTTCAAACTAAGAACGCTGCCTAGCATCTGTTATCCTCGCCGCCAATGCGGAGGTTGTGAAACAGCTAAGGAGGCGGCATTTGCGGGTTCTCATCACCAATCTGTTCGTGTCGTACAACAGCGGTACCGAAGCCGCTGTTGAATTGCTGGCCGATGGGCTTCGCCGCGGCGGTCATCAAACCATGTTGCTGGCTCCAACGCTTGGCGAGATGGCCGATCGAATGCGCCTGCGCGGACACCATGTGGTGGACCGAATTGCCGAGATCGTCGAAAAGCCCGACATAATTCACGCACAGCATTTGACGCCTTGCCTGACCGCGCTGGCGCGTTTTCCCGATGTACCAGCGGTGTTTTCCTGCCACAGCGCTTTCTTCGAGGTCGAAGCTCCCATGCTTCATCCGCAGATACGCCGCTGGATCGCAGTCGATGAAGCGTGCAAGGCCAAATGCCTGTCGCGCGGTGTGCCGGCGGACAGATTGGACGTCATCTACAATGCAATTGACCTTGAACGCTTCAAACAGCGTCCGCCCCTGCCATCGAAGCCTCTGAAGGGGCTTCTGCTGACCAAGAATTTCGAGCATCAGCAAGCGGTGCGCGAAGCCTGCGCCAGGAGCAATATGCAACTGGATGAGTTGGGACCCGCCACGGGCCGGTTTTCACATCAACTCGAAAAGGATCTGCTGCAATACGATATCGTGTTCGCAACCGCCCGGATGGCCATTGAAGCCGCAGCAGTGGGATGCTCGGTCGTGGTCTGCGACGCGCGTGGTTTCGCCGGTTTGCTCGACACGGCAAATATGGAGGCATGGCGGCGAATGAACCTCGGCGTCGGCCTTCTGACCAGGCCGACCACTGTCGACAACCTGATGGAGGCGTTGTCAAAATTCGACGCCGACGACGCCGCGGAGGTCTGTGCATACTTTCGAAAGGTGGCGGGTGCCGAGCATTTCATCAACGAGCACCTTCGCACCTACAGTCAGGCCATTGAGACGAATGTCCAAACGACGGACGATGAGCGATCGCTCGCCACCGCATCCTGGATCGAGGAGATAGGCGTTTCGCGCGAACGCCGCAGATGGTTCAGTGTCGCCAACGAAATTGGCGGTGCCTGGCGTGATTCTTCAGAACAGGCGACGCTTCTCGATCTGCTCAGGTCGAACACAAGAACCTTGGAGAGTGGTGCCGCAGCACTGACGGACCTTGGCGAACGGGTCAAATCCTTTGGCTCCGATGCGCTCCTCAACGTGGCCCATGATAGCCAGGCCCGACTATATCGGCTTGAAGGGCAGCTTTCCGGCCTTTCAAGCGCTGTCGTTGATAGCGCCGCTTCGCTCCACAACGTGGCCCATGATAGCCAAGCCCGATTGCATCGACTTGAAGGGCAGCTATCCAGCCTTTCAAGCTCTGTCGCTGATGGTTCTGCTTCCCTCAACAGCGCGACCCAGGACAGTCGGGCTGCATTGCATCGAATTGACGGAGAGCTGTCACGCCTTTCAAATTTCGTCAATGAGAGCAAACGGCTCTACAACGGCATGATACCGCTTTTTATAAGAAAAATGTTTCGTCGGGCTCGGGGGCGAGGTTGAAGGTGTCTGGAGGCGTTCGTGGCTATTCAATTTGCACATCGCCAAGGTCCGGCAGCAATTATCTGTGCCAGCATCTCAGCAGCACCGGAATGCTCGGGCATCCGCTCGAGTATTTCAATTGGAGGGGACGCCGATTTTTCGACGATCCAAATTTTCCCGAAGATGTAGCCGGGCAGGTCGAAAAAATTCTCACCATGGGCGCAACCGCCAATCGTATCTATGGTCTGAAAATTTTTGCCCACCAGCATGATTGGATTTCAAGCGAAATAGGCTGGTTCGACGCGCTTCCGAATCTTCGGCTCATCTTTCTATCAAGGCGGGACCTCCTCGGTCAGGCAATTTCCTGGGTCAGGGCCCTCCAAACCGGTCAATACCGCTCTACTCAACCGGTGAGCCAAGAAACGGTTTTCGATGCCGAGCTGATCCAGAGGCAACTCGATGCGCTGGTTCGGGAGAGGGCGCGTTGGGAGATGTTCTTTGCCCGGACCGGGATTGATCCTCTCAGGCTTGAATACGAGTCGATAGTCGCGGATCCCCTGAATGCCATCCGTCAAGTCGCGGACATGATGGGTGTGACGCTCCAACGCAGCCCGGATTTGACCAGCATCGTGATCCAGCAACAGCGAGACTCAATCAGCTTCGATTGGGCCGATCGTTTCAGGCGTGAGCGGGGCAATCGAAATACGCTGGACTTTGTGTAGGGCTGCCTGCATGCGGTGACGAACATCGAACCGGTCGGGGATCGACGCTGCCCTTCAGCGACCTTCGAACACCAGCGAAACATGTCCGCCGGCATGCCGCTCGAGCCGGCCGGCGAGGTCGAGCTCCAGGAGCACCATGAACACCTGGGCCGGATGCAGGCCGGTGTGGCGGATGATCTCGTCGACCGACACCGGCGTCGGGCCGAGTGCCTCGATGACGCGGGCGCGGTCGCTTTCGCCGGGCGGCGGCGTGACTGAGAAGTCGGGCGGGTCTTGAAACGGCGGCATATCCGGCGCCCGCAAACCGGTCAGTGGCGCGATTGCCCTGGAAATGTCCGATGCCTCGGTGACCAGGGTGGCGCCATCCTTGAGTAGTCCGTTGGCGCCGGCGGCGCGCGGATCCAGCGGCGAGCCCGGCACGGCGAAGACCAGCCGGCCCATTTCGCCGGCAAGCCTGGCGCTGATCAGTGATCCAGAGCGCTGCGCTGCCTCGACCACCACCAGCCCAAGGGCCGCGCCCGCGACAAGGCGGTTGCGGCGCGGAAAATCCTGGGCGCGCGGCTGCCAGCCGAACGGCATTTCTGAAATGACGGCGCCGCGCTCGGCAATTTCCTCGCACAAGCCGGCGTTTTCGGGCGGATAGGGCAGGTCGAGCCCTCCGGCCAGCACACCGATCGTGCCGGTCGACAGACTGCCCTGATGTGCTGCCGTGTCGATGCCGCGCGCCAGTCCCGAGACGATGCCGTAGCCGTCGCGGCCAAGCTCGGCGGCCAGCATGCGCGCCATCTTGATGCCGGCCAGCGATGCGTTGCGGGCACCGACGATGGCGACCCCCGGCAGCCGGAACACGGCGGCATTTCCCTTGACCGCCAACAGTGGCGGCGGATGGTCCATGCTGCGCAACAGCGGTGGATAGTCGGGCTCTCCGATGCCGACAAAGCGCGCGCCGGCCTTTCGGGCTGTCTCCAATTCGGCCTCGGCTTCGGCGATCGACGGGATGCGGGCGATGCGGTTGGCGCCGCCCGAAATCATCAATTCCGGAAGGATTTCCAGCGCAACCTCGGCCGAACCGAAGCGGTTGATCAGGTCGCGAAAGGAGGCGGGACCGACATTCTGGGTGCGGATCAGCCGCAGCCAACTCACCCGCTGCCGGTCGCTGAGGCGCGGCCCGGCGGCGGGTTCGCTCACGTCTTGGCTCCGATCTTGCCCTCGGTGCCGGCAAGCACGCGCGAAATGTTTTCCCTGTGTTTGATGAAGACGATGATGCTCATCACCACGAACAGGGCGGCAATCTGCGGCGTGCTCAGGAAATAGAGGGCGATCGGCACGGCGATGGCCGCCGTCAACGCTGCCAGTGAGGAGTATCGGAACAGGAAGGCCATCACCAGCCAGAGGACGGCGAAGATCAGCGCCACCTGCCAGGCAAGGCCGATGAGCACGCCGAGATAGGTCGCGACGCCCTTGCCGCCCCTGAAGCCCAGCCATGCCGGGAAGAGATGGCCGAGAAAGGCGCCGAGACCGGCCCAAATCGCCAATTCAGGGGCGAAATGGCCTGTTATCAACACGGCGACGGTGCCCTTCAGCGCGTCGAGCAGCAGAGTAGCGGCGGCAAGTCCCTTGTTGCCGGTGCGCAGCACATTGGTGGCGCCGATGTTGCCCGAGCCGATCTTGCGCACATCGCCAAGGCCGGCCGCGCGGGTGAGCAGAAGTCCGAAGGGAATCGAGCCCAGGAGATAGCCGAACACCAGCGCCGGGATGAGGCTGTAAGTCATTGTTTCCCCCGCATTTCCCCAAAATGGCCGGATCAGGCGCGGTGCGCGGTGGCCAGCTCAGATTGAGAACACTGTGCGGCCCGCCACCAGCGTTTGCAAGACCTTGCCCTGCAACCGCGCGCCTTCGAAACAGGTGTTTTTCGAACGCGAACGAATGCTGCTCTCGGCGACGATCCAGGGTTCGTCCAGATCGACCAGCGCAAGATCGGCAACCGCCCCCGGCTTCAGCGTGCCGCCGGGCAGGCCGAACAGCCTTGCCGGTGCCGTCGATAGCATCTCGATCAGCCTGAGCAACGGCACGTCACCATTGTGGTAGAGCCGCAATGCCGCGCCCAGCAGGGTTTCGAGGCCAACGGCGCCGGCCGCCGCATCCGCAAAGGGCAGGCGCTTGGTGTCGACATCCTGCGGATCGTGCGAGGAGACGATGATATCGATGGTCCCGTCCCTGACCGCCTCGATCATCGCCAGCCGGTCTTCCTCGGCGCGCAACGGCGGTGTCAGGCGGAAGAAGGTGCGGTATTCGCCGACATCGTTTTCGTTGAGCGACAGATTGTGGATCGCCACGCCCGATGTCACGGTCGCGCCGTCGGCTTTCGCGCGCGTCACAGCGTTTGCCGCCATCGCGGTCGAGATCTTCGCCGCATGATACGAACCGCGTGTCAACCGTGCCAGCGCAAGGTCGCGCTCCAGCGGGATGGATTCGGCTTCGCGCGGGATGCCGGAAAGGCCGAGCCAGCTGGCGTATAGGCCTTCGTTCATGACGCCGGACGTACCGAGGTCGGCGTCCTGCGTTTCATGCACGATGGTGGCGCCGAAGTCGCGCGCATAGGTCAGCGCGCGGCGCATCACCAGGGCGCTTGATATGGTGTGGCGGCCATCGGTGAACGCGACGGCGCCGGCTTCGCGCAGCAGGCCGAACTCGGTCATCTCGCGGCCGTCGAGGCCCTTGGTGATCGCCGCCGCCGGGAAGACGTTGACGCTTGCCGTGTCCTTGGCGGTGCGCAGCACGAACTCGACCAGCGCCACATTGTCGATCACCGGGTCGGTATCGGGCATCATCACGATGGAGGTGACGCCGCCGGCCGCCGCGGCGACACTGGCCGAAGCGATGGTTTCGCGATGCTCGCCGCCCGGCTCGCCGATGAAGACGCGGCCGTCGATCAGGCCTGGAATGATCGCCTTGCCGGCGCAGTCGACGACTGTCGCCCCCCCGGGCGCTCCCTGGTTCAGCGCTGCCTTGCCGGCACCGACGATCTTGCGGCCATCGACGATGACGGTGCCGACCTCGTCGACACCGCGCGATGGGTCGACAATGCGAGCGCGCTCAAAGACCGTTATGCTCATGCGCCGCGGCCCTCTTGATTTCGGCCCTCGTGATTGCGACGCGGGTCGAGCAGCGCTTCCATCACCGCCATGCGCACGGCAACGCCCATCTCGACCTGTTCCTGGATGACACTTTGCGGGCCGTCGGCGATTTCCGAGGCGATCTCGACGCCGCGGTTCATCGGGCCGGGATGCATCACCAGCGCGTCGTCCTTGGCGGCCTTCAGCTTTTCGGCATCGAGGCCGAAATAGCGGAAATATTCGCGCACCGAAGGCACGAAGGCGCCTTCCATGCGCTCGCGCTGCAGGCGCAGCATCATCACCACGTCGGCGCCCTTGAGGCCTTCGGCCATCGAGCGGGTGACGATGACGCCCATTTTCTCGATGCCGACAGGCAACAGGGTCGACGGTGCGACGACCCGCACCTGCGCGCCGAGCGCGTTGAGCAGCATGATGTTGGAGCGCGCCACGCGCGAGTGCAGGATGTCGCCGCAGATCGCCACGATCAGCTTCGACAGCGGACCCTTGGCGCGGCGGATGGTCAGCGCATCGAGCAGAGCCTGTGTCGGGTGTTCATGCGCGCCGTCACCGGCATTGACCACCGAACAGCCGACCTTCTGCGCCAAAAGGGCGGCAGCGCCCGCCGACTGGTGGCGGATGATCAAGATATCGGGCCGCATGGCATTCAGCGTCATCGCCGTATCGATTAGCGTCTCGCCCTTCTTCACCGATGAGCTCGCCACCGACATGTTCATGACATCGGCGCCGAGTCGCTTTCCGGCGAGCTCGAACGACGATTGCGTGCGCGTAGAAGCTTCATAGAAGAGGTTGATCTGGGTGCGGCCGCGCAGCGTCGAGGTCTTCTTCTCGGACTGCCGTGAAATCGCGACCGCCCGATCCGCCCGGTCGAGCAGAAGCTCGATGTCGGCGGGGGAAAGATCGCGGATGCCCAGAAGATGGCGGTGAGGGTAGAGTGGCAGGGACGAAGCGTCGGTCATCTCAAGGCGCTGCTATAGGGTGGAGATTTTGCGGCTGCAAGCGCCAGCTTTGCATTGGAGCCGTTCTCCCCGGTATTTTCATCGCGCGCGTTGTATGGCTTGGCTATATCTAGCCGATGGCCTCGGATTCGTGGTTTTCTGACGATAGGGACCTTTCTCCCGACAAAAGGATTGGGCGTGACCGACGACGTGACGAACCAGCCGCCGCCTCTGACGGGCGGCAACGCCTGGCGGGGCGATCCGTTGCTGATCCAGCTTGCGGAGCGCTTTTCCGATCCAGTGCGCAAGGACCTCGACGGGCTCGGCCGTTTCGTGCTGACGCAGGAGGCGCAGGAACTCGCCCGCCTCGCCAATGTCGAGACGCCGAAGCTCAGGACGCATGACCGCCAGGGACGGCGCATAGATGTGGTCGAGTTCCATCCCGCCTATCATGCCTTGATGCGCCGCTCGGTGGCCAATGGGCTGCATTCGTCGGTGTGGGAAAACGGCGACGCCGAGATTGGCCGCCGCCACCAGGTCCGCGCTGCCCGTTTCTATCTGACGGCGGAGCTCGAGACCGGGCATCTGTGTCCGATCACCATGACCAATGCTTCCCTGGCGGCATTGATGGCCAGCCCAAAACTGTTTCGCGAATGGGCGCCGCGGGTGACGACGCGCAAATACGACCAGGGCCAGAAGCCACCGGTCGAAAAGACCGGGCTGACGCTCGGCATGGGCATGACCGAGAAGCAGGGCGGCACGGATGTGCGCGCCAATGTGACAAGGGCGGAACGCGCCGGTAGCGGGTTCTATCGCCTGACCGGGCACAAATGGTTCATGTCGGCGCCGATGTCGGATGCGTTCCTGGTGCTCGCACAGGCGCCGGAGGGACTGTCCTGCTTCCTCGTGCCACGCGTTCTCGGCGACGGCTCGGGCAACGGTTTCCGCTTCCAGCGGCTGAAGGACAAGCTCGGCAACCGGTCCAATGCCTCTTCCGAGGTGGAATTCGTCAACGCCATCGGCGAGATGGTCGGCGAACCGGGTGCGGGCGTGAAGACGATCATGGACATGGTGACCTTGACCCGGCTCGACTGTGCGGTCGCATCTTCGGCGATCATGCGTGCAGGTCTTGCCGAAGCCGTTCATCATGCCCGCCATCGACAGGTGTTCGGCACCAATCTGATCGAGCAGCCGCTGATGCAGCGCGTGCTGGCCGACATGGCGCTCGATGTCGCCGCCGCAACCGCGCTGTCGTTCCGGCTGGCGCGGTCCTTCGACGAGGCGGCGAGCGATCGCGGCGAGGCGGCATTCGCCCGCGCCATGACGCCGGTCGTCAAATACTGGGTCTGCAAGATCGCGCCGCCTTTACTCTACGAGGCGATGGAATGCCTCGGCGGCAACGGCTATGTCGAGGAGGCGCCGCTCGCCCGCTACTATCGCGAGGCCCCGGTCAATGCGATCTGGGAAGGATCCGGCAATGTCATGGCGCTCGACGTGCTGCGCGTGCTAGGCCGCGCGCCGGGCCTGTTCGAGGATGTGCTGGCCGGTATCGACCGTGACCTTGGCGCCGGCGGGCGCGGCACGATCGGCGTGCTAAAGGCGGCGATGCAGGTCGCAGCAACCGACGACGGCTCGGCCCGGCTGCTTACCGAACAGCTGGCGCTATCGGCGGCGGCGGCGGAATTGCGCCGGCTGGGGGCAGGGCGAATCGCCGACGCGTTCGTCGAGACGCGGCTCGCCGGCCAGTGGCGCAACACCTATGGCATGCTCGATTCGCGTCATGACGCGCGCATGATCATCGACACGCTCTATCCGCCTGTGAATTGAGTTTGCAAGATCGCAAATAACCGGCGCCATCGATCATTTTGAGGCGCCGGCGAGCCTCCACACGCGCGTCACTAATCGCCGTTAACCTTAACAAATGGTTTCCGTTGCGGTGACGAGCGGCAAAGCCCAGTGTCGCGGCGAGAGCAAGGAATGGTTCAAATTGGCCAAATCCCTGCTTTGCGAACCAGGAATGCCGATGCGACATGTACTGACCTCTTTTCTGGCCTTGCACTGGGCGATCGTTTTCGCCCTGCTTGCGTTCATCTGCATCGACGGAAACCGTGGTGTGGCTGCGGCGCTGGGCGTGTTGGGTGCCACCATCGAGGGCACTCGCTTCATCGACCTCGACAACGCCATCGTCGTGGCCCCGCTCGCCACCGCCTTGCTGGTCGTCGCTGTGCTGTTCTTCTGGGCCTTTGTCGAAACCCTGATCAATGACGCGACCAGCCAGGGCGTCGACAGCGTCGCCCGCATCGCATTCATCTCCGCGTCCGGCGTGTTGTCGCTGATCGTCGTCGGCGGCGCCGCGCAAGGCATCAACGGGCTGTTCATGGTTGTGGCGGTGCAGCTGGCGGCACTTCTGGCATCTTATGTTGCCATGCTTGCCGAGCGACGGTCTGTTGCGGCGGTTGCTCAGGGCGATATCGAAATCAGCGTCGCCGCGCACGGCATGGCCGAGGCTGCGGCCCACAATTCGCTGCTTTCGCTCATATCGGGCCGGACAGGCCCGAATCCCAGGGGAGGCCGCTGATGCGTTACATCTTCGCATTGTGGGCGGCCCCGATGGCGTTGTTCTGGGGCTGGTTCTACCTGTCGCTCAACGACATGAACTTCGGTTATGTCATGCTGAGCCGGCGGCTGCACGACTTCGTCTTCCAGCTCTATGGCCAGATGCTCGGTATCGATCCGGCGACCATCCCCGGCATGGTGGCAAAGGCCTGTGTCTTCGATGGGTTTCTGCTGATGGCGCTGTGGGCGTTTCGCCGCCGCCGCGAAATCGCCGGCTGGATCAAGCGGCGTTGGGCGGGTCCGGTTCCGTTCGATCGGATGCGTGGAGCGACTGAAGCCGGTCCAAAACTCCCTGCAGAATAAACGCGGCTGCCGCCGAATCGATCTTGCTGGCGCGTTTGCGGCGCGAGAAATCCATCTCGATCAGCGTCCTTTCGGCCGCGACCGTCGATAGCCTTTCGTCCCAGAGCACGAAGGGCAGGTCGCTCACCTGCGCCATGTTGCGGACGAAGGCGCGCGATTTCTGCGCGCGCGGCCCTTCCGAACCGTCCATGTTGATCGGCAGTCCGATCACAACCGCGCCGGCATTCTCCTTCTGCAGCAAGGCTAACAGCACGACAGCGTCGAGCGAGAATTTCCTTCGCATGATGACCGGGCGCGGATGGGCAAAGGAGAACCTCTGGTCCGAGACGGCGACGCCGATCGTCTTGTCGCCGAGGTCAAGCCCTGCCAACGTTTTGCCGCCGGCAAGCCGCGCCGGCAATTCCTCGATCGTGATAATGCCCAATGGCCGTCCTTCGCCCTTCACCGCCATGTGTTCTCTCAGACACACAACGGACACAGTAACCCTTTGATCTCAGGGCTATCGGCGTTCTATCCTTTGGCAAGGCAAAAATCGAGGAAAGCATTCATGAAATTGACCTGGTACGGCCACTCGGCGTTTCGCATCGAAACCGCTGACGCCAAGATCCTCATCGACCCCTATCTGATCGGCAATCCGTCCTGGACAGGCGGCTGGGAAGGGCCGGCCGAGGGGATCACGCATGTGCTGCTGACGCACGGTCACAGCGACCACATCAGCGGCGCGCTGGAAGTGCTGGGCAAAAGCGGCGCCCAGTTGGTCGCCAATTTCGAAATCTGCATGTACCTGGTGGGCAAGGGCGCCAGCGACAAGAAGATCAACCCGGGCAACATCGGCGGCACCGTCGATTGCGGCGGCTTCACCACCACCTTTGTCCAGGCGCTGCACTCCTCCTCGTTCCCCGGCGATGGCGGCCAGAACACCTATCTCGGCAATCCGGGCGGCCTCGTCCTGCATTTCCCGGAAGACCGGACGCTCTATCACATGGGCGACACCGACATCTTTTCCGACATGGCACTGATCAACGAGTTGCATGAGCCGAAGATTGGCATCGTGCCGATTGGTGACCGCTTCACCATGGGCGGTGCGGTGGCCGCGCTCGCCTGCCGCCGCTTCTTCAAATTCGAAACTGTGGTTCCCTGTCACTTCGGCACGTTTCCGATGATCGATCCGACCGCCGATAAGTTCGAGGCGGGCCTGGAAGGATCCGGCCTGAAGTTGGCATTGCCGAAGGTCGGTGAGACGATTACGATTTAGAAGCAACTAATGCGGAATGAAACCATGGCCTTGAGGCAGTGTCTTTGCGTGTCCGTGTTGGTCGCGGCGTCGCCCGCGTTCGCCGCTGACGATTTCATCGAAGGCGTCTACCTCCAGTCCGAGGACCTCTGCACACAGGCCAGGAAGGCTACGCTGCAGACGCTGATCGACGCTGGCAACATCGTGCTTTCGGCGCACGGCCTGCAAGGTGTCGAATACAATTGCGAGTTCGTACAGATCAGCAAGGCGACAGCCTCGCCAAGCTGGGCGGTGACGGCCATCTGCCAGGAACCGGGTTATGTGTTTCCCGACGTCCTTTCAGTGACCCAAATGAGCTCGACGCAGATCGATCTCGTCTCGGTCCGGCCCGCCGATGACGAAAGCGAGGCGAACGGCAACAGCGGCAGCTACTATCTGTGCGAGGGCGTTGCCCTGCCATAGGCAGCATCTTGTCCGTGGCCCGACGACAGAAGAGCTAGGCCGACGCCTGGTTCTCTCGCACGATGCATGTTGCGCCGCGCGCGCGGCGCCGCTATAGCCCGAACTGGTTTTCCCCGAGGCAAAACATGTCCGTTGACGTCAAGACAGTGAAGCGCGTCGCGCGTCTCGCCCGCATTGCGGTGAGCGAAGAAGATGCCGAACGCATGACCGGCGAGTTGAACGCCATCCTCGGCTTCGTCGAGCAGTTGAACGAGGTCGACGTTTCCGGCGTCGAGCCAATGACCTCGGTGACGCCTATGGACATGAAGAAGCGCCAAGACGTCGTCACCGACGGCAACAAGGCCGCCGATATCGTAGCCAACGCACCGGCGACCGAAGAGAATTTCTTCCTCGTGCCGAAGGTCGTGGAGTAGCGCGCCGATGGCTATCGAGATCGCCGTTGAAACGCCGCTGCAGGACGACGTGCGCGGTCTGGTCAACGAGCTCAACCAAACGCTGCTCGAACTGACGCCGCCGGAGCACTGCTACCACCTGACGGTCGAGCAGATGGCTGGTGAGGATACGACCGTTTTCATCGCCCGCGACAACGGCCTGGCCATCGGTTGCGGTGCGCTGAAGCGTCATGACGGCGCCATCGGCGAGGTCAAGCGCATGTACACGCGGCCTTCGCATCGCGGACGCAAGATCGGCGCCAGCATTGTCGAGCGGGTCGAGGCGCTGGCGCGCAACGAGGGGCTGAAACGGCTGGTGCTGGAGACCGGCGATCGCCATCCAGCCGCGTGGACCGTCTACGAACGCGCCGGGTTTTCGCGCTGCGGCCCGGTGCTGGATTATCCCGATTCCGAGTGGTCGGTGTTTTACGAAAAGAGCCTCTGATGAGCGACCTGACCCAACTGACGATTTCGCAGGCCCGCGCCAAGCTGCGCGGCAAGGAAATCACCGCGACCGAGATCACCGAGGCTTATCTCGCGGCCATCGATCGCGCCAATCCGACGCTCAATGCCTATGTGGCGGTGACCGGCGACAAGGCGCGCGACATGGCGAAGGCGTCCGACGCCAAGCTGGTCAGGGGCGAGGGCGGTGCGCTGGAAGGCATCCCGCTCGGCATCAAGGACCTGTTCGGCACCGAAGGCGTCCATACCCAGGCCTGCAGCCATGTGCTCGACGGGTTCAAGCCGCGCTACGAATCGACCGTTACCACCAATCTGTGGTCCGACGGCGCGGTCATGCTGGGCAAGCTCAACATGGACGAGTTCGCCATGGGCTCGTCCAACGAGACGTCCTACTACGGCCCGGTCATTAACCCGTGGCGGCGCTCGCGCCTCGACACGGTGGTGATGCCGACCACGCATCAGGGCGACGGCGGCTTCGTCTCGGCTGGCGGCACCAGGACCGCGCGCAGCCTGGACAATGCACAACTGGTGCCGGGTGGTTCTTCCGGCGGTTCGGCCACGGCAGTCTCCGCCTTCCTGTGCGCCGGCGCGACGGCGACGGATACGGGCGGCTCGATCCGCCAGCCGGCCGCCTTCACCGGCACCGTCGGCATCAAGCCGACCTATGGACGCTGCTCGCGCTGGGGCATCGTCGCCTTTGCCTCGTCGCTCGACCAGGCCGGACCGATCGCCCGCGACGTGCGCGATGCGGCGATCCTTTTGAAATCGATGGCCTCCGTCGACCCGAAGGACACGACCTCGGTC
Organism: Mesorhizobium sp. CNPSo 4670; assembly: GCF_057784235.1. NCBI lineage: Bacteria > Pseudomonadati > Pseudomonadota > Alphaproteobacteria > Hyphomicrobiales > Phyllobacteriaceae > Mesorhizobium > Mesorhizobium sp. CNPSo 4670. Next base: position 100,288 of record NZ_JBWJFQ010000002.1, on the reverse strand, counting down.
GACCGGCCGGTGCCGGACTATGAGGCGGCGATCGGCAAGCCGATCAAGGGCATGAAGGTCGGCATCCCCAAGGAGTACCGCGTCGACGGCATGCCCGAAGAGATCGAGGCGTTGTGGCAGAAGGGCATTGCCTGGCTGAAGGACGCCGGCGCCGAGATCGTCGATATTTCCCTGCCGCACACCAAATACGCGCTGCCGGCGTATTACATCGTCGCGCCCGCCGAGGCGTCATCCAACCTCGCGCGCTACGACGGCGTCCGCTACGGGCTGCGCGTGCCGGGCAAGGACATCGTCGACATGTATGAGAAGACCCGCGCCGCCGGTTTCGGCCGCGAGGTCAAGCGCCGCATCATGATCGGCACCTATGTGCTGTCGGCCGGCTATTACGACGCCTACTATCTGCAGGCGCAGAAGGTGCGCAATCTGATCAAGCGCGACTTCGAGAATGTCTTCGCCGCCGGCGTCGATGTCATCCTGACCCCGGCGACACCATCCGCCGCCTTCGGCATCGCTGATGAGGACATGGCGGCCGATCCGGTCAAGATGTATCTGAACGACATCTTCACCGTCACGGTGAACATGGCCGGCCTGCCGGGCATCGCCGTGCCGGCGGGTCTGGACGCCAAGGGCCTGCCGCTTGGCCTGCAGCTGATCGGCCGGCCGTTCGATGAGGAAACCCTGTTCCAGACCGCCGCCGTGATCGAGCAGGCGGCCGGCACATTCCAGCCGGAGAAGTGGTGGTAAGGATGTCGCTCGTCCAACGGGGTTGAGCGATGTTCTTCTATCTTTCCAAAGTCTTCTGGTTCTTCATCCAGCCGCTCAACCTGACGATCTTCCTTCTGCTGGCGGGATTGGTCGCCGCGATGATCGGCCGCCGGCGGCTTGCCGTCACCGGCAGCGTGCTGGCGTTTCTAATCCTTGGGCTGTCGGCCTGGACGTCGCTTGGTGCGATGATGCTCAACCCGCTGGAGGAGCGTTTCGCGCGCCCCCCACTGCCGGAAAAGGTCGACGGCATCGTCGTGCTCGGCGGCGGCTTCGAAGGCGCCATCAACCTGGCGCGCGGCGGCTATGAGCTGAACAGCGGCGGCGACCGGATGGTCGAGACCGCGATTCTCGCCCGGCGCTTTCCAACCGCGAGGGTGGTCGTCTCCGGCGGTACCGGCGAACTGTTCCTCGAAGGCGAGGGCGACGCAGCCACGGCACCCCGATTGCTCACTGCGCTTGGTGTGACGGCCGATCGCCTGATCCTCGAGAACAAGTCCCGCAACACCTATGAGAATGCCGTCTTCACCAAGGAGCTGGTAACACCGAAGCCCGGCGAGACCTGGCTGCTGGTGACCTCGGCCTTCCATATGCCGCGCGCCAAGGCGCTGTTCGACAAGGCCGGTTTTGCAACCATTCCCTGGCCGGTCGACTACCGCACCACGGGGCGGGAAGGCATCGGCCTTTTCCGCGACAATCCGGCCGATTCGCTGCAGGTCACCACAATGGCCATCCGTGAATGGATCGGGCTCTTCGCCTACTGGATATCGGGCCGGATCGATCAGCCTTTTCCCGCGCCCGGCGGCTGACCGATCACCGCGTGTCTGGCTGCCGAGAAGAACTGGCGCCGCACCAGCACGGCCAGGAGCAACAGCGTCGACAGCACGAACACCGTGGGATCGACGAACCAGCCGAGATAGCCGATCGAGAAGAACACGCCGCGCAGGCCGGAATTGAAATGCTTTCCGGCCAGCATGTTCATTTGCGTCGCACGCCAGACCGCTGTTTCGGTGACCGGGTTGCGTGACGCTTCGCCATGATGGATCGGCACGGCACCGATCAGGATCGTGCAATAGTTGAACAGCCGGTAGGCCCAGCCGAATTTGAAGAACGAAAACGCCAGGATCAGCACCAGTCCGAACACCTTTATCTGAAAGGCCGCGCGTGACGGGGCACCGCCCAGGGGCAGGTCGCTCAGCACCTCAAGAACCCGGTCGGATGCGCCGAGCAAGGCAAAGCAACCGCCGATCGCGATCAAGGAGCTGGAGGCGAAGAAGGCGGTTCCCTGTTGCAACCCGCTCATGATGGCGGTGTCGACGATGCGGATCTCGCGCTCGGCCATGGTGCGCATCCAGGCTTGTCGCTGCGCATTCATCGCCGTCGTCAGCGATATGCGGCTGACCAGCTTGCCGTCGGAGGCGAGCGTGTGCAACAGCCACGCGACGAGGAAGAAAGCCAGCGCCGCGAGATCGGCTGTCGAAAGATCAAGGGAATCGCCCATAGTCCGAATTTATCACATTCAGTGCGATCGCTTCGATGTCCGGCAAAGAGCGATCGCACCAATGTCGCGGCCGGAGCAAACAAGGTCGGCAGGCGATGCGCCGCGATTTCCAAAAGAGCGGAAACATCGTGGGAATTCCTATATGTAGTCCTTGACGTGACTCCAGGAGACAACGCCGCGTGTTCCTTTCGGTTTTCGACCTGTTCAAGATCGGCATAGGACCCTCGAGTTCGCACACGATGGGTCCTATGACCGCCGCGGCGCGGTTTCTCGACGAGGTCGCGGGAACTGACTGGCCGCGTCCGGCGGGCGTCAAGGTCGACCGTCTCTCCGCCAGCCTGCATGGCTCGCTCGCCTATACCGGCATTGGTCATGGCTCGGATCGTGCTGTCATACTCGGCCTTGCCGGCCTGACGCCGCAGACTGTCGATCCCGATCAGGCTGATAGCATTGCCAGCCGTATCACCGCGGAGAAGCGCATTTCGCCGCCCGGCCATCCCTCCTATCGTTTCGACCCGGCCACCGATCTGGTGCTGGACCGCAAGACGCCGCTCACCGGCCACGCCAACGGCATGGCGTTCTATGCTTATGATGCCGGTGACCGTCTGCTGCTCAAGCGCATCTACTATTCGATCGGCGGCGGCTTCGTGGTTTCGGAAGAAGAGCTGCAGCGGATGAAGGCCAAGGGGTCGGTGACGACCGAAGGCAAGAAGGTGCCGTATCCCTTCAAGAATGCGGTCGAGATGCTGGCGATGGCCGGCAAAAGCGGCCTTTCCATCGCCGACATGAAGCGCGTCAACGAAGAGACGCAGATGTCGCGCGAGGAGCTCGACGCCGGCCTCGACGGCATCTGGAGCGCCATGAAGGGCTGCATCGACCGTGGCCTGTCGCAGGACGGCATCATGCCGGGCGGACTGAAGGTGCGCCGGCGCGCGCGCATGCTGCATGACAAGCTGCAGGAGCAGTGGCAGCAGAACAGACCCAATCCCTTGCTCGCCAACGACTGGCTGTCGATCTACGCCATGGCGGTCAACGAGGAGAATGCCGCCGGCGGCCGCGTCGTCACCGCGCCCACCAATGGTGCTGCCGGCACGCTGCCGGCGGTGCTGCGCTACTGGCTGCATTTCCATCCCGAGGCCGATCAGCCGAGCATCCGTGACTTCCTGCTGACGGCCGCCGCCGTTGGCGGCATCATCAAGACCAATGCCTCGATCTCCGGCGCCGAGGTCGGCTGCCAGGGCGAGGTCGGGTCGGCATCCGCGATGGCCGCGGCCGGGCTGTGCGCCGTGATGGGCGGCACGCCAGAACAGGTCGAGAATGCCGCCGAGATCGCGCTCGAACACCACCTCGGCATGACCTGCGATCCGGTCGGCGGGTTGGTCCAGGTGCCTTGCATCGAGCGCAATGCGCTGGGTGCGGTCAAGGCGGTGACGGCTGCGTCGCTGGCGATCAAGGGCGATGGCATCCATTTCGTGCCGCTCGACGCGGCGATCGAGACGATGCGCCAGACCGGCCTCGACATGAACGAGAAATACAAGGAAACCAGCCTTGGCGGGCTGGCCGTCAATGTCGTGGAGTGCTGAGAGGCCGTTTGGAAATCCTACTCCGGGGGCCATCTGGCGGCGTTTTCTGCGCTTCCGGTGCTTACGGACCCAAATGTCCGCTGCGCTCCGGTTCTCGAAGCCACCACCATATGACTCGCCGGAGCGAATTTCGAAACGGCCTCTAAGTGTGGATTGGCACTGTGGAGAAGTCGATCAGGCCGTTGACGCATCCGCGCGCCGGACTAAACCTTAGGCGATGTCTCTCAATCTCATAAAACTCTGTGTCGGCTGCGACAGCGTCGAGGATCTCGAAGAGTGGATCGCCTTTCGCCTCGACGAGCGGCGGCGCGCCGGTGAGCCGGTCGAGCAGTATCACACGACGCGCATGGTGCCGACGCGCGGCGCCGAGATCACCGACGGCGGTTCGCTCTACTGGGTGATCAAGGGCAATGTGCAGTGCCGGCAGCTGATCACCGAGATCCGGCCGTTCACCGACGGTGAAGGCATAGGCCGCTGTCATCTCATTCTCGATCCGCACGTCGTGCGCACTGACTGGCAGCCGCGCCGGGCCTTTCAGGGCTGGCGCTATCTGAAACCGTCGGACGCGCCGGCCGATCTCGGCAAGGGCAAGGCCGGGCTGATCGAGATGCCGCCGAAGCTCAGGCGCGAGCTTGCCGATCTCGGCCTGCTGTAGGCCGTTTGTCTGCTTCAATTGCGGCTGGTTTGCTGGCCCGCAAACTTGCCTCGCACTGGACTTGCAAGCGGCGCGACAACGCCACATCTTGTTCTGATGAGCGACAAAAAGCAGCCGGTGCCCGCAAGGGCCAATCCTGCCCCGGTCAAACCTCAATCCAATGCCGGCGAGATCGAAGCGTTTCTTCGCCAGGCAAGGACGCTGGCTGCGTCGGCGATGGGTTCGGGCAGGCTGATCCTTTCGCTCGACGCAACGATGAGCCGCCAGCCGACCTGGGATCTGGCTTGCGAGCTGCAGGGCCAGATGTTCGATGCCGTCGGCAAGGCCGGATCCCTCAGCGTCCAACTGGTCTATTTTCGCGGCTTGGGTGAGTGCCGTTCGTCCGCATTCGTAGCCGACACCAATGCCTTGAAGCAGTTGATGACGCGAATCGAATGCCGCAGCGGCAACACCCAGATCGGAAAGGTGCTGGCGCATGCGCTGAAACAGACAGCCACGGCCAAGGTCAATGCGCTGGTCTATATCGGCGATGCGATGGAAGAGAACATCGACGATCTGGCTGAAAAGGCCGGCAGCCTCGGCCTGCATGGCGTTCCTGTCTTCGTCTTCCAGGAAGGTCATGATTCCGGCGCAGAAAAGGCGTTTAAGGAAATCGCGCGGTTGTCCAAAGGGGCTTGGTTCCGATTTGATCGGCGAGCTGCCGCGACTCTGGCAGGACTGCTTTCGGCGGTTGCGGTGTTTGCAACCGGCGGGTTGAAAGCGCTCGAAGCCAGGGGCAGGCCGGAAGACCGGCTTATGATTGAGCATCTGCGGGGTGGCGGGAACTGATGGGCGCAATCATCGCATTGGTGGCATTGCTTTTGGTGCTTTTCGGCGTGGCCTCGATCTTCCTTCGCGCCGACCCAGCGAAATTGGCCAGCGGCATGAAGACACTCGGGCCGGTCCTTCTGGGGCTGGTCGGCGTCGCTTTGGTTGCGGTCGGGCGCGAAGGCATTGGAGGCATAATTCTGTCGGCGGCAATCGCTTGGTATGGTTCCATGCGGATGAAGCAGCCGACGACAAAGCTAGCGCCCGGAAAGCGTTCGACGGTGCGCACCGCAGCACTCGAAATGGAGCTTGATCACGATACTGGCGGCCTCGAAGGACTGGTCCTGGCCGGCCGCCACGAAGGCAAGATGCTTGGCGCGATGGGGCTGGCTGAGTTGCAGCATCTCTACCGCGAACTCTCCGGCGATCCGGAGAGCCGGCAACTGCTAGAGACGTATCTTGACGGCAGATTTCCCATCTGGCGCAAAAACGCTGAGACGAACGGTGGCGAAGGGCTGGGTGTTACGCCAGGTTCGGGCGCCATGACTAAGGAGGAGGCCTACAAGGTCCTTGGTCTTGAAGCGGGGGCCGCCGCGGCGGATGTCCGCAAGGCGCACCGCCGCCTGATGCAGCGCCTGCACCCCGATATCGGCGGCACGTCTTTCCTGGCGGCGCGGATCAATGAAGCCAAGGACGTCTTGCTCTCCAATCACAACTAGTTCTCCTTCGACGCAGAATTTTTCCGGGAGATTGCTTCCACGCCGTCCTACTGCTGGACGGCGTAGCACTCGATGTTCTTCTTCTTCAAAGCGGTGCATGCCTTCCAGGCAGCGGTCTTGGAACCAAAGCCACCGAAGCGGGCGCGGTAATAGGTGACGCCGTCCTTGGCGAAGGCGACGGTGAAGCCGGAAGCGTCGGCCAGCACCTTGGGTGCCTGCTTGGTGGTCTTGTCGAGGAAGGCCTGGGCTTCGGACTGCTTGGGCGACGAGGCAACCTGGATGGCCCAGCCCGACGGCACAGACGCGGTGTTGACCGGGTCGACAGTGGGCGTCGGCGCCGGTGTTGGTTCGGCATAGGCCGCCACGACCTGAGCCGTGGCCACCTGCGGCGCCGATACGATGACAGTCTTGACCTTTTTCGCCTTGACGACAGGGGCGGTCTCTTCGGTAGCCTCTTCGCTCTGCTCGTTCTGCGCGGTGCTGTCTTCTGCCACAGTGGCGTCCTCGGCGCCGGTCGCATCATCCTGGGTCGCGTCATCCTGCGCCACCACCGGCTTGTCGTCCGGCGTCGGCGCGTCGTGCTTGGGCAGCAACACCTTGGCAAGGGCGGTGATCGGGTTGCTGTCGCCGGCCTTGGCGACCAGATCGCCGCCACCGCGGGTCGATGCCCGCGGCATATAGGTGTTGATCAACGCAGCCATCTGGTTGTCGCGGCTGCCGCCCGACGTGCCACCCATGACGACGCCGACGATGCGGCGATTGCCGTCGGAAACCGACGAGACGAGATTGAAGCCGGAGGCACGGGTGTAGCCGGTCTTGATGCCGTCGACGCCCTTGATGCGCCCAAGCAGGCGGTTGTGACCATTGATGCGCTGACGCCCATAGAGAAAGGAACGCTGCGAGAAATAGCCGTAGTACTGGGGGAAATGCTCCCGCAGGGCGATGCCGAGTGTCGCCATGTCGCGCGCGGTGGTGAATTGGCCGGGATTGGGCAGGCCGTTGGCGTTGCGAAACACGGTGCCGTTCATGCCTAGCGCACGCGCCTTGGCGGTCATCATGCGGGCGAAATTGGTTTCATTGCCACCGAGCATTTCGCCGAGCGCGGTCGCCGAGTCGTTCGCCGATTTGGTGACCATCGACAGGATCGCGGTCTCGACCGTGACCGAGCCGCCCGGCTTCACGCCAAGCTTCGTCGGCGGCTCAGCGGCGGCGTTGGCCGAAAACACGACTTGCGAGTTCCTGCTGATCTTGCCCTTCGCCAGCGCCTCGAAGGTCAGATAGAGCGTCATCATCTTGGTGAGCGAGGCCGGATAGCGCCTGCCATCGGCATCCGCCGAATAGAGCACCTTGCCGGTCTTGGCGTCGATGACGATTGCCGCGGACCTCGCCGCCAGCGACGAGGCAACGTCGCCGCAGACGACTGTCATCGCCAGGGCGAAGATCATCATCGTTTTGAGAGGGGAGGTGGATTTGGAAACGATGCCCAACAACGCCTGACGCACTGGTATTTCCCTTGGATTCTTCGTTGCGCTGGAGGCGGCAAAGGGTCCTGCCTCACTTCCAGCCAAAGCTACTGGGGCAGCGTTACCAATCCGTTTATGGTAACCGCCGCGTTCACCATTTTCTTCGGGCTTGAAGCTCTCTTTATTCGATTTTTAGCCATTGACTGCGCAGGCGGCGTCGGGACGCCGGCGAAATGTTGACTTTTGTGCGGCGCACAATATATTAGTGTGCATTGCACAAGAGCGCCCCGAAGAAGGACGCTTCAACCCAAGGGAATGCGTGAAATGACCCAGACCTATGAGGACTTCAGCAAATACGGCAAAGAGTTTGCCGATACCGGATTGAAGAGCTTCGCTTCGCTCTCCAAGGGCGCCCAGGCGATCGCCACCGAAGCTGGCGAATACACCAAGAAGAGCTTCGAAGCAGGCAGCGCCGCCGTCGAGAAGATGTTTTCGGCCAAGTCGCTGGAAAAGGCGATCGAGATCCAGTCCGACTATGCCAAGCAATCGTATGAGGCGTTCGTAGCCGAGGCCACCAAGATTGGCGACCTCTATGCCGAACTCGCCAAGGAAGCCTACAAGCCGTTCGAATCGATCGTTGCCAAGGCGAAGTAATTTCGCCTGACGTGAGCAAGATCCGGCCCTTTGGGCGGGGGACAAAACCCGGTCGCGGAAGCGTGGCCGGGTTTTTTCATGTCAATTTCCGCTCCAAGGCCTCGCGCCCCTTCACGATTGCGAAAATCGGCCAAGTTTGGTCACCTAGCCATATTGTCAGCTAAACAGAAGGGCTTAAAATCGTCCATCGAACACCTACATGTCGAACTCGCATGGGGATTCGAAAGAGGCAGGAATACGTGACGATCGATTTGACTGCCACGAGACGCGTGGCGCGGATGCAAAACGGCGGCGGCGACGGCAATGAGGCCGGCCGCGGGACGGCCGTTATCACGCGCACCAAAACCAAGACCAAGAAGCCCAGCCTTTACCGGGTCCTCATCCTCAACGACGACTACACGCCCATGGAGTTCGTGGTTCACGTGCTGGAGCGTTTTTTCCAGAAGGACCGCGAAGCCGCCACACGCATCATGCTTCATGTTCACAATCATGGAGTGGGCGAGTGCGGGGTCTATACATTCGAGGTGGCCGAGACCAAAGTGTCTCAGGTCATGGATTTCGCCCGACAGAATCAGCATCCGCTGCAATGCGTGATGGAGAAGAAGTGAGGTAACATGCCGGCTTTCTCCCAAGGCCTGGAAAAGGCGCTTCACCAGGCGCTGACGCTCGCCAATGAGCGGCACCATGAATATGCAACCCTTGAACATTTGCTGCTCGCGCTCATCGACGACACCGAGGCGGCCGCCGTCATGCGCGCCTGCAATGTCGATCTCGACGAGCTGAAGCACACGGTTCTCACCTATATCGACACCGAGCTCGACAATCTGGTCACCGGCTACGACGAGGACTCCAAGCCGACAGCCGGGTTCCAGCGCGTCATCCAGCGCGCGGTGATCCACGTGCAGTCGTCGGGCCGCGAGGAAGTGTCGGGCGCCAACGTGCTCGTCGCCATCTTCGCCGAGCGCGAGAGCCATGCCGCTTATTTCCTGCAGGAACAGCAGATGACCCGCTACGACGCGGTCAACTACATCTCGCACGGCATAGCCAAGCGTCCGGGCGCGTCGGAAACGCGTTCGCCGCGCGGCGCCGATGACGAGCAGGGCGGCCAGAACGGTGCCGAGCCGCAGGAGGAAGGCGGCAAGAAGAAGCAGCAGCAGGACGCGCTGACCGCTTATTGCGTCAACCTCAACAACAAGGCCAAGGCCGGCAAGATCGACCCTCTGATCGGCCGCGAGTCGGAGATCAACCGCACCATCCAGGTGCTGTGCCGCCGCTCCAAGAACAATCCGCTCTATGTCGGTGATCCCGGCGTCGGCAAGACGGCGATCGCGGAAGGCCTCGCCAAGCGCATCGTCGAAGGCGACGTTCCCGAAGTGCTGCACAATGCCACCATCTTCGCGCTCGACATGGGCACGCTGCTCGCCGGCACGCGCTATCGCGGCGATTTCGAGGAGCGGCTGAAGCAGGTCGTCAAGGAACTCGAGGACTATCCAGGCGCGGTGCTGTTCATCGACGAGATCCACACGGTCATCGGGGCAGGGGCCACGTCAGGCGGCGCTATGGACGCGTCGAACCTGTTGAAGCCGGCCCTGTCGTCGGGTGCGATCCGCTGCATCGGCTCGACCACCTACAAGGAATTCCGCCAGTTCTTCGAGAAGGACCGAGCCTTGGTGCGGCGCTTCCAGAAGATCGACGTCAACGAGCCGACCATCGAGGACGCCATCGAGATCATGAAGGGCCTCAAGCCCTATTATGAGGAGTTCCACAAGGTGAAGTTCACCAACGAGGCGATCAAGGCCTCGGTGGAGCTGTCGGCGCGCTACATCAACGACCGCAAGCTGCCGGACAAGGCGATCGACGTGATCGACGAGACCGGCGCCTCGCAGATGCTGGTGCCGGAAGCCAAGCGCAAGAAGACGATCGGTATCAAGGAGATCGAAGCGACGATCGCCACCATGGCCCGCATCCCGCCGAAGACGGTTTCGGCCGACGACGAGAAGGTGCTGCAGGGTCTCGATATCGAGCTGAAGCGCGTCGTCTACGGCCAGGATACCGCGATCACCGCGCTGACCTCGGCGATCAAGCTGGCGCGTGCCGGCCTGCGCGAACCGGAGAAGCCGATCGGCTCTTACCTGTTCTCCGGCCCGACCGGTGTCGGCAAGACTGAAGTCGCCAAGCAATTGGCTGCATCGCTCGGCGTCGAGCTGATCCGCTTCGACATGTCGGAATATATGGAACGCCACACCGTATCGCGGCTGATCGGTGCGCCTCCCGGCTATGTCGGCTTTGATCAGGGCGGTCTGTTGACCGATGGCGTCGACCAGCATCCGCACTGCGTGCTGTTGCTGGACGAAGTCGAGAAGGCGCATCCGGACCTGTTCAACATCCTGTTGCAGGTGATGGACCACGGCAAGCTGACCGACCATAACGGCAAGCAGATCGACTTCCGCAATGTGATCCTGATCATGACCACCAATGCGGGCGCGTCGGATGCGCAGCGTGCGGCGATCGGCTTCGGTTCGACCAAGCGCGAAGGCGACGACGTCGAGGCGATCAACCGGCTGTTCACGCCGGAATTCCGCAACCGTCTCGATGCGATCATCCCGTTCGGCTCGCTGCCGGTGCCGGTGATCCATCAGGTGGTGCAGAAGTTCGTCATGCAGCTCGAGGCCCAGCTTTCCGAGCGCGGCGTCACCTTCGATCTGTCGCCCGATGCCATCGCCTGGCTCGCCGACAAGGGTTATGACGAGCGCATGGGTGCGCGGCCGCTCGGCCGTGTCATCCAGGAGCACATCAAGAAGCCGTTGGCCGACGAGGTGCTGTTCGGCAAGCTCAAGAAGGGCGGCACGGTGCGTGTCACCGTCGAGAAGAAGGAAACCGGCGAGACCGGCCTGAAGCTGGAATCGCTCGCCGACGAGGCGCCGGTGAAGCCTAAGAAGGAAGAGCCGGAAGAGACGCCGAAGGCCACAAAGGCCGTGGCGAAAAAGCCCGCGGCCAAGAAGCTGGTGGCGCAGAAGCCCGAAGCCAAGGGCAAGGACGGCGGCAAGCGCAGCCTGGTGCCGCAATTGCCCAGAAAGAACTGACCCTGACAAAAGTCGAAAAAGCCCCGGCGACGGGGCTTTTTTCATTGGAGCAATGAGGGACGCATGGCCGGGCAGATCGTCATCCTGAACGGTGCGCCGCGATCGGGAAAATCAGGCATCGTCCAGGCCGTCGCAAAGTGACGTGCTACGTCAGCTTCGCAGCGCCGCCCGTATCTTTTCGGCGTTCTGCGCCAGCACTTCTGGCTTCTCCATCCCGCCGCCCGTGTGCGGCTTCAGGGGAATGCCGTCAAAGCGTGGTATGACATGCACATGCAGATGATAGACGGTCTGCCCCGAGGCGGGCTCGTTGAACTGCATGACGGTGACGCCGTCGGCGCCAAACCCTTGTTTGACGGCCCGCGCCACCTTCTGGACGACCGCGAAAAGCGGGCCGAACGTTGACGGAGCGGCGTCGAGCAGGTTGCGTGACGGCGCCTTCGGCACCACCAGCGTATGGCCCGGCCCCTGTGGCATCACATCCATGAAGGCGACGATCGTTTCGTCCTCGTAGACGCGGTGCGAGGGAATTTCACCGCGCAGGATCTTTGCGAAGATGTTGTCGGTGTCATAGGCGGCCTCAGCCATGGCGAACGCTCCGGATTGTTCCTTTTCGTGTAGCGAAGCCGTCGAAAATCGGCAAGACGATCGGCTAAAGTCGCCCCGCCGATCGGGGCAGGCCCGTCGCTACTCCTCCAGATCCTTGCGGAATGGGGTGTGCCCTTCCAGATATTCGCTCATCCGCTCCACCTCGTGCCGTTCGCGCCTGAGATAGTCGGATACGGCGTTGCGGAGGCCGGGGTGGGCTATGTAGTGCGCGGAATGCATGGTCACCGGCCTGTAGCCGCGCGCCAGCTTGTGCTCTCCTTGCGCTCCTGCCTCGACAACCCTGAGCTTGCGCTCGATGGCGAAGTCGATCGCCTGATGGTAGCAGACCTCGAAATGCAGGAAGGGATGGTCCTCGATGCAGCCCCAGTTGCGGCCGTAGAGTGCGTCGGAGCCGATGAAATTGATGGCGCCGGCAATGTAGCGCCCGTTGCGCTTGGCCATTACCAGCAGGATGTCGTCGGCCATGCGTTCGCCGATCAGCGAGAAAAACTGGCGGCTGAGATAGGGCCGGCCCCATTTGCGGCTGCCGGTGTCCATGTAGAAGGCGAAGAAGTCGTCCCAGGCCTTTTCGGTGAGATCCTTGCCGGTCAGCCAGTCGATCGAGATGCCGTTGGCCAGCGCCTCGCGCCTCTCCTTCTTCATCGCCTTGCGCTTGCGCGAGGCAAGGGTGGCGAGGAAGTCGTCATAGGTTGAAAAGCCTTCGTTGAAGAAATGGAACTGCTGGTCGGTGCGATGCAGGAACCCTGCCGCTTCCAGCACCTCGACGTCGCTTTCCTGGGCGAAGGTCACATGCGCTGAAGAGACGCCGAGTTTTTGCGTGACCGCCTTCAGGCCCGCTGCCAGTCCGGCTTTGACGGCGCCGACATCCTCGCCCTTGGTGACCATTAGGCGAGGGCCGGTGACCGGTGTGAACGGCACCGCGCATTGCAGTTTTGGATAGTAGCGGCCGCCGGCGCGTTCGAAGGCATCCGACCAGCCATGATCGAACACATATTCGCCCTGGCTGTGCGATTTGAGATAGCACGGGACCGCCCCGAGCAGCTTGCCCTGCGCGGTCTCCAATCGCAAATGATGACCTTGCCACCCTGTGCGCCGCACGGCGCAGCCTGACTCTTCGAGCGCGCTCAGAAAAGCGAATGAAACGAGTGGGTTGTAGCCGTTTTCTACGTCGCCTCGCGTGGTTCCGCTGAGGCTGTTCCACTCATCTGGGGTGAAAGCGCCGATGCCAGCGGCGATGCGGATCAAATAGTCCGCATTCGCTGTCTGGTCATCGCCGTCGTCGCCTTGATCCATGGGGCTTATTTAAGCTCCGTCCGGCTGGGTACAAGTCACGTTTCAGACACCGACTTCAGGCGACTTTGACCAGGTCGGGGTCGAACCCCTCGAATGTCATCTGGTCGGCATATCTATAGGTCAGGTCGACCGCCGGCTGGTCCTGCACCGTCCAGGTGATGACCGGCATTTTCAGCTTTTCACGGACGAAGCTGACGAACCGGTTGGGCAGATCGCCGGCGGCATAGGAGGTGAAGTCGATCTCATGCGCCAGCATTGCGAAATGCGCCTCGATCAGCTTGACGTCCTTGCCGTACGCGGTCAGTCCGGCCGGAATGCCCGGTGCGTGTTTCGGAAAATCGCGGATCAGCCAGTGGTCGAACGACATGATCGCCGACTTGCCCTTGTAGCGCTTGAGCATCTTGCCGACGATCGCCACGAGACCCTCGTCGCGGCCCGGGATGCCTTTCAGCTCAACGACCATCGGCACGCGGCCATCGACCAGGTCGAGCGCTTCCTGCAGGGTCGGTACATGATCCGAGGTGCCGCCGACCTTGAGCGCCGTGAGTTCCGCCGCGGTGCGTTGCCAGACGAAACCGTCTTGACCGGTCAGCCTCTGCAGATCGTCGTCATGAATGATGACGGGAACGCCGTCCAGCGACAGGTGCACGTCGCATTCGATGGCGTAGCCGCGCTCGGCCGCGGCCGCGAAGGCGGAGAGCGTGTTTTCCCAGCGCGTCTTGTTCATGTCGTGGAAACCGCGATGGGCGACAGGCCGGGCTGTCAACCAGGATAGGTCGGTCATGGTCGTCTCCTGGCTCACTCGACTTCGAAGATCGCTTCGATTTCGACTGCGGCATTAAGTGGCAGCGAGGCGGTGCCGACAGCGGAGCGGGCATGCTTGCCGCGCTCGGCAAGTGCCGCAACCAGGAAATCGGAGGCACCGTTGGCAACCAGATGCTGTTCGACAAAATCCGGCGTCGAGGCGACGAAAACTGTGATCTTCACCAGGCGGTGGATTTTCTCGAGGTCGCCGAGTGCGGCCTTGGCCTGCGCCAGGATGTTGATCGCGCAGTACTTTGCCGCGTCCTTGCCGGCCGCGGTGTCGACGTCGCGACCGAGCAGGCCGCTCGCTTGCAGCTTGCCGTCCTTGAGCGGCAACTGCCCGGCGGTGAACAAGAGGTTGCCGGACCTGCAATAGGGCACATAGTTGGCAGCGGGCGCGGCGGCGACAGGAAGCGTCACGCCCAGATCGCTTAGCCGCTTTTCGATTGTTTCACTCATGGTATTTCCCTATTGCTTGGGTGACGCCGCGCTGGCCGGGCCGAAATTGCTATTTTTGCCTCGCTTCCGCCACGACTTTTTTTAAGCTGGACCATCTTTCCCTGCGGCCTGCCATCAGCCGCGACGATCGGAGTACCACATGCGCGCAACGCGCCTTGCATTCCATGCCGTCCTGTTGTCGGCGGTGTTCTCGATAGGCCCTGCTTTCGCCGTGCCGGCGCTGCAAGCCCACCGCGCTGTTTACGATCTCACCCTCAACAAGGCATCCGATCAATCCGGCATAACGGGCATATCCGGCCGCATGGTCTATGAGTTCAACGGCTCGGCCTGTGAAGGCTATACGGTGAAATTCCGTTTCGTCACCCAGATCGTCACCAACGAGAACACCAAGCTGACCGACCAGCAGACGACCACTTTCGAGGACGCCGAAGGCAAGACCTTTTCATTCGTGACGAAGTCCTTCGTCGACCAGAACCTCGACAAGGAGGTCAAGGGCATCGCCACGAAAGAGACCAAGGGGTTGAAGGTCGATATCGACAAACCCGAAAAGAACAGCCTCGAGCTGGCTATGACCCAATTTCCGACCCAGCATCTAGTCGAACTGATCGGCAAGGCAGAAAAGGGCGAGAATTTTTACGAAACCAACCTTTTCGACGGTTCCGAAGACGCCAACAAAGTGATGACCACCACTGTCGTCGTCGGCAAGAAGACCGATGCCGACAAGGCCGACCCGGAGGCTCCGGCATTGGCGAAGCTCGCCACCGACAAATACTGGCCGGTCGACATCGCCTACTTCGACGACACCGACAAGACAGGCGAAGAGGTGCCGGAATACCGGATCAGCTTCAAGCTGCACGACAACGGCATCACCCGCGACCTCGTCATGGACTACGGCGACTTCTCGATGACCGGCAAGCTGGTCAATCTTTCGCTGTTCGACCAGTCGAAAACCTGCCCGACCAAATAGTGCTTCAGCTGGCCAGTTGATTCACCACGACACGGCGTTGTCGTGGTGAACGACTTGAACGCGCCGCAATCGCCTCCCAACTTCCTCCCTAGCGTCGAGGCGCAAAGGGGGGAGCAGCTTGAGCAGGATCGATGTCTTCGTGGCGCCGAGGCCAAACCCGGCGCTGATCAGGGCCATGACATCAGTCAACCGGATCGTCATGCTGCGGGGGATACCGGGTTTTCGCGATATCTTGCCGTTCAACCGCCTGGCCGGGCTGCGTGGCGTCGCCAATGTCCGCAATATCGACTTTCCGCACGCCGACCTCGAGCGGCTGAAGGCCAGTTGCGGGGCGGGGAAGGCGACCTTCATCACGCCCAATCATCCGGAGTTCTTCACCGACTGGATGATCGACAAGGAGATCGTGTCGCAGGTCAGCCCGTTTGCCGCCTCCTGGGCGACGAACGGCGTCGTCAACGGCCTTGGCCGGCTGATGCAGAAATTCTGGCTGGCCAACAACCTGATCGCCCAGATTCCCGGCAACAGCGGGGCAGCCAAGGAACACTCCGTCGCCTGGGCATTGAAAGGTCATGGCGTGCTGCTGCATCCCGAAGGCGGCGTCGGCTGGCATGCCAACATCGTGGCGCCGTTGCTGCCGGGCGCCGTCGAGATGGGGCTTGAGGCACTCAAACGGGGGAGAGCCACGGATCCAGATTCCAAGGTCTGGATCGCGCCGGTCGTCTGGAAACTGGCCTTCACCAGGAATGTCGAAGCGGCGCTGGCGAAGGAATGCACCTATGTCGAGAAAAACCTGAAAATAGAACGTCAAGCGACCGACACGCTGCCGCAGCGCATCCACCATATCTATTCGACGCTGCTGGCCCGCGACGAAGCCGCGTGGAGCCTGTCATCCGAAGAGGGCGCGAGCTATGCCGAGCGCCAGGAGGCTTTGGTCGCCGAACTCAGCCGTCGGCTTGGCCGGGACATTTCTCCCGACACCGCCGTCCCCGACACCACCGAGCTTCTGAGGCTGGCGCGTCGTTGGCAGCGCGAAAATACCGGCGATGCGGGCGAGCAAAAGAAGGTCCGCGCGCTCGCCGACACGATTCAGAGGCTGCAACGCGTCGGGTCGTGGGCCTCGGCCAATCCGCGTATCACACAGGAGGAGATCGCCGAGCACCTGAAGAGGATCCGCAACGACTATTGCCGGAGCGGACTGCGCGACACGATCAACCGGCTCATTCCGCAACCGGCCGGGCCGCGGTGCGCCCACATCCGGGTGCCCGATCCACTCGGCCTGCATGAGCATGCCGGCTCGGTCGACGATGCGGTTGCCGAGTTGCACCGTCGCATGCAGGCCACAGTCGCCAGCACGGTGGCCGAGCTTGCGGCCAGCGGCAGCTTCATTTTCTATCCGAATCCATTCTATCGTCACTGACATCCAGACAGGCCATGTGGCTGATCGTCATTCAGTTGCGAAGGAATGGCAGCTGCGAAGAATGGAAGGCAGGCAGCAAGCTTCATGGCAGTCTATGTCGACGCGGCGATCTGGAACTGGGCTGGCCATCGCTGGTGCCATCTGATGGCTGACGACACCGATGAGTTGCATCGCTTCGCCGCGCAGCTCGGCGTTAAGCGCTCATCCTATCAGGGGCCGCCCAAGACATCGGCGCCGCACTATGACATAACCGGCTTCGAGCGCGACCGTGCGGTGCGGCTCGGCGCTTTCGAATGCAGCCGCGAGGAGATCGTCGCGATCTTCCGGCGGGTGCGGGTGCCCAATGGAAAGGCTCGGCGATGACACCAACGGCATTTCTGGCTTATTGCGCCGCAATCACGCTTGCGGCCGCAACGCCCGGGCCGGCGATGTTCGCAGTCATCACCAACGGTGTGTCGCGCGGGTTTCTTCGTGCGTTCGTGGCCGGGGTTGGCGTCGCCGCAGGCGATGCGGTGCTGGTCACCCTGGCGTTGCTCGGACTGGTGGCGTTGGCCCAGACTTTCGAATGGGTTTTCCTCCTGCTGAAATACGCGGGCGCTACCTACCTGGTTTTTCTCGGCATCAGGATGTGGCGAGCCGCGGGCACGCAATCGGATGAACCGCAGGCGTCGCAGGCGAGATTGTCACGGTCGTTTTTCCTCGGTGCATCCATTGCGCTGGGCAATCCGAAGGCGATCCTGTTCCATGCCTCGATCATGCCGCTGATCCTGAACCTCAACACCATGACCCTTGCGGACGGACTGCTGGTGGTCGCGGTCGTCATCAGCGTCAACATCCTCACCATGGGTATTTATGCTGCACTCGCCGGGCGGGCTTCGGGCTGGTTCAGGACGCCGAGACGCATGCGGCTGATGAACAGGTTTGCCGGCAGCGCAATGATCGGCACTGGAGCGCTGATTGCCGCACGCTGAGTGGTGAAACGCCACACGGCTTGCGTTTGTCGCGCATCCCCTCTATATGCGCGCTCATTCCACACACGGACTTTGGTGTCTGCCCGGGAGAAATCCGGCTGAAACCTCCGGTGGCGTTCGAGGACAAAGTCCAAAAATGCCTGTGTCCGTGGAGGCTAACCGGAAAGGAACTAAGAATGGCTCTGCCTGATTTCAGCATGCGCCAGCTTTTGGAAGCTGGCATTCACTTCGGCCACCAGACCCACCGCTGGAACCCGAAAATGGCGCCTTATATCTACGGCGCCCGTAACAACATCCACATCATCGACCTCTCGCAGACGGTGCCTTTGCTGCACCAGGCGCTGAAGCAGGTTTCCGACACTGTCGCCAAGGGCGGCCGCGTACTGTTCGTCGGCACCAAGCGCCAGGCGTCCGACATCGTCGCCGATGCGGCACAGCGTTCGGCCCAGTACTATGTCAATTCGCGTTGGCTCGGCGGCATGCTGACCAACTGGAAGACGATCTCGAACTCGATCCAGCGCCTGCGCAAGCTCGACGAGATGCTGGCCGGCGAGGCTCAGGGCCTGACCAAGAAGGAGCGCCTCAACCTCGACCGCGAGCGCGAGAAGCTCGACAAGGCGCTGGGCGGCATCAAGGACATGGGCTCGACGCCCGACCTGATGTTCGTCATCGACACCAACAAGGAAGCGATCGCCATCCTCGAGGCCAAGCGCCTCGGCATCCCGGTCGTCGCCATCATCGATTCGAACTGCGACCCGGACAAGATCGACTTCCCGATCCCCGGCAATGACGACGCTGCCCGCGCTATCCAGCTCTATTGCGATCTGATCGCCAAGGCTGCGATCGACGGCATCGCCCGCCAGCAGGGTGCACTCGGCGTCGACATCGGCGCTTCGGTCGAAGCTCCGGTCGAACCGGCACTCGATCCGGCTCCGGCATCGGAAGCCCCCGAAGCTTAACAATCGAAGGCCGGTTGCGGCCTTCATCTTTCTCATATTTGGCACGGTAAACAGACGCATCATCGAGGTTCGATGGTGCGTCGGTGCATTTAAAACAAAGAGGCGACAATGAGCATTTCGGCTGCACAGGTCAAAGAACTCCGCGACTTGACCGGCGCGGGCATGATGGATTGCAAGGCGGCGTTGAACGAAACTAACGGCAACATGGAAGAGGCCATCGACTGGCTGCGCAAGAAGGGCATTTCCAAGGCCGACAAGAAGGCCGGCCGCACTGCGGCTGAGGGCCTGATCGGCGTCGATTCCGGCCCGCGCGAAGCAGCCGTCGTCGAAGTCAATTCCGAGACCGACTTTGTTGCTCGTAACGCTGCGTTCCAGGAGATCGTTGCCAATGTGGCCAAGGTCGCGCTCGCCTATGGCGGCAAGACCGACGCGGTTGCAGCGGCCAAGTATCCAGGTTCGGACAAGTCGGTCACCGACACCATCAAGGATGCTGTCGGCACCATCGGTGAGAACCTGGGCTTCCGCCGTTCGGCCAAGCTGACCGTTCCGCATGGCGCCGTCGCCACCTACGTCCACAACGCGGTTGCCGATGGCCTTGGCAAGCTCGGCGTGCTGGTCGCGATCGAGACCACGGGCAACGAGCATGCCGCCAACGCCTTTGCGCGCCAGGTTGCCATGCATGTCGCCGCCACCAGCCCGATGGCGCTGACCACCGAAGAACTCGATCCGGCGGCAATCGAGCGCGAGAAGGCGATCTTCTCCGATCAGGCGCGCCAGTCCGGCAAGCCGGAAGCGATCATCGAGAAGATGGTCGAGGGCCGTCTGCGCAAGTTCTATGAGGAAGTCGTCCTTCTGAAGCAGGCCTTCGTGCTCAATCCCGACATCACCGTCGAGAAGGCGCTGAAGGATGCCGAGAAGGACATCGGCGCCCCGGCCAAGATCACCGCCTATCTGCGCTTTGCGCTGGGCGAAGGCATCGAGAAGGAAGAGACCGATTTCGCGGCGGAAGTCGCTGCGGCGGTCAAGAAGTAAGCGGCCGCGGCAGCTATCCTTCCGACGAGATTTATCGGCCGGGTGTCCGCAGGGATGCCCGGCCGATTTCTTGTGCGGTGTCGATGAAGGCCCTGAGCTTCGGCGCCATCGACGCCCGGCGGGGAAAATAGAGGAACAGCCCCGGCTCGTCGATCGCGGCTTCGCGCAGCACCTCGACCAGCCGGCCGGCCTGGATATCGGCTCGCACCAGCGGCTCGAACAGGTAGGCCAGCCCGATGCCGGCCAGCGCCATGTCGCGCGCCGACAGCGGATCGGTGACGACGACGCTGCCACGCGTTTCGACGCCGATATCCTTGCCCTGGTCGGACAGATCCCAGCGGTAGAGCGCTCGCGATCGCAACAGCCGATAGCCGATGCAATTGTGGCTGGAGAGATCAGCCAGCGTTCGCGGCTTTCCGTGTCGGCCAACATAGGCGGGGGAGGCGACGATAACCGTTCGGAACGGCTCGGTCAGCCGCACCGTCACCATATCCTCGGCAATCATCTCGCCCAGCCTTATGCCGGCGTCGAAGCCTTCGCCGACAATGTCGCTCAGGCGCTCATCGGTGAACACTTCCACCGTCACTTCGGGATACCGCTCGGCCATTGCCGCCAGGATGGGCATCAAGGCGAGTGGCAGCGCCAGGCGCGGCACATTGATCTTGAGCAGACCGCTCGCCCTTCCTTTCACCGAGCGAATGCGCTCGATCCTGTCAGTGATGTCTTCCAATGCCGGTTCTGCAGCCGCGACAAGCGCTTCGCCAGCTTCGGTAAGCGCGACACTGCGCGTGGTGCGGGCAAACAGCGGCTGGCCGATCCGCTCTTCGACAAGGCGTACCGCGTGGCTGACCGCCGAGGGGCTCATGCCAAGCTCTGCGGCGGCCGAAGCAAAGCCGCCGCGCCGCGCCACGGCGACGATGACAGGAAGATGGCTGAGCAGGTCGCGATCCATTCATGCATGATATCGCATAGTCTATACTGATAATGCAATCTTCTCGACGCCGGCGCGCTGGCTCACATTGTCGCCAACACATCGGCGGCGGGCCGATGCGCAAAGGAGAAGAGATATGAATGCATTGAAGTACGCTACCTTTGCGGCGGGTATTGCGCTGGCGCCTGTCGATGCCGGCGGCGCCGAACCATCCCGCGAAATGACGCTCGCCGATGAGCGCGCCGTTATCCGCATCGCCGATGCCATCGATCGCGCCGTCGATGCCCAGGATTGGCGGCTGGCCCGCAGCTACTTCGCCGACCGCGTCACCGTCGACTTCAGCAGCCTGAGCGGACAGCCGTCGGCCACCATCGCCTCGGACGACCTGATCGGGACCTGGGCAGCGAACCTCAGGGGCAGCAAGACCAGCCTGCATCTGCGCACCAACCACCAGGTCGCCATCGACGCCAACGCCGCGACCGTCTCCTCCAACGGCTATGCCTGGAATCGGATGGAGGGCAATGGCGATCCGCTCTGGGAAGTCTGGGGCACCTACGAACACCACCTGACTCGTTCGGGCGCCGGCTGGATAGTGGACGGCTTCACATTCCGCATGACGCATGAACGCGGCAATCCGTGGGTCAAGACGACCCCCGGACAGGATCGGCATTGAACAGGATCGGAACGACATCATGACCATGTCCTACTACACCCTTGGCAACAGCGGGCTGCGAGTCACCCGGCTGGCACTTGGGACCATGACCTTCGGCACCGAATGGGGCTGGGGTGCCGACAAGGAGACGGCTCGCGCCCTGGTCGATGCCTATGTCGAGGCAGGTGGGAATTTCTTCGACACCGCCGACGCCTATACCGGCGGCACCTCCGAGACTTGGCTAGGCGAATTCATCGCCGAGCGCGGCCTGCGCGACAAGGCGGTGATCAGCACCAAATTCAGCATGAATCTGGAGCAGGGCAATCCGAATGCCGGCGGTAATGGCCGCAAGAACATCATTCGCGCCGTCGAAAGCTCGCTGAAGCGGCTCGGTACCGACTACATCGATCTCTATATCCTGCATGCCTGGGACAGGCTGACGTCGCCGGAAGAGGTGATGCGCACGCTTGACGATCTGGTGCGCGCCGGAAAGATCCGCCACGTCGGCCTCTCCGACGTCCCCGCCTGGTACGCAAGCAGGGCGCAATCCGTCGCCGAGCAACGCGGCTATGAACCGGTTTCGGCGCTGCAGCTCGAATATTCGCTGGCCGAGCGCAACATCGAGCTTGAATTCGTCCCGTTCGGCACGCGCTACGGCGCCGGCATCATGGTCTGGAGCCCGCTGGCAAGCGGCCTGCTGAGTGGCAAATATCGTTCGGATACAATCAATAAGGCCGGCGGCAGGCTGGAGACGATGCGCGGTTCGAGCAATCCGGGCTTCCAGAAATTCACCGACCGCAACTGGGCAATCGTTGCCGAACTGGAAAAGGTTGCCGGCGAACTTGGCCGCGGAATGGCCCAAATCGCCTTGAACTGGGCGGCGACAAGGCCCGGTGTCGCCTCGGTGATCATCGGTGCGACCAGGCTGGATCAGCTCAAGGACAATCTCGGCGCGCTCGATTTCGAGATTCCGCGGGAGCTTATGGCACGGCTCGACGAGGTCAGTCGGCCAGTCACGCCATTCCCATATTCGTTCTTCGGGCCGGAAATCCAGGGTGGCCTCACCGGAGGCCAGGCGGTCGGCAACAAGCCGGTGGGCTACTTCCCCGATCTGCTCATGGAAGGCGCTTTTGCCGGCGTCAGCTAGTGATTGGCAGAGCCTCTCGATCTCGAATATCCGGCTCGGGCGCCGCGTGACATCGCGGCGCCCTTCGTGTATCGGAACACGGCATCGCGCCATGTTTTGGGGCGGCGCCTGCGCGAGGGTGGCCACCCAAAACGCGTCACATGCAAATTGACGAGGACCAGATGACGGTGAAGCCCCTCTACCGACGTGTCTTGTTGAAAGCGTCGGGCGAAGCGTTGATGGGCGAACAGCATTTCGGCATCGACGTTTCGGTGGTGGACCGCATCGCCGCCGACATCGCCGAAGCCCGCGCGCTGGGTATCGAGGTTGGCGTGGTCATCGGCGGCGGCAACATCTTTCGCGGCGTGGCCGTTGCCTCCAAGGGCGGTGACCGCGTCACCGGCGACCACATGGGCATGCTTGCCACGGTCATCAATTCGCTGGCGCTGCGCACGTCATTGAACAAGATCGGTGTCGACGCCGTGGTGCTCTCCGCGATCGCCATGCCCGAACTCTGCGAGAGTTTTTCACAGCGCCAGGCAACCGCCTACATGAATCAGGGCAAGGTGGTGATCTTTGCCGGCGGCACCGGCAATCCGTTCTTCACCACTGATTCGGCGGCTGCACTTCGCGCGGCTGAAATCGGTGCCGACGCGCTGTTCAAGGGCACTCAGGTCGACGGTGTCTACTCGGCCGACCCGAAGAAGGACCCGGATGCGACGCGTTTCGAGCGCATCAGCCATGGCGAAGTCATAAAACGCGGCCTCTCCATCATGGATACGGCTGCGATTGCACTTGCGCGCGAAAACAACATTCCGATAATCGTCTATTCGATCCACGAAAAAGGTGGGTTTGGCGATATTCTAAGGGGCGGCGGCCGCTGCACGGTCGTCGCGGACGATTGATCCGGGGCCTGGTCCCGAAAAAGGGGATGCCGGTTTTCGAGAATCAGGCTCGAACACAGGGCCTCGCCCCGAAGCAGTGAACCCGCGCTAGACGGGTCGAGGAGATTAAGATGAGTGGTGAGTACGACGATCTCAAACGGCGCATGGACGGGGCTATCGCCGCGTTCAAACATGACCTGGCTTCGCTGCGGACGGGTCGCGCCTCCAGCAATCTGCTCGACGCGATCCAGGTGCATGCCTATGGCACGACCATGCCGATCAACCAGGTCGCCAACGTCTCGGTGCCGGAGCCGCGCATGATTTCGGTGTCGGTCTGGGACAAGTCGATGGTCGGCGCGGTCGACCGCGCCATCCGCGAATCCAATCTGGGTTTCAACCCGATCGTCGACGGCACCAATCTCAGGATTCCGCTGCCCGAGCTCAACGAACAGCGCCGCAAGGAACTGGTCAAGATCTCTCATGGCTACGCCGAAAACGCCCGCGTCGCCGCCCGCCACGTGCGCCGCGATGGCATGGACTTCCTGAAGAAGGCGGAAAAGGACGGCGAGATCAGCGAGGACGACCAGCGCAAGCGTTCCGACCAGGTCCAGAAACTTACCGACGAAACGATCAGCACCATCGACCACCTGCTTTCCGATAAGGAAGCTGAAATCATGCAGGTTTAGGGTTTTGGCCATCGGCTGACCCGAAAGCGAGAACATGGCAACGCCCGCGCATGTCGCGATCATCATGGACGGAAACGGACGCTGGGCCAAGGCGCGCGGGCTGCCTCGTCTTGCTGGCCATCGTGCCGGCGTCGAGGCGCTGCGCAAGACGGTGCGCGCTGCACCCGGGCTCGGCATCTCGTTCCTGACTGTCTATGCCTTCTCGTCGGAGAACTGGTCGCGGCCGAAGTCCGAGGTCAGCGACCTGATGGGCCTGCTGAAACTGTTCATCCGCCGTGACCTCGCCGATCTACACCAAAGTGGTGTGCGGGTCAGAATCATCGGCGACAGGGCAGGGCTGCAATCCGACATCAGGGGGCTGCTCGACGAGGCCGAATCGCTGACCGCCGCAAATGAAGCGCTGACGCTGGTCATCGCCTTCAATTATGGCGGACGCGACGAGATCGTGCGCACGGCGCGCAACCTTGCCGCAGCCGTGGCGCGTGGCGAACTCGACAGCGAGGCAATCACCGCCGAAAGCTTTGCCGGCGCTCTCGACACGCAAGGCATTCCAGACCCGGAACTGGTCATCCGCACCAGTGGTGAACTGCGGCTGTCGAACTTCCTCCTGTGGCAGGCTGCCTATAGCGAGCTCGTCTTCCTGCCTTGCTACTGGCCCGACTTCAGCCGCGAGCATCTTGCCGAGGCCTTGCGCGAATTTGCCAGCCGCGAACGCCGTTTCGGCGGACTTGGCGCGCAGGACGTTGCCTCGCGACCGGCCGCAGGATGAGCAATCTCCAGCTTCGAGTCATTTCGGCAGTCGTGCTTGCCATCATCACCCTTATCTTGACCTGGTTTGGGGGGCTGCCGTTCCGGTTGTTGTGTGCGGTGATGGCGGCGGTGATCTTCTATGAATGGACACGCATGTCGCGCCCAGCGGAGGCCACGGGCCTGGGTTTCCTGCCGGAAGCGCTGCTGGTTGTTTTGATTGGCGCCCTGATTGCCGGCCTTGCTGCATCGTGGCTGCTGGCGCTTGTTGTGGTCGTGGTTGCCGCAGCGGCGATTGCCGCCTCGGTTCGCAAGACCGGGCAATGGGACGCGGCCGGTCTTGCCTATGCCAGCGTTTCCGGCCTGTCGCTTGCGCTGTTGCGCGATGGTGATCGTTCAGGCCTCGTCGCCATCCTGTTCCTATTCGCGGTCGTCTGGGCCACCGATATCTTTGCCTATTTCGTTGGCCGCACGGTCGGCGGCCCAAAACTGGCGCCGTCGATCTCTCCCGGCAAGACACGCAGCGGCGCGCTCGGCGGCGCTGTCGGCGGTGTTGTGGCCGGGCTCATCCTGGCCGCAGTTGCCGGCGTCGGCAATCTGGCGTTGCTCGGCCTGGTGGCGCTCGTGCTGTCTATTGTCGCCCAGGCTGGCGACCTGTTTGAATCCTGGATCAAGCGCCGCCACGGTTGCAAGGATTCGGGTGCGCTCATCCCCGGCCACGGCGGCGTCATGGACCGTGTCGACGGGCTTGTCGCGGCGGCTTTCGCCCTATACGTCATCGGCTGGATTTCGGCGACCGCCGATCATCCGGCGCAAGGGCTGTTTCCGGTTTGAGTGGGGTCATTTCAGGGTCCGATGCGCGCCGCGCCTTGGATTCGCCTGGATTGATGCCACAGTCACGGCGCTATCCGCGCCGCGGAAGAATTTGAGGGTTTATCTTGAACGAGATTCTTCACGCGCTTTTCAGCACACAAGGCTTCGTCCTTGGCACACTCGTGCCGTTCCTCTTTGTGCTGACCGTGGTCGTGTTCGTCCATGAAATGGGCCACTACCTCATCGGGCGCTGGTGTGGCATCGGAGTCAAGGCCTTCTCGATCGGCTTCGGCCCGGAGCTTTTCGGCTTCAGCGACAGCCACGGCACGCGCTGGAAACTGTGCGCGATACCGCTTGGCGGCTATGTCAAATTCGTCGGCGACATGAACGCCACATCGAGTCAGCCGACTTCGGAAGAGATCGAGACGCTGACCGAGGAGGAACGCAAGGTCGCTTTTCACACGCAGCCGATCTGGAAGCGCGCGGCGACGGTCGTCGCCGGGCCGCTGTTCAATTTCCTGCTGACGATCGTCGTCTTTACCGTGTTGTTTTCCGCCTATGGCCGCTATGTCGCCGAGCCGATGGTCGCCGAGGTGACGGCTGACAGCCCGGCGGCGAAAGCCGGCATCCTGCCCGGTGACCGATTCGTCAGCGTCGACGGCAGCAAGGTCGAAACCTTTGGTGACGTCCAGCGCCTGGTTTCCGGCCGTGCCGGCGACGCCATCACCTTCGTCATGCTGCGCGACGGCAAGGAGGTCACGGTGACCGCGGCGCCGCGGCTGATGGAACAGGAAGACGCGCTCGGCAACAAGGTCAAGGTTGCCGTGATCGGCGTCGTCAACAACAAGGAACTCGGCCAGCCCCGCCTCGTCACCTACACGCCCGTCGGGGCGGTTGCAGCGGCAGTCGAGGAGACTGGGCATGTCATTCAGCGCACCGGTCAGTTCCTGCAGCGTTTCGTTGTCGGGCGTGAGGATAAATGTCAACTGGGCGGCCCGGTGAAGATCGCCGACATGGCCGGCAAGGCAGCGAAACTTGGGTTCGAATGGCTCGTGCAACTGATTGCACTGCTGTCTGTCGGCATCGGGTTTCTGAACCTTTTGCCGATTCCCCCCCTCGACGGCGGCCATCTCTTGTTCTACGGGGTGGAGGCCGTCATTCGCCGTCCGGTGTCGGATCGGATGATGGAAATGGCCTATCGGGCCGGGTTGCTTCTGGTGCTGTGCTTCATGGGTTTCGTTTTCTGGAACGATCTGTTTGGATGCTGAAATCATGAAGAAATTTGGCTTTGGCATGGACGTTGTTGAGACGCCGTTTACCATGCCCGGGAATATGAGTGACGCGAAAGCCACGCCGCAAGGTTAAGTAAATTCAAATTAACCAGAAGCCTTGCGTGTAGGGAAAATCCGGTTAATACGGTAGGAGAAATTACCGCACGTCCGGTTTTCTCGCCGTGGGGACTACGAGAAAAGGTTATTAAGCCCGATGAAGGCAGCATCCAAGTTTCTGAGCGCCGCGTCCGCGGTGACCCTGTCTGCGGCCCTTGTGGTGCCAGGCGCGCTCGCAGTGCAGTTCGTTGCCACATCGGCGGCCGAAGCCGCTGTCGTCAGCAGAGTAGAAGTGAGCGGCAACCAGCGTATCGACGCTGAAACCATCCGCAACTACATCACCATCAAGCCGGGCAAAGCTTTCTCCAGCTCCGATATCGACAGCGCGGTCAAGGCACTGTTCGGCACCGGTCTGTTCTCGGATGTGCAGATCAATCAGGTCGGCTCGACACTGGTGGTCAAGGTTGCCGAATACCAGGTCGTGAACCAGGTGCTGTTCCAGAACAACAAGAAGCTCAAGGACAACGCGCTTGAGATGGCGGTGCAGTTGAAGCCGCGCGGAACGTTTTCGCAGGCGACGCTCGACTCCGACGTCGAAGCGGTCAAGGCTGCCTACAGGCGCATCGGTCGCGACGATGTGACCGTGACCACGCAGGTCATGCAGCTTGGCGACAACCGCGTGAACGTCGTCTTCAACATCAGTGAAGGCGATCGCACTCAGATTGCGGCGATCAATTTCGTCGGCAACAGCGCCTATTCCAGCCGCCGCCTGTCGGATGTGATCAACACCAAGCGTTCGTCCTGGGTTTCCTTCATCCTGCGCGACGACGTCTATGACGACGACAAGCTGCGCGCCGACCAGGAGCTGCTGCGCCGCTTCTACTACAATCACGGCTATGCCGATTTCCAGGTCGTGTCCGCCGTCGGCGAACTCGACAGTGCGACGAACAAGTACACAGTCACCATCACCGTCCAAGAAGGCGACCGCTACACGTTCGGCGATGTCAGCGTCGAAAGCACGATCCCGGAAGTCGACTCGAAGTCGCTGGAATCGGTGGTCGAGACCCGCAAGGGCGACGTCTACAATGCCAAGGACGTCGAGGACACCATCATCGCGCTGACCGAGAAGGTAGCCGGTTCCGGCTATGCCTTCGCGCAGGTGACGCCGCGCGGCGACCGCAATTTCGAGAACCACACCATTTCGGTGGTCTACACCATCGACCAGGGCACCAAAGCCTATATCGAACGCATCGAGATCCGCGGCAACGACCGCACGCGTGATTATGTCATTCGGCGCGAGTTCGATGTCAGCGAAGGTGACGCCTTCAATCAAGTTCTCATCCAGCGCGCGAAGAAGCGCCTGGAAAACCTTAATTACTTTGAAAAAGTCGATATCTCGACCGTTCCAGGTTCGCAGCCCGACCAAGTCGTGCTGGTGGTTGACGTTGTCGAAAAATCGACCGGCGAATTCTCGGTCGGCGCCGGCTACTCGACCGGTGGCGACACGGCGGGTCCGTCCGTCGAAGGATCGATCACCGAGCGCAACTTCCTTGGCCGCGGCCAGTTCATCAAGCTGTCGGCAGGCGGCGGCAAGAATTCGCGCGACTACAGCCTGTCCTTCACCGAACCCTATTTCCTCGGACGGCGCATCGCCGCCGGCTTCGATATCTTCCAACAGACCCGGAATTACGATCACTACGATAGCGAGACCACGGGTGCGACGGTGCGCTTCGGCCTGCCGATCACCAACAGCATCTCGACGCAGTTGGCGTACAACATCGCCCGGGAAAAGTACGAGTACGACGACGGTTGCGATGACAATGGAGACGGCGTGCTGGGCGACTGCGATGTTTCGCAGGCGATCGTTCAAGGTATCGAGGAAAGCCCCTGGATCAAGTCGTCGGTCAGCCTGGGGCTGGTCTACAACACCATCGACGACATGAAGAACCCGCACGAAGGCATCTATGCCACCACGACGGCCGAATTTGCCGGCCTCGGCGGCGATGCCAAGTATGTGAAGCTGACTGGGCGCGGCAGCATCTATCAGACGCTTTCAGAGCAGTTCGATCTGGTTGGTCTCCTCTCGGCTGGCGCAGGTCATGTCGAGGGTTACGGCGGCGACGGCGGTTTGCGTATCTTCGATCAGTTCCAGAGCACCGACCGCATGATCCGTGGTTTCGAATATGGCGGCATTGGCCCTGTGGACAGTGTTACGGGTGACCATCTCGGCGGCACGACTTATTTCAATGCCTCGGCCGAAGCCCAGTTCCCGCTGCCAGTCATTCCGGAGAGCTTCGGGCTGCGCGGCGCGGTGTTCGCGGACGCAGCAACGCTCTATGGCACCAAGATCGAGAATGCGGCTGTCACCCAGACGTCGACTGATCTGAAGCTGCGCGCCTCGGTCGGCCTCGGCTTGATGTGGGCATCGCCGTTCGGTCCGATCCGTATCGACTATGCGATCCCGGTCAAGAAGGAAGCGACCGACAACGTGCAGGAATTCAATTTCGGCATATCGACCCGCTTCTGATCGACGGCCAACGATGCTCCCGGATTTTTCAGGTCCGGGAGAGATGTTCCGACCTAGCTGGATATAGCTTCTGGAATGACCGATCCGGTGTTCTTCGCGCCATCACGCCGGTATACGGCGGGCGAAGTCGCGAATCTGACCGGCTCGGTGCTTGTCGATTCCGGCCAATCCCAAATCTCGATCGAAGCGCTCGCGCCGGCCAATGAGGGCGGCGAGAATGCGCTCGTTTTCGTCGATGGCAAACGCAATTCCGCGCTGATGCTGTCGCTGCGGGCGGCCGCGGTCCTCTGTCCGGCGGAATTCGCCAGCAAGGCGCCGGCCGGCATCGCGGTACTCGTTCATCCGCGTCCGCAACAGGCCTTCGCGCTGGTCGGCCGTCTGCTGTTCCCGACGGCCGCGACACCGGGACCAATGACCAGTGAAACCGGTGTCTCGCCGCATGCTCATATCGATCCGACCGCGCATGTCGAGGCAGGTGCTGTCATCGAGGCAGGTGCCGTCATCGGGCCGGGTGCTTCGATCGGCGGCGGTACGGTCATCGCGCCCAACGCGGTCATCGGACAATCCTGCCAGATCGGCCGCGACGGCTATGTCGGTCCAGGCGCCAGCATCCAGTATGCCTTGATCGGCAACCGCGTCATCATCCATGGCGGCGCCAGGATCGGCCAAGATGGTTTTGGCTTCGTCGGCGGCGCCAAGGGACCCGAACGCGTGCCGCAGGTCGGCCGTGTCGTTATCCAGGACGATGTCGAGATCGGCTCCAACACCACCGTCGATCGGGGCGCCATGTCCGATACGATCATCGGCCAGGGCACCAAGATCGACAATCTCGTACAGATCGCCCATAACGTCCGCATCGGCCGCAATTGCATAATAGCCGGGCTTTCGGGTATCTCGGGTTCCGTGATCGTGGGTGACAATGTCACCATGGGCGGCGGCGTCGGGCTTGCGGATCACCTGACCATCGGGTCTGGGGCCAAGCTCGCGGCCAGAAGTGGATTTATGAGCAATGTCCCTGCAGGCGAGATCTGGGGTGGTTATCCGGCACAGCCGATGGCGGAAGCCATGCGGGAGATAGCCATGCTGCGCAAGCTCGCCAGGACCCGCAAACAGGGCGAGGGAGGCAATGGCTGACATGATCGCTTCGACGACGCTGGAAGCGGTCGACATTATGGGGCTCATGAAGCTCCTGCCGCACCGCTATCCGTTCCTGATGATCGATCGCATCGTCGACATCGATGGCGATGAGTCCGCCGTCGGCATCAAGAACGTGACCATAAACGAGCCGCATTTTCAGGGCCATTTCCCCGAGCAGCCGGTGATGCCGGGAGTGCTCATCGTAGAGGCGATGGCGCAAACGGCCGGCGCCATCTGCATCCGCAGCCTGCGCACTGAAAAGCCGTCATTGGTCTATTTCCTGACCATCGACAATGCCAAATTCCGCAAACCGGTCGTTCCCGGCGACCAGTTGAGGATCCATGTCAAGAAAATCAAGAAACGCGGCAACCTGCTGAAATTCGCTTGTGAAGCCATGGTCGACGGCGCCAAGGCGGCCGAGGCCGAGATTTCAGCCATGATGGTCACCAGCGACTGACGATCGAATGCTTATGAAAATCAAGACATCCATTCATGCTTCCGCTGTCGTGGAGGAGGGCGCCCAAATCGGCCAAGGCGTGCGCATTGGGCCGTTTTGTCATGTCGGCGCCGATGCGGTGATCGGCGACGGCGTCGAACTGGTCAGCCATGTCTCGGTGATGGGCGCGACCACCATCGGTGCCTCAACCAAGGTCTACCCGATGGCGATACTGGGCGGGCCGCCGCAGAACACCAAGCACAAGGGCGGCCGCACCACTTTGGTCATCGGCACGAACTGCACGATCCGCGAAGGCGTGACCATGCATCTCGGCACCGATTCCAGCCGCGGCGAGACGACGATCGGCGACAATGGCAATTTCCTTGCCTACGCCCACATCGCCCATGATTGCGTCGTCGGCGACAATGCGACGTTCGCCAACGGAGCGACGCTGGGCGGG
Organism: Mesorhizobium sp. CNPSo 4670; assembly: GCF_057784235.1. Taxonomy (NCBI): domain Bacteria; kingdom Pseudomonadati; phylum Pseudomonadota; class Alphaproteobacteria; order Hyphomicrobiales; family Phyllobacteriaceae; genus Mesorhizobium; species Mesorhizobium sp. CNPSo 4670. The sequence goes on along the minus strand of NZ_JBWJFQ010000002.1, from coordinate 68,826 downwards.
CACTGCGAGGTCGGCAACAACGTCTATATTGGCGGCCTGACGGCGGTTCATCAGTTTGTCCGTGTCGGCGACAATGCCTTTCTGGGCGGCTGCTCAGCGATCGTGGGCGATGTCATTCCCTATGCCATCGCGGTTGGTAACCGCGCCAGTCTGCGCGGCCTCAACATCATTGGCCTGAAGCGTTCCGGCCTGCCGAGGTCCGAAATCCATGTGCTGCGCAAGGCTTACAAGATGATCTTCGATCGCTCTCGCACCGTTGGCGAGAACATCGAATTCGCCAAGGCCGAATTCGCGTCGTCGCCGACCGCCATGAAGATCGTCGATTTCATCACCAGTCGCGGCAAGCGGCATTATGCGGTGCCGTCGCTCAAGGGCGGCGATGGCGACGATGTCGATGACGAAGGCTGAGACCGCGGCAGCCGGTCTTGATCTCCCATCGGGCGCCAGGGTCGGCATCATCGCCGGCGGCGGCAGCCTGCCGGTCGAAGTGGCGGCCGGTTCGGCGCAACGAGGCCATCCTCCCTTTGTCATCCTGATTGAAGGCGAGGTGGACCGCATGGCGGAGCTCTCCCGGTATGAGCATGAAAGCCTCGCTCTGGAAGGTATCGGCTCGCTGATACCCTTGCTGAGGCGGCACCGGATTACCCATCTGGTGCTTGCGGGCGAGATCAAGCGCAGGCCACGATTGCTTGCGCTGCGCCCCAGTCTCAGCCTGCTCGCGGTGATCCCGCTGGTGGTCATGGCGCTGGCGCGTGGCGACGATGGCTTGCTGAAGGTGGTGGCACGAGGTCTCGAAGCACGAGGCATAAAGATCGTCGGCGCCCACGAAATCGTGCCGGACCTCGTCGCCGCCGAGGGCGTCCTGACCAAGGCCTCGCCACGCAAATCGGACTGGCTCGACATCGAGGCAGGCCTTGCAGCGGCAAAGGCGATAGGGGCGCTGGATATTGGCCAGGCGGCGATCGCGGTCGGTGGCCGCACCATTGCGCTCGAAGGCATCGAGGGAACAGCCGGACTGCTCGATCGCGCGAAGCTGTTGCGTGGCCACGGCCGTATCGCGGGCAAGACCCGCGGCGTGCTGGTCAAATGCGCCAAGCCTGGCCAGGAACTGCGTGCGGATCTTCCTTCCATCGGTCCGCAGACGATCGAGGCGGTGCATGCGGCCGGGCTTGCCGGCATTGCCGTCGAGGCGGGACGTTCGCTGGTTCTCGAAGGTCCTGAAACAGTCGCGCGCGCCAACGCCCTCGGCCTGTTCGTCATCGGCCTGCCTGCCGCTACGGAGCCGCATCATGCCTGACAGGGCATTGAGGATTGCGATTGTTGCCGGCGAAGAGTCGGGCGATCTGCTTGGCGGCGACATCGTGCGTTCGCTCAAGCAGGCTACCGGGCGCGAGGTGCAGATCGTCGGTCTCGGCGGCCGCCATTTGCAGGCGCTGGGACTGGTGTCGCCATTCGATGCCGGCGAGATCGCCCTGATGGGTTTCAGCGCCATCCTGCGCGACCTGCCACGCCTGATGCGGCGGATCAACCTCCTGGCCAAAACCGTTGTGGACGAGAAGCCCGATTGCCTCGTCACCATCGACAGTCCTGACTTTTCGTTGCGCGTCGCCAGGAAGGTGCGTGCGGCCAATCCGTCGATCCCGATCATCCACTATGTCTGCCCAAGCGTGTGGGCATGGCGGCCGGGCAGGGCGGTGGCCATGAAGCCCTATGTCGACCATATTCTCTGCATCCTGCCGTTCGAGGTGAAGGAGCTCGAACGGCTGGGCGGCCCGCCCGGAACCTATGTCGGCCATCGCCTCACACATGATGCGGGCGTGCTCAGCGCCGCGAAGGCGCAGGAGTTGCCGCGAGACCTTGCTTCTTCCGACCGCGTCAAGACGCTGCTCGTCCTGCCCGGTTCGCGGCGCGGGGAGGTGCGACGGCTGCTGGAGCCGTTCGGCGAGACGGTGTCGATGCTGCATGCGCGCGGGCATCGCCTGCGGCTGCTGCTGCCGACCGTCCCGCATGTCGCCGACCTCGTCAGGGCCTCGGTCACACGGTGGGATGAGAAACCCGAGATCATCCTTGATCCCCTACGCAAATGGCAGGCCTTCGGCAAGGCCGATGCGGCGCTGATCGCGTCGGGGACGGTATCGCTGGAGCTGGCGCTGGCCGGTGTACCGATGGTCTCCTGCTACAGGCTCGATCCCGTCGCGCGCGTCGTGGCGCCTTACCTGTTGTCCGTCTGGTCGGCGCTGTTGCCCAACCTGATCGCGGATCGGGCGCTGGTCCCGGAATTCTATAATGAGTACGTCAAGCCGAACAATCTGACCCGGCAATTGGAAGCGCTGTTCGCCGACAGCGGCATGCGCGCCTGGCAGAAGCAAGGCTTTGCCGAGATCACCCGGCGCATGGCGACCGACAAGCCGTCCGGCGAGATCGCGGCGGGCGTCGTGCTTCGTCACATAAAAAAAGCGCCCTGACGGGCGCCTTTCTCAATCCGGAAAGCCTCGATCAGCGCTTGGCGATCGGCACGTAGTCACGCTCCGGCGCACCGGTATAGAGCTGGCGCGGACGACCGATCTTCTGGCGCGGGTCCTCGATCATCTCCTTCCACTGCGCGATCCAGCCGACGGTGCGGGCGACCGCGAACAGCACGGTGAACATCGTGGTGGGGAAGCCCAGCGCCTTCAGCGTGATGCCGGAATAGAAGTCGACATTCGGGTAGAGTTTCTTCTCAATGAAATAGGGATCGGTCAGCGCGATCTTTTCCAGCTCCATGGCGATATCGAGCAGCGGATCGTCCTTGATGCCGAGCTCGCCCAGCACCTCATGCGCCGTCTTCTGCATGATCTTGGCGCGCGGATCGTAGTTCTTGTAGACACGGTGGCCAAAGCCCATCAGCCGGAACGGGTCGTTCTTGTCCTTGGCGCGAGCGATGAATTCCGGGATGTGGTCGACATGGCCGATCTCGCCCAGCATGTTGAGCGCCGCTTCATTGGCGCCGCCATGGGCCGGGCCCCACAGGCAAGCGATGCCGGCGGCGATGCAGGCGAACGGGTTGGCACCCGATGAACCAGCAAGACGCACGGTCGAGGTCGAGGCGTTCTGCTCGTGATCGGCATGCAGGATGAAGATGCGCTCCATGGCGCGCGCCAACACCGGATTGATCTTGTACTCCTCGCACGGCACGGCGAAGCACATGTGCAGGAAGTTGGCGGCGAAGTTCAGCTCGTTCTTCGGGTAAATGAAGGGCTGGCCGATATGGTATTTGTAGGCCATCGCCGCGATCGTCGGCATCTTGGCGATCAGCCGCATGGAGGCAACCATGCGCTGGTAGGGGTCGGAGATGTCGGTGGAGTCGTGGTAGAAGGCCGACAGCGCGCCAACGACGCCGCACATTACTGCCATCGGATGCGCGTCGCGGCGGAAGCCGGTGAAGAAGCGCGACATCTGCTCGTGCACCATGGTGTGGCGCGTCACGCGGTAATCGAAATCGTCCTTCTGCGCCTTGGTCGGCAATTCGCCATAGAGCAGGAGATAGCATACCTCGAGGAAGTCGCCGTGTTCGGCCAACTGGTCGATCGGATAGCCGCGGTGCAAGAGGATGCCGGCGTCGCCGTCGATGAAGGTGATCTCGGACTCGCAGCTTGCGGTCGAGGTGAAGCCGGGATCGTAGGTGAAAGCGCCGGTTGTGCTGTAGAGCGAGGCGATGTCGATGACATCAGGCCCGACAGAGCCGCTTCGTACCTTGAATTCGTGAGTCTTGCCGGCGAATTCAAGCGTTGCCGTGGCCTCGTGGGTGTTGCCGCCCAAATCCAGTTTTTTCGCAGCTTCGGTCATTGCAAACTCCTTCTTGTTTCCTCATGCCGGCAAAGGCAAAATTCCGCAGAGCGACACGTCGAAATCACCGCAATGCGCGTATTCGCCACCGCATTCTAGGAGGTGCGTGCCAGATTGGGCCAAGGCCTAATGTTGCACTGCGAAACGCGCCTTTCAATGCCAATCTTCTTGGGCCAGTTCGCTCCTAATCGATTTGATCCGCTATGCGCGCCAGGCTTTCCTCGCGCCCGAGCACGCCAAGCACGTCGAACACACCCGGCGAGGTGCTTTTGCCAGTCAGGGCGGCGCGCAAAGGCTGGGCCACGGCGCCAAGCTTATGGCCGCCGGCCTGCGCATAGTCGCGCACCGCCGTCTCCGCCGCAGTGGCCGTCCAGTCACCTGACAGGGCGTTCAACGCTTCGTGAGCGCCGCGCAGGATCATGCGCGCGTCTTCGTTGAGCAGCAGTGCCGCCTTGTCGTCGATCGGCAGCGGCCGGGTGGCAAACAGGAAGGCGGCGCCGTCGACAAGCTCGACCAGTGTCTTGGCGCGCTCCTTCAGTCCGGGCAGCGCGGCCAACAGCTGCGCCTTGTGCGTGTCGTCGAGGCGCGCAGCAATAGCCGGACCGCCCTCGAGATAGGGCAGAGTGGCGATGAAGATGTCGAACAGCTCGGCATCGCTCATGCGGCGCATATGGACGCCGTTCAGCGCCTCCAGTTTGGCGAAGTCGAAGCGGGCGGCGCCCTTGTTGACGTCGCCGATGTCAAACCAGGAGATCATGTCCTTGACCGACATGATCTCGTCGTCGCCATGGCTCCAGCCGAGCCGCGCCAGGTAGTTGAGCAGCGCCTCCGGCAGGTAGCCCATGGCGCGATAGGCCTCAACGCCGAGCGCGCCGTGCCGCTTCGACAGCTTGGCGCCATCGGCGCCGTGGATCAGCGGGATATGCGACATAGACGGCACCTCCCAGCCCATGGCGTCGTAGATCACCGTCTGGCGGGCGGCGTTGGTCAAATGGTCGTCGCCACGAATGATGTGGGTGACGCCCATGTCGTGGTCGTCGACGACGACGGCATGCATATAGGTCGGGTTGCCGTCCGAACGCAGGATGATGAAGTCGTCGAGATCCTTGTTGGGGAAGCGCACCTCGCCCTGGACACGGTCGTGCACCACCGTCTCGCCCGCGGTCGGCGCCTTGATGCGGATGGCGCCCTTGGCGCCTGCGGGGGCCTCGGAGGGGTCCCGGTCACGCCAGCGGCCATCATAGCGGGGCGGCAGCCCCTTGGCGCGTGCTGCCTCGCGCATCGCCTCCAGCTCGGCCGGCGTCTCGTAGCTGTAGTAGGCCTTGCCCAAGCGCACGAGCTCCTCGGCCACCTCGCGATGACGCGGCGCGCGCTCGAACTGCGAGACGGCCTCGCCATCCCAGGAGAGGCCGAGCCAGGAAAGCCCGTCGAGAATGGCTGCGGTCGCGGCATCGTTGGAGCGCTCGCGATCGGTGTCCTCGATGCGCAGCAGCATCGTGCCGTCAGTGTGCTTTGCGTACAGCCAGTTGAACAGCGCCGTGCGCGCGCCGCCTATGTGCAGGTAACCGGTGGGCGAGGGGGCAAAACGGGTGACGACCTTGTCGGACATGAAACTCTCGGAAACCATCTGAAGCGGGGTGTGGTTGCGCGGACTTTCGCGCATTGCGCGTTCATGTAGCATAGGGTGTCGAGGGCGCAAGGGGCAGACCCGATGGCTGGACGGGGCTGGGGCTCGGATCAGGGCGAGGACGCCGCTATTGGCGTCAGCGAACGGTCCCTGTTTGCGATGCCGCTGCCGACTACGTCGCCACCGCCATCACCCATCTTGCCGGACCGCGGCAACCCGCCGTTGCAAGCGGATGTCTCCGCCCCCGTCCCTGTTGCCGAAGCCGGCAGGATCGTGCGCGTGCGCCGGCAAATCGGCCGGATATCACTGCCTCGGCTGCGCCACAGCGTGGCCACGGCAGGAAGCCTGGAGCTTGACCGAGGCGTAGCCTTCCTGCTGGTGCCGGTCTGTCTGGCGATCGGAGCGATCGGCTATTTTTCGCTGACGGTGGAACCAGATTTTGCAAAGCCTGTTGCGGTCGTCGTTCTGACGGGGCTCTGCGCGTTCGTCTCGCGTTCCTGGCCGAAAACCCATCTGTGTTTCATGGCTGTGCTGCTGTGCACGCTCGGCCTGCTCGCCGGCAAGGTCGAGACATGGCGGGCTGGAACGCAGATGCTGGGTTCGGAAATCTCGACCCAAGTGACCGGCCGCGTCGTCTCGCTTGACCAAATGGAGACCGGCCGCATCCGGTTGACCATCGACGTGACGTCGACCGCGAGGCCGAAATTGCGCTATGCGCCGGAGCGGGTTCGGCTTTCGGCACGAAAGATCCCGGCGGAGATCACCGCCGGCTCCCTGGTCACCGGCTACGCCAAGCTGTTGCCGCCCACCGGCCCGGTGAGGCCGGACAGCTACGACTTCTCCTTCGACAGCTATTTCGCCGGCATCGGCGGCAGCGGGTTCTTTCTCGGCAATCCAAAGCTTATCGCCGGCAATGACAACGACATGCCGCTGTCGGCCCGGATTGCCTCGGGGATAGAAAATGCCCGTGAAGCCATCGCCGACCATATCAGGGGCAGTGTCGGTGGGGCCGAAGGCGAGATCGCTGCGGCGCTGATCGTTGGTGTGCGCGCCGGCATTCCCGATGAGATCAACGAAGCGATGCGGCGCACCGGCATCTACCACGTCATCTCCATTTCGGGGCTGCACATGGCGTTGGTCGCTGGCACCATCATGATGCTGATGCGCAGCGCCTTCGCCCTGTTTCCGGACTTTTCCGCGCGGCGGCCGGTCAAGAAATACGCGGCCGCCGCCGCGCTTGTCTCGATCGCCGCCTATCTCGTCATCTCAGGCATCGTCGTTGCCGCCGAGCGCAGCTTCATCATGCTGGCGGTGATGCTGATTGCGGTGCTGTTCGATCGGGCGGCGCTGACCATGCGCAACCTGGCGATCTCGGCGATCGCGGTCATTGTGGTGTCGCCGCATGAAGTGGTCGGCCCAAGTTTCCAGATGTCATTCGCGGCGACCGCGGCGCTGGTCGGTGCCTATGCCGGCTGGTCTGATCATCGCGCGGGGAAAACGAGACCGCCGCCGCCACGGCGATCTCTGCCTGGCTTTCTCACGCGAAAATTCCTGTTGGCGATGGGTGGCCTTGCCATGACCTCCATCATTGCCGGCTCTGCCACGGCGCTTTTTGCCATCTGGCATTTTCAGCGGGTGTCGCCGCTCAGCCTGTTCGCCAATCTCGCCATCATGCCAATCGTCTCGCTGATTGTGATGCCTTTCGCCGTCCTCAGTGCGCTGGCGATGCCTTTTGGCGCCGATGGTCCCTTTCTTTACGTAATGGGCAAAGGCCTGACGGCGATGATCGCCATGTCCGGATGGATTTCCGAGCGCTCGCCGGTCGACGCGGTCGGGTTGATTTCGCAACAGTCCGTCCTGCTGGTGGCGATTGCCTTGGTCATCGCGACGATGGCGACGACATGGCTGCGGCTCGCAGCCCTTCCGTTCGCGCTTGCCGGCCTGTTGACCGTCTCGGACACGCGTGCCCCGGACGTGCTGATCTCGGAGGACGCCAGGCTGGTTGCGCTGCCGATCGGGGGTGGCGAACTCGCCGTCAGCCGGGCACGCCCGAACGAATTCACGGTCGACAACTGGAAACGCGCGCTGACATCCGAAACCATCGTCATGCCGGAGGTGTTCAGCAAAGGAGACGGGCAATTCGAGATAGCCGATGCCGCCGAGTTGCCGTCGGGCGCGCCTTTCTATTGCACATCGGGCGTTTGTCTCGCCAAGCATCCGTCCGGCGCGATCATCGCGCATGTCGAAGACCGAAAAGACGCCTGGATGGCCTGCGGCTTCGCCGACCTGATCGTCATCGATGACGCCACGGCCTATGACCCCTGTCACAATCCGCTGGTGCTCGTCATCACCAAGCGACAACTGGCCCGCAAGGGTAGCGCGGCCGTCTTCTTCGATCGCCAATCGGCGACCACGCCTGCGACGATGAGCTTCGCGGTGGACGGGTCATACCGGCCCTGGCACACGCAGCGCAAGTTTTCGCGCGAGGCGAGGGGCCTGCCACCCTACCGCAAACCCGAAAAGTCGGTCGCAAGCCCTGCTCAGTAGCGCCTGATCAGCCCGACGAGCTTGCCTTGCACCTTGACCCTGTCCGGTCCGAAAATGCGGGTTTCATAGGCCGGGTTGGCGGCTTCGAGAGCAATCGAGGCACCCTTGCGGCGGAACCGCTTCAGCGTCGCTTCCTCTTCATCCACCAGCGCCACGATGATCTCACCCGGGCTGGCTGTATCGGCATTGCGGATGATGACAGTATCGCCGTCGAAGATGCCGGCCTCGATCATCGAGTCGCCCTTGACCTCAAGGGCATAGTGTTCGCCGCCCATGATCATGTCCGGCGGCACCGAGATCGAATGCGTCTGGTGCTGGATGGCGTCGATCGGCACACCGGCCGCGATGCGTCCCATGACCGGGATCGACACGGCGGAGACCACGTCGTCGTCATTGCCGGCCGAAGGCATCCGTGAAGACGCAGGCTTGAGTTGCCGGCCAAGGCCGCCTTGACCGAGGCTGCCCTGGATGACGCTTGGCGAGAACTTCTTTGCCGCATTGAGGCCTGGCGCGATCGAATCCGGCAGCCGCAGCACTTCCAACGCGCGCGCCCGATTGGGCAGGCGACGAATGAAGCCGCGCTCCTCCAGCGCCGTGATCAGCCGGTGTATGCCGGATTTGGAGGCAAGGTCGAGTGCTTCCTTCATCTCGTCGAAGGATGGCGGAATGCCGCTTTCCTTGAGCCGTTCATGAATGAACATCAGGAGTTCGTGTTGTTTGCGCGTCAGCATGGCAGCCCCCAGGTTACCCAAAACCAGAATCGGAAAAACAAACCCAGAACAAACACTATCTGTTCCAGTTGTGTTCCGCAACCGTTTAAAGTTTAATGAACTTGTTAAGGTGGCTGAAATTATTTGGCGCCCCGGCGGTGGGTCGCGATCGACGCTTGCCTGCCAACGCCGAGTGCTTGGTTGGATTGAAATTGCTATGGTTAATGGCCTGTGGCCCACCCTGTGTCGGGCTTGGCCTCGGCCAACGCTGGAAGCTCGACAAGAGGGCTTGGTTCACTTCACCGGTCGTGGCTCCCGTGAACGAAAGGGAGCCAAAAAGCCAACTTTGGCGGAGGAATTGGCCATATCGGCCTTGCCTTGTTCCTCGTTGCATTACCGTTTGTTTGAGCTGCCATCGCCGGCGTGGACATAGACATGCAGCGTGTAGCCGATGTGGGCAACCATCAGGGTTTTCGCGCGCTCGATGTTGCGATCCAGCGCCGCTTCCATGAGCGCGGTATGATCTTTGATCGCGACGGCCTGGCGCAGCGCCTCCATGGCCTCTTCGTAGCCATGCTGGAGACCGGCGGCCGCACGCAAGGTTGGCGCCAGGCCAAGAAAGCGGTGATGGCGACGCAACTGATCCGCGATCGTGGAGTGGAAGGTCAGCAGCCAGGGGGATGTTGCCGCGCTGAGCAATGCCGCGTGGAAAGCCTCGTGCTTTTCATCCCATTCGTCGACCACGTTGTCGGACGGGTCGTCGACCGCGGTCCTGCTGCGCGACAGCCGATAGTGGGCAGCGACGACGGTGTCCTCCCATTCACGGCCGCCTTTCTCGATCGATTCGTGGAGCAGAGGCAGTTCAACCACCAATCTGGCGCGTGACAGATCTTCCAGCTCGTTGCGCGAGACCGGAGCGACGGCAAAGCCGCGATTGCTGATGGCGGTCACCAGGCGCTCGGCCTCCAATCGCGAGAGCGCCTCGCGCAGCGGTGTCCAGCCGATGCCGTAGCTGTTGCGCAACGCGCTAAGCTTGAGCGGTGCGCCGGGCTTCAGACGGGCGGTGAGGATATCGCGGCGCAGCAGCTTGTAGGCTGCTTCTGTCTTCGAGAAGTGCTCGTCGTCCAGCATTGCCGACCATCCGTACCAATTGGCCGGGTGATTATATATGAAATCCTTCCATTGCGTAAATTATATATAATGTTTGACAACACCCAAGGGACTGCCCATGATCGCGAACGGTTTCACCTGATATGTTCATCTGAGCACGCCCATGCGCGGGGATAGTCGACCATGAATGCAACTCCCGATCTCTCTGCAATCGAGGTGATGGACGCCGCGGACCCGCTACGCGCCATGCGCGATCGTTTCGTCTTGCCGCAAGGGGTGATCTACCTCGACGGCAATTCGCTTGGTGCGGCTTCACCCACCGTCTTCGACGAACTGAACAAGGCCGCGACACAGGAATGGGCGCAGGACCTCATCCGTGCCTGGAACACCGCCGGCTGGTTCGACATGCCGGTCGAGCTCGGCGACCAACTCGGACGCCTGATCGGCGCCGCGGCTGGCCAGACTGTGGTCTGCGATACGACGTCGATCAACATCTACAAGGTGCTACATGCGGCGCTCGCAATGCGGCCGGATCGGTCGCTCATCGTGGCCGAGGGCGACAGCTTCCCAACCGATCTCTATATGGCCGAGGGCGTAGCTTCGACGCGGCCCGGTACGATCCTGCGGCTCGAGGGCGTCGATGCGCCTGATATCGAGGACCTGATCGACGAGCGCGTCGCCGTTATCCTGGTCAACCACGTCAACTACAAATCCGGCCAGTTGCGCGACATGGCGGCGCTGACGCGCAGGGCCCATCAGGCCGGTGCGCTGATCGTCTGGGATCTCTGCCACACCGCCGGTGCGCTGCCAGTCGAACTCGACGGCGCCAATGCCGATTTCGCCATCGGCTGCACCTACAAGTACCTCAATGGCGGCCCGGGTTCGCCAGCCTTCATCTATGCCGCAGAGCGGCACCACGGTGATGTCTATCAGCCGCTCAGCGGCTGGTGGGGGCATGCGCGGCCGTTCGCCTTCGAACAGGGCTATGCCGCCGGCATCGGCATCCGCCGGTTCTTGTGCGGCACGCAGCCGGTGTTGTCGATGCGGGCGCTCAAGGGCGCCCTGGACCTCTGGAACGACGTCGACATGGCGGCGGTGCGCCAAAAGAGCATCGCGCTGACCGATCTGTTCATCCAGATGGTCGAAGCAAGGTGTGGCGCCTACGGGCTCGAGCTTGAAAGTCCGCGCAACGGCAACGAGCGCGGCAGTCAGGTGTCATTCATCCACCCCAGCGGCTACCAGGTGATGCGGGCCTTGATCGAGCGCGGCGTGATCGGCGATTTCCGCGCGCCTTCGACCATCCGCTTCGGTTTCACGCCGCTCTATGTCGGCTACAAGGATGTCTGGCAGGCGGTCGAGGTGCTGGAAGACATCTTGCGCACGGGTGCCTGGCAGGATGCGCGCTTCGCGGTCAAGACCGCGGTCACGTGAGTGTACGTCGCCCAAAAGCAAAGACAGATCAGAGCCGGGTGCGAACTGTCCAGAGTTCCGGAAACAGGACGACCTCGAGCATCTTCTTCAGGTAGGACGCACCCGACGTGCCACCGGTGCCGCGCTTTAGGCCGATGATGCGTTCGACCGTGGTGACGTGGTTGAAGCGCCAGCGGCGGAAATAATCCTCGAAGTCGACCAGCTTTTCAGCCAGTTCGTAGAACATCCAGTAGCGCTGCGGGTCGCGATAGACCGTCTGCCAGGCAACCAGGACCGCTTCATTCTCGGTGCGCGTCTCGCGCCAGTCGGCACGGTTGGCGTCGTCACCGATGTCGAATCCGTTGCGGGCGAGCAGCAGCAGCGCTTCGTCGTAGAGCGACGGCTCGGCCAGGATCGCCTCAAGCTTCCCGCTGAGGTCCGGCCGGTGCTTGTGCGGGCCGAGCATGGCGAGGTTGCGGTTGCCGGCCATGAACTCGATGGCGCGATACTGCCAGGACTGGAAACCCGAGGATTGGCCTAGCGCGTCGCGGAACTCTGTGTATTCGCTGGGTGTCATCGTCCGCAGCACGTCCCAGGCGTTGTTCAACTGCTCAAAGATGCGGGCGACGCGCGACAGCATCTTGAAGCTTGGCTCGAGGCGGTCGGCGCGGATCGAGCGGATCGCGGCACCGATCTCATGCAGGGCAAGCTTCATCCAGAGCTCGGAGGTCTGATGCTGGATGATGAACAGCATCTCGTCGTGTGCCGACGACAGCGGCGTCTGGGCCTCCAGCACTTTCTCCAGATGCAGATAGTCGCTGTAGGACATGCGCTCCTTGAACGACATCTGTGCGCCTTCGGATGCCGGATCGTATGGTTCGCTCAATTGATTTTCTCCGTGCGAAGCCGGAAGCGCTGGATTTTGCCGGTCTGCGTCTTGGGCAACGCAGCAATGAACTTCACAGATCGCGGATACTTGTAGGGCGCGATCGTCGCTTTGACATGGTCCTGCAGGCGCTTGATGGTCATCGCGTCAGGTGCCACACCTTGCACCAGCACGACATGCGCCTCGACGATCTGGCCGCGTTCGGCATCCTCAGCGCCGATCACAGCGCATTCAGCGACATCCGGATGCGCCAGCAGCGCCGCCTCGACCTCGGGGCCGGCGATGTTGTAGCCGGCGCTGACGATCATGTCGTCGGAGCGGGCGGCGAAATGGAAGAAGCCGTTTTCGTCCTGCGTGAAGGTGTCGCCGGTGAGGTTCCAGCCGTCGCGAACGTACTCCTTCTGCCTGTCGTCAGCCATGTAGCGGCAGCCGGTCGGGCCGCGCACCGCCAGCCTGCCGGTCGCGCCGCGCGGCACCTCGTGCATCTCGTCATCGACAATGCGCGCCTCGTAGCCGCCCACCGGCTTGCCGGTCGACGCAGGCTTCATATCGTCGAAGCGGTTGGAGATGAAGATGTGCAGCATTTCGGTGGCGCCGATGCCGTCGAGGATCGGCTTGCCGGTCTTTTGCGTCCACTCCTCGAAGACCGGGGCGGGCAAGGTCTCGCCGGCCGAAACGGCGACGCGCAGCGATGACAGGTCGGCACCCTCATCCATGGCCTTCAGCATGGCGCGATAGGCGGTCGGCGCGGTGAAGGAGATGGTTGCTTTGTAGGTCTCGATGATGTGGATCATGTTGGGTGGCGTCGCCTGTTCGAGCAGCGTCGCCGCCGCACCGAAGCGCAGGGGAAAGATGGCGAGGCCGCCAAGGCCAAAGGTGAAAGCCAATGGCGGCGAGCCCACAAAGATGTCGTCCGGCGTCACCTGGAGGATTTCGCGGGCATAGGCGTCGGCGATGATCAGGAGGTCGCGGTGGAAATGCATCGTAGCCTTCGGCACGCCTGTCGTGCCCGAGGTGAAGCCGAGCAGCGCGACGTCGTCGCGGCCAGTGTTGACGGCGCTGAAAACGACCGACTTGTCGAGGGCCGCCCGATCAAGTTCGGCATCATGATTGGCGGTGCCGTCGAAGCCGATGACCTGCTTGAGGAACGCGCTGTCCTTGGCGCAAGCGGTCATCTCGTCCATCAGCCTGGTGTCGCAAAGCGCGATCGTGATTTCCGCCTTGTCGACGATCTTGGCGAGCTCGCCGGCGCGTAGCATCGGCATGGTGTTGACGACCACGGCTCCGACCTTGGTGGCGGCCAGCCAGCAGGCGACCATGGCGGGGTTGTTGGCCGAGCGGATCAGCACCCGGTTACCCGGCTTGACGCCGTAGTTCTCGACCAGCGCGTGGGCCAGCCTGTTCGTCCAGTCGGACAGTTCCTTGTAGGTGCGGCGGCGGCCATTGCCGATCAGGGCGGTGTGGTCACCCAGGCCCTTCTCGACCAGCCTGTCGGTGAGTTCGACGCCTGCGTTGAGATGTTCGGGATAGTCGAAACCGTCGAGCAGGAAGTCCGGCCATTGCTCCGGCGGCGGCAGGTGATCGCGCGTGAACGTGTCGATATGCGCTGAAGGCCCAAGCATGTCGCCGCTATCCTGTCTGCTGCCTGGCCAGTGCGCGAAGGCGCCTGGCCTGATGGGGTGGATCTGAAGGTCCTGCTTTTGAGGAGGTTTTCGTGCTGCCAGTCGCACCTTGCTCGACACGACCCGAAAGGGCGTACATTGCAGGTTTGGGCAACACAGCAGACCTCCCATTGTCGGCTGTTCTTGACGGCAAGATCGCACCAGTCGAAATTTGTTTCAAGCCTAAAATGTTTTTGTCCTGGAGCATTGACGCATGGCGTGGCGGTGGCCATTGCTAGCGCAGAAACGATGCCGTTTGGGGGAGGGTACCGATGCCTAGACATCGCATTGCCGATTGGGACAATGCTTATGCCAACAGCGCGAACATCGCCGGCAGCGACCGCTGGCCAACCGCGTGGGTGGAGCCGGCGCAAGCGTTTCGTGACGCGCTTTCGGCAGAGGGTCGGGCACGGCTCGACATCACCTATGGCGGCGGACGGCGCAATCGCCTCGATCTTTTCCTACCCAGTGCCACGCCCAAGGGATTGGTGGTGTTCATCCATGGCGGTTACTGGATGGCGTTCGACAAGAGTTTCTGGTCGCATCTCGCCAATGGTGCGGTCAGCAGCGGCTTTGCCGTGGCGATGCCTTCCTACACGCTCTGCCCCGAAATCCGCATCGCCGGCATCGTCCAGGAGGTCGGCGGGGCGATCGGCAAGGCGGCAGGACTGATCGACGGGCCGCTGATGTTGACCGGCCATTCGGCCGGCGGACATCTCGCCAGCCGCATGGTGACGGCGACAACGCCCCTGGCGGCCGATGTGGCGCGGCGCATACGCCACGTCGTTTCGATTTCAGGCCTCCACGACCTGCGCCCGATCATGCGCACCGAGATGAACGCGACACTGGCAATCGACGAGCAGGAGGCGCTGGCCGAAAGCCCGGCGCTGTTGCGTCCAATGGATGGTGCCCGCATCACCTGCTGGGCCGGTGGTGGCGAACGCGCGGAGTTCCTGCGCCAGAACGCCTTGCTTGCCAATATCTGGACCGGGCTCGATGCCACGACCAGCGCCGTGGTCGAGCCCGACCAGCACCATTACAGCATCGTTGACGGCCTTGCCGATCCGGCGCATCCGCTGACCCGGACCTTGATCTCGGAATAGCCGAGTTGATTTTGGCTTGTTATCAATGGTTTGTTTGGCGAATCTTCAGCGCAACATCAGTACGCTGCAAGCTTCGCCAGCGGCTGCTGCGGGGGCAAACGGTGCCCGCACGATCAGCCCATTGGCATCAGCCAGCATTCTCAGCATTGAGGAATCCTGGATGCTGAACGGCGTCGCCATCAGCGCGCCGTTGTCGTCCCGGACCACCGCCCGCACATAGTCCTGGCGCAAATCATTGGCCGGCATTGCAGCGCCCAGTCGCGCAGGACGAATGTCCTGGCGGTGCTCGCGGCCACCGAGTCGCGCCAGCAGCGGCTTCAGGAACAGCTGCGAACAGACCAGGCTTGCCACCGGATTGCCGGGCAGGCCGATGCATCTGATGTGGCCGAGGCGGCCGAACATCAGCGGCTTGCCGGGGCGCATGGCGATCTTCCAGAAGCCGAGCGTCATGCCTTCGCCGGTCAGCACGTCGTGGATCAGATCATGGTCGCCGACCGAGGCACCACCCAGCGTGACGATGACGTCCGCACCGGCCGCGACCGCCTTCCGCACCAGCGCGGCGATGGCCTCCTCGCGGTCGGAGGCAATGCCGAGATCGAGCGCACGTGCACCGACCGACTGCGCCGCCACGGCGACGCCATAGGCATTGGACGAGATGATCTGGTCCGGCCCGAGTTCGCTGCCGGGCGGCAACAATTCGTCGCCGGTGGCGATGATGGCGACCAGCGGCCGTTTCACCACGTTGACCCGTGGATGGTTGGCCGACGCCGTCAGCGACAATGCCGCCGGATCGAGCACGCGGCCTTTTTCCAGCAGGATATCGCCTTTCGAGAAGTCGAGGCCGACGCGGCGGATGTTGCGCCATTCCGCCGTCGGCTCGGTTACTTCGACGTCGCCACCACCGAGGTCGCGGACATTCTCCTGAATGACGATGGTATCGGCGCCTTGGGGTAGCGGCGCACCGGTGAAGATACGCACGGCTTGTGCCTTGCCGACCGTGCCGTCAAAGCCACGCCCGGCAGGCGCCATGCCGATCACGGAAAGTCTGGATGGCACCGACGCCACATCGACGGCGCGCACCGCGTAGCCATCCATGGCGGAAGCGTTGAAAGGTGGCTGGGTGCGGAGCGCTGCGACCGGTTCGGCCAGCACGCGATCAACAGCCTCGAACAGCGGAACGCTTTCGCTCGCCAAAGGTGCTGCACCCTCAAGCAAGCGTTCGAGCGCCTCGGCGACCGGAACCAGCGCCATCAGGCGTCCACTTTGTAGTCGCCCGACTTGCCGCCGGTCTTTTCGACCAGTCGGATGCCGGAAATGATCATGGCGCGATCCACCGCCTTGGCCATGTCGTAGATGGTGAGGCAGGCCACCGAAGCGGCGGTCAACGCTTCCATCTCGACGCCCGTCTTGCCGGTGACACGCGCCAGCGCGGTGACCTTCAGTCCGGGCAAGGCATGGTCGGGCTCGATGTCGACGGAAACCTTCGTCAGGAGCAGCGGATGGCAGAGCGGGATCAATTCATGCGCTTTCTTCGCCGCCATGATGCCGGCGATGCGCGCAGTGCCAAGCACATCGCCCTTCTTGGCGTTGCCTTCGAGAATCATGGTCAGCGTCTCAGGCTGCATCGCGACAAAACCCTCCGCGATTGCGGTACGCGTCGTCTCCGCCTTGTCGCCGACATCGACCATGCTGGCCTCGCCCTGGGCGCCGAGATGGGTGAGGGCGGCCGCCATCATCAGACGGCCTCGGCCGGCGCCTTGCCCGTCAGAAGCAGGCGCGTCGCCGTGGTGACGTCCTGTTGCCGCATCAGGCTTTCGCCGACAAGGAAGGTGCCGATGTCGCTCTTTTGCAGCCTGAGGCAATCGTCATGCGAGAAAATGCCGCTCTCGCTGACCAGCAGGCGGTCGGCTGGCACCATCGACGCCAGCCGCTCCGAGGTTTCGAGGCTGGTCTCGAATGTTCTGAGATTGCGGTTGTTGATGCCGATCAGCCGCGACGACAGTTTTAGCGCGCGCTGCGTCTCGGCTTCGTCATGCACTTCGACCAGCGCATCCATGCCGAGTTCAAGCGCCGTCGATTCGAGATCGCTGGCCAATGCGTCGTCGACGCTGGCCATGATGATCAGGATGGCGTCCGCGCCCCAGGCGCGGGCCTCATAGACCTGATACGGATCGAACAGGAAATCCTTGCGCAAAGCGGGCAGGGCGACGGCGGCTCGCGCCCTGGTGAGAAATTCGGGCGCGCCCTGGAAAGACGGCGCGTCGGTCAGCACCGAAAGACAGGCGGCGCCGCCTTTCGCATAGGCCTGCGCCAGTGCCGGCGGGTTGAAATCGGCGCGGATCAGGCCCTTGGAAGGGCTTGCCTTCTTGATCTCGGCGATCAGCGCGAAGGCGCCGGATTTGCGCTTGGTCTCGAGCGCGGCAAGAAAGCCGCGCGGTGCGTCCGCGTCCTTCGCTCGCGCCTTGATCTCGGCCAAAGGCACGCGTGCCTTTGCCGTTGCGATCTCGTCGCGCTTGTAGGCCTCGATCTTGCGAAGAATGTCAGACACGCTCTACCCGTTCGAAATCTCGATCAGCCGGTCAAGCACTTGCAGCGCCCGGCCGCTGTCGATGGCTTGTGCGGCGAGCGCGATGCCGTCGCCAAGTGTCGTCGCCTTGCCGGCGACCACAAGTCCGGCGCCGGCATTCATCAGCACAGTATCGCGATAGGCGCCGGCAGCGCCACTCAGCATATCGCGCAATGCGTCGGCGTTGTAGGCTGCGTCGCCACCACGCAATTCATCCTTGGTGTGACGCGCCAGCCCTACCGCTTCCGGGGTCAGCGTGAAGCTGCGGATCTCGCCGCCGATCAGTTCGGCGACATGGGTCTCCCCGGTGGTCGTGATCTCGTCATAGCCGTCGCCATGGGCAACCCAGGCATGCTCGGCACCCAGCGCTTTCAGCGTCTCGGCCACCGGCAAGATCCATTCCGGCAGGAACACACCGACCATCTGCCGCTTGACGCCAGCCGGATTGGAGAGGGGCCCAAGCAGGTTGAAGATGGTGCGGGTGCCGAGTTCGACGCGGGTCGGGCCGACATGCTTCATCGCCGGATGGTGTGCGGGCGCGAACATGAACCCGACGCCCGCCTCATGGATGCAACGGCCGATGAATTCGGGCGAGATATCGATCTTGACCCCGAGTGCGACCAGTACGTCGGCGGCCCCGGTCAGCGACGACAGCCCGCGATTGCCGTGCTTGGCAACCGGCACACCGCTGCCGGCGATAACAAACGCCGACCCCGTCGAGATGTTGACGCTGTGAGAATTGTCACCGCCGGTGCCGACGATATCGATGGCGCCGGCCGGTGCGTCGACGCGCAGCATCTTGGCGCGCATGGTGGCGACAGCGCCGGAAATCTCGCTCACCGTCTCGCCGCGCACGCGCAGCGCCATCAGGAAGCCGCCGATCTGGCCGGGGGTGGCGTCACCCGACATGATGATGTCGAAGGCCTCGCGCGCTTCCTCGAAGGAAAGCGGGCTTCCGGTCGCGACCTTGGCGATATGGGTTTTCAGCGCGCTCATCTTGTCGAGGCTTGGGCAACGGCGGCCTGGTCGATGCGAACGTCGAATTGCGTCTGCAACTGCGCCACCAACTGGTCGAGCAGATCGTCCGACATGCCGGAGGTGAAGGATTTCTGTGCGTCGTCCGGCACTGAGCTGGCGTCAGCTCCGGCGGGCTCGAACACTTCGGCGACCTTGTACAGGATCTGTCCGTCGCCAGTAGGCGAGGGGATCAGCCCGGTGCCGCCTTCGCCGACGCCGAACATCGCCGCCGCGCCCTCCTTGCCGAAGTCGACATCGTCGGCCTCGCGCTTGACGCCGCGCTTGGTCTGCTTTTCCAGCTTCAGTTCGCCGGCGATGACGTCGAGCGTGGCGCCGGCCTTGAGCCGCTTCTCGAGTTCGTCTGCCTTGGCCGTGAGCCGCTTGGTCGTTTCGGCCGCGGTCCAGTCGGCGACGACTTTCTGGCGGGCCTCGTCCAGTGTGCGGTCGCGAGCCGGTGTGATGGAAGCCACTTCGTAGAAAACGAAACCGTTGTCCGCCGTGGTCAAGGCGTCGTTTTCCGTGTTGGGTTCAGCGTCGAAGACAGCCTTGATCAATTCCGGCGATTGCGGCAGGTCCTTGACGATGCTTGCGTCAGGTCTCAGGCCACTGCGATCGATGGCGTCGATGGTGACGATCTTCAGCTTCAACTTGGTGGCGGCCTCGGCCAGGGAGCCGCCAGCGGCACGGGTGTCTTCGTAATTGTCACGCACGTCCAGGAGGATGCGACTTGCCTCGCCCAGCGCCAGATCCTTGCGGATCTGGTCGGACACTTCGGCCAGCGGCTTCACCACCTGGGGCTTGATTTCGGTGACGCGCAGCAGCACCGGACCGAAGGCGCCCTGCACGACCGGGCTGACTTCATTCGCATTGAGTGCGAAGGCCGCGTCGGCGACCGCCTTGTCGGCGATCTTGTCCTTGGCCAGCGTGCCGAGCAACGTATCGGCCGGGGTCTTGCCTTCCGCCGTGACAAGCTTGTCGAAGGTGGCGCCGGCCTTGAGCGAATCGAGCGCGGCCTTGGCCGCGTCAGGTGTCTTGAACACAAGCTGCTCGATGGTGCGCAGCTCCGGCGTCGTGTAACGCGCCTTGTT
Organism: Mesorhizobium sp. CNPSo 4670; assembly: GCF_057784235.1. Lineage (NCBI taxonomy): Bacteria > Pseudomonadati > Pseudomonadota > Alphaproteobacteria > Hyphomicrobiales > Phyllobacteriaceae > Mesorhizobium > Mesorhizobium sp. CNPSo 4670. The sequence continues at coordinate 49,276 of NZ_JBWJFQ010000002.1, read as the reverse complement.
CTTGTTGTAGTCGTCGCTGACCTGTTGGTCGGTGACGGCGGTCGTATCCATGATGTCGACCGGTTCGAGGCGGACGTAGGAGAATTTGCGGTATTCTGGTGCCGCGTATGTCTTCTTGTTGGCGTCGAAATAGGCCGAGAGCACGCTGTCGGACGGCGTCCCGATCGGCTCGATCAGCGTCTTGGGCAGCGTCAAATAGTCGATGGTGCGGTCTTCGCCGCGATAGAGCGCGACGGCCTTGAAGAAAGTATCCGGCGCCTTGAGGCCATCCGAGACCGCTTCGACGATCTGCTGGCGCACCGCCACCTGGGCACGGTTCTTCAGATAATCCGCAGGCCGCATGCCAATCTGCTGCAACATATATTCGAAGGTTCGCCTGTCGAACTGGCCGCCAGGACCCTTGAAGGCCGGATCTTCGCGTGTCAGCTCGGCCAGCCGGTCCTTGGACAGGCCAAGGCCCAGCTTGCGGGCCTGTTCGTCGAGAACGGCTCCCGAGACGAGCTGCGCCAGTACCTGGTTGTCGATACCGAGCGCCTTTGCCTGTTCGTGGGTGAGACGCTGGCCGAATTGCTGCGACATGACGGCGAGCTGGCGGTCATAGGCGAGACGGTATTCGTTGATCGACACCTTGGTGCCGCCGGCGAAAATAACCGAATCGTGGCCGGCGAAACCGCCCATCAGCCGTCCGGAAATGCCCCAGACCAAAAAGCTGAGCACCAGCAACACTAGTAGACCCTTCGCGACCCAGGTACCCGCCGCGCTTCTCAATACACCAAGCATCGTTACTTCCGATTTATGCGCATTTTCGCATGCGCCGAGTCTGAAACAAGCGCAATAGCGCCCTTCCGGTCCACTGTCGATTGCTTTGTGGCCTGATTTTGGTAGTGAGGGCCAGAGCCTGATATCGCCCGGAGAAGCAACCCATGACGCCAGGAATTCGCCCGCTCGTCGCCGGCAACTGGAAAATGAACGGCACCAGTGCCTCGCTCAACGAGCTCAGGATGATCGGCAACGGTTTCATGAGTGGGCTCGATGCGGAGACCGAAGCGCTGGTTTGCGTTCCCGCAACCCTGCTTGCCCACGCAGCCGAGATTCTGTCACGCACTCCGGTCCACGCTGGCGGCGAGGATTGCCACACCAAGGAAAGCGGCGCCTACACCGGCTGCATCTCGGCGGAAATGCTGAAGGATGCCGGCGCGAGCCATGTCATCGTCGGCCATTCCGAGTGCCGCGAGCAACGCGGTGAGGATGACGCGACGGTCCAGGCCAAGGCTTCAGCCGCCTGGCGCGCCGGGCTTGTGGCCATCATTTGCATTGGCGAGACGCAGCAGCAGCGTGAAGCGGGCGCCACGCTCGATGTGCTGTCGCGGCAGGTCGCCGGCTCGGTACCGCCAAGCGCCACCCCGTCCAACACCGTCATTGCCTATGAGCCAGTGTGGGCGATCGGCACCGGCCTGACGCCGACCGCGACCGATGTGGCCGAAGCACACGCACATATCCGCGAAAAACTGTCGGAAAAGCTCGACGGCGTTGCAGCCAAGATGCGCATTCTCTATGGCGGCTCGGTCAAGCCCTCCAACGCGGTCGAACTGCTCGGCGTCAGGAATGTCGACGGCGCGCTCGTCGGCGGCGCCAGCCTGAAAGCGGCGGACTTCCTTGCCATCGCCGAGGCTTATCGCAGCATCGCCTAGGGATGGACGGCGCCGGAAATCGTTGCAAAGGGAGCGTTGCTTCCCATATTCCGGCCACGGGCTTGGAAATGCCATCAAAGCATTGTATTGAGCCGCCTCCAATTCACCGGTCGGTCCGCGACCGGGCAAGGCCTTGCCAGGATAAACTATGGAAACCGTACTGATCGTCATCCATCTCATGGTCGTGCTCGCCCTTGTCGGCGTGGTGCTGCTGCAGCGCTCCGAAGGCGGCGGCCTCGGCATCGGCGGCGGATCCGGCTTCATGACCGCGCGCGGTGCGGCCAATGCGCTGACGCGTGCGACGGCGATCCTGGCGGCCGCCTTCTTCGCCACGTCGCTGACACTGTCGATCGTCGCCCGCTACGGCGAGAAGCCGATCGACATCCTCGACCGCGTGCCCGCGACATCTGACGGCGCCGGCAAGGGTGTGCTCAACCAATTGCCCGGCACGACCACTCCGGCGCCCGCCGGCAACACCGCGCCGAAGCCGCCGTCCGGCAACGATGCCGCGGCAACGCCTCCGGCGACTGCCCCGGCCATGGCGCCCGCCGCCGGCTCGACTCAGCCCGCGACCAACGGTACCACGCCCGCTGCACCGGCGACCCCGCAGGTCCCGAACCAGTAGTCTCCAGCGCCTGAAGCCGCGATCTGTTGTCGTTTGAACACAGTCGCGGCAAATGCAGCACGATCACGAAGAATCGAGTGCTTGCAATGTGGCGTTACCCTTGAGGCGTCCGCGCTTATTCGACTATAGATTGCGCGCGGCATTTCCGGCGCCCTTGGGGGGCGCTGAGCGACGCCGTGGGCAACAAGCATAGAACGATCGGATCTTCGCCATGCAGCTTCGCAGCTTCATTTTCATGGGACTCTGCGCCGTACTCGGCATGAGTTCACCGGCTTTCGCCGGCATGCCGGCCAATATGGCCGCAAATCAATCGGCTGACACAACCAGTGCCATCAACGTCGCCGTCAAGAGTGATGCGGCGCAATTGAAGCTTCTCAAGAAGAAGAAAAGCCCGACACCGGACGATCTCGCCCAGATCAAGAAGATCGAGGCCAAGATCGTTGCCGACAAGGAAGCAGCCAAGGCCAAAGCACTCGAAGCCAGGAAGCTGGCGATGCGCGAAGCGGCGAAGGCCAAGGCCGAGGCGGAACGGCAGGCGTTCCTCGCCAAAAGGGGCAAGACCGCTTCGACAACCGAAGTGGCCGACGCCAAGCCTGCCAAGAAGACGGTCAACATCATCGAGCCGATTGCGCCGATCGAACCGATCCAGTCGGCTGAGTCACTCCCCGCCGAAGCGATGAATGTCGCATTGACCGGAAACAATGGCGAGTTGCGCAGCGAAGTCATCGGCAAGAAGCAGTCGAGCGGTGGCCTGTTCGCCGGCCTCTTCGGCGGCAGCTCCTCGTCTTCGATCTCATATCTCCCCGAGACACGTGCGCTGGACCAGGCTCTCGCCAAGAAGGAAGCCAAGAAGCAGTTCAAGGTGAAGCCGGAGTTCGTGCCGCAGGACGTGGAATTCACCGGCTACGATGCTGGCACCATCGTCATCGACACCAGCGCTCGCCGCCTCTACCTCGTCGAATCGTCTTCCACCGCTCGCCGCTACGCCATTGCGGTCGGCCGCGAAGGCTTGCAGTTCAAGGGCACGGTCGCGGTCGGCGACAAGCAGGAATGGCCGCGTTGGATCCCGACGCTGGACATGCAGAAGCGCGAGCCCAAGCACTATGGTCAGTACAAGGACGGCATGCCCGGCGGTGGCCAGAACCCGCTCGGCGCCCGCGCCATCTATCTCTATGACGGCAAGAAGGACACGCATCTGCGCATCCACGGCACCATCGCGCCGCAGTCGATCGGAACGAGCGCCTCCAACGGCTGCTTCCGCATGATCAACGAGCACGTCATGGACCTTTACAGCCGCGTCAGGGTAGGCACCAAGGTCGTCATCATCTGACACCTGCATCTATCATGCCGAAGGGCCGGCCTTTGCCGGCCCTTTTGTTTTGACTTGCCCCTAAGCGCGTTGCGTTGAAACGAATTCAATCGACGCGCTTTAGTTCTTTGTTTTGTGCATGTCGTTGCCCCAAAAACTGCTTCGCGCTTTGGGCGACATGCATAGGGGTATCGCGCCTTCTTGGGAAAAAACCTTTGCGGCGGTTTTTTCTCTGGCGGAATCAATCCGGCCGCGTTAAGCGATGACTCCCATGGCGCGATATGTATTCATCACAGGCGGCGTGGTTTCCTCACTTGGAAAAGGCATTGCCGCAGCGGCCCTTGGGGCTCTCTTGCAGGCGCGAGGCTATCGCGCACGCATCAAAAAACTCGACCCTTACCTCAATGTCGATCCGGGCACGATGTCGCCGTACCAGCATGGCGAGGTTTTCGTCACCGATGACGGTGCGGAGACCGATCTCGATCTTGGCCACTATGAGCGCTTCACAGGCCGCTCGGCCAACCAGCAGGACAACATCACCACCGGCCGCATCTACAAGAACATCATCGAGCGCGAGCGACGCGGCGACTATCTCGGTGCCACCGTGCAGGTCATTCCGCACGTTACCGATGAGATCAAGAATTTCGTCCTCAACGGCAATGATGACTATGATTTCGTGCTGTGCGAGATCGGCGGTACGGTCGGCGATATCGAGGCGATGCCGTTCCTTGAGGCGATCCGTCAGCTTGGCAATGACCTGCCCCGCAACAACGCCGTCTACGTGCATCTGACGCTGATGCCCTACATCCCGACGGCGGGCGAGCTGAAAACCAAACCGACCCAGCATTCGGTCAAGGAACTGCGCGGCATCGGCATCGCGCCAGACATTCTGCTGGTTCGCGCCGACCGCGCCATTCCGAAGGAAGAACGCAGAAAACTGTCGCTGTTCTGCAATGTGCGCGAAAGTGCTGTGATCCAGGCGCTCGACGTGCCGCATATCTACGATGTGCCGATGGCCTATCACAAGGAAGGGCTTGATTCGGAAGTGCTGGCCGCGTTCGGCATCGATCCGGCGCCGAAGCCGCGCATGGAACCCTGGCAGGCGGTGTCGAACCGCATCCACAATCCGGAAGGCGAGGTCACCATCGCCGTGGTCGGCAAATACACCGGCCTCAAGGATGCCTACAAATCGTTGATCGAGGCGCTTTCGCATGGCGGCCTGGCCAACCACGTCAAGGTCAAGCTCGACTGGATCGAATCGGAGATCTTCGAAAAGGAAGATCCGACGCCCTGGCTGGAAAAGGTGCACGGCATCCTGGTGCCCGGCGGCTTTGGCGAGCGTGGCTCCGAAGGCAAGATCCTGGCGGCGAAGTTCGCGCGTGAACGCAAGGTGCCGTATTTCGGCATCTGCTTCGGCATGCAGATGGCCTGCATCGAAGCCGCGCGGTCGCTGGCCGGCGTGGAGCATGCCTCATCGACCGAATTCGGCCCAACCGACGAACCGGTGGTCGGGCTGATGACCGAATGGCTGAAAGGCAACATGCTGGAGAAGCGCCGGGAAACCGGTGATCTCGGCGGCACGATGCGGCTCGGCGCCTATCAGGCCGATCTCGCCAAGGGCTCCAAGATCGCCGATATCTATGGCGATACGCAGATTTCCGAGCGCCATCGCCACCGCTACGAGGTCAATGTCGATTACAAGGAGCGGCTCGAGGATTGCGGACTGGTGTTTGCCGGCATGTCGCCCGATGGCGTGTTGCCGGAGACGGTCGAATACCCCGACCATCCCTGGTTCATCGGCGTTCAGTATCATCCGGAACTGAAAAGCCGGCCGCTCGACCCGCATCCGCTGTTCGCCAGCTTCATCGAGGCAGCAGTGGAACAGAGCCGCTTGGTGTAACGACGTCTGGCTGGCTAGAGCATGATGCCGGAAAGTGTGAAGCGGTTTTCGGACGACATCATGACCTATCTCTTTGATTTAGAGGTGGATTCAGATTTCCGGTCGATTCGACCAGAAATCATCCGGCTCTAGGCGATGCAGACCTATGTCGCGCTCCTCTACAGCATCATCCTGGGCGAGGGACGGCGGGTCGTCATGACCGACCTGAAGGCGATGGCGGAAGACCTCGGCCTGAAGAATGTTCGCACCTTGGTTGCGACTGGCAACCTGGTCTTCGAGACGTCGGCAACGGCCGTCGCTGATCTGGAGCAACTGCTGGAAGCAGCCTTCGAAAAAACCTTCGGCCGGCATGTCGATATCATCGTGCGCGGTGCCGAGGGCTGGCGGAGGCTTGCCGCCAGCAATCCGTTCCCGGGCGAGTCGGCCGAAGCCGGCGACCAGGTGGCGGTGCGCGTGATGCGCAAACCCGCGCCAGTCGATGCTGTAGCGGCGCTCCAGGCCTATGCCGCCGCGGACGAGAAGGTGCTGTCGGTTGGTGGCGACATCTGGGTTGTTTTTTCGCGTGAGCGGCCCAGTTCGCGGCTTCTGGCGGCAACGAGCCACAAACGTCTGGGCATCGGCACGTCGCGCAACTGGAACACTTTGCGCAAACTGGCCGAGATGGTCAGCGCATAGGATCCGGGGCGGCTTTGCGCCGCCCCGGACGATGCTTGTCAGACCTTCGCGGTCTTGACGCCAGCGCCCAAAGCCGCTGTGCGCAGCACGTAGTAGATGGTGCCGGCGATGCCAACGCCGAAGAACCAGCCATAGACACCCCACCAGGACGGCAGCCAGTTGGTAAAGTTGGGCAGGATCGACGAGAAGATGGCGCCGATGCCGGCGGCGATGAAGGCATTGACGTGCCAGCCGCCCTGGAAGCGGAACTCGCCGTCCTCGCGATAGAGCGCTTCGACGTCGACCTCACCTTTGCGGACCAGATAGTAGTCGACCATCATCACCCCGAAAATCGGTCCCATCGTCGCGCCGATGATGTTGACGAAGGAGGCGGCACTGCCTTCCCACGGCGCGAATGGGTAGAGCACCAGCGCGATCAGCGCCGCGATATAGCCACCCTTCTTGAAGTCGATCTGCCTGGGAAAGACGTTCGAGAAGTCGAAGGCCGGCGACACGAAGTTGGCGACGACGTTGATGCCAAGCGTCGCCACGGCGAAGGTCAGGGCCGCAAGGGCTGCCAGGAACCAGCTGTCGAATTTCGCCGAGATCTGGTCGGGGTGCAGCAGCACCTCGTGATAGACGTCGTAGGCGGCAATGGTGGTGACGCCGGCGACAAGCGAGAACAGGATGAGGTTGACCGGCAGGCCCCAGATGTTGCCCTTGCGCAGCGACGCCTGATCGGGCGCATAGCGGGCGAAATCGCAGAAGTTGAGATAGAGCGCCGAAAAATAGGTCACCCAGATCGCGGCCACCGCAAACAGCGCGGTCCACGAGCCCGGCGTTCCCGGCACGCCCGCATCCTTGGTCTTCTCCAACAACACGTCCATCGGGATGTCGCTGGTGAAGGCGAAGGTTCCGGATTTGACGCACAGGTAAATCGCCAGGATCAGCATCATCACCCAGACCGCCGGACCCGCCCAATCCTGGAAGCGGCGCACCGTCTCCATGCCGCGCTGGATGATCAGAAGCTGCAGCGCCCAGATAACGACGAAGCAGATCACTTCCAGGCCGGAATGACCGAGGAAATGCGAGTTGGCGTTGAAATCGGCGAACCATTGCGAGCGGATCAAGAGTGCCACGATGGCGCCGGAGGCTGCCGACGTCTGCGCGCCATACCAGAAGCAGGCGACGATGGCGCGCACCAGCGCCGGTATATTGGCGCCCCAGATGCCGAATGAGGCGCGGGCGAGCACGGGATAGGGCACGCCAGTCTTCACGCCGGCATAACCGACCATGTTCATCAGCGCGTAGATGATCAGCGAACCGATGCCGATGGCGATTATGAAGTTGACGAAGCCGCCACAGAAAAGGAATAGGCTGGCAGCCAGGTAGTAGCCCCAGAGGCTGTGAACGTCCGACGTCCAGACGTTGAAGATCGAGAATGGTCCCCAGTTTCGAATTTTGGCCGGAGCCAGATCCTCGTTGTACAGATCAGGTGAAGCACCCTGTATCGTCATTGCAATGTTCCCCTTTTGCAGCACGCGCCCTCACGCGTTGGCCGCATGCAGGGTAAGCCTGACGTTGGGGAACGGACAAGCAACCTATTTGCCGGCTTTGGCCTTAAAGATATTCAATGAGAACTGCGATTATCGAAGGGGCGCGATGGTGGGCCGTTTTGCGTTTGCCGGTCGAATGATTCGAAATTCGGCATAGGGCGATTTTTTATGATTCCGCTTCTTTACACGGAACCAAACCGTGGATGGTACGTTTCCTAAGGTTCGATCGCGTGCATCGCGGTCAACCGGGAGGAAATAATGGATTATCTGCACTTCTTTTCGCCTGTGCGGATTTCGCGCGGGCAGGGGTATCCTGCTGAAGAAATCGATAGTGTTGCCGAGGCCATGGTGTTCTTGAGGAAATGGCCGACAGGACGGCGCGGTCCAGTCTATCAGTGCGCGCTCAATTGCTGCTCGGCCGCCCTGTCGGGCCAGATGTCGCCAGAGGAAGCAAGGAAAGCGTTCACAGGCTTTGCCCGCATCACGCGCCTTCTCGACGATGACATGGCGTTGCCGGCAGCCAGCGAAAGCATGGCAAAGGTGTACGCGCTGCGGCGGTAAGCGCCTGTTGTCTTGACGGTCATGCGAGGGTCTCGCGCCGTGACGGCGCGGGGCGAGGTTAAGATGTGCTCCAAAAAATGATTGGTCGAAAGCTCCTCCGGATCAGGCGCTTGCCTCGGGTGGCTCAGGTGACGGAATAACGATCGATCACCCATAACCAGCTGCCATCGCCTTGCCTCCGGGCAACCTCGCTGGTTACGTCGCCGTCGGGAAGTCGGGTCGAGGTCAGAGCAAGGTCGCCGCAAACGAGCGCCGGCCGCTGCTCGCCCACGGCAAACTTCCGTCCGGACGCGACGATCTCGGCATAGTAGTTGTGGATGGCCTCCCTGCCGCGCAGCAAATTTCCCCCGCCACGGTCGATCACGGCATCGGGTTCGAACAGAGCCGTCATGCCGTCGACGTCGCCCGCGTGCTGCCGCGAAACCAGCAACGGCTCCAGTTGCTGGGGATCGTAGACAGGTTCTCTGTCGGCTGTGTCGTCCATGCTGACCTCCGCACGTCATCTAGTCGGAATCATATCGCAAAAGTTCTAGGCGTGTCGGACTGGGACTAGCGTAAGCAGGATGCACCCGTAGCTCAGCTGGACAAAACGCTACCCTCGCAAGGTGGAGGCCACACGTTCGAATCGTGTCGGGTGCGCCACTTCGGTATGAAACTGGGAACCTCGACGCGTTGCGCGAGCGCATGCAAATGGTCTCGCCAGTACATTCCATCTTCGTTCTGCAACTGGGCTACACGGCCGAAACAAATGCATATCCGTGCCCCTCCTTGACTATTCTGCCGATGCCTGGTCGTCCTAGGTGAGCGCCGGCTAGCCAGGTATGTGCACCAGCTGCGTCTTCGAGCAGCTTGATCCGGCTAGCCCTCGCCATGGACTCGTCAGCGTCATAGGCCCAACCAAGCTCGGGATGGGCAAACTGTGCAGCAGGAACGTGGATCAGGTCGCCGCAGAACAAGATATCGTCCTCGCCAGTGCTGAGGAGATAACCCATATGGCCCGGAGCATGCCCGGGTATCGCCACCGCCAGCAAATGTTCGTCCAGCCGGTCTCCTCCACTGATTGGGGCCAGGAGTGGCCGAAAATCCGCTAGTCGTGGCTCGGCAAGGAAATCCTCAACGGCGTCCTCTCCAATCACGATCTTGCTCAAGTTCCTGAATGCTCGACGCCCGTCAGGCGTAAGAAGACCGTTGATGTGGTCGCCATGGGCATGGGTGAGTCCGATCATCGTGATGGATGATGTGTCGATGCCTGCCTCGAACATGGCCTCCTCGAGGTGGCCCATGGACGGGTCCCAGCTTCCTCCCGCTCCACAATCTATCAAAACGCGGTCGATGCCGAAGCGATCGAGCAAGAAGCAGTTGACCGAAAGTCGAACGAGCGCCTCTTCCCGTTGAGGCGATACTGTCTGCGTGCATATTTTGTCGTTCGGATGTCTGAGCAATTGGGCCGGCAGGTCGACATATCCGTCGGAGAGCGACCAAACCTTCGATGATCCCGAAGCACAGGCCATGGTGTTGGCGCTTTGAGACAGAAATTTCACGGGTAGCCTGCCAAGCGGGTAATCCAATTTTCTAGTACGGGACTGAAGCCGTTACGTTTTCGAAGTCATCACCTTCTGAACGATCTTCCAGGTTCCGTTGACTTTCAAGCATGACAGGAGGTCCGTGAAGTGGTGTGGCGGTACCCGCAGTTTTACCTTCAGAAGCGCGAGGTCTCTTTCGACGTCAATTGATAGAATCTCGTCGTCACGCTCCACGCCTTGTTGTTTTGGAGCTTTCGTTTTGCGGACAACGGCTAGCCACGTCGCAACCGGCATCACGCCCACGTCGCCGTCGTCGGCGACCTTCGTCACGGAGCTCGAGGGATGAAATATGGATGCAAATTTGTCAGCATCCATTTCATAAGCTGCGTCAAAATAGGTCTGCGCCAGGGTGCGCAAGCCGCGAACATCGGTATCCATGGATCACCTCGTTGTTACGTCCAACCATTTCCATACACGCGGCAATTACGCGACGAGCACCAGGCAAGCCGGTGACGAGTCGACTTTCTGTCGGTCAAACCTAGGACGGAGGCGCTTATGAGACTAGGTATGTTGGACAGGATGGAGTCATGAGTGAGATTCATAAATCATGGGAAATGAGCTGAATGAACTCGCGGCGTTTGCAGTCGTCGCCAGCGAGCGAAGCTTTACGCATGCTGCAGCGAAGCTGGGCGTCTCCCAGTCCGCCCTGAGCCACACGATCCGGAGACTTGAGCAGCGTCTCGAGCTCCAGCTTCTTGCTCGGACGACCAAGAGTGTAGCGCCAACCGCAGCGGGCGCAGCTCTTTTGAAGGAGCTGTCTCCGGCGCTTGAGCAAATTACTCGTGCGCTGGACAAAGCCCGAAGCGTTCGCCACCGACCTGCGGGACGCCTTAGAATTGTAATGTCGCGGTCGGCTGCGACGATGGTATTGTTGCCGAGGCTCACAGCATTCGCCGAGGCTTACCCTGACGTCGTTCTTGACGTTGTCACTGTCACTGGTCCCGTAGACATCGTCGCGGGCGAGTTCGATGCCGGTATTCAACTCGGCGAGTATATTCAAAAGGACATGATCGCGGTGCGCGTCTCGCAGGAGTTGCGTTTGGCGGTAGTGGGATCGCCCGGCTATTTTGCGTCACGAAGCATTCCTCGGAAGCCCAAGGATCTAAATGATCATCGATGTCTAAACCTGCGTCTTCCGAACGGTCCGTATCGGTGGCAGTTCGAGCAGGGACGCAAGGCGATCACAATCGGTGTGAACGGCCCGCTCGTAATCGACGATACCAACCTGGTGATTCAGGCGGCGCTCACCGGAGCCGGCCTTGGGCTCGCTTATGAAGAGCAGGTTGCGGGGCATATTGCTGAGCACCGCCTCATTCGAGTGCTTGAGAACTGGACGCCCCCCATTCCCGGCTTCTTCATGTACTACCCCAGTCGCCAGCATCAGCCTGCTGCACTAACTGCGCTGGTAAACACGCTGCGATGCACTAAATAGCCATCGCGCGGCGGCATCAAGCAGTCAGTATCCGGCCGGGGAGGTTCTAAATGTGGCATCGATGATTACCTGGAGCTGAAATCCTCGTGTATTGGTGGCCCCCTCGACGGAAGGCGGTGCCGTCTGCCTATGATTGAATGGGAAAATTCGATAAATTCGTGTGCACTTGGCAGGGTCTAGCGATTTAATGTTAAAGGAAAAATGCTGAAAAATCAGGAATTTAGAATAGCCGTTGCGCCGATGATGGACTGGAAAGATAGATTAATAAAATCAGATAGTTATGGCGGCGTGTGTGCAAAAATCGCACACGAAAGTTCTCCTTCTCTTCCATTTTCGTTGGTGCGATGCGGCGGCCAACTGGCCGCTTGAGGCGCCTCTTGTACAGCGCCGCTGACCTGTCTTGAGAGGATCGTCGCGGGCGTACCCCTGAGTAGCCGCCAGTTAGATGGTTGACGTCGCATAGGTCGGTCTACCGAGATCGCGCTGATGCCATCAATCAAGCGACGCCACGGATTTCTTAGACTCCAACGCCCTGGCCTCGCAGGGTTGCCAGTACGTCCGTGAGCGAGTTCAGGAACTCGACTTCTTATAGCTAGGCAGGGACAGCGCGTCGCTTTGCCATTCAGCTTTCGGGACGCAGATTATGAACGGCAACCGGCTAACCCCTTGGTGTGGCTGCGCAACAGAAATCTTCACTTTGGATGCGTTCCCCTTCCTAATCGTAGAAATGGAGAGTACGCTATAAGCTATTCCGGGGGGTGAAATGCGTTTCAGGCAACTGATTGCATCTCTTGTTCTTGTACTTTTCGAACTTTCTGGCGCGCTGGCCGATGAGTTTACCGCCGTAACGCGCCCAAGCTTCGCAGCTGTTGAGCCGAGGCTGGTTTATGGGCTCATCACCTACGATTTTGCGTTTACTGGAAAGGATGGCGCTGCGAGAAGCCAATCGGCTTCGGCGTTCTTGCAGTCGCTGATAAAATCGCGGTTTCAAAACAAATCTGGAAACTACATCGTAAGTATCGATGTGGAGATTGGTGACAAGATTATTGCTACAGAGCCGATTATGTCAGCAACGTGGGAGGAGAGCAAATTCCTCTTTGTCACTACATCCGAAAAATCAAATATCGTTGTCAACAGGAACGGTATCCTTGTCGATGACATCGTCGTGGATTCGGACACAAATACTATCTCATTTTCGATGAAGGTCAGATACAGCTCCAACACGTCGGTAGACATGTCGTTGCTGACCGAGTTGTCGCAACTGGCAAGAACCGCCTCCCTGGCCGGTTTGTCACCAGGAGTTCAGGCGGTTTCGGATGCCTATGCTCCATTCGCGACCATTCTCACCAAACTTCTCAGCAAATATACCGACGTGTCGATCGTCGACAACACCACCGGCGCGTTCACACTCCTGGATGACGGATTTCCCAATCAGTTGCGATATAACGGAAGCAACTTCAAAGTAAACATATACCTGAAGACACTGAACTCGCAGCTGCCTACGAACTTCTCGCCTGAGGGGTTCAAAATCTCCAATTTCGGCCTGCCGCTGACCGAGGTGAAGAGCGGTGTCGGCGCAGCACGGGCACCGGTAATCGATCTGATATCGACGGGAACCGACAAGGTTGCCGGATTTGTCAAGGCGATCACGGACGGCACGCCGCTTGAATCCCCCAAGCCGATATCCGAAACGGAAATCCACGACAGTTGCGTCGCCCTCAAGAACAAACTCAACAAATTCGTCACCTCAAGGGATTCGGCGTTGGTCTACTGGTCGTTCCTTCGAAGCTTCCGCGCGGCGCTGGTGCAATACAAGGACGGCGCCAGCTGCGGCCGGGGCGATTTGGTTGAAGATCTGAGCGCGCTGAATTTGTCGCTTAGCGCAAGCGACTGGCCTGCCCAGTAGGCTTCGAATATCGGGTGCCTTGCAGATCTCCGGATTGCCCAGGAGCGAAACGATGGCTACAGATGGGAAGCGGCATTACCGGGCGCTTTTGGCGGCTTTGGTTCTCTTACTATATCCTCGCGTCGTATTTGCAGACGAGCCGGCCGTGTTCGCGCTGCTTGTCGGCATAAACAGCTATGCAAAGACGCCCGGTTCCCCCTACAACGCATCGGACCTTCATGGCACCGCAAACGACGTTGCCCTGGTCAAGGACCTGCTGATCGGCACCTACCAAGTTCCCGACGATAGTGATCATTTCTGGGTTTTGCTGGATGCCCAGGCGACCCACGCCCGTATCCGGGACGCGTTTGCAAATCAGCTTATCGAGAAGGCAAAAACGCATCCCGATGCGACGTTTCTATTCTACTTCAGCGGCCACGGTTCCTTGGCCGTCGATGACAATGGTGACGAGGGCGATGGCTATGACGAAACCATCGTGGCGCAGGACAGCCGTGGCCCAGGTGGCTCCGATATACGCGACGATGAAATCGAGCAGTGGCTAGACGATCTGAAGCAATACACTCATAACATCGTGCTGATTTTCGACAGCTGCCACTCCGGTACGATATCGAAAGAGCCGACGCTTGTCGCCCGGATGGCACCGCTGGACGGCAGGCTGCTAAAAGATGCGCCTGTGGAGCGTCACGGCAAGGATGCGTCGATCGCGGATTCAGGCCGGTCATATTCGATCATAGAGGGGTCCAAGGCCGATGAAACGTCCAACGAGGATCTTGTCACTACCGCATCGGGTTCGCAGTATCACGGCCTACTGACCTACTATCTGGTCCAAGCACTCAAGCGAGACCCACAGCTGACTTATCGCGAAGCGGTCATGCAAACCGAGAGAGATGTACAGAAACGTGCGCCGTCCCAACACCCTCAGGCGGAAGGAGACTTCGACAGGGTGGTTTTGGGCGGGATAGGAACTCGCCAGACCCCCTTCATTCCCGTGACGTCCGTGGCCGCGGACACGATTTCGGTCGCGGTTGGCCAAGCGCAAGGGATTCAGCCAGGTGCGCTCCTGGCCGTGTATTCCAGCAAGGCAACCAAGCTGGTAGGCGAAGATGGCAAGATCGCGAGCGCGTTCGTGATTTCGTCGGATATCGCGTCTTCCGTTGCCCGCCTGGTCAAAACACCAAGCGAGCCCGTGACCACGGCATCGAAAGTTCGGATCGTCTCACCCTATTCGGTCGAGCAAAAGCTTACAGTGGCTATTTCCGAACCACCGCCGGAGCTGAGCATCGCAGCGGCGGCTCTGCCGATAAAGGCTGCGCTCACTGAGCAGCTGCGTGACAACACGCTGGTGCGGGCGGCGAACGATCCAGGCCAGGCATCGATGATGATCGCCATGGGTTGCCTGGACGGCGGCAAGCTTGTTCCGATGGAGGATCATAAATCGCTCAGTTCCACCTGCGATAAGGTCTATTACGTTACCCCACGAGACCAGGTTGGGGCGATGCACGGCTACACGGTGTCCGCAAAGGACGACAGTGCCGCTGTCGATGGCATTACGGGCGCCCTCGAGAAGATAGCCCGGCAGGAAAACCTGCGCGCGTTAACGAACAGCGTTTCGCCGCTGGCTGGCGCGGTCAAGGTTTCGCTTGTCCGTGTGACGGTCAAAACCGAGAACGGCAAGGCAAGTGTGGAGAGCGAGACGCCGGTGGTTTCATCGGGCATAGAGCCGATGAAGCAAGGAGAATATTTTCGCTTCAGCGTTACGAATGCGGGATCGGTAGATCTCTACTACTCCATTATTGGATTGGGCAGCAGTGGCTCTGTGTATGTCCTGGGAGATGGTGGTTCAGGGGACAAGTTGCAGGCCGGCATCACGATCGGCACGAAGCCACCGCTCAAGGTCGGGCCGCCGGCTGGTCTTGAGTCCTACGTGCTGCTTGCGACGACTTCGCCGGTCAACGTCCATTTCCTGGAGCAGCAGGGCATAGATCCCAAGGACGCTGGCCCACTTGGCTGGCTTCTCGACGGACTCTCTAATCCCGGTTTTAAAGATTCCACCCAGGTTCCGGATCTTGATCTGAATTCCTGGGCAACCACGCGGATGGATATTGAAATTCAACCTTAACTTGGCAAGTCGGAAAAGGGCGAAAAATGACGGTTTTCAAGAAATCACAATCGGACAGGCAATGCTTCAAGCGTGCGTCATGGTCGCGGGCTGTCCTTCTGGCGTTATGTATGACAACGGTTTCGATCGCGCCCGTCCAAGCTGGCCAGGCGGTAAAAACCCTCAAGGGCAAGCACGCGCCGGGCATCCTGCTTGAAGACACCAAGGATGTGCTGCCGCAGGGTGTTGAATTGCGCAAGGTCTATAAGCCCGGTATCGAACTGACCAAGAAATGGGAGGGGTGGGTGCCGAAGCGCTACAATGACGCCGTTGGCTACTGCACCGTCGGCTACGGCCATCTCCTGAAGAAAAAGAACTGCGATGGCACGGGCAACGAGGTGGAGTTCCTTAATGGCATCTCGAAAAAGCGCGGCGAGGAACTGCTTATCGAGGATATGGCCAAGGCCCAGATCACGGTCCAATTGGCCGTGCCAAAGGATATCGACGACGGCGCATATGCCGCGCTTGTCGACTTTACCTTCAATGTCGGCGGCAACAATTTCAAGAACTCGACCCTGCTGGCGGTCGTCAAGAAAAAGCAGTTCGATCGCGTCCCCGAACAACTCCTCAGATGGACGCGGGCGGCGGGCGTCGAACTGGCGGGATTGAAGAAACGCCGCCAGGACGAAATCAAGGTGTTCTTCGACGGGAAGCCGGTCCCGAGGCCCGCCCCCATACCTGGCGAGGACCTGTCGCCTCTCAATATCGATGTTGTTGCAGAAAAGGCGCCGAACTAGGATGTGCGCGTATGAGTGCATCCAGGCTCTGGATCTAGGAACACGCAAGGCGTCATAGCGAGAGAATCGTCGTGCGCCACCACGCTGCGCTACTTGCACGACGTGGTGGCGTGCCGGATTTTGAGAAGCAAGCGATGACTGTGAGCTTGGTCCGTCTTAAGGCGAGTTCGCGTCCGGTAGCGGCAGCTTTCAATGAGGGCTGTGCATGCGACCGCACCTGATAATTTTTGAGCTCCTGTGCTTAGTCCTGACGTACTCGGTGCTGTGCGGCGGCGCCCTTCCACAGGACATTGGCAGTCGCAGCCCCGACAATTTCGTTGCGCTGGTTCCTAACCTGCGGCCGCAAGAGGCTGCGTTCGTGACGTTCTCTCCCAATGGCAAGCTGCTGGCCTCAGGTGGCGGATATGATGAGCCGGCAGCACGGCTTTGGGACGCGGAGACCGGGCGTTTTTTGCGCGTTATCGACAGCAGCAACACCAAAGCTTCGATCGGAGTGCCCACCAGTGCCCTTGGGTTCTCAGATGATGGCCTGACCGCTGTAACAGGAGGCGCTGATGGGCGGCTTCTGTTGTGGGACCTCAAGAGCGGTCGAGTGCTGCAGGAATATTCAACGCAACACCAGGCGATCTATTCGGTTGCGATCTCGTCCGACGGAAAAGAGGTGACGATCGCCGAGGAGGGCGGCATTGAGATATTCGACACTGCGATTGCGAAGCCGATATTTTACCGCAAAACGCCCGACATAAGCTACGGCAAGGTCGAACGCCATGGAACTGGTTGGGCGGCCCTGTCATGGGCCCCCGGCAGGGTCCTGTTCCTTGACGCCAAGGGCAGCAGCGACACAGAAGTTGATCTGGATGACGACGCCACCAGCGTGTCGTTCTCGGACAATGTTGGCAAGATGCTGGTAACCACGCCCAATCAAGTATCGATCAGGGACCTGAGCAACCAGTTACTGGCCAGAATTCCAGTTCGAAAGAACGTGCCGACGCAATCCGCCATTTCTCCCGATGGGCGCTATGTGGCCCTAGGATATCGCATGGGTATTGTTGAGTTTCTAGACGCGAGCACCCTGAGGCTTCTGCGCACCGTTCTCGTTGAAGGAGACCTCGATTCCCTTGACTTCTCGCCTGCCGAACCAGGGCTTCTGGCGGTCGGACTCCGATCGAACGGCTCTCCGGTCGTTTTGCTGAACGTCAATTCCGACAAGGGCGACAAGACCGTCGGCGCATCTATTGATCCTATTGGGTCTGCGGCATTCCGGCGTTCCGGAAACCACCTGATACTCGCTCCCCGGGCAGGGCCGGTTGCTCTATGGCGCGACGACGATGGCCTAGGCGTGTTCGAGAACCTGGGCAGCGGGCCGATATATTCGAGCTCCATCGCGCTGTCCTCGGACGGTCACCTGCTGGTTGTCGATTCAAAGAACGAAACGCGTCTCTGGAATATCGACTCAAAGATTGGTTCACGCCTTCAAAAGGGCAGTCTGGACCATCACGATGCCTGCAACGCGGCTCAAGCCTTCCTTCCAAAGACCCATCAACTGGTGACGACCGACGGCGCGGGGCGCGTGTTGATATCGGATCTGGACTCTCATGCTCGTTTTGTCCTGGACAAGAGTGTCTCGGATAGCCGTCGCTGCGTCGCGGTTTCCGCCGACGGAGCCATGATCGCGGTCTCGGACGAAGCCAAGGCAATGATCTCGCTCTGGGATACAAGAAGTCGAAAGAGGATCAGAAATCTCGTTGGTTTGTCGTCCAACATCGGAGGCCTGGCGTTTTCACCCGATGGTTCGAGGATTGCCGTGGTCAGTCCCGCTGAAGGTTTCAGCCTGTTGGACATACGCACAGGTGAGAAACTCAAGGCCGTGGACGTCCCCTTGCTGGGATTGACGTTTCTCCTGGATGGCAGGCGACTTGCATTCGGCAAGGATGATGGCGAGATCGCAATTCTCGACTATGTCGCAGGCAAGATCGAGCGATCGTTTTTTGGCCACGTAGCGAGAATTTCTTCACTCAACGTGTCCGACGACGGCACGCTGCTGGTTTCGGCGAGTGACGATGGCTCCGCAAAGGTATGGGACATTCGAAGCGGGAAGCTGATGCAGACGATCGTCTTTGGACGGCAGGGCACCTGCCCGAGCCGCGTTGAAGGCAAGCACGCTGGCAATGGCCAGGATGAGGCGGATCAATCGACTCCGACATCTTGCTGGATGGGCTTTGACGCCGACGGTCGATTTGATTCATCGGCGCTGGAGTCCATGCCGCTGGTCAGCTGGGTCGTCGGCGATGATCCCTTCAAGGCCCTTCTGCCCGAGATATTCATGCGGGATTACTATGAGCCGAACCTGCTTGGCCGGTTGTTGGCCTGCCATGAGGCTGAGGCGAGCGGGAAGAATGCCGATGCGTGCGCTGAAACGTTCAAGCCGGTGCGGCCGCTGGCCTCGCTGAACCGGATCCAGCCTGATGTGCGGATCGTGGGTGTGAAGCCGGGACCGACATCCGATGTTGCGCTGGTGGAGGTTGAGGCTTCGGGCAAGGCCGATGCCACGCAGCCGAACGGCAAGACGAGCACCGGGGTCTATGACGTGCGGCTGTTTCGCGATGGGCAGATTGTGGGGCAGTGGCCGCCACAGGCGGATGTTGCCGCTGCCGACGATGTTGATGCCTGGCGGGGCGCCTCGCGTGTCGAGATACCGGCTGGACAGACGAGCGCACGCCATACCTTCCCGGTCTGGCTCGCCGGTGCTGACCGGGGCAAGAAGGTGACGTTCACGGCCTATGGGTTCAACGAGGACCGGGTGAAGAGTTTGACGGCGACCGACGACAACTACACGGTGCCGCAGGACATAGCCGTTCCGGCCAAGCCACGGGCCTATGTGGTGACGGTGGGAGTGAACGAGTACGAGAACGAGGCGCTGCGGTTGAACTTCGCGGTGGCGGATGCTGGGGCGATCGAGACGGCGCTGCAGGGGATCAAGGACTACGATGTGGTTCCTGTGCTGCTGACGTCTGACTATGCGCGTGCGGAAGGGAATAAAGCGATCCCGGCGGTCGACCATGCCGCCAAGGCTGACATTCGGGCCGTGCTCGACCTTCTGGCAGGCAAGGGGGAGGCGGAACGACAACGGCTGCGGCAGGAGATCGGTCCGGTCATCGACCGGCTGGCTAAGGCGACGCCCGACGATCTCGTGATCCTTGCCTTCTCCGGCCATGGCCACAACCAGCAGGGCCGCTTCTACATCCTGCCATCCGATTCGGGCACGGATCTGACCAGGTTCGACAAGCTGATCTCAAGCGAGGAGTTGACTGCGTGGCTGCGCGATGTCGATGCCGGCGAGATGGTGATGATCGTCGATGCCTGCCACTCCGCGGCCGGCGTTCCCGCAGGCTTCAAGCCTGGCCCGATGGGCGATCGTGGACTTGGGCAACTGGCCTACGACAAGGGCATGCGCATCCTTGTGGCCACGCAGGCCGACGACGTTGCGCTGGAGAGCGGCTCACTCGGGCAGGGATTGCTGACCTACGCGCTCAAGGAGGGGCTGATGGCCGGCACCGGTGGGCACAAACTTGCCGACACCGATGGCGACGGCGCCATCACCATGAAGGAATGGCTGACCTATGCCGAGACCCGGGTCCCCGGCCTCTACCAGGACGTGATCGCCGGAAAGATCCAGAAGACCAAGGACTCCAGCCCCGATCCCAACCTCCTCGAGGACACCACCAGACACGCACAGACGCCAGCACTGTTTGACTTCGTGAGAGGACATGCACAAGACCCCGTTGTTGAAGCTCAATGAGGATGGTTTCTCAGACATTCCTGATATCGTGAAAGTGCTGATGGATGGGGCGGATAGATAAATAAAATCAATTGGTTATACGTGTTTGTGTGCAAAAACTGCACACGAAAGTTCTACTTCTCTACCTTTTTCGTTCCTGCGATGGGGTGGCCAACGGGTCTCTTGGGAAGCTCTTTTGTGCTCAGCATCAGCCGGCGTCGCGAACAACTCAGCCAGCGCCACCTTGTGTGCGAAAGTGGCATTGGCCGCGGGACGTGAGATTGCTAGGACCGGCACCTCCGGCGACACAGCAAGCTTGTCCAGTTCTCGTTCTCAAACTGTCTGTGCGTCAGCCTTTCCCCATATTCGGCCGCGCCGCATGATCGCATTTCGTATCCTAAAGCGCGATGACGGGCTCCGGTAGGCCTGGACCATCGACTGGCCGCATGAAAACCGCGCCGCCAACATCGTCTGCCTTCGTCGCTTCAGTCGTGCTGCTGTCCCAACCGGTCGTCACATACAGTGTCTTGAGTTCTGGCCCGCCGAAACAGAGGCTTGTGACAAAAGTGGCCGGCAAATAGAGCGACCTTCGGAGCGTGCCCCTGGCGTCAATGCACACAATTTTGCCGCCGCCATAGAGTGCGCACCAGACATTACCGGCGCTATCAACGGCGAGGCCGTCGGGCATTCCGTCATTGTTTGCAAATGTGAAAAAGACCCGCCGGCCGGATATTATCCCGTCCCCGTTGAGATCGTAGGAGAGGATGCGGTGGCCGACCGTATCACTGAAATAAAGCTTGCGATTGTCGGGTGAAAAGGTCGGGCCATTGCAGATGACAAAGCCCTTATCGGCCACTTCTGCGTTGCCGCGCGGTCCCACTCGGTAGAAAACCGCGCCAGGTTGCCTCTCGGAGAGATCATAAGTTCCGATCCAGTAGCGTCCGGCACGGTCGACCTTGCCGTCGTTGTAGGCCAGGTTCATTTTCCCGTTTTTAGGATCAGCGAAGAAGCGTGTTTTGCCAGTGCGCGTATCGAGGAGGTGAAGGCCGTGATCAACGGCGAGAAGGAGGCGGCCCTTGTCGGCAAAGACGAGCGATCCGATCGTCTCCCCTAAATCGATTGTCCAGCTTTCGACTGCGTCGCTGCCCCACTTTTGGCGATGCACGGATGGGCCGTAGAAATCGATCCAGTAAAGCGCTTTCTCCACCGGATGCCACAAGATGCTCTCGCCCAGTCGGTCGCGCGTTGGAGCACAGATCTGCCATTCTGCGTTGCCCGTTGGCATGTCAGCTGCCTATGTGGAACGTCTCGGTGTGCCCGTCGACGGCGATTGCCTGGCCGCTCACCATATTCGCGGCGGGCGATGCCAGGAAGACGCACATATCGGCAATCTCTTCTGGGTTCACGAAGCGCTTGATCGACTGGCCCTGAACATACTCCTTGTGGACGGTCTCGAGTGACACGCCTCGGCTGTCCGCTTCTGCCTTCATCACGTGCTGCATTCGGGCGCCATCGACGGACCCCGGGCAAATGGCATTGGCGCGCACCCCATATGGGCCGAGTTCGACGGCAAGCGATTTGGTCAATCCGATGACCGCCCATTTGGCTGCGGCGTAGGGCGTGCGAAGGCCATAGCCGTAGAGCCCGGCGGTTGAAGAGATGTTGACGATGGTGCCTGAGCGCTGCTCCTTCATGACAGGCGTGGCGCGTCTGGCGCAGAGGAACTGCGAATCCAGACAGACACTCAGGCATGCGCGCCAGTCGTCGAGCCCGATTTCTTCGACGTAGCCAGTCGGCCCTTTGGTGCCGGCATTGTTGACCAGCACATCAAGGCCGTTCAGGTCGCCCAAGGCATCATCAAACCAGCGGTCGATCGCTTCCTCGTCCGTCAGATCGAGCCGCCTGACGGCGATCTGCGGATATGTCTTGGTGACCTCGTCCAGTGCCCGTTTGTCGACATCGCAAATATGGACTTTGGCGCCACTATCGGCGAACGCCTTGGCGATCGCCCATCCTATGCCTGAGCCACCCGCTGTGATCATGACCCGCTGCGACGGTTTGGCGGCTGCCGATGATGCTTCAATCATCGCGAAAGCTCTCCGCCGTCCACGACGATATTGGATCCGTTGACGTAGGAGCAGAGGCCGGAGCAGAGCGCTACGGCGACAGAAGCAATCTCGTGGGGTTGCGCGAAGCGCCCCATCGGAATAGCCGCCTCATAGCTGGCGCGAATAGCCCCGGCATCAGCTCCCGATTGCCGCGCAATATTGGTGGTCGTTGATGCGACCATCTCCGTGTCGACGCTGCCGGGCGAAATCGTATTCACGCGTATGCCCTGCGGCGCGAGTTCCCCCACGAGCGTGTCCGCCAGCCTGAGGACGCCGGCCTTGGAGGCGCAATAGGCTCCCCACAGGGGCCAGCCCTTGAGGCCGTACTGCGACGCGACAAGGACGAGATTGCCGCCGCGGCGCAAATGGCGCGTCGCCTCTCGCGCGACCAGGAAAGTACCGGTCAAATTCACGTCGAGCACACGGCGGAACTCCGCTACGGACATGTCAGCCAGGGCGGCGACGGCGCCAATGGCGGCTGCGTGGACGACGTCATCGATAGGGCCTTCGGCGGCAATGTCCCCGAATGCACGCCTGACAGAGTCCTCGTCGGCAATATCGCAGCCGCGAACGACGTCGGATGGATTGATATCAAGACGAACCACGGTCGCCCCGGCCTGGTCAAAGGCATCGGCGATCGCCTTGCCAATTCCGCGACCTGCACCTGTGACGACAGCACGGCGTCCAACAAGAAGCGGCGGCATCTGGAATTGGGTCGAAGACCTTTCAGGTGGCGGATGATTGAGTGTCATTGAAAGGCTCCCGGCAAAGTGATTTTGGCTGTTCGAGAAGGCTATTTCACGGATCGGGGCCCCAACAATGGTGCCGACGGTCACTATCTATCGAGCGTCACGCTGCTGCGATTGGGGCCAACAGTTCGCAAAGTTTATACGCCAGGCCGTTCAAACGGCCCGTACTTGATGGTGACCGTCGGCACCATTGTTGGCGCCTCAGAGCGTGAACTAGGATTCTGGCACGTCCACGATTGTCTTGCCGGGAGCCTTTGCCATGAAGCCTGATACTCTTCCCAAATGCTGCATCATCGGGGCCGGCTGCAGCGGGATCGTCACCGCCAAGGCGCTTGCCGAACGCGGCATCCCTTTTGACTGGTTTGACATGAGCGACCGGATTGGCGGCCAATGGGCATTCGGGAATCCAAATGGGAAGTCGGCAGCCTATCGCTCACTGCACATCGATACGTCGAAGCTGCAGCTTCAGCTGTCGGACTTTCCGATGCCCGCCGATACGCCTCACTATCTGCACCACACGCAAGTGCTGGCCTATCTAACGGCCTATGTGGAGCACTTCGGCCTGTCAGGCAAAGTCCAGCTCAACACGGAAGTCATCGAGGCAACTCGTGACGGTCAGGGAACATGGCAAATTCGCTTGGGCGACGGCCAGACGCGCTCTTACGATGCCCTGTTCGTCTGCAATGGGCATCACTGGGATTCCCGTTTGCCGGAGCCCGCCTATCCAGGCCACTTCGACGGCACTCAAATTCACTCGCATGGCTATCGCGACCCGTTCACCCCTGTCGACTTCAGGGGCAAGAGTGTTCTCGTTGTCGGAATGGGCAATTCGGCAATGGACATCGCCACCGAGCTTTGCCCACGCCACATAACGTCGAAGCTCTTCGTCAGCACGCGTCGCGGCGCGCATATCTTTCCACGATTTCTGCTCGGCAAGCCGGCCGACAAGGGCAAGCTATATCCCTGGCTGCCGCTGTCGTTGCAGCGCTGGGTCGGTCGTCGGATATTCCATTTCGCAGTCGGCCACATGGAAGACTTCGGTCTGCCGAAGCCGGACCACCGCGTCTTCGAGGCGCATGTCTCGGTATCGGACACGTTCCCAACTCTGGTCGCGTCGGGCGACATCGAGATTCGGCCTGGCATCAGGGAGCTTGATGGGGATAGCGTCGTTTTCGAAGATGGGCGTCGCGAAAAGATCGATATCATCGTCTGGGCCACCGGCTACAAGGTCAGTTTTCCGTTCTTCGATCCCTCTTTCATAGCGGCGCCCGGCAATCGGCTGCCGCTCTTCAAGCGCGTCCTCAAGCCCGGGATCCCGAACCTGTTCTTCATCGCTTTGGCGCAACCCAGCATCACGCTGTTTGCGCTGGCCGATCGCCAGGCAAAATGGATCGCGGCCTATCTATCGGGTGAATATGCATTGCCTAACGCGGAGGAACAGGCGCGCACGATCGTCGCCGACGAGAAGAGACATATGGCGCGCTACTACGCATCGGCGCGCCACACCATGCAGCTCGATCAGGACATTTATTTTGCCGAGCTGGACAGTGAACTGCGTCGTGGCCGCAAGCGCGCGCGTTCCCTTGGCTTCGGACGCACTCGGTTGCCTGTGCCTCGCCTTGTTAACGCCGAGGTTGCCTCTGCTGCCGAGTGATCAGGCCTCATCTGGTATGGACCCGCAGATGCTGCATGTAGGTGAGAAAGAGTTCTCTCTCGGTGGTGATGTCGAGCTTGTGGTAGAGGCGCAAGCGATGGTTCTTGATGGTGCCGCGCTTGAGGCCGAGGCGGCTGGCTATGCTGGCGATCGGATGCCCCTCAAGAGTGAGTGTCACGATTTGTCTCTCGCGGCAGGTAAGGCACTCTAGCCAGCCATTGTCTTGTCCACGCGGAGCGGGCTCGGCGGATACTTCCACCTGATCACACAGGCCGCCGGGAGCGACACCGAAGTCGGCTGCCAAGGGTGACCTGATAAGGAGCCGGCCGTCGGCAAGCGATGTCTGCGTCCTGCCGGCTCTGGCCAAGTCTGCCAGCGCCTCAGTGAGCCCGCCTTTTGGATCAGCCGCCAGCGCCCTCCAGGCACGATTGGCGGCGAGCTCCTTGCCGCTGCGGTCGATCAGCCGGAACGGTTTTTCGGTCGAATGGTCGACCAGGCCACGGCCTATGATCGCCTTGAGATGGGCTTTGTGCAGCCCCGACAAAAGCGGAAAAACGCTCTCGATGCGCGCGATCTCAACGACGCTGAATTCGCCCACGGCCCGATCCAGGATAAGCGTCGGGCTGGCGCCGCCGATCGGCGGCAAAAACACCGCGATTTCATCGCTGATGCGCGCGGCGCGCAGGAACTCCAGTGCGTAGCGGCTCTTCCACAGTTCCGCCGGCGCCAGTCCCCGCAATGATTTCACGGCGGGCTCCGCGACAGTGCGCCAATAATGATGGAAAGGGTCGAACGCGTAGAGACCTGAGTCATAAGGCCCCGCAACCTCGGTCCTGATCTGGCGCGGAATGACAAGGTCCGGCGCACCAAAACTGGAATAGCGGACCAACGACAGGAGATCGGCTTCGACCAATGAAGTCAGCACCTCCAGCAGCCGGTCATAGAAAGCCTCGCCGCCTATGGCAGCGCTTGCACGCTCCATGGCGTCCCAGAATCCCGTCCCGGCCATGCCCTGTGGATTTTCGAAGGCACTCAACGACACGGCATGGTCTCGAACTTCGGCACGAACCGGAGAAAGAACGTTCATGTCTCACCTCCTTGGCTGGTTGGCTTGAAAATTGGTCGCCTGGCCAATTCTTGATCCCATTAGCCAAATATGTCAATGTCAGTGCATGAGCCTGACCAGAATAAGCGATATCCGACGCCGAGAACTGCGCCACGCGGCCTATGAGGTCCTACAGGCGGAAGGGATGAGCGGAGCAACCATCGAAAAGGTTGCGCAGAGGGCGGGCGCGTCCAAGGGCATTGTCCACCACTATTTCAAAACCAAACAGGAACTGTTCGAGCACGCGATGCGTCACTCCAACACGCTGCTGCGGGATGAAGTCATTAAAAGGATGCGCTTGGCGCGCAGCCCCGATCAGCGACTGTGGGCAATCATCGAAGGCAATTTCAGCACGGCATTCTTCACGCCAGGTATTTGTCATGCTTGGCTCGCCCTTTGCGCCGAGGTTCCCCGAGAGCCGCAACTTGCCCGCATCCAGCGCATCGTTCATGCCCGTATGCACTCGAATTTAATGTCCTCTCTCTCCGATCTCGTTCCTTCAGAGCAGTGTGAGACCGTCGCGCTTGGGATCACGACGCTTATCGATGGCTTTTGGCTTAGACTGGGCCTGCATCCAGGGCAGCTGACCGCTTCGGAAGCGCTGATTCAAATGGCCGATTATCTTGACCACCGCATCCCACATGTCGAATGGAATGACCATCTGTCGCGGGCTAACGCTGCGAGTGCACAACCACGCTAGCTGGCCGTCTCCAACGAGGCGGGTTTACGTCGAGCGAGCGTTGCATCGTCATGTGCCACGGACGACATGGTGACTGTTGGCACCATTGTTGGCGCTCGGATGCCTGAATAGGCTTCGACCTTGATGAACTTCAGGGAGCGCTTCGTGACCGGACGGCTATCGGGCAAGGTAACTCTTATCTCGGGGGGCGCTTCGGGGATCGGCCGGGAAACTGCGCGCCTGTTTGCGCGCGAGGGTGCCGAGGTCTTTCTGGGTGACATCGATTCCGTGGGAGGCGCGGCTGCTGCCGCGGAGATCGGTTCGCAGGCGCAGTTTGTCGCGCTCAACGTTACGCAGGAGCACTCATGGTCGGCGGCGCTCGAAGTCGTGCTCGCGCGCGCCGGCCGAATCGACATCCTGGTCAACTCTGCCGGCATATGGACAGGAGGTGATTTCATCGACTGCTCGCTGGCCGACTGGGAGCAGACGATGGATGTCAATGCCACCGGCACCTTCCTGGGGTGTCGTGAAGCGGTAAAGGCGATGAAGGCAACGGGCAATCCGGGCGCGATCGTCAACATCTCGTCGATCTACGGCAATATCGCCGCGGATGATGCCGTCGCCTATGCCGCGAGCAAGGGCGCTGTTCGGCTGTTGACCAAAGGCGTTGCGCTCTATTGCGCGGCCAATTCACTGCCCATCCGCTGCAATTCCGTTCACCCCACCTACGTCGATTCCGAAATGCTGGAACGGTTTGCCGAAGCCGTTGGCGGACGGGAGATGGAGGTCGCCAGACTGAGCAGCGTCGTGCCGATGCGCAAGCTGCCGGTGCCATCCGATATCGCCGAAGCCATTCTCTTTCTCGCGTCGGACGCGGCTCGATTGATCACTGGGGCTGAACTGCCGGTCGATGGCGGGATGCTGGCCGGCATAGTCGCTCCCACCAGCATTCCGGCGCGGCTTGTGTCCTGACCGGCAGGGAAGCGCGATCCGGATTACGAGTCAGACAAGACAACAAAAAATGGGAGGATGCAGTTCATGCTTACCAAGATCAGAGTTGCCTTATGGGCCATCCCGATCGCCTTGGGTGTTACGGTGGCATCTGGCGCGATAGCCAAACCACTCGGGGATGCGAATTCGGCGATCAAAATCGCGATCAATGAATGGACCGGCCAGAATCTGACCGCGCATATTGCTGGCAAGCTGCTGGAAAAACTCGGTTACAAAGTCGAATACGTAACGGCCGGAACGCTGCCGCAATTCACCGGCATTGCCAGCGGTAGCCTGTCTCTTTCTCCCGAAGTCTGGCCCAGCAATCTCGGCGACGCCTATCCGAAGGCCAAAGCTGAAGGGAAACTCGAGGAGATCGGCGAACTTGGCCTGCAGACCCGGGATGGCTGGATCTATACGGTCGATACCAAAGCCGTTTGCCCAGGGCTTCCCGATTGGACAGCGTTGAAGAACCCGTCCTGTGTCCAGGCCCTGGCAACGCCGGAGACTTTCCCGAACGGCCGGCTGTTGGACTACCCGGCCGATTGGGGATCGGCGAGTGGTCCGGAACTCAAGAATGCCGACATTCCGTTCACGACCGTGCCGGCCGGATCCGAAGGCTCTCTGATTGCCGAACTGCAGGCCGCCACCGCGGCCCACAAGCCGTTGCTGATGCGCTTCTGGGCACCGCATTGGGTTCTGGCCGAAGTGCCGGTCGAGTGGCTGAAGATGCCCCCTTGCGATGAAAACAACCTGGCGGAGTGCATCGTCGCGCCACCCGTGATCAAGGTCGTCTGGTCGGGTTTCGCGGAAAAATGGCCGGCGGGCTATGCCCTGATGAAATCACTCCAGGTCCATGCCGATGACCAGCAGAAAATGATCTACGCCGTCGACAAGCAAGGCAAGAGCCTGGACGTCGCTGTCGATGAGTGGATGGACCAGCACCAGAACGATTGGCAGGACTGGTTCAAGGCAGCACAGAATTGATCGCGCGGAGCGAGGTTACGGATCTTCCGTTCACGGCCCGATATCTCGTCACTTCACTGATCGCCGTAGAGAAAGTTGGTTCATGATGAACCCTGTCGATGGGGCAGGCTTATCGAGCGGGTCAACCGCTGAGGCAGTCGCCAAGCTTCGGTGCCGTAATATCTGGAAGATTTATGGACAGCGGCCCGACAAGGCACTGGCCACGGCGCTCGAAGCTTCGGAACCACCACTGACATTGAAGCGTCGGTTGGAGGAGACTGGGCATTTTCTCGCCTTGGCGGATGTCAGTTTTGACGTCAGGCAAGGAGAGATCTTTGTCGTCATGGGCCTCTCCGGATCGGGCAAATCAACGTTGGTGCGGTGTCTGTCGCGTCTCGTCGAGCCAACGACTGGCGAAGTCTGGCTTGGCGGCGAGAACCTGCTGGCAGCGAGTGAGCGCCGGATGGTTCAAGTCCGGCGCAAGGTCATGGGGATGGTGTTCCAGAACTTCGGCCTATTGCCGCACCTGGATGTCCTCGACAATGTCGCGTTTCCGTTGCGGATGCAGGGTATGCCGCCGGCCGATCGGACTGCGAAGGCTCGTGACATGATCGAGTTGGTGGGGTTGCGCGGCCGGGAAAACAGCATGCCCCTCGAGCTTTCCGGAGGACAACAACAGCGTGTCGGCATCGCTCGATCGCTCGCTGTCGACCCTGAGCTATGGTTCCTCGATGAACCCTTCTCGGCGCTCGATCCGCTGATCCGGCGCCAGATGCAGGACGAATTCTTGCGCCTGCAACAGCTGTTGCAGAAGACGATTGTGTTTATTACCCACGATATTCAAGAAGCCTTCCGTCTGGCGGATCGGATCGCGATCATGCGCGAAGGGCGGATTATCCAGATTGGCACGCCTGCCGACATTCTGCTCACGCCTGTCGACGCCTACGTTGCGAGCTTCACAGAGGATGTCTCGCTGGCCAAGGTGGTGACCGCAGGCTCCGTCATGGCAAAGCTTCCCGGCAACTGGGACGCAAGTCGGGGTCACGAAGTCGACGCGGCGACGCCGATCGAGATGCTGTTGCCGCACAGCCTTGCCGGCACACAGACATTTGTCATCACCCGCGAAGGGGAGGGACCGGTCGGCTTGCTGACCTCCGAGATCATTGGGAAAGTGTTGGCCAATGACACGGCGCGAAGGGTGGCGCGGTGAGCATTCTGGCCGCTTCGCCTGTACGGGTCGACAGTCCGCCCCTGTGGTTTCGGCGGCAGACGGTCTGGTTCTGTATCCTGATTTTCGTTTTGTTTTGCCTTGCCCAGCGAACAGCCTGGCCCTGGCTTCTGACTTACCCCAAGGCTTGGATCCTGCCCGTCGCGCCGGCTGTCAACGGCATCTTTGACTGGCTCGTGCCGCTGCTCTCCCCGTTCTGCGCGGTGTTATCTTCGGTGCTGGGGGCTGCCCTCGATACCTGTGGTTTTGTCTTGCGCTGGATGCCGTGGCCGGCCTCAATCGTTTTCTTCGCATTGCTTGGTTGGCGGGCGCAAAGCTGGCGACTGGCGCTCTTTACCCTGGTCGCTCTCGGCTACATCGTGCTCGCCGGTTACTGGCAGCAAGGCATGAACACCTTGTCCATGGTAACGCTTGCTGTGCCGCTTGCGGTGGCGATCGGCTTCCTGCTCGGCGTCGCAGCTCACACGTCGCGCCCTGTGCGAAGGGTGACCTTGGTGGCGCTGGATCTGTTGCAGACGGTGCCGGCCTTTGCCTTTCTCATTCCGCTTTTGCTGTTGTTCGGCTTTGGACCGATCGCGGGCCTGGTTGCCTGCGTGGCTTACGCGATCCCGCCCATGGTCCATTGCACCATGCTCGGCCTCGCCCGCGTGCCTGTTTCCCTGCTGGAAGTGGGTGGCATGGCCGGTTGTACGCGATGGCAACGCTTCTGGCATGTCGTATTGCCGACCGTCCGACAGCAAATTCTGACAGGCGTCAACCAGACGACCATGGCGAGCTTCAGCATGGTAATCATGGCGGCGATCATAGGCGGCTTCAACGATGTCGGCTGGGAAGTTCTCAATGCGATGCGCAAGGCGGATTTCGGCCACAGCCTGTTATCCGGCCTGGTGATCGCAGTGCTGGCGATGGTGGTCGATCGCATCACCCGCGGCTTTGCGCAACCGCGTCACGGCTCGGGCCGCCAAACGAGACATGATGCAATTCGTGTGGCTGCCTTCCTGGCAGTCCCGCTTCTCGGCGGCGTTCTGTTGCACCTTGTGCCCGCAAGCATGGCGCGGATTGACACATTGCAGGGCGTGATCGATCCCAATGCCCTGAATGCGCTCGTGCTCGATATGGTCCGTGCCTTTTCGGCACCACTCGACAGTTTCAAGGTGTTTGTCCTCTATCATTTCATGCTGCCGCTTCGGATCGGTCTGGCCGCTGCGGTGACGCCGTTCACCTGGGGTTTCGCCTGGACACCGCAGGTAAGCGCCCTCTATGCCGCGATGACGCTGGTGCTGGCGGCCTGGCTGATGGTCAAGGGTCGGTGGGGCGTCGGCATCGTGGTGCTGTTGGGAGCCGCATTGCTGCTCTTTGGCTTCAACGGGTTCCCCTGGCCAGCATTCATCGCGGTGATAGCAGGGCTTGCCTGGTCGGTCGGCGGCGGCAAGTTGGCGGTTCCGGTCGTGATCGGGACGTCCTTCGTCGTTACAGCAGGTCTCTACGAGCCACTAGGACAATCCCTCTATCTTTGCGTCCTGGCTGTCCTGATCTGCACTTTTTCAGGGGGACTGATTGGCATCGCGGCGGCAAAAAGCGACCGATTCTCGGCTCTCCTGCGGCCATGCTGCGACACGCTGCAAACCATGCCGCAATTCATTTTCCTTATCCCGGCATTGATGTTCTTTCAGGTGGGTGAACTCACGGGCCTGATTGCGATAGCACTCTATGCAATCGTGCCGCCAATTCGCTACGTCGAATATGGGATAAGAAGCGTGCCCGCCGATCATGTCGAGACGTCGCGTCAGATCGGCTGTACTGCCTGGCAGCGCTTGATCCATGTTGAATTTCCAGTCGCAAAGCCGGAAATCGTGCTTGGCGTCAATCAAACCATCATGGCTGCATTGTCGATGTTGCCTGTGGCCGCTCTGGTCGGCACGAAAGATCTCGGTCAGCAGGTTTACATCGGACTGAGCAAAGCAGATGCGGGTCTAGGGCTGGTGGCCGGCCTATCGATCGCGATTGTCGCTATGATCTCGGATCGCATCATGCGAGCCACCGTTTCAAGAGCTGGTAACTCACTGGACTAGCGGGCTAGGTGAGAACAGGTTTCAATGACTTCAGTCATTAACAACGACATTTGGTGAGAAATCCGCGCATGAACATAGAGGGCATCTGCGATCCGAGCTTTGCCGGCGTGCGCGATGCGTTTGGTCTGTGTTTCGCCCAAGGCCGGCATGGCGGCGGCGTGTCGGTCGTGGTGCACGGCAGGACTGTCGTTGATCTGTGGGGAGGTCATGTCGACGCTGCGCGCACCCGCCCGTGGCGGCAGGACACGCTGGTCAACGTCTGGTCTTCAACCAAAGGCGTTGTGGCCCTGGCCATCGCCATGTTGGTGGAGCGCGGCAAGCTGGACTATGCTGCCTCCGTTGCGCGCTACTGGCCCGAATTCGCGGCCGGCGGCAAGGAGCGCATCCCGCTTGATCTGGTGATGTCGCACCAGGCCGGACTGAATGGTCTCACCGTGCCGATGGACGAGACAGGCCTGCTTGCCTGGACGCCCTTTGTTGATGCGCTTGCCGCCATGTCGCCGCTGTGGGAGCCGGGCAGCCGCTGCATCTATCATGCACTGACTTACGGCCACCTCGCCGGTGAAGTGTTGCGTCGCGTCGACGGGCGTAGCATCGGCCGCTTCATTGCAGAAGAGATCGCACGTCCGCTCGGGGCCGACTTTCATATCGGCCTGCCGGAACAGGACGACAACAGGGTCGCCGAGATGATCGAGGGCCCGAAGGCTTCGGACTGGATCGACGTTGCGCGCGCCTCTCCCTTTCCCCACGCATGCGACAATCCGGCACCCCGCGCACTGGCGCCCAACGACCGCGCCTGGCGCGCCGCCGAGGTGCCGGGCGGCAATGGCCAGTCGACTGCACATGCACTGGCACGCATCTACGGCATGATGGCCGCCGGTGGTGTTCGGGAAGGCAAGCCTCTGATCAGTCGCGCAGCAATCGAAGAAGCAGCGAGACCTCGCTTCCGCGGCATGGATGAAAGCTTCGGGGGGCCAGCCGCCTTCGCCGCCGGCTATCAGATCGAGGATCCTGTGTATGCCGGCCGCGCATCACCGCAAACGTTCGGCCACACGGGCTGGGGCGGCGCCATCGGCTTTGCCGATCTCGGTGCGGGTCTCGGATTCGGCTATGTTACGAACGATATGCTCGGTTTCGACGACATCGATCCACGCCGAAAGGCCTTGATAGATGCAGTTTACGACTCGCTCTGACGCGATGGCCGAGCGGCTCGGCGGCGCTTGGCCTGCCACGGCACTGACGCAGGATTCGCCGCACTATCTCTTCTTGCCTTATTGGCGTTTGGACCTTTGCAGACGACCAACCTTCGGCGGGCTACTTGAACCCAACAGGCTGTCGACCAGGCTGGTCAACATGGCTAGCGCTGCCTCTCGTGACGGTTCGGCCTTGGTCGCAGCCATGCGAACCCAGATGCCATCCATCAACATGGCGATCATTTCAGCCGCGCGCTCGGCCTCCACTTTGGGCAGGAGCTGTCGCAGTTCGTGCAGCAGATTGCTGCGCATGCGCGCGTTCTGGACATTAAGCAATCTTGCAAAGCGTGCCGAGAAGGTTGCCTGGGCGCAGTAGGAAATCCAATATTGAGCCCGACTGGCGATGTACATCCGCTCGTCGAAATTGCCATTGCAGATTGTGGTTAGACGCTCGTGCGGTGTCTTGCAGCGGCGCAGGCTCGCCGCGATCTGTTCCGAGATCAGCCGATTCCCGAAGCGTACGGCGGCTTCCAGCAATTCATCCTTGCTGATGAAGTAATGGTGGACCAAGCCGCGCGACATGCCGAGACGTTCGGCTACCTTGGCCAGGGTCACGCCATGGAAACCTTCCTCGGCAAGGACGTCGAACGCCACCTGCTGCATGTCCTTGCGTCGTATGTCGCGAATTCGTGTTTTCATTCAATCCTCTGGAGCATGATCCCGAAAAGTAGAATCCGGTTTTCGGAAAAGATCATGCTCAAACAAAGAGATAGAGCCCCATCCCGATTCTATCGGGATGGGGCGGCTGTAGGCCACTGACAGCACGCGCCCGGGCCGACAGTCAAGGCAGATTATGCCATCAGCCTATAAATTGGCACTCTGCCAAAAAATTGGCTTGTGAGTCAACTTTTTGTTGACAAGAGCCTGCCCCGACGCCAACCTGCTCTGATCGGATTGACGATAGGGAGAGGCGAATGGGCCAGCTCAACGACAGAGTTGCGCTGATTTCAGGCGGCGCAGCAGGCGAGGTTGCGGTCGACGGCGGAATGTTGGCCGACATAGACGCGCCCGTCACCGTTCCAAACTCGATCGGCGCATGGCGGAGGACCCACTCATGCAGATGAGCCGGGACAGATTGCGCATCGCCTATCGCCAGATGCGGACAATCCGCGCTTTCGAGGACGCGGTGAACCGCGCTTTCTCCAATGGCGAGATACCGGGATTCGTTCACCTCTATAGCGGTCAGGAAGCCTGCGCTGTCGGTGTTTGCATGCATCTCGATGACCGTGACTACATAGGCTCGACTCATCGCGGCCACGGTCATTGCATCGCCAAGGGGTGTGATATCGACGGCATGATGATGGAGATCTTCGGCAAGGTAGGCGGTCTCTGCGGCGGCAAAGGCGGCTCGATGCACATCGCCGACATCGAGCGCGGCATGCTCGGTGCCAATGCGATCGTGGGCGGCAGCCCACCCTTGGCGGTCGGGGCCGCACTGACTGCCAAGACACTCGGAACCGATCGTGTCGCCGTCGCCTTCAGCGGTGATGGGGGCTCCAACCAGGGCACGATGTTCGAAGCCATGAACATGGCCGTCGTGCTCAAGCTTCCGGTCATTTTCGTTGTCGAGAATAACGGCTATGCGGAGGGAACCGGTGTCGGCTACGCCGTCGGTTCCAGAGACATCACCGCCCGTGCCGCTGGCTTTGGCCTGCCGGCGGAGCGCATCGATGGCCTTGATTTCTTCGCCGTCCATGAGGCGATGGCAGAAGCCCTGACACGAGCCCGCGGTGGTGCAGGGCCCAGTTTCATCGAGGCGCGCTGCGTGCGCCATCACGGCCACTATTGCGGCGATCCGCAGAGCTACCGGTCCAGGGAGGAGCTGCAGTCGGTACGGGCCGACGGGGACTCGCTGCTCCACTTCCGTGCCCGCGTCGGCGCGTCGGCGCTTCTGGACGCAACCGAACTCGACACCATCGACGCCGAGGTCGAACAGCAAATCGCAGCCGCCGTCGTGAAGGCGCGGGCGGCGGCCGATCCGTCGCCCGCCGCCCTGCTGGCCGACGTCTATCTCAGCTATTGATCGGACGCACCGCATGTCAAAGAAGACCTTCCGCCAAGCGATCAACGAAGCGCTCCATGCCGAGATGCGGCGCGATCCGCGCGTGGTGGTGATCGGAGAGGATGTCGCCGGCGGCGCCGGCGGTACCGGGGTGGACGATGCCTATGGCGGCGTCATGGGAGTGACGCGCGGGCTGGTCGGTGCCTTCGGCCGCGAGCGCGTCATCGACACGCCGATCACCGAAAGTGCCATCATGGGCATGGCGGCGGGCGCCGCCGTCACTGGCTTGCGGCCGATAGCCGAACTGATGTTCGTCGACTTCATCGGCGTCTGCTTCGACCAGATATACAACCAGGCCGCCAAGTTTCGCTACATGTTCGGCGGAAAGGCGAAGACGCCATTGGTCATCCGGGCGATGTTCGGTGCCGGCTTCAGCGCCGGCGCGCAGCATTCGCAATGTCTCTATTCCTTCTTCACCCATGTTCCGGGCCTGAAGGTCGTCATCCCGTCGACGCCCTATGACGCCAAGGGGTTGCTGATCGAAGCCATCCGCGACGACGATCCGGTCATCTTCCTCGAGCACACCAAGCTCTACGACATCGAGGGGCAGGTGCCCGACGAGGCCTATACGGTGCCCTTCGGCGAAGCCTCCGTTCTACGCGAAGGGGCAGATGTGACGATCGTCGCGCTGGCGCGGATGGTGCATGTCGCGCTGGAGGCCGCCGATCGGCTCGCGGCGTCCGGTATCCATGCGACGGTCATCGATCCGCGCACGACCTCACCGATCGACGAGGACACCATCCTGGAGAGCGTCACGGCAACCGGCCGCCTCGTGGTGGTCGACGAAGCCAATCCGCGCTGCAGCGTGGCCAGCGAGATCGCGGCGTTCGTCGCGGACAAGGCCTTCCCCGCCCTGAAGGCGCCGATCCGGCGCGTGACCGCTCCGCACACGCCGGTCCCCTTCGCGCCAGTGCTGGAGGCCGCCTACATCCCGAATGCCGGACAGGTCGAAGCCGCCGCCCGGCAATTGGTCAACGATTACGCCGATCGAAAGCGATGATGATGCAGATCACACCCATATCGATGCCGACCTGGGGCCTGTCCATGGAAGAGGGAACGCTGGTCGAATGGGTTGTGCCCGAAGGTGCGCGCGTCGCGCCGGGCATGGAGCTGGCCGAAATCGAGACGACGAAGGTCAACAACATGCTCGAAGCGCAGGAGGCCGGCGTGCTGCGCCGACATGTCATCGCCGAGGGGGAAACGCGGACCTGTGGCGCCCTGATCGGCATCCTCGCCGACGAGACCGTGCCCGACGCCGAGGTCGACGCCTTCATCGCCCGTTTCGCCGAGAGCGCTGCCGCCGAGGCGGCCCTAGCGCAGGCGCCGGAGCCTGAGCAGCTCGATCTGCCCGATGGACGCAGGCTCCGCTATCTGCGGGTCGGCGAGGGCGGTACGGCGGCCCTGCTGATCCACGGCCTCGGCGGCGATCTCGACGCCTGGCAGATGACCCAGGCGACCCTGGCCGTCGACCGGGCGGTCTATGCGATCGACCTGCCGGGGCACGGCGAGTCGACGAAGGAGATACGGATCGGAGATCTCGCGGAGCTTGCCGAAACGGTCGGGCAGGCGATGGACGCGCTTGGGCTCGAGCGGGCGCATCTGGTGGGCCATTCGCTCGGGGCAGGCACTGCCCTGCAACTGGCGCTGACACATCCAGGCCGTGTCGCCTCGCTCGCCCTGATCGCGCCTGCCAGCCTTGCCGAGGAGATCGATCCCACCTTCCCGGCCGAGTTTCTTGCCGCCAGGAAGACGCGCGACCTGCAGCAATGCCTGGGCAGGCTGTTTGCCGACCCCTCGATGGTGGGCCGTGAGTTCGCCGACCGGGTCGCCCGCAACAAGCGGCTGGACGGCGCCGAGGCGGCTCTCTCGAAGATCATCGCGGCCTGCTTCCCGGATGGGCGCCAGCGCACAGTGCTGCTGTCGGCCTTGGCGACCTGGAGCGCCGACAATCCGGCGATCCCTGTCACTGTCATCTGGGGAGAGGAGGACGCCATCCTGTCGCCTGACCCGCTAGGCCAGCTTCCTGCGTCGGTTGCCGCGTTTTTGCTGCCGGGCGTCGGCCATATGCCCCAGCTGGAGGCCGCGAAGAAGGTCAACGCCATCCTCTCCGCGCATGTGGGAGCAGCGGCATGACCGGTCGGCTGGCAGGACGCGCCGCCTATGTGACGGGTGCAAGCCGTGGCATCGGGCGCGGCATTGCGCTGGCGCTTGCGAGCGAGGGCGCCGGGGTCGTCGTAACCGACATCGAGGCAGAAGCCGTGGAGGCCGTTGCCGCGGAAATCCGCGGAGCAGGCGGGCGGGCTGAGTCGCGTGTCGTCGATGTCAGGAAATGGGACGACTTCGTCGCTCTGGTGGCGCATGTCGAACGGCAATTCGGCCGGCTCGACATCGCCGTCAACTGCGCCGGGGTCATCAGCGTCGCCGCTGTCGAGCACCTGGCGGAAGCGGAATGGGACCGGGTGATGGATGTCAATGCCAAGGGCGTGTTCCTGTCGTGCAAGGCCGCGGTCCCCGCGATGAAGCGCAATGGCTTCGGGCGGATCATCAACATCTCCTCGATTTCCGGAAAGGACGGCTACCCGAAGCTGGCGCTTTACAGCGCCTCAAAATATGCGGTGCTCGGCTTCACGAATTCCCTCGCCAAGGAGGTCGCTCGCGACGGCATCACCGTGAACGCGATCTGCCCCGGTGTCGTGAAAACGCACATGTGGGACATGCTGTCGGACGAATTCAGAGATCAAGGGGAAACGGCGGAGCAGTCCTGGCAGCGGCATGTGCTGGAGTTCGTGCCGCAGGGCCGGCCGCAGACGCCCGAGGAGATCGGAGACCTCGCAATCTATCTGGCGCTTGCGCCGAGCGTCACCGGACAGTCGATCAACATCGACGGCGGACTGACGTCGCACTGACATCGGGTTCCGTCGTCGTAGAGAAAACTGGGACAATGACAACAGGGAGAGAAGAGATGTCCAAGTCGAGGTTTTTCAAGTTCACCTCAGGCTCGCTCGTGGCGATGCTCGTCGCAATGGGATCCGGTGCGGCGCGGGCCGCCGACATGGGGGCCAAGGACGAGCCCATCAAGCTCGTGATGGCCGAATGGACCGGCCAGCACGTGACCACACATATCGTCGGGACCCTTCTGCAACGCATGGGCTACAAGATCGAGTATGTGACCGCGGGTGGCTATCCGCAGTTCACGGGCCTCGCTGACGGTACGCTCGACGTGACGCTCGAGATCTGGATGAACAATGTGGGCGACATCTTCCCGAAGGTGCTGAAGGAGGGGAAGGTGGAAGACATTGGCCAGCTCGGCCTCGAGACAAAGGAGGGCTGGGTCTATCCCAAGTACATGACGGATGTCTGCCCCGGCCTGCCGGACTGGACCGCGCTCACCAAGCCGGGCTGCGTCCAGGCGCTGACGAGCCCGGACACCTTCCCGAACGGCCGCCTGCTCGACTACCCGGCCGACTGGGGCTCCCGCTCCGCGCAGATCATCAAAGACAACAACCTGCCCCTGACCACCGTGCCGGGCGGGTCCGAGGGCGCGATGGTTGCCGAGCTAGAATCCGCGGTGGCGGCCAAGAAACCTCTGCTCATGATGTTCTGGGCGCCGCACTACATCTTCGCGGAAGCCGACATGGGATGGGTGACGATGCCGCCCTGCAAATCGCAGGATAACGATCACTGCATCAATCCTCCCGAGGTCCACAAGGTGGTATGGTCGGGCTTCAAGGACAAATGGCCAGCGGCCTATGAATTCCTGAAGGCGTTCCGGGAGGACGCGGCCACCCAGCAGCAGATGATCCTGGCGATCGACAGGAAGGGCCAGGACATCGATACGGTCGTCAACGCCTGGATCGACCAGCATCAGGATGTCTGGCAGCCCTGGGTGCAGGAGGCCACGCGCTGATGCGAGAACCGCTCGACAACCTGGCGTCGGCGGCATCTCGAGATATCAGGGCGTCGGCGCCCCGGAGAACGGCGATCGGCACATGACTCCAACACCGATCCTAACGAGAGGGGAGCCTGCGCCATGATTAAGGCGGAGCCGGAGCGGCCCGTGAAGCTGTCCTGCCGAAGCCTATGGAAGGTCTACGGCGCCCACGCCGAACGCCTCGTCCGAAAGGGGGAACTCGTTTCCGGCGACCCGAGCACTGTAAGCGAACGGCTCAAGCGGAACGGGCAAATCCCGGCGGTGATCGATGCCAGCTTCGATGTCCATGTCGGCGAGATTTTCGTCGTCATGGGCCTGTCCGGCTCCGGAAAATCGACATTGCTGCGCTGTCTCTCGCGTCTGATCGAGTCCAGCCATGGCCAGGTGCTCCTGGACGGCGAGGACCTGCTCGCCGCCAGTCCACAGCGGCTGATAGAGCTACGCCGCAGCAGCATGGGCATGGTGTTCCAGCATTTCGGGCTGCTGCCGCATCTGAGCGTCCTCGACAACGTGGCCTTTCCGCTCCGCGTCCAGGGATGTTCCATGAACGAGCGGTATGCGAGGGCGAGGGAAATGATTGCGCTGGTCGGCCTCGAAGGACGCGAGACGGCTTTTCCGCATCAGCTTTCCGGTGGCCAGCAGCAGCGCGTGGGAATTGCACGCTCGCTGGCGGTCGGGCCGGGGCTCTGGTTCCTCGACGAACCGTTCTCGGCGCTCGATCCACTGATCCGGCGGCAGATGCAAGACGAGTTTCTAAGGCTCCAGAAGAAACTCGGCAAGACCATCGTCTTCATCACCCACGACATCCAGGAAGCCTTCCGCCTGGCGGACCGGATCGCCATCATGCGCCAGGGCGAGATCATCCAGATCGGTCGGCCAACCGATATCCTGCGCAAGCCGGTCGACGACTACGTGGCGCAGTTTGTCGAAGACATATCGCTGCTTCGCGCGGTCCATGCGGCCGATATTGCAGTTAAGAGCGGCGTCGACTGCGGCCCGTGCGTCGAGACTGTGCCGGACACGGTGTACGTGGAGGAGCTCGTGGCCAAGGTCGCCACCGGCATCACCGGATTCCGCGTGGTCAATGCAGCCGGAAAAATTGTGGGGACTATCGATCGCCAAACCGTATTGCAGCTCCTTGAGCGAGACAGGGAACGGCGGCATTGAATACGTTCAACACAGCCGCACCGCGGCGGTTGCACTTGGATGCAGGCCTGTCGGTCTGGATGGCGGCGGTATTCTTTACGGTGCTTTGCCTGGCGCTACGCGGCGTCCTGCCTTGGCTCGCCACCTATCCTTCCGATTGGGTCGCGCCAATAGCACAATGGGTGGACGCTTGGAGCGCCGTCGTCACCGACCTGGTTCGGCCGGTATTTCGCGGCATCTCCTGGCTGCTCAAATGGCCGATGGTGGGTGTGCAGACTGGCCTGCAATGGCTTCCCTGGCCGATAACGATGCTCGTGGTCGGCGTTATCGCGCTCCGTGCCGGCGGCTATCGCCTCGCCGCCTTTTCGATCTTTACGCTCGGTTACCTCCTGGTGACCAAATACTGGCCCCAGAGCATGAACACCATGGCTCTCGTCCTGTTGGCCATTCCAATCTCCGTCTTCGTAGGATTCGCTATTGGCGTCCTCGCCTTTCATGTGAAACAGGCGCGGGGGACCATCAACGTCGCGCTAGACGTGATGCAGACAATGCCAGCCTTCGCCTATCTCATCCCGTTGCTGCTGCTGTTCGGATTCGGGCCGGTGGTCGGGCTGATTGCCAGCGCCGTCTATGCCATCCCTTTCATGGTGAAGAATACGATACTGGGCCTTGAGCGTGTCCCGAGCGACATTGCCGAGGCCGGCGTGATGAGCGGCTGCACGCCGCGGCAGCGCTTCTGGCTGGTGGATGTGCCGACGGCGGCACCTCAGCTCCTGGTTGGGATCAACCAGACGACGATGGCCGCGTTTAGCATCATGATCATCGCCTCGATAATCGGCGGCTTCGCGGATATCGGCTGGGAAGTCCTTTCTTCGATGCGCGCGGCCGCGTTCGGCCAGAGCTTGCTCGCCGGCGGTGCGATTGCGCTTCTCGCCATGGTCATGGACCGGATCACGCTCGGCCTGGCCGGCCACGGTGGCGCCGCGCCGCACCCGGCCTGGCTCACCAGCCGGCGCATGTGGAGCGTCATCGCCATAGCACTGATTGGCGCGTGGCTCATCCCACTGAGCGGGATCGCCGTCACGCTCCCTTTTGCCTCCACGCGAGGCCTGATCGACGCCGATGCAGTCAATCATTGGGTGTTGGGCCTCGTTACGCGCTTTGACGGCCCGATCGAGACTTT
Source organism: Mesorhizobium sp. CNPSo 4670 (assembly GCF_057784235.1). Classification (NCBI taxonomy): domain Bacteria; kingdom Pseudomonadati; phylum Pseudomonadota; class Alphaproteobacteria; order Hyphomicrobiales; family Phyllobacteriaceae; genus Mesorhizobium; species Mesorhizobium sp. CNPSo 4670. The sequence continues at coordinate 8,260 of NZ_JBWJFQ010000002.1, read as the reverse complement.
CAAGAACGGGGTTCTCTACTACTTTATCCTGCCGCTCCGGATTGGCATGATCCGCGCTGTAACGCCGCTCTCCTGGGGCATTGCCTTAACCCCAACAGTGATCGTCGTTTACGTCACATCGGTAGCCGTCATCGCCTATGGCCTCGCGCTGCGCTTCGGCTGGCGTCCGGCATTGGCTGTAGTCGTTGCCGCGCTCTATTTCTTCTTCGGATTTTCCACCTTCCCGTGGCCCGCCACGATCGCGCTGATTGTCACTCTGGCCTGGCGATGCGCCGGTCGCGCAGTTGCGCTATTCTCGCTCTCAAGCTGCATCTTCATCCTGTTGACGGGACTCTGGGAGCCTTTCATGCAGTCGGCCTATCTCTGTGGCTTGGCGGTAGTGTTGTGTTTGGCGATCGGTGGGGCTCTCGGCATCTGGGCAGCACACAGCGACACGGTTTCACGGGTGCTGCGGCCCGTCCAGGATGCGCTGCAGACGATACCTCAGTTCGTCTTCCTCATTCCGGTTTTGATGTTCTTCAAGGTGGGGGAACTCACAGCTCTGATTGCAATCATGCTCTACGCGATCGTGCCACCGATCCGTTACACCGAGCATGGCATCCGCAGCGTACGCGTCGATTGCATCGAGGCGGGCCGGCAATGTGGCTGCACGCCCGCGCAACTGCTGTTTCAGGTCAAGCTGCCCCTCGCCATGCCAAACGTGATGCTCGGCCTCAATCAGACCATCATGGCCGCCTTGTCCATGGTAGTGGTCGCGGCCCTAGTCGGGACCAAGGATCTTGGCCAACAGGTCTACATCGCGCTCGGTAATGCAAGCGCCGGGCTAGGTCTCACGTCCGGCTTGGCGATCGCACTGGTTGCAATGGTGGCTGATCGCATCATCCGCGGTTGGTATGATCGGCACCAGTCGGCCCGCGAAGGCCATCAACTGATCGAGTGTTAGATCGCCGTCGCGGAAGACCTACCCGACCCTAGGGCTGACCTCCAAACCGTGAACCGCAGCAGCGTGAGACAGGACAAGCTTGTTGTTGCCGATGGTCACCTGCGTCCTGGGCGGCGCGTTCGCGGCCAAATCGGATCACCCGCCTCGCGATCGAGAGCAGCCATATTGCGCTTTCCAAGCTGCCGCTTCAGGATATCAGGCGTCGCAGCTTTCGAGCGGAGAGGGGGCTTGCCCACATCGCACATGTCGTCGATATGAAGGTCAATGAGTTCGCCGAAGGTCCTGAGGCGCGAAATTCGCGACACACTCGGTATCTCGCCGCGTTCGATTTGATGCCGGATGTCGTGTGCAAAAATCGCACACGAAAGTTCTGCTTCTCTTCTTTTTTCGTTCCCACGACAGAGCCGCCGACAGTCCTATTTGGACGCTCTTTTGCCGACGATATTGGCCGCTTCATCGCGGACGTTCGCTGCAATATCCGTGGGACGTAATGTCTGATGCGGCCTCCAATTCCCCTGGGGTTCCTGGAAGCTTTTCGAACTTTCTGTCTTGCGGCTCCGGGGGTTCGAGTCGGTAGAGCGCTACCGCCTTTCCCCCCACTCATCGAACTGCCGGTTCCGGCTTCGCTGCTACGGTTGATCGCAGCCAGTCGATCTAACTGCGCCTGGGGCTCAATGTCTCGGGCGCCGAAGGCAGAGATCGTCCTCGACCCGCGGTCGGACTTTCGAGCGCCGGAACTGCGATCTCGGTCTCGATGGAGTCTGACAGGCGTCACACGCTGCATCTGATGGAATAAGGCGTCAAGCAGCCGACCCTCCAAATCCGAGCGCATTATCCGCTCGAAAAGGTCGGCCTACCAATGCTCCTGCGTGGGGGGTGGCATATTAACTCAACATTGATGCGTGCATCAGCACGCGGGCTGGCCCGCGTGGCTGGATTGGAACGTAACCGGAGCGATCGGCAGTGAGGCTGCTGATCTCGTGGTGTCGAGGTGTACTCGAACGGTTCAGTCTCACCTATTGTGCAGTTGCCGCGCTCTCGATCATCTGCGCGACGGCCGCGGGGTTCGATACCATCACCACGTGCGAAGCCCCTTTGATGACTACCGTTTGCTTGGAGTGCGCCCGTTCCGCCATGAACCCCAGAGCCTGCGGCGGAATATTCAAGTCCTTGTCGCCATAGATGAACCACGACGGAATCTTTTTCCAGGCGGCATCACCTGATTCCTCTTTGAGAGCAGTTTCGGTGACCGGCCGCTGCGCCGCAGCCATCAAGGTTGCATCTGGTTCCGGAACATCCGCCGCGAATTGATCATGGAACTTGTCCTGCTGAATGTAGAGATCAATCCCGCCACTCGACAGCGTCACAGGCGGAGCTAGCCCGTGACCTTGGCTATGGCTGATGCACCAGCCCGTGCCCAGCATTGTAACCACCGTGTCGAATGCCTCACGGTCGTAGCTCGGCTTCCTGCCACGGTACGACCTGGGGTCGGACTTGGCGTCCTCAATGCCTGCCTTCTGGGCTTCCTTGGTGGCGACCGCCTGTGCTTCCGCCGTTGCTGCCATGAAGGCTATCAGCGCGTCCCTAATGGCCTGCTGGATGGGGTCTTTGGTCGCTCCGTCGAACACCATGGCATTGATGACGGTCTTGATCACCACACCGTCACGCATGAACAGCCGGATGCTATCCGACAGGTCCCGATAGTCGCGGCCCAGCCGGTCGACCCAGCGCACCACCAGCGTGTCACCAGGGCGGAGGATGTCGAACAGCCGCCTTCCTCAAGGTCGCTCCGCCAGCTTGGTCGAGATGCCGGAAACACCGTGATCGGCAATCTCTTGATCTATCTTGAAACCTGCTAGCTCGGCCTGCCTGCGTTGATGCGCAAGCGTCTGGTCGGCAGTCGAGACGCGGGCATAAAAGACTGTCTTGGCCACAGGGCGATTCCTATCCGAAAGGGTTATGTCACCGCGCCGATTTAACGAGATCAAGCGAGGAATCGAGGGCATTTCGCAACAGATGCTGACACGGACCCTGCGGGGACTGGAGCGCGACGGGCTTGTTACGCGCACGATCATGCCGACCAGTCCGCCCCAGGTAGAATATGCGCTCACCGGACTGGGACGGTCTCTCAGCAAGCCTGTCCTCGCGCTCGGCCAATGGGCTTGTGAGCATATTGATCAGGTCGACAAGGCCCAGCGACGGTTCGATGAGCGGCACGGCGACATCTGAACGCATCGCGCCATACCAGTGATGCGAGTGCCGCCGCTCATCACGCCTCCGGCACGTGCTATCAGCTTGGTTTCACCGCCAGGGCGGAACCCATGATCGGAATTCGCCGCTGTCCCCTTGTTGCCGGCGCACCAACGTCCGCAATCGGGGCGCGGAGAAGACCTGAACCGCCAGTCACACCGACGACCGGTTCTAGCCCATCTCGGCCATTGGCGGGAGCCTGCTGAGTGCCTTTGACCCTAGAGGGCTAGCGTGTGAGATTGCCGCCGCCGGGGCGACCTGATGCCGATCAGCCCCCCGGCCTTGTCGGCGGCGGGGGTAGGGGTGGGCTTGTGGAGCCCCACCACGCCGCACGTCCGACCGCCAGATCGCCCCGGCTGGATTATACCCGACAAATCTTGGTAGGCTGTTGGTCTGGAGATCGCGCGATGAACGAGGTTGAAAACCTGGCGGTCGAGGTTGTCGCCACCGGCCTCGGCTGGCCCGAGGGCCCGACGGTGCTCCCTGATGGGCGCGTTGTCATCGTCGAAAGCTATCGCAGTCAGCTGACGGCCATAGGTCATGACGGAACGGCTCGCCAGTTCGCGTATGTTGCGGGAGCGCCCAATGCCTGCGTTCTCGGATCGGATGGCCTGCTCTATGTCTGCCAGAACGGCGGCACGACCGGACCCTGGCGGGCCGCAGAGATGACGACGCCATCGATCCAGCGAGTTGCCGAAGGCGGAAAGCCGGAAATCCTACTGACGGAAGTTGCGGGCATTCGGCTCAACGGTCCAAACGATCTCGTATTTGCATCTGATGGCCGGCTTATCTTCAGCGATCCTGGCACGTACAATCCGGGGAATCCCGACCCCAGCTACATCTTTGCCATCAACCCCGATGGCAGTGCGTACCTTGCCTTGGGCTTCGAAGAGCCGACCTTCCCGAATGGAGTGGCGATCGAGCCCGACGGCTCGATCGTTTGGGGCGAGTCCTATACAGGCCGCGTCAAGCGCCAGCGTCCTGATGGTGGCGTCGAAGACCTTGGCCGCTTGCCAGGGGCTAATCCGATCCCCGACGGGCTGAAGGTCGGCGCCGATGGCCGCCTTTATGTCACGGATATTGCCGCCAACGGCATTCATGTGCTCAAGCCGGACGGCACTGCGGAAGGCTTCTTCATCTGCGGCAAGGCAACGACCAACTGCGTCTTCTCGGGCGAGATGCTTTGGGTGACAAATGCCGGCGTGTTGGCGACCGGCAGCGACCCCTCCTTTGAGGGCACGCTCTGCTGCATGCGTGTCCCGGGAGGCGGTGGACCGACGCATCATGGTCGCATCGGCGACAAGAAACCGTGAGTAGCGCTTCAACTGTCTCGAACACTGGCCCTGGGCTAAACGACGGTGCCGCCGTTGCGGTGTCGCGTGCTTCGCCGGCAGCGCTGAAGCGCCTGTACAGCGTGGCCGCGGTCCGCGACGCCGCGCAGCGGACCTTGCCGCGCCCGGTGTTCGACTTCGCCGACGGCGGCGCCGAGGATGAGCGAACGCTGCGCCGCAACGAGCAGGCGTTCAACGAGGTTGCCCTTCTGCCGCGACCGCTCAACGGGGCAGCGATCCGGGATCTCTCCCTTGACCTCTTCGGCGCGAAGCTTGCCATCCCGGTCGGCGTCGCGCCAACCGGCCTGGCCGGTCTGTTCTGGCCCGACGGCGAGTGCGCGGCAGCACGAGCCGCGGCAGCCGCTGGCACCTTCTACTGCGCCAGCCACGGATCGGCCTGCACGCTGGAGGACATAGCAGCCACCGGGACCAGCCCGCGGTGGATGCAGGTATTCGTCTATACCGATCGCGGTTTCACCCGCGAAATGGTGGATCGGGCGAGTGCCTCAGGATATGACGCGCTGGTGCTCACTATCGACAATCAGATGCTTGGCCACCGGGAACGCGACATCCGCAACGGTTTTACAATCCCGCCGCGTTTCGGCGTGGCCGGGACGCTCGCGGCTGCCACCAAGGCGGCGTGGCTGCTGCGCATGCGCACCCGACTCCCGAAACTGACCTTCGGCAACTACGCGCGTCCCGGCGAGACGGCGACGGTCGGCGCGCTGGCGGGCCGCATGGCCGCACTGCTCGACCCCGGGCTCTCCTGGGCCGACGTGGACTGGCTGCGCACCGTTTGGACCGGACCGTTGTTGCTGAAGGGCGTCCTGCATCCCGGTGAAGCCACCGAGGCCGTGGCGCGCGGTATCGACGGCGTCATCGTATCTAATCACGGCGGACGCCAGCTTGACGGCGCCGCCGCGTCGCTCGACGCGCTGCCGGCTGTCGTCGCGGCTGTCGACGGCCGCATACCGGTGCTGATTGACGGCGGCATCAGGCGAGGCTCCGATGTCGTCAAGGCGTTGGCGCTCGGCGCCTCCTGCTGTCTGGTCGGTCGGCCGCAGTTATGGGGGCTAGCGGTCGCCGGCGAGGATGGTGTGGGACACGTGCTCGAACTCTATCGCAAGGAGATCGACCGGGTCATGGCACTGATGGGAGCACGGACCCTGCGCGACCTCGGGCCGGACTGTCTTTCGTTCGTCCAGGCTAGGAGGCTGCCACGTGATTGAAGACCCGCCTTTGCTCACCATCAAGCGCCGTTTCGAACGGCCTGCCGCAGAAATCATCAATGCCTTTTCGGGCGTGCCCGTCAGCCACGTCGTCGACGCCATGGGTGGGCGCGGGGCCTTGCACTATGCAATCAAGCCCCTATCGCCAAGTACTGCTACGCTGATCGGCGTCGCCGTGACATGTCACTGCGGCCCCGCCGACAATCTCGCTTTGTTTGGGGCGTTGGATGCCGCAATAAATGGCGATGTCATTGTTGCGGCCACCGACAGCTTTGCCGGTGCGGCAGTCACTGGGGATCTCGTGCTCGGCATGGCGCGGAACAAAGGGATCGCCGGCTTCATCACGGATGGCCTCGTTCGCGATATTGTCGGAATCGAGGCGGTCGGGTTGCCGGTCTACTGTGCTGGGGTCATCGCGAACTCGCCGGCGCGCAATGGTCCAGGCACGGTCGGATTTCCGGTGGTGCTGGGAGGAGTGACTATCTCGCCGGGAGACATACTCGTCGGCGACCGCGATGGCGTCGCCGTAGTACCCCGCCTGGAAGCTAAGACAGTGCTGGCGCGGCTCGCCGCCGTCAGGGCGGCCGAGCAGGTTCTTGAGGCCCAGGTCCGCCAGGGTCTGGAAGTGCCCGACTTTGCTGAGGTGGTCCTCAGGTCCGACAGGACGCGCTTCGTCGACTGAATTGGGGCGCCGAATTGCAAAAGAGATTTGAGGGGACGACATGATAGCCGACGAAGTGGCGCCTAACCGCGAGCGCGCGAAGCCCCAGAGTCATGTCAGTGTCGGTACCGTGGCTTGATGACCACGGTGCCAAGCGAAGCCGAGGCAAGGTCTCTGGGCGGGGCTACATAGGGGGCTCCTGCAAGACATACGCTTTACGTGATGGGCATACTTCCGCCAAGGGTGGCATCGAGATCGAAACAAGCTGGAAACAGACCTGGCGGCCAGCGGAATTGGTCGGTTACGAGATCGAGCTATGCCTAGGCCATCGGAGCTTCGCGTCACGTCAAAGGCGGCTGATGCGTTGGAAGCCACTACCGTCCTAACAGTTTCTACGAGAGGAATTAGCTATGCGAACCGCAACGGTTCTCTCGTCGTTGCTCGCGCCGGCTCTATGGGCGGTTCATCTTTTGCTCGTCGTCTGGGGACTTAACGCCGCGGCACGGTCCGAGCCGGTGTTTTGTTCCAGCGATTCATCGATCCTGGCGACATCGAATCAGACAACGGGGACCGCAACGGCATGTCCGTTTGTGCTTGCGGGATCATCAAGCAATGGATCGGGGTGATTGGAATTTGGCTTTGCGAACTCAAATGCCGAGCATCGGCCGGTGGTCTTGGCGAGCGTGGCGCAGGCTGTCACGCCACAAATCCGAATTGCCGAAGAAATTTAGCAACGCTCACCGAAAGCGCGCGAAGGTCAGCCCACGAAAGGGCGGCGATGAAAACGGCCGAGGTCGACTGCAGCGCGTCGTTGAGCGAAGTGGGCACCCGAACGGGCTCGACGTGGGTCGACGGCGGTGACGATGCTGTTGTGGTGATCACAGTAGACGCAATCCGGCGAAATAGGCCCAGCACAAAAACGGTAACCGCCCGGTACGAGTCACAAAACCGTTGTCAGTTGACGTGGACGACCACGTACTTCGAACCCGAGTGCTGATAATATTTCCCGCCGCAATGCCAGATTGCCGTCCCATTGACCGAAGTCTTGGCGCAACCGGCAGGCAGCCTGGCCACGTACACGCTTGTTCTCCGAATTGTCCGCCGGGTCGTGCGTCGCGCGACGCCCGCTGCGCTGTCGGGCGTAAGAGGCTGGCCAACCTTGGCAATCGCTTCAGACGACATCGATCCTCGCGTCACCAGGGAGACCGGATCAAGTTCCACGAAAGTCGCCAAAGCCAAGGCCATGACGATGCAGTTGCGCAGGGTAGATTTCGTTGTCATCAGTTCCTCCCTTATTTGTCGGATGTAGATCCTGGGTCTAAAAACGCATGACCAGTCCCATGATCGGTCCTTGCTGGACGACATCGAAGACGAAGCCGTCATTGCGGTAGTTGACGCCGAGCGCGCGGTAGCCGGCGACCGCCGAAAACCGCTCGTTGAACCGGTAGCCCAGTGCGGCGGCGACATCCCAGTCGACATTGGCGCCGCCCGCACCAACCATACCCCAGCCCGTCAGATAGACTTCAGGCGTGAGCGAGTAGTTCGCGCGAACGCCAACCAGCCCGTCCACCCAGGTCGCTCCGTCGCTGCCGGATACGCCGTCCAGGATACCGCCATGGAAGTCGAGGTCGGTGTCTACGGACCAGACCCTCATGGCGCCGACAAAATCGAGACGTCCGGCGTCACTCTGGAGGATCGAATAGCCCGCTCCGACCAGCCCTGAAAATGTCTGCGACGAGACCTCGACACTGTTGGCGACGACGCCTCTTGGTGTGCCGCTTTCTCCCGACAGTTTTACGTACATGAGGTCGCCGAAAATGCTGTAGCGGTCGTAGCGAGCCTCGGC